>DGLB01000049.1:108990-148430 GCA_002387845.1 Stenotrophomonas maltophilia | reverse complement strand
CGCGGGCAGCGGCCAGCACGGCCTCGTCCACGCGCGCCGAGGGCGCGCTGGTCGCCGGCCGGCCCAGCAGGCGGGCCAGTTCGCGTTCTTCCGGGGTCAGCGGTTCAGGGCGGTTCATGGGGTCAACTCCCCGCGCAGCTTGTCCATCGCATAACGCAGGCGCGATTTGACGGTCTCGCGGCCCACGCCGGTGATCTGCGCGATCTCTTCCAGGCTCAGCTCCTGTTCCAGCCGCAACTGCAGCACCATGCGCTGGTCATCGGGCAGCTGTTCCATGGCCAGTTGCAGGCGGCGGCGCTGTTCGAAGTCGGACAGCTGGGTTTCCGGGGTGTCGCGGTCGCTCATCGCGTTGACCCGCTCCTCGGCATCGGCCGGCGCGGCGGGGCGGTGGCGGGCGGCGCGCCAATGGTCGTTGAGCCGATTATGGGCAATGCGCAGCAGCCAGGTGGTGAAGGCGGCCTCCGGCTGCCAGCCGGCACGGGCGGCGATCACCCGCTGCCAGACGTCCTGGAACAGTTCATCGGCCAGCGCAGCATCGCGCAGCTGGCGCAGCAGGAAGCTGTACAGGCGGCTGCGGTGGCGCGTGTACAGGGCTTCGAACGCGCGCACGTCGCCGGCGGCCCAGGCCTGCATCAGGGATTCATCGGAGGGCAGGGCAGCGGCGTCCACGGCGCACAGGGTAAGCGCTGAATGCGTGCGCGCATAGCGGGGGGGCAGGGACAGGACAGCGGACATGCAGGGAGGATCACGGCCAGGACACACGTTTCAACGTATGGAAGTGCCTTTTGGGGTTGATGGGCTTCCATTGCCCCCCGGCAGTCGCGCTATGCTCGGGGGCAGGGGAGGCACCGGGACTCCGGTGTCAGAAAGAGATGAACATGCTGTCCAGCCAGGTAGTGACGTCCGCAGGGCATCCCGAGCGTGGCGCGGTGGTGCCCACCGCGCTTGCGCGCACGCTGTGTGCCCTGCTGCCGGCGGACAGCCGGCTGCTGCTGGGCTGGTCGGACGGCGCGTTGGGTGAAGGCGGCGTGGCCGAGCCTGGCGCGGATGACCGCGCTGACGACCTGCCGGCGCTGCTGTTCGGCAGCGTGCTGCCGCGCGACGGCAGCCTGCGGCGCTGGCAGCACCAGGGCGGCGAGCTGGCGATCCGTGCCCAGCTGCCGGATGGAAGTGCTCCGCACGAGGCCTGGTGGCACATTGCCAGGATCAGCCTGCAGGATGCGCTGGTGATGGCGCGCCAGCGGGAACAGATCCTGTCGCTGGAGAATTCCAAACGCCTGCAGCAGGCGCTGTACGAGATTGCCGACCTCGCCGGTGCCGACCTGGAAATGACCGACATGCTGCGGCATTTCCACCGCGTGCTGAACTCGCTGATGTACGCGCAGAACTGCTACATCGTCGAATACGATGACGTGCACCGGCGCATCCGTTTCCTGTACTTCGCCGACCAGCGCGACAGCTTCGTGGCCGACCCGGACCGCAGCTACGAAGAACATGAAATGCCGCGCAGCCTCACCTTCGCACTGCTGCGCCATGGCAAGCCACTGAGCGGCCCCTCCAATGAACTGCTTGCCGCGCTCAGCGACGAAGTCGACCCGCGTCGCGGCCCGGAAAGCCTGGACTGGCTGGGTGTGCCGTTGCTGCGCGACGGCCGCGTCTGTGGTGCGATCGTGGTGCAGAGTTACGAACACGGCGTGCGTTACAACGAAGCCGACCGCACCCTGCTGGGGTATGTGGCCCAGCACATTCTGACCGCCATGGACCGGCGCCAGGCGCAGGTGCAGCTGGAGCGCCAGGTGGAACGGCGCACCGTGGAATTGCAGCGCGCCAATCACAGCCTGCAGGACGAGGTGATCGAGCGTCGCCGCGCCGAGAAACTGCAGCTGGCGCTGTTCAACATCGCCGAAATGGCGATGAGCGCCGAAAGCCTGCATCAGTATTACGTGCAGGTGCACGGCGTGGTCGGCACGCTGCTGGATGCACGCAATTTCTACATCGCCCTGGTCAACGAAGGCGGAACCGGGCTGGATTTCGTGTATTCGGTTGATGAATACAACGCCGCGCGTCCGTCGCGCCCCTTCAGCCATGGCCTGACCGAATACATCGTGCGCAACCGCCAGCCGCTGCTGGCCTCGCGCGAGCACATCGACGCGCTGCGCGCGGCCGGACGCGTGCACGAGTTCGGCGCGCGCTCGCATTGCTGGCTCGGGGTGCCGCTGCTCAGCGACGACGACGTGGTCGGCGTGATCGTGGTGCAGAGCTATTCGCCCGAGATCAGCTTCACCGTGCACGACCAGCGCCTGCTGACCTTCGTGGCCCAGAACATCGGCAATGGCCTGGCCCGCCAGCGCAACCAGGAGCAGCTGCGGCTGGCCCACGCCGAGCTGGAAAAACGCGTTGAAGAGCGCACCCGCGAGCTGGCCGAAGTGAATGAACAGCTGCTGGGGCAGATCGGCGAGCGCCTGCGCGCCGAGCAGCGGCTGACCCACCAGGCGCTGCACGATGCGCTGACCG
This sequence comes from Stenotrophomonas maltophilia, assembly GCA_002387845.1. Lineage (GTDB taxonomy): Bacteria > Pseudomonadota > Gammaproteobacteria > Xanthomonadales > Xanthomonadaceae > Stenotrophomonas > Stenotrophomonas maltophilia_AG. The sequence goes on along the minus strand of DGLB01000049.1, from coordinate 145,916 downwards.
GGTTGCCCAACCGTGTGCACCTGCTGGATCGGCTGGAAGACGCGATCAACCTGGCGCAGCTTCCCGGTGGACCGGGGTTTGCGGTGCTGTTCCTGGATCTGGACCGTTTCAAGCTGGTCAACGACAGCATCGGCCACGCTGCCGGCGACCAGATGCTGGTCGAGGTGGCGCGGCGGATTGTCTCCATGGTCGGCAGCAACGACCTGGTCGCGCGGTTGGGCGGCGACGAGTTCGCCATCCTCCTGCAGTGTCCGGAAGGGCTGGAATCGGCGCGTGAGTTTTCCCAGCGCATGCTGGCGGCGCTGGAAGAGTCGATGTGGGTGCAGGGGCGCGAGCTGTTCCCGTCCGGCAGCCTGGGCATCGCGTTGTGGGGTCCGCGCTACCGCAGTGCGGAAGAACTGGTGCGTGACGCCGACGCGGCCATGTACCGGGCCAAGGCCCAGGGCAAGGACCGCTTCGCGGTGTTCGACGAAGCCATGCGCGAGGAAGCGCTGCGCAGCCTGGACCTGGAAGCCGACCTGCGCCGGGCGATCAACAACCGTGATTTCGTGCCGTACTACCAGCCGATCGTGCGCCTCAGCGACGGCGCGGTGATGGGCTATGAGGCGCTGCTGCGTTGGCAGCACGAACGGCGCGGCTTGCTGTTGCCGAGCGCGTTCCTGGACCTGGGCGAGGAAAGCGGCCTGATCGAGCAGGTGGACTGGCTGCTGTATGAGGACGTGATCGGGCAGCTGGCCCAGGGCGGGGAAGGGTATCTGTCGGTCAACGTGTCGCCGCGCCACTTCCGCTCACCCGATTTCACCCCGCGCCTGTTCGGGCTGATCGAGGCCGCCGGGGCCGATCCGCGCCGGCTGCGCCTGGAGATCACCGAGGTGGCGTTGCTGGATGATGGTCCGCGCACGCTGCGTGTGCTGCAGACATTGCGCGAGCGTGGCGTGCTGGTGCAGCTGGACGACTTCGGCACCGGGTTCTCGGCGCTGTCCTACCTGCATCGTTTCCCGATCTCCACGTTGAAGATCGACCAGAGCTTCATTGCCGGCCTGCATGGCCGCGACCTGCAGAGCACCTACGCGCTGGTACAGGGCGTGCTGTCGCTGGCGCGCACGCTGGGCATCGAGACGGTGGGCGAGGGCATTGAAAACGCCGCCCAGCGGCAGACGCTGCTGCAACTGGGCTGCGATTACGGGCAGGGCTACCTGCTGGGGCGCCCCGCACCGATGGACGCGTTCGTCACCGGTTGATCAACGCAACGCGGTGCGGCGCTTTTCGTCGATCCACTTCGAGGCCTGCGCCGGTTGGTAGCTGCGCATCCAGTCGAGCATGGCGTCGATGTCCGAGCCGTACCAGAGGTCGGCGCGCTGGTCCGGGTGCAGGAAGCGTTCTTCGACCATGCGGTCGATCATGCCGATCAGCGGTGCGTAGAAGCCGTCCACGTCCAGGAAGGCGCACGGCTTGTTGCCGATGCCGAGCTGGCGCCAGGTGAGCATCTCGAAGATTTCTTCCATGGTGCCAAAGCCACCAGGCAGGGCCACGAACGCATCGGACAGGTCGAACATGCGCGACTTGCGTTCATGCATGGAGCCGACGATTTCCAGCTCGGTCAGGCCACGATGGGCCACTTCCCAGTCGGCCAGCTGCTGCGGGATCACCCCGGTCACTTCGCCGCCGCCGGCCAGCACTGCATTGGCCACCGTGCCCATCAGGCCGACGTTGCCGCCGCCATAGACCAGGCGCAGGCCGTCGCGGGCGATGCGGTCGCCCAGCGCGATCGCGCGCTCGGTGTAGATGGGCTTGCTCCCGGCGTTGGAGCCACAGTAAACGCAAATCGACTTCATTGGATCTTCCTGTGTTCAAAAATGCTGCAGCGGAAACGAAAAAGCCCCGCCGGTGAACGGCGGGGTGGTTTCGGTGATGCAGGCAGTCATTATCGCACGATGTGGCGCCGGGCAAGCCCGGCGTTACGCGGCCTGCGACGCTTCCCGGCGCGGGCCTTCCTTCAAGGCGCGGCCGACCAGCTGCACCAGCAGCTCCAGCTCGTCGCTGTCCATGCCGAAGTGCGGGGTGAAGCGCAATGAGTTTTCGCCACCATGAATGACGTTGACGCCATGGTTGCGCAGCCATTCCTCGGTGGAGTCGGCCCCGTAGCATTTGAACTGCGGCGCCAGTTCGCACGAGAACAGCAGGCCGGTGCCCTGGACCTTGGTGATCAGCCCGCCCAGTTCGGACTTCAGCTGCTCCAGCCTGCGAACCGCTTCAGCGCCGCGTTCGCGGATGTTCTGGCGCACCTGCGGGGTCAGCAGGCCCAGCGTTGCGCAGGCCACGTCCAGCGCCCGCGGGTTGGAGGTCATGGTGTTGCCGTAGATGCCCTTGCGGTACAGCTGCGCGGCATGCTCGGTCACGGCCAGCACCGACAGCGGGAACTGCGCGGCATTGAGTGCCTTGGAATAGGTTTCCATGTCGGGCGCGTCCACCCCTTCAAAGCCGGGGTAGTCCACGATCGAAAGCACGCCGTGCGCGCGCAGGCCGGCCTGGATGGAGTCGATCAGCAGCAGGCTGCCGTGCTGGCGGGTGAGCTCGCGCGCCAGTGCGTAGAACGCCGGCGGCACCGAACGGCCCGGGTCGCCTTCGCCCATCACCGGCTCCAGGAACACCGCTTCGATGAACCAGCGCTGCTCGGCGGCGTCGGCAAACACCTGCTTCAGCGCGGCTTCGTCGTAGGGTGCGACCGTGATCACGCTGTCTTCGCCGCGATAGCTGGCCAGGTGCTGCACGTAGCTGCGACGGCTGGAATCGGAATACAGGGCAGGGCGGTCGGTGCGGCCATGGAAGCTGCCCTTGACCACAACGCGCTTGATCTTCGCCCCGGCATGGCGCGCGCCCGGGTCGGTCTGCAGCTTCGCGTTGACGTCGGCGATGCGGGCGGCCAGGCCGACGGCTTCAGAGCCGGAGTTCAGGCACATGAACCGGGTGTACGGGCTGCTGCCACGGGTATGCCCGATTTCCTGCCGCAGGGCCTGGATGAAGCGGCGCTGCGACAGGTGCGGGGTCATGATGTTGGCCATGACCTGCGGCGCGGCCAGGGCTTCCAGCACGGCCGGCGGGGTGTGGCCGAAGCCGAGCATGCCGTAGCCGCCGGCGTCGTACAGCACCGCGCCCTTCAGCGTCACCACCCAGGCGCCGCGTGCGGCAAGGGCGACATACGGGGTCACTGCATCGTCAGCGTAGAAATTGACGAAGCCGTCCTGCATGGCGGCGATCTGGTCGCGCTCATCCAGCGCCAGCACATCGTCCAGGCTGGCGCGGACGCGCTCGAATTCGGCGACGGCGGCGTCCACGGCAGCCAGCAGCTGCGGGTGGCCGGTGGCCAGGCGCTCCAGCGTGGCGTCATCCAGGCCGGCGGTCAGGCGGGTGCCGGGCTGGGCGCGAAGCGGGGCGAGGCGGTCGATGAAGCTCATTGCAGATCTCCTGAAACGAATGGCGGCACGGCGGAAATGCAAAACGCGCGACCAGGCGCGCGCTTCGGGGCTCGTGCATCGGACTTCCGGCTCGATGCTAGCACGCGTTTTTTCGCGCGATAACCCCGGGGAAAACTGTTGCATAGCAGCATTTTGCGCGACGTTGGCGGCCACATGCATTGCCACCGGGAGCCAGTCGTACAATGCGCGACATTCTCGACCTGTTGCTGCACGCCGCCTTGAAGAAGTCTGATTTCCACTACGACCTGCCGCCTGAACTGATTGCCCAGGCCCCGCTCGCCGAGCGCTCGGCCAGCCGCCTGATGGTGGTTCCGCCGGTCCCGGCCGGGTTCGAACACCGCCAGGTCCGTGACCTGCCGCAGCTGCTGCAGCCCGGCGACCTGCTGGTGTTCAACGACACCCGGGTGATTCCGGCGCGTCTGTTCGGGCAGAAGGCCAGCGGCGGCCGCGTGGAGATCCTGATCGAGCGTCTGCTGGGCGCGCAGCAGGCCCGGGCCCAGGTCGGGGCCAGCAAGTCGCCCAAGGCCGGCAGCCGGATCGCCCTGGATGCCGGTGGCGAGGCCGAGGTGCTGGGCCGCGACGGCGAGTTCTACGTGCTGCAGTTCCATGTGCCGGAAAGCCTGGAGCAATGGCTGCTGCATGCTGGCCGGCTGCCGCTGCCGCCGTACATCCAGCGCGAACCGGGCATGGACGACCGTGAGCGCTACCAGACCGTGTTCGCGCGCGAAGTGGGCGCAGTGGCCGCACCCACCGCCGGCCTGCACTTCGACGAGGACCTGCTGGCGGCGCTGAAGGCGCGCGGCGTGTCCACCGGCCACGTCACCCTGCACGTCGGCGCGGGCACCTTCCAGCCGGTGCGGGTGGATGACCTGAAGGACCACGTGATGCACCGCGAGTGGCTGAACGTGGGGGCCGACCTGGTGCAGCAGGTGCGCCAGACCCGCGCCGCGGGCGGCCGCGTGATCGGGGTGGGCACCACCGTGGTGCGTGCGCTGGAAAGCGCGATGCGCGACGGTGAACTGCTGCCTTACGCGGGTGAAACCCAGATCTTCATCACCCCGGGTTACCGCATTCGCAGCGTGGACGCGATGATCACCAACTTCCACCTGCCCGAAAGCACCCTGTTGATGATGATTTCGGCGTTTGCCGGGCAGGAGCGGGTGTTTGAGGCCTATGCGGCCGCGATTGCGGAAAAGTACCGCTTCTTCAGCTACGGCGACGCCATGCTGTTGTTCCCGCGGGGGCAGTGACGGCCCGGAGGGTTCTGGCTCTGCGTCGGCACTTTGGGCGATAATCGGCGATTATTTGCCCAGTATCCGTCCCGATGTCCCGACTCCAGTTCCAGCTCCAGACCACTGACGGCCGTGCCCGTCGCGGCCGACTGACCTTCCCGCGTGGCACGGTGGAAACGCCGGCGTTCATGCCGGTGGGCACCTATGGCTCGGTCAAGGGCGTGCTGCCGGAGCAGATCCGGGCGCTGGGCGCGGAGATCATCCTCGGCAACACCTTCCACCTGTACCTGCGCCCGGGCCTGGACGTGATCGCCGACCACGGCGGCCTGCACGGCTTCGCGCGCTGGAATGGCCCGATCCTGACCGACTCCGGCGGCTTCCAGGTGTTCTCCCTGGCCCATCGCCGCAAGATCACTGAACAAGGGGTCACCTTCGCCTCGCCGACCGACGGGGCCAAGGTGTTCCTGGGCCCGGAAGAGAGCATGAAGATCCAGAAGGTGCTCGACTCGGACATCGTGATGATTTTCGACGAGTGCACCCCGTACCCGGCCACCGAGCCGGTGGCCCGCACCTCGATGGAGCTGAGCCTGCGCTGGGCGCAGCGCAGCCGCAATGCCCATGATGAACTGGGCAACGACGCGGCCCTGTTCGGCATCGTCCAGGGCGGCGTCCACCACGACCTGCGTACCCGCTCGGCCGAGGGCCTGCAGCAGATCGGCTTTGATGGCTACGCCATCGGGGGCCTGGCGGTGGGCGAGCCGGAGCACGAGCGCAATGCCATGCTCGACCACCTCAACCCGATCCTGCCTGCTGACCGCCCGCGTTATCTGATGGGGGTGGGGCGTCCGGAAGACCTGGTGGAAGGCGTGGCCCGGGGCGTGGACATGTTCGATTGCGTCATGCCGACCCGCAATGCCCGTAATGGGCACTATTTCACCTCCACCGGCACCGTGCGCATCCGCAACGCCCGTTACGAGCGTGACATGGATACCATCGAGCCGGGCTGTGGCTGTCATGCCTGCAGCAGCGGCTACACCCGGTCCTACCTGCGCCACCTGGACCGCTGCAACGAAATGCTGGCCCCGATGCTGGGCACCCTGCACAACCTGTACTACTACGAGAAACTGATGGCCGACATGCGCGCGGCCATCGCGGCGGGAACCTTCGCCGCCTTCCGCGAGTCCTTCTACGCGGCCCGGGGCATGGCCACGCCGCCGCTGGAAGGCCAGGACTGACCCGCACGCCTTGAAGACCGTGCCAATTGGCCCAAGGAATAGCTACTGGGCCGTGGCATACTTCGCGGCTGACCCACCGTTTCGCGGCGACACCCTTCCCCCCGGGGCAGGGCGCCTCCCAACCCAAGGACACACAATGAACCTGCTCGCTTTCCTGATTCCCGCCGCCCACGCCCAAGCCGCCGGCGGCCAGCCGCAGGGCATGGGCCTGACCACGCTGCTGTTCCCGATCATCCTGATCGCGATCATGTACTTCCTGATGATCCGTCCGCAGATGAAGCGCCAGAAGGAACACAAGGCGATGCTGGACAAGATCAAGGTCGGTGACGAAGTGCTCACCAACGGCGGCATCGCCGGCGTGGTCACCAAGATCGGCGACAACTTCGTCACCGTCGAAGTGGCTGACAACGTGAACATCCGCGTGCAGAAGGGCGCGGTTGGCAACGTGCTGCCCGCCGGCACGCTGAAGTCGGCCGTCTGATCCTCCTTTTTCCCAAGACCAACCGCGGTGCCGGGACTGGCACCGCGCAGGAACCTGGCAATGCTTGAATTTCCACGCTGGAAGTACGTCGTCATCCTGATCGTACTGGCGCTCAGCACCCTGTACGCGCTGCCCAACATCTACCAGAAGGACGCCGCCGTCCAGATCACCGCCAACCGTGGCGGCCAGGTCGACGATGCGCTCCGTGACCGCGTGGTGGCCGACCTGAAGAAGGCCGGCATCGCCACCATCGGCGCGGAGAAGGAGGGCGACAGCCTGATCGTCCGCCTGCCCGACCTGAAGACCCAGGCCGCTGCCAGCGACCTGCTGCGCGACAGCGTGGGCGAGAACTACACGGTTGCGCTGAACCTGGCCTCCACCGTGCCGGACTGGCTGGCCAAGCTGGGCGGTCGTCCGATGACGCTGGGCCTGGACCTGCAGGGCGGTGTGCACTTCGTGCTGCAGGTGGACCAGAAGGCCGCGCTGGACAAGCGCATGGACGCCTACGCCGAAGACGTGCGCACCAGCCTGCGCGACGCCCGCATTCCGTACCAGTCGGTGGAACGCCGCCAGGACAACAGCATTGTTGCGGTGATCAGCCCGTCGGCCGCGGCCGACGTGGTCGAAAAAGCCCGCCAGCTGCTGGCCAAGGGCCAGCCGACCCTGGGTTACGACGTCAGCGGCAACCGCATCACCGTCAGCGTGCCGGATGCCGAGCTGACCAGCATCGCCAACGGCGCGATCGAGCAGAACATCAACACGCTGCGCAATCGTGTCAACCAGCTCGGCGTCTCCGAACCGATCATCCAGCGCCAGGGTGCCGACCGCGTGGTCGTGCAGCTGCCCGGCGTGCAGGACACCGCTGAAGCCAAGCGCATGATCGGTGCCACCGCCACCCTGGAGTACCGTGCGGTGGTGGAAGAAAGCCCGGTGCGCTCGCAGGAGATCATCGACAGTGGCCGCATTCCCGCCGAAGGCAAGGTCTACCAGCGCCGTGGCGGTGCCGGTCCGATCGTGCTGAACAAGCGCGTGATCGTCACCGGTGACCAGATGGTTGCCGCGCAGGCCACCCAGGACCAGCAGAACGGTGGCAGCGCGGTCAGCGTGACCCTGAACGCCATCGGCGGCCAGCGCATGTTCGACTTCACCAGCGCCAACGTCGGCAAGCCGATGGCGGTGGTGTACACCGAACGCGTCCCGACCGTGACCGAAGTGGATGGCCAGGAAGTGCGTGGTTTCAAGGTGAACGAGGAAGTGATCTCGGTGGCCCGCATCAACGGCGTGTTCGGCAAGCAGTTCCAGACCACCGGTCTGGAAAAGAAGGAGTCCGAAGACCTGGCCAAGCTGCTCAAGTCGGGTTCGCTGGCTGCACCGATGGACTTCGTTGAAGAGCGCGTGGTCGGTCCCAGCCTGGGCGCCGAGAACGTCGAGCGCGGCATCACCGCCGTGGTCTACGCCTTCATGTTCACGCTGGTGTTCTTCACCGTGTACTACCGCATGTTCGGCCTGATCACCTCGGTGGCCATGCTGTTCAACCTGCTGATCGTGGTCGCGGTGATGTCGCTGTTCGGTGCCACCATGACCCTGCCGGGCTTTGCCGGCCTGGCGTTGTCGGTGGGCCTGTCGGTGGACGCCAACGTGCTGATCAACGAACGTATCCGTGAAGAGCTGCGTGCCGGCGTGCCCGGCAAGACCGCCATCGTCACCGGTTACGAGCGCGCCAGCGGCACCATTCTTGACGCCAACCTGACCGGCCTGATCGTGGGCGTGGCGCTGTTCGCCTTCGGCACCGGCCCGCTGAAGGGCTTCGCGCTGACCATGATCATCGGTATTTTCGCTTCGATGTTCACGGCGATCACCGTATCGCGCGCCCTGGCGACGCTGGTCTACGGCCGTCGCAAGAAGCTCCAGAACGTGGCCATCTGACGGGACGACACGCACAATGAAACTGTTTCCGCTGCACATCCTCCCGAACGACACCAAGATCGACTTCATGCGCTGGCGCCATGTCGCCATGGCCGTCACGATCGCGGTGTTCCTGGCCTCGGTGGCCATCATCGGCGTCAAGGGGTTCACCTTCGCGCTGGACTTCACCGGCGGCACCCTGATCGAAGCCCGCTTCGACAAGCAGGTGGACGTCGAACAGGTCCGCTCGAAGCTGGAATCCAATGGCTTCGAGAACGCCCAGGTGCAGAGCTTCGGTGGCAACACCGACCTGCTGATCCGCCTGGCCCCGCACGGCGCGCATGACCCGGGTGCCGAAGGGGCGGCCCAGGACAAGGCCACCGGCGACGCGGTGCTCAAGGCCATCACCACGGCCGAGAATCCGGCCACCATCCTGCGCAACGAGTACGTCGGACCGCAGATCGGCAAGGATCTGGCGCTGAACGGCCTGTACGCCACGATCTTCATGCTGGTCGGCTTCCTGATCTACATCGGCTTCCGCTTTGAATGGAAGTTCGCGGTCACCGCCAGCCTCGTGGCCCTGTTCGACCTGCTGGTCACGCTGGCTTACATGTCGCTGATGGGACGCGAGTTCGACCTGAACCTGCTGGCCGGTCTGTTGTCGGTGATGGGCTTTGCGATCAACGACATCATCGTGGTGTTCGACCGCGTTCGTGAAAACTTCCGCAGCCTGCGCGTGGAGCCGCTGGAGGTGCTGAACCGTTCGATCAACCAGACGCTGTCGCGTACGGTGATCACCGCGGTGATGTTCTTCCTGTCGGCGCTGGCGCTGTACCTGTACGGCGGTACGTCGCTGGAAGGCCTGGCCGAAACCCACATGATCGGTGCGGTGATCGTGGTGGTGTCCTCGATCCTGGTGGCGGTGCCGATGCTGACGATTGGCATCCTGCGCGTAAGCAAGCAGGATCTGCTGCCGAAGTCGAAGGACGTCGAGGCGCTGGCGCGCCGGCCGTAAACGGCCTGCTCGCCTGCGCCCACGCATTCCACCTTAACCCCGCGCCGTTGGCGCGCCCCCTTCAACAAGAAGGGGGCTCCTCCTTCGTTGGGGACTCTGGAAGCCGCGCTTTGCGCGGCTTTCTTTTTTCCGTACTGGGGCGTTGGTTGTGCGGGGGCGTCGGGGGCACTACGATTTCGGGGTTGCGCGGCCGTTCCATTGGTCGCTCCGTTTCCCTCGAGGTGTTCATGGTCATCAAACCGCGCGTTCGCGGCTTCATCTGCGTTACCACCCATCCGGCCGGCTGCGATGCAGCGGTCAAGCAGCAGATCGACTACATCAAGGCGCAGCCGAAGCTGCCCAACGGCCCCAAGCGCGTGCTGGTGCTGGGTGCGTCCACCGGCTACGGCCTGGCCGCGCGCATCACGGCGGCTTTCGGCAGTGGCGCGGCCACGCTGGGCGTGTTCTTCGAGCGCCCGGGCACCGACAGCAAGCCGGGCACGGCGGGCTGGTACAACTCGGCGGCGTTCCACAAGTACGCCGAACAGGCCGGCCTGTATGCCAAGAGCGTGAACGGTGATGCATTCTCCGATGAGGTGAAGGCCAAGGTCATCGAGCTGATCAAGCAGGACCTGGGCCAGGTTGACCAGGTGGTGTACAGCCTGGCCGCGCCGCGCCGCAAACACCCGCGCACCGGCGAAGTGATCAGTTCCACGTTGAAGCCGATTGGCGAGCCGATCACCCTGCGTGGTCTGGATACGGACAAGGAAGTGCTGACCGAAACCACGCTGCAGCCGGCCACCGCGGAAGAAATCGCGGGCACCGTGGCGGTGATGGGCGGCGAAGACTGGCAGATGTGGATCGACGCACTGCTTGAGGCCGGCGTGCTGGCCGAGGGCGCTACCACCACGGCGTTCACCTATGTCGGCGAGGAAATCACCCAGGCCATCTACTGGAACGGTTCCATCGGCGCGGCCAAGAAGGACCTGGACGAGAAGGTGCTGGGCCTGCGCGAGAAGCTGCAGAAGATCGGCGGCGACGCGCGCGTGTCCGTGCTGAAGGCGGTGGTGACCCAGGCCAGCTCGGCCATTCCGACCATGCCGCTGTACCTGTCGCTGCTGTTCAAGGTGATGAAGGAACGCGGCACGCACGAGGGCTGCATCGAGCAGCTCGATACGCTGTACGACATCGTCTACGGCGGCAAGGACACCGGCACCGCCACCGAGCGCCTGCGCCACCAGTTGCTGGCCGACGGCCGCACGGTGGAACTGGTGGACGAAGCGGGCCGCCTGCGCGCGGACTACAAGGAAATGGCCCCGGACGTCCAGGCGGAAGTACTGGCGCTGTGGCCGCAGGTGACCAACGAGAACCTGTACGAGATCAGCGACCTGGCCGGCTACAAGGCCGACTTCCTGCGCCTGTTCGGTTTCGGCGTCGAAGGCGTGGATTACGAAGCGGACGTGGCCACGGATGTCGCGATTCCCAACCTCGTCGATCTGACGAGCTGATCCTTCCCGGGATTACGCGTCCGCAGAACGCCAGGCTTTGCCTGGCGTTCTGCTTTTCGGGCCCCCCGGTAGCGTCGCTCGACAGACGACGGCCGTGAAATTCCCAGCATCCGGTAACGCATGACCCCGAATCGAAACGGCTGTTGCCGTTGCCATTCGCACCGCATCGCGCGATGCAGGAGCGGGGCTGCCCGTAGGCCTCCCCAGCACGTAACAACCGAAACGCTGCTGTTCGCGAAAAGTCAGAGAATCACGCGAAATCAAAGTTCATCGCAGGCCCCGCAGGCCCCACGAACTCACCCTGCACGTAATCCACGCCGGCGCTGAACAGCAGGCTCATCGAATTGGCATCGGCAACAAACTCCGCCAGCGTGCGGATGTTCGCTTCCTGCGCGCGTGCGGTGATTTCGCTGATCTTGTCCGCATGCTCGCGGGTGCGGGCGAAATCGCTGGTGAAGTCGCGGTCCAGTTTGAGGAACTGCGGCTGGAAGTGCGCCAGCAGCTGGAACGAATCCAGACCCGAGCCGAACTGCTCCAGGCCGATGCGAATGCCCAGCGGGCCCACGTCGGCCAGGAACTGCTGCGCGTTGCGCAGGTGGGTGAACACCTTCGCTTCCGGTGCATGCAGCCACAGGCGTTCGCCCGGCACGCCGTGTGCTGCCAGTTCGCGGCGGAGGGTGGCCACCATCTGCGGGTCGTTGAACGATTCCGGGGTGATCTTCACCATCATGTGCGTGGCATGGCCGGCGCGGGCGCGTTGGCCCAGCACGTTGATCGCTTCGGTCACCACCCAGCGGTTGATGTCCGCCAGCAGGCCATGTTCCTCGGCAATGCCCAGGAATGCCGTCGGGCTCAGCAGTTCGCCGTTGTTGTCCAGGCGCAGGTAGGCCTCGTACAGCTCCAGCGGTTCGCCCTGCAGGTTCAGTACCGGCTGGTAATGCAGCTGGAAGCCTTCGCCCGCCAGCGCTTCCTTGATCCGCGCCACCCAGCGCTGCACGCGCTCTTCTTCCACCCGGTCCACCGCCGCCGGGTCAAAGATGCGGCTGGTATTGCCCAGTTCCGATGCGGCCTGCTGGCATTCCGTGGCACGGGCCAGCACCTGGCCGATGCTGGCGATCTTCTCGCCCACCTGCACGCCGCCAATGCTCACCGTCACCGTTGCCGAACGATCGCCAATGCTGAACACCTGCGCGGCGAACGCCTCGCGGATGCGGTCGGCCAGGGCCTCGGTTTCGGCATAGGCACCTTCCATCAACACCGCGAAGCTGTGCTCGCCAAAGCGCGCCACCTGGGCCTTGTCGCCCACCGCCTCGGCCAGCACCCGGCCCAGCGCGGCAATCAGCGCATCGGCCGAATCCAGGCCGATGTCCGGCAGCAGGCGCGCGTAATGATCCGGTTCGACCAGCAGCAGGCCGAAGCGACCTTCGCTGCGGCCCGCCTGGGCCACCGCGTTTTCCACGTGCACCATGAACGTCGGGCGGTTCAACAGGCCGGTCACCTGGTCGCGCTGGCGCAGGTCTTCGACTTCGCGGGCCAGCTCGGTGTCCAGCTCCATGCGGCGGCGGAACACCACCTGCAGGCAGGATTCGCCTTCATAGGTCGCCGGGGTGAACTCCATCGTGGCGGCGAAGATCGCGCCGTCCTGGTTGCGCGCATCCACCTGGTACTGCGGCGGTGGCGCTTCGCCCTTGCTCAGCGATTTCAGCAGCTGCTTGAAGCCCTCCACGTGCTGCGGAGCCACCATGTCCAGCAGCGAAATGCCTTCCACGTCCTCGAACGATTCGAACCCGAACATTTCCAGGTAGGCTTCGTTGGCACGGATGTGCATGCCTTCGTGCACGTAGGCGATGGGGTCGCGCGAGGAGGAGATCAGCGCGTCGCAGCGGCGCTCGGTCTCGCGCATCTGCGCTTCGATCCGGCGCAGCCCGCGGCGTGCATGCAGGTCGGTCCATTCGTTGCGCACCACCGCCAGCAGGTGCTCGGGGCGGTGGCGCAGGGTCACCGCGCGGAAGCCATTGGCACTGGCCTCGACCCATTCGCTTTCATTGACCGCTTCGGCCAGCAGGATCATCGGGATGTCCTTGCCGCTGGCCGCGATCTGCTGGGTCACCTGCAGCAGCGGAATGCTCTGCGCCGGGGCCGCCAGCACCAAGTCGATCGGCTGGCTGCCGATGATCTGCGCCAGCTCGTCGTTGTTCTGCGGCCGCGCCGGGCGAACCGCGATGCCGCTGTTGCGCAGCGTGCTGACAATGGTCTCGGCGTTTTCGCCGCTGTCGTCCACGATCAGCAGGCGGACGGTGATGTCGTTTGCGTTCTGCATTCACTACTCCCCGAAGTGCCATCTTGATACACGATGCGCGCCGCGACGTCCATGCCGGTGCATCACCGGCGTTCGCGGATTGTGAGCGCGGTTACACCACCAGACCCGCCGCGCGACCACTCGCCCAGGCCCACTGGAAGTTGTAGCCGCCCAGCCAACCGGTCACGTCCAGCACCTCGCCCACGAAATGCAGGCCCGGCACCAGTTGCGACTCGAAGGTGCTGGAGGAGACCCGGCGTGTGTCCACGCCCCCCAGGGTCACCTCGGCCGTACGGTACCCCTCCGTGCCGCTGGCCACCAGCGGGAAGTCCTGCAGCAGGGCGGCGGCCTGGCGCAGCTCACGCTCGTCGATCTGCTTGACCGGGCGGTCGGGCAGCCAGTGCTCGCACAGGCGCAGCGCCAGTCGGCGCGGCAGCACCTCCGACAGCACCGTGCGCAGCTCGGCCGAACCGCGCTCGCGCTTCATGCTGCGCAGCCATTCCTCGGCGTCCTGGCCGGGCAGCAGGTCCAGGCGCAGGTCGTCGCCGGGCTGCCAGAACGAGGAGATCTGCAGGATGGCTGGGCCGCTGATGCCGCGGTGGGTGATCAGCAGCGAGTTGCGGAATTCCATGTCATTGCAGCGCGCTGCCACCGGCAGCGCCACCCCGCTGAGGTCGGCAAAGCGCTCCTGGTGCTTGCCGCTCAGGGTCAGCGGCACCAGCCCGGCACGCGTGGGCAGGACCTCATGGCCGAACTGGCGGGCCAGCTCGTAGCCGAAGCCGGTGGCCCCCAGGCTGGGAATGGACAAGCCGCCCGTGGCCACCACCAGCGAGGCGGCGTGGAAGTGGCCCTGGGCGGTGTGCACGTGGGAGCCGTCCGCGCCGCGCTCAACCCGGGTCACCGCACAGTCGGTGCGGATCTGAACGCCTGCGGCCTGGCACTCGTCAACCAGCATGCGCACGATCTGCTTGGACGAGATGTCGCAGAACAGCTGGCCCAGCTCTTTTTCGTGATAGGCGATCCCGTGCCGCTCCACCAGGCCGATGAACTCCCACGGCGTGTAGCGGGCGAGGGCGGACTTGCAGAAATGCGGGTTGGCCGACAGGAAATTGGCCGGGGTGGTGCCGGTATTGGTGAAGTTGCAGCGGCCACCGCCGGACATCAGGATCTTCTTGCCCACCTTGTTGGCGTGGTCGATCACCTGCACCATGCGCCCGCGCTGGCCGGCGGTCAGCGCACACATCAGGCCGGCCGCGCCGGCCCCGATCACCAGTACATCGCAGCGGATCGTGCTCATTCCCGGCAGCTCACGCCTGCGGCTTGGGCTTGCGCCAGGTCGGAATGACGCTGAGTTCGGCGTTCTCGGACATCAGCTGCACTTCGCCATCCTGGATCAGCACGGTCCAGCGCATGCTGCGCTCGATCTTCGCGCCCCACTGCTCGACGAACTCGCCGGGCAGGTCCATGACCTCCAGCGACTTCAGCTTGTTCAGGGCCGAAGCGTTGCGCTCCCACCAGATGTCGGCCGCGCGGCCGCCGTAGGTGATCAGCTGCACGGCGCTGGCGCGGCCTGCCGCCTTGCGCAGGCGCGACTCGTCCGGCTGGCCCAGGTCGATCCAGCGCTCGATCGCCCCGGTGTAGTCCTGCTTCCACAGGTCCGGCTCGTCGTCCACGCTCAAGCCCCGGCCAAACTCCAGCCGCTCCTCGGCGTTCAGGGCGAAGGCCAGCAGCCGCACCATCAGGCGTTCGTCGGTCTCGGAGGGGTGCTGGGCCAGGGTCAGGTTGTGGCTGGCGTAATAGCCGCGGTCCATGTCGCTGATCTGCAGCTCGGCCTTGCGGATGGTGGCGGTAAGGGCCATGGGGGTACCGTGAACAAAGAGCGCCATGATAATGCGTGGGTCATGCACACGTCCGATTCCCTGTTTGATCCGCTGGCGGCGAGCCGGCTGCAGCTGGCCGCCGGCCCTTGGGCGTGCCTGCTGGACGGGCTGTGTGCGCGTTTCCCGGGGATCGACCGCGCGCAATGGCTGGACCGCTTCGCGCGCGGCCGGGTGCAGGATGCGCAGGGCAGGGCGCTCGCGGCCACCGACCCCTGGCGGGTCGGGCTGGAGATCCGGTACTACCGCGAAGTGGCCGATGAGCCCACCGTCTGCGGCCGCGAGTCCATCCTCCACATCGACGAGGACCTGCTGGTGGCCGACAAGCCACACTTCCTGCCGGTGACCCCGGCCGGCGGGTATGTCCGTGAGACCCTGCTGGCGCGGCTGGTGGCGCGGACGGGCAACCGTGACCTGGTGCCGCTGCACCGGTTGGACCGCCTGACCGCCGGGCTGGTGCTGTTCTCGACCCGGCCTGCCAGCCGCGATGCCTACCAGCGGTTGTTCCGGGAGCGGCACATCCACAAGGTGTACGAAGCGTTGGCCCCGGCCCTGCCCGGGCAGGTGTTTCCGCTGCAGCGGGACAGCCGGCTGGTGCCCGGGGAGCCGTTCTTCCGCATGGCCGAGGGGGCCGGCCCGCCGAACGCCAGCACCCGCATCGAGCTGATCGAAGGCCAGGGGCGGATCTGGCGGTACCGGCTGCACCCGCACAGCGGGCGCAAGCATCAGTTGCGGGTGCACATGGCCGCGCTGGGCGCGCCGATCCTCGGTGACGACCTGTACCCGACGCTGCGCGCGCCGTCCGCAGGCACGCCACGGCCGTTGCAGCTGCTGGCGCAGGGTCTGGCGTTCGCCGATCCGCTCAGCGGGCGGCCGCGTGCCTTCACATCGGCGCTGCGACTGCCCGATTCGGCTGGAATGGCTGAATCTTGAATCAGGAATTTGGCCGAAGTTCAGCTAGGAAAAATCTGAATACGGGGTAGGAAAACTTGCAGATCCGCGCAAATCCTTGTCCCGCCTAGGATGAGCCGGAAATGTCTGAATGTCGCACCTATCGCTTTTTCCCGAAAACACGCGTATCGTCACCCCCACTGTGTTTGCTAGGGTCACCGTGAATCGTGGCCTGGTGCAGTTGATCTCACGATCCGCTCATCGATCCGCTTTACCAACGCCTGCAACTCAGTCTCGGCTCCCACTCCTCGGGTGGCCGCGATTATTTCAACTATTGTTTCAGGAGTTAGTAAATGTCTGAGCGTCAGACCGGCACCGTCAAGTGGTTCAACGATGCCAAGGGCTTCGGCTTCATCACCCCGGAAAGCGGCCCGGACCTGTTCGTGCACTTCCGCGCCATCCAGGGCACCGGCTTCAAGTCGCTGCAGGAAGGCCAGAAGGTCACCTTCGTCGCCGTGCAGGGCCAGAAGGGCATGCAGGCTGACCAGGTGCAGGCGGTCTAATCGACCCCTGCTGCCGAAAGGTTGCCACAACGCCGGAAGCGCAAGCTTCCGGCGTTTTTGTTTGTGCGTTCATCGGCGCGCAGTAGCATGGACGTTTGCCGTTGCGGACCTGCTGATGATCAAGGTGCACCATCTGGACCATTCCCGCTCCCAGCGCGTGCTGTGGATGCTGGAAGAGCTGAATCTTCCGTACCAGGTGGTCCGCTACCAGCGCGATCCGAAAACCTGGCTGGCCCCGCAGGCGCTGCGTGATCTGCACCCGTTGGGCAAGTCACCGGTGGTTGAGGACGACGCCCTGGTGCTGGCCGAATCCGGCGCGATCCTCGAATACCTGGTGGACCGCTATGACAGTGCCCGCCAGTTCTCGCCCGAGCCGGTGCCGCTGCAGTCGCCCGAGCGCCTGCGCTATCGCTACTGGATGCACTACGCCGAAGGCTCGGCGATGCCGCCGATGGTGATGTCGCTGGTGTTCGCGCGCCTGCGCAAGGCCCCGATGCCGTTTTTCGCACGGCCGATTGCCCGGCAGATCGCCGACAAGGCGCTGAAGGGCTTTGTCGGCCCGCAGATCAAGCTGCATCTGCAGTGGATGGAACGCGAGCTGGGCAACACGCCGTGGTTTGCCGGCGAACGCTTTACCGCCGCCGATATCCAGATGAGCTTCCCGCTGCAGGCGGCCGCGGCGCGGGGCGGTGACCTGTCGTCCTATCCGCGCCTGCAGTCGTTCCTGGAGCGGATCGCGCAGCGCCCGGCGTACCAGCGTGCGCAGGCCAAGGGCGGGGCGCTGGACCTGGCCGCCGGCGCGGTTTGAACTTGCCTGCCGCGCCAGCCGGCCCCATCTGTCTGACATGACCACGCCCGCACTGCAGTTCGACAACCGCCTGCTCCACGACCTCCCGGGCGATCCGGTGCAGGGGCCCGCACTGCGCGAGGTGCGCGGCGCGGCCTGGTCGCAGGTGATGCCCACCCCGGTCGCGGCCCCGCAGTTGCTGGCGTACTCGGCCGACGTGGCCGAACGCCTCGGGCTGGGCCAGGACCTGCTCGACAGCGCCGACTTCCCCCGCGTGTTCGGTGGCAATGCGCTGTACGCCGGCATGCAGCCGTGGGCGGCCAACTACGGCGGACATCAGTTTGGCCACTGGGCCGGACAGCTGGGCGACGGGCGGGCGATCTCGCTGGGTGAGCTGGTCACCGCGCAGGGCGAACGCTGGGAGCTGCAGCTCAAGGGAGCCGGACGCACGCCGTACTCGCGCGGGGCCGACGGCCGCGCGGTGCTGCGCTCGTCGATCCGTGAGTTCCTGTGCAGCGAAGCCATGTACCACCTGGGGGTGCCGACCACGCGTGCACTGAGCCTGGTCGGCACCGGCGAGACGGTGGTGCGCGACATGTTCTACGACGGCCACCCGCAGGCCGAGCCCGGTGCGGTGGTGTGCCGGGTGGCTCCGTCGTTCCTGCGCTTTGGCAGCTTCGAACTGCCCGCATCGCGGGGTGACGTCGATCTGCTGCGACAGCTGGTCGATGCCTGCATCGCCCGCGACTTCCCGGACCTGGAGGGGGCAGGGCAGGACCGCGATGCGCGCTGGTTCGCGCAGGTCTGCGAACGCACGGCGGTGATGGTGGCGCACTGGATGCGGGTCGGCTTCGTGCACGGCGTGATGAACACCGACAACATGTCGGTCCTGGGGCTGACCATCGACTACGGCCCCTATGGCTGGGTGGAGGATTACGATCCCGACTGGACACCCAACACCACCGACGCGCAGGGCCGCCGCTACCGCTTCGGCACGCAGCCGCAGGTGGCGTATTGGAACCTGACCCGGCTGGCACAGGCGGTGGCGCCGCTGTTCGACGACGTCGCGCCGCTGCACGAGGGGTTGGCCGCCTTCCAGGCCACCTACGCGCGATGCGAGCGCGACGATGCTGCCGCGAAGTTCGGGCTGGCGGCGTGCACCGATGACGATCGGGTCCGCATGACCGAGTGGCGGCAATTGCTGCAGGACGGCCAGATGGACATGACCCTGGCATTCCGCGCCTTGTCCGCGCTGGACCCGGCCGCGCCGTCGGTGGCTGTGCTGGAGGACGCGTTCTACAGCCCGGAGCGGCGCGAAGCAGTGCTGCCGGCCCTGCAGGCGTGGCTGCACCGGTATGCAGAACGCGTGCGTGCGGACGGCCTGGACCCGGCTGCTCGCCGCGCCGTCATGGACCGGGCCAACCCGCTTTATGTGCTGCGCAACTGGTTGGCGCAGGAGGCCATCGAACGGGCCGAGCAGGGCGATCTGGGGGGCGTGCACGCCCTGCAGGCGCTGCTGCGCCGGCCCTACGAGGCTCAGCCAGGCGCTGGGCGCTACGCGGCGAAGCGGCCGGACTGGGCGCTGGACAAGGCCGGCTGTTCGATGCTGTCGTGCAGTTCCTGAACCTGTCCGGGCCAGTGGCCGGCCCGGGCAAAGGGCCGGCGCGGTACCCTATGCCACCCTTTGCGGTACCTGAGCCATGACCGATTCCTCCGCCGCCGTGCCCGCCTGGGCTGGTCGCCTGCGCGACATCGCCGATTTCCCCAAGCCGGGCATTCTGTTCAAGGACATCATGCCGCTGCTCGCCCACGGGCCGGACTTCGCGGCGGCGATCGATGCCATGGTCGCGCCGTGGCGCGAGGCGAAGCTGGACGCGGTGATGGGCATCGAGTCGCGTGGCTTCATCCTGGGTGCGGCGATGGCGCGGGTGCTGGGCGTTGGCTTCGTGCCGGTCCGCAAACCGGGCAAGTTGCCGGGCCGTACCCTGCGCCAGGACTACACCCTGGAATACCGCACCGACAGCATTGAGGTGCATGCCGATGCGCTGCCACCCGGTGCACGGGTGCTGGTGGTCGACGATGTGCTGGCCACGGGCGGCACGCTGCTGGCGGCGTTGTCGCTGGCGCGGCAGCTGCAGGTGGAGGTGCTGGGCGCGGCGGTGCTGGTGGAACTGGCCGGTCTGGGCGGCCGCGAGCGCTGGGATGGCAGCGTGCCGCTGGTGGCGAACCTGGTGTATTGAGCACCGCGGTGACACGCATGGCGTGTCACCCGCAGTCCATCACATCTTGCGGACCCGGAACCGGCGGCCCTTGATCTTGCCGGCTTCCAGCCGCGCGATCGCCTTGCCGACCTGCTCGCGCGCGATCGCCACATACGAACGCGTGGCATAGATGTCGATCTTGCCGATCACCTTGGCCGACAACCCGGCCTCGCCGGTCAGCGCGCCGAGGATGTCGCCCGGGCGCAGCTTGTCGGTCTTGCCACCGTCAATCCGCAACGTCTGCATCGCCGCCTGCGGCAGCACGGCCGGGCGTGCGGTGGCCAACGGTGTTTTCTGCCAGTCCAGCGGTGCACCCTGCGCTGCTTCCAGCGCGTCGGCGCGGTTGCGCTCGCGTCCGGTCACCAGGCTGATGGCCAGGCCGGTGGCCCCGGCGCGGCCGGTACGACCGACGCGGTGCTGGTAGGTTTCGATGTCGGTGGGCAGCTCGTAGTTGATCACCGCCGCCAGGTCCTGCACGTCCAGTCCGCGCGCGGCCACGTCGCTGGCCACCAGCACGTTGCAGCTGCGGTTGGCAAAGCGCACCAGCACCTCGTCGCGGTCGCGCTGTTCCATGTCGCCGTGCAGGGCCAGCGCCGAGAAGCCGAACTGCTGCAGCGAGTTGGCGACCTCGTCCACGTCACGGCGGGTGTTGCAGAACACCACCGCCGATTCCGGGGTGTATTTCAGCAGCAGCCCGGCCAGGGCCTTCTGCTTGCTGCTCAGGTCGACCTCGCAGAACAGGTGGCGGATCGCCGGCGCGTGGTCGGCCCCTTCCACCGTGACTTCCTGCGGGTCACGCAGCAGGTCGCGCGCGATCTGGCGGATCTCGTCGGGGAAGGTGGCCGAGAACAACAGGGTCTGGCGGTCCTTGTTGGTGCGTCCGGCAATTTCGCGGATCGGCTCTTCAAAGCCCATGTCGAGCATGCGGTCGGCTTCGTCCAGCACCAGCGTGGTCACCCCGCCCAGCTTGAGCGCGCGCTTGCGGCCCAGTTCCTGGATGCGGCCCGGGGTACCGACCACCACGTGCGGGTCATGCGCTTCCAGCGAGGCCAGTTGGGGGCCCAGCGGCATGCCGCCGGTCAGCACCACCAGCTTCAGGTTGGGAATGCCGGTGGCCAGCTTGCGGATCTGCTTGCCGACCTGGTCGGCCAGCTCGCGGGTCGGGCACAGCACCAGCGCCTGCGCCCGGATCACGGCCGGGTCCAGCTTCTGCAGCAGGCCCAGCCCGAACGCAGCCGTCTTGCCGCTGCCGGTGGGAGCCTGGGCGATCACATCGCGGCGCTCAAGGATGGCGGGCAGGCTTTGCGCCTGCACCGGCGTCATGCGGGTATAGCCCAGCGCATCGATGCCCGCTGCCAGCGAGGCCGACAGGGGCAGTTCGGAGAATTCGTTCATGCCACATTCTACCCGCGATCACCCCAGCAGCGCCTGTACGCCCAGATTCACGCCCAGGCCGCCCAGCAGCAGCCAGGCAAACAGCAGCAGCGCCAGCAGCAGCGGCTTCATCCCGGCCTGGCGCAGCGCCGAGACATGCGTGGTCAGGCCCAGCGCGGCCATCGCCATGGCCAGCAGCAGGGTGTCCAGCTGCACCAGCGCGTGCACCAGCGCGGAGGGCAGCCACTGCAGCGAGTTGAACGCCGCCACCGCGATGAAGCCGAACGCGAACCACGGCACCACGATCCGCGCGCGCGTTGCCTGCGCTGCGCCCGAGCCGCTGCGTGCCAGCAGCAGCGACACCGCCACCAGTGCCGGGGCCAGCAGCATGACCCGCACCATCTTGGTGATCACGGCGGTGTCGGCGGCGTCCGGGCTGACCGCGCCACCGGCGGCGACCACCTGGGCGACCTCGTGAATCGTCGAACCGGCGAACACGCCGTAGGCGTGCTCGCTGACCGGCAGCAGCGCATGGCTGAGGTTGAACTGGTACAGCAGCGGGTAGGCCAGCATCGCCAGGGTGCCGAACACCACGACGGTGGACACCGCCACCGTCACCTGTTCGGCGCGTGCGCGCAGCACCGGTTCGGCCGCCATCACCGCGGCCGCACCGCAGATCGCACTGCCGGCCCCGATCAGCAGCGCGCTGTTGCGGTCCAGCCCGAGCAGACGGGTGCCGGCCCAGGCGGCCAGCAGCAGCGTGCTGGTCACCACGGCCACGTCGATGAGCGCACCGGCCAGGCCGACCTGGCCGATGTCCTGGAAGGTCAGGCGCAGCCCGTACAGCACGATTCCGGCGCGCAACAGCCATTGCTTGGAAAAGCCCACGCCCGCCCCCGCGCGCCCGGCCAGGCGCGGATACACGGTGTTGCCCAGTGCGATGCCCAGTGCAATGGCCAGGGTGAGGGCACTCAGGCCATGCGCCTGCAGGCTTGGCTGGTTGCCCAGCAGCAGCGCCAGTGCGGCCACGACGGCGCTCAATGCGAGGCCAGGAAGGCGCAGCTGCCAGCGCTGCCGCAGGGAGGGCTGGGCAACAGGGGAGGTGGCGGTATTCATGCAATCGCTCGATGAACAGGACTGGGCCAGCCTGCGCCCCGTATAACTACCTGTAAAACGAATAAGATTGCTATTACCTACCAGTAAAACAGGTTGAACCATGTTGCGTCTGACGCTCCGGCAATGGCAGGTGGTGGTGGCGGTGGCCGATGCCGGCACCACCACGGCGGCAGGCGGGCAGCTGGGCCTGTCGCAATCGGCGGTGAGCGCGGCGCTGAACGAACTGGAGCACCAGCTGCCGGTGCCGCTGTTCGACCGGGTCGGTCGTCGCCTGCTGCTCAACGCGCATGGCCGCGCCCTGCTGGACCCGGCGCGGACGCTGCTGCTGGCGGCTGGCAGCCTGGAACAGGAGGCCGGGGTCGGGCAGGGCAGTGGCGAGGGCCTGCCGCTGCAGCTGCGCATTGCGGCCAGCACCACCATCGGCAACTACCTGCTGCCGCCGCGGGTGGCCGCGCTGCTGGCGGCACGGCCGCAGGCCCGGGTGGACCTGCAGATCGGCAACAGTGCCGAGGTGGTGGCCCGGGTGCAGCGGCTGGAAGTGGATGTCGGATTGATCGAAGGCCCCTGCCATGCCGATGGGCTGCGGGTGCAGCCCTGGCAGCGCGACGAACTGGTGGTGGTGGCGGCCGCCTCCGCACCGGCACGGATATCGCTGGCGGCGCTGCGGGAGGCGCGCTGGCTGCTGCGCGAACCGGGCTCGGGCACCCGCGAAGCCGTGGAGCAGGGCCTGCTGCCGCACCTGCACGCCTTCGCGCACAGCATGCAGCTGGGCAGCACCGAGGCGATCAAGCAGGCGGCCGCCGCCGGCCTGGGGCTGGCCTGCCTGTCGCGCCACGCGGTGGCCGACCTGCTGGCGCTGGGCCGGTTGCAGGTGCTGCAGACCGGGCTGCCGCCGCTGTCGCGGCAGCTCTGGCAGGTGCAGCATCCGCGCCGGCATCTGCCTCCGGCGCTGTCGGCATTGCTGCGGTAGGCGACGGCAGTCGACCGTCCCGCTTACAATGGTGGGATGCCTCTGATTACTCTGCAGAACGTCGACTTCAGCGTCGGCGGCCCGTTGTTGCTGGAAAAAGCCGAACTGTCCATCGAGCCGGGCGAACGCATCGCCCTGATCGGGCGCAACGGTGCCGGCAAATCCACCCTGCTCAAGCTGCTGTCCGGCGACCACAAGCCCGATGACGGCGAAATCCGCGTGCAGCAGGGGGTGCGGGTCACCCGGCTGGAACAGGAAGTGCCCCACGGTGCCGCCGGCAGCGTGTTCGATGTGGTGGCCGATGGCCTGGGCGAACTGGGCCAGTGGCTGGCCGAGTTCCATCACCTCAGCCATGCCGAGGTCTTCGACGGCGACGCGCTGGGCGCGGTGCAGGCGAAGATCGATGCCGCCAACGGCTGGGGCCTGGACCAGCGGGTCGAGGAAACCCTGACCAAGCTGGAGCTGGATGGCGAGGCCGAGTTCGGTCGTCTTTCCGGCGGCATGAAGCGACGTGTGCTGCTGGCCCGCGCGCTGGTGTCCGCACCCGACCTGCTGCTGCTGGACGAACCGACCAACCACCTGGACATCGAAGCCATCGATTGGCTTGAGGCCTTCCTGAAGAGCTGGAGCGGCAGCGTGGTGTTCGTCACCCACGATCGACGCTTCCTGCGCGCGCTGGCCACCCGCATCGTCGAGATCGACCGTGGCCAGGTCACCAGCTGGCCGGGCGACTGGGCCAACTATGAGCGTCGCCGCGAAGAACGGCTCAACGCACAGGCGCAGGAAAATGCGCGCTTCGACAAACTGCTGGCGCAGGAAGAAGTGTGGATCCGCCAGGGCATCAAGGCCCGCCGCACCCGCGACGAAGGTCGCGTGCGCCGGCTCAAGGCGATGCGCAATGAACGTTCGCAGCGCCGCGAGATGAGCGGCAACGTCAAGATGGAAGCGGCGCAGGCCGAGAATTCCGGCAAGAAGGTGATCGACGTCAAGGACATCTCGTTCGCCTTTGGCGAGCGCTGCATGGTCAAGGACTTCAGCACCACCATCCTGCGCGGCGACCGCATTGGCCTGATCGGCCCCAACGGCAGTGGCAAGACCACCCTGCTCAAACTGCTGCTGGGCGACCTCACGCCGGACAGTGGCGAAGTGGTGGCCGGCACCAACCTGCAGATCGCCTA
The DNA here is from genome assembly GCA_002387845.1 of Stenotrophomonas maltophilia. Lineage (GTDB taxonomy): Bacteria > Pseudomonadota > Gammaproteobacteria > Xanthomonadales > Xanthomonadaceae > Stenotrophomonas > Stenotrophomonas maltophilia_AG. The sequence goes on along the minus strand of DGLB01000049.1, from coordinate 121,769 downwards.
TTTCGACCAGTACCGTGCGGTGCTGCGCGAAGACTGGACCGCGATCGAGAACGTGGCCGAAGGCCGGGATTTCCTCGAGTTCAACGGCAAGCGCAAGCATGTGCATGCCTACCTGCAGGACTTCCTGTTCACCCCCGAGCGCGCGCGTGCGCCGATCACCCGCCTCAGCGGCGGCGAGCGCAACCGGCTGCTGCTGGCCAAGCTGTTCGCGCAGCCGTCCAACCTGCTGGTGATGGACGAACCGACCAACGACCTGGACGTGGAAACGCTGGAGCTGCTGGAAGAGCTGCTGGCCGACTACACCGGCACCCTGCTGCTGGTCAGCCACGACCGTGACTTCCTCGACAACGTGGTGACCTCCACCATGGTGATGGAAGGCGAGGGCGTGGTGGGTGAGTACGTCGGCGGTTACAGCGACTGGCAGCGGTATGCCGCACAGCGGGCCGCGCAGGCGGTTGCGCCGGTGGCAGCCAAGCCGGCCGCGCCGGCACCGGTTGCCGCCGTGGCTGCGGCCGCGACGCCGGCCAAGCGCAAGCTCAGCTTCAAGGACCAGCGCGAGCTGGAACAGCTGCCGGCGAAGATCGAGCAGCTGGAGAAGGACGTGGAGGGGCTGACCGCCGCGATGAACGACCCCGCGTTCTACCAGCGCAGCGCGCCGGACATGGCCGCGCACACGCAGAAGCTGACTGGCGTGCAGAACGAGCTGGATGCTGCCTACAAGCGCTGGGAAGAGCTGGACAGCTGATCGAAGGCTGCGTTCAGGCACCGCGATGACACGCATGGCGTGTCACTACGCCGATCCGGAACGCGCACCCACGTAGGGACACGCCATGCGTGTCCTCGGGATGCCTGAACCACGCGGGGTCATTTCAACCCGTGCAGATCCCGCAGCTGGCTGGGCCGCGAACCGAAATACGCGGCCAGGTCGGCAATATCCTGGTCGCTCAGGTCCTTGGCCTGCGGGGTCATCAGCGCGTGCTCGCGATCACCGGCCCGGTAGGCCTGCAGGGCATGCGCCAGGTAATCCCCATACTGCCCACCCAGCTTCGGATAGGTCGGGTCGATCGGATTGTTGCCGTCGGCACCGTGGCAGTCGATGCAGCTCTGGTTGGTCGCCTTGCCCTTGACCTGGGCACGCGCCTCACCGGCGGCAATACGACCGGCGGGCAGGCCGGCGGACGAGCTGGAGCCGTGTTCGCCACTGGCATGGCCAGGGTCGGCGGCGGAATCCGTGCTGTTTTCAACCTGCGACTGCGAACAGGCAGCCAGCAGCAGGGCAACGGACAGAGCGATGGCGTGACGCTTGAAGGGCGCGGCTTTCGTCATGAGCGTGCTTATTTGGCGGTGGACAGGTAAACAGCGAGATCGGCGATCTCCTGTTCGCTGAAACTCATCGACTGCGCCTGCATCGTCGGATGCCGGCGCTTGCCCTGGCGGTACTCGGTCAACGCCTGGGTCAGGTACTGCGCCGACTGCCCGCCGATCTTGGGCACCCGGTAGCTGGGGTAGGCGTTCTTGTAGCCGGTGATGCCGTGGCAGCCCTGGCAGGTGTAAGCCAGGGTGCGCCCGTTGTCGAAGTTCCCGGAGGGAGCGGCAGGGGCGGCCGGTGCGGCGGCCGGAGCCGGGGCAGCGGGTGGGGCGGGTACAGCAGAAGCAGGTGCGGCCTGGGCGGCAACCCCAAGGGGCAGGAGGACGGCCAGAGCAAGACAAGCGGCGAGCGGCTGCGGGCGCATGATGTCGTTTCCGGTATACGGGTTCTGGTCGTTCCGGCGTGGGGTACGGAACTGTCCCGAGTATAGCCTGCGTTTTCATCTAGCTGAAATCGGAACGTCTTCAAGCCTGACTGAGGTCACCATGACCTTTGGGATATGGTGTTGTCGTGACGTGGTGCATTACTTTGCTACCACACCTGCTCACGCATCTCCTCAGGGACACGACGATGTCGCGATTTTCTTTCCTGCCCGGCCGCACCGGAACCTGTGCCGCCGCGTTGCTGATCACCACTTCCCTGCTCCTGAGCGGCTGCGGTGCCGGTGCCCCCGGCACCGCCGAAGCGTCCGAGGGCAAGGACCCGAAGGCTGAAAAGACCGTCGAGGCGGTGCCGGTGGAGGCCGTCGCCGCGACTCGTCGCGCGGTGGCGGCGAGCTACACCGGCACCGCCGCGCTGGAGGCGCGCGCCGAGTCGCAGGTGGTGGCCAAGACCTCCGGCGTGGCGCTGGCGGTGCTGGTCGAGGAAGGCCAGCAGGTCCGCGCCGGCCAGCCGCTGGTCCGGCTGGACCCGGACCGTGCGCGCCTGGCCGTCGCCCAGAGCGAGGCGCAGATGCGCAAGCTGGAGAACAACTTCCAGCGCGCCCAGAAGCTGATCGGCCAGCAGATGGTCAGCGCCGCCGACGTCGACCAGATCCGCTTCGACCTGGAGAACGCCCGCGCCCAGTACCGCCTGGCCACGCTGGAACTGTCCTACACCACGGTGGTGGCCCCGATTTCCGGGGTGATCGCCTCGCGCTCGATCAAGACCGGCAACTTCGTGCAGATCAACACGCCGATCTTCCGTATCGTCGACAACTCGCGGCTGGAAGCGACGCTCAACGTGCCCGAACGTGAACTGGCCACGCTGCGCCCAGGCCAGCCGGTCACCCTGGTGGCCGATGCGCTGCCGGGCAAATCCTTCCCCGGCACCGTGGACCGGATCGCACCGGTGGTGGATGCCGGCAGCGGCACCTTCCGTGTGGTGAGTGGTTTCGGCGAAGACGCCGCCGGCCTGCAGCCGGGCATGTTCGGCCGCATCCGCATCGACTACGACCAGCGCGCCGACGCGCTGGTGGTGCCGCGCCTGGCCCTGCTCGACGATGGTGACCCGGCGGTGTTCCGGGTGCGCGACGGCAAGGTCGCCCGCGTGCCGGTCAAGGTGGGTTATGCCGAGGGTCCGTGGGTGGAAATCCGCGAGGGCCTGGCGGTGGGCGACAAGGTGGTGACCGCCGGCAAGGTGGCACTGCGTGACGGCACCGCGGTGCAGGTGATCGGCGAAAAGCCGGCCGCCAGCGTGGCCAAGGCCGCCCCGAAGAAGGCGGAGAGCCGTCAATGAGTTCGCCCGGGCATGATCACGGCAGTGAACCGCGCCCGGCCGATGATGGCCGGGGCACCGGCGGCGGCCTGGTGGAATTCGCCACCCGCCGCCGCGTCACCATCTTCATGTGCATGCTGACCCTGGTGCTGTTCGGCCTGATCGCGCTGGGCAACCTCAAGGTCAACCTGCTGCCGGACCTGAGCTATCCGACCCTGACGGTGCGCACCGAGTACACCGGTGCAGCCCCGACCGAAATTGAAACCCTGATCACCGAACCGGTGGAAGAAGCCGTGGGCGTGGTCAAGAACCTGCGCAAGCTCAAATCGGTTTCGCGCACCGGCCAGAGTGACGTGGTGCTGGAGTTTGCCTGGGGCACCAACATGGACCAGGCCAGCCTGGAGGTGCGCGACAAGATGGAAGCGCTGAACCTGCCGCTGGAGGCCAAGGCCCCGGTGCTGCTGCGCTTCAATCCGTCCACCGAACCGATCATGCGCCTGGTGATCGCTTCCAAGGCCGACCCGGCCACCGATGCCGATGCGGTGCGCCAGCTGACCGCGTTGCGCCGCTATGCCGACGAAGACCTGAAGAAGAAGCTTGAGCCGGTGGCCGGCGTGGCCGCGGTGAAGGTGGGCGGCGGTCTGGAGGACGAGATCCAGGTCGACATTGACCAGCAGAAGCTGGCCCAGCTCAACCTGCCGATCGACAACGTGATCAAGCGGCTCAAGGAAGAGAACATCAACATCTCCGGCGGCCGCCTGGAAGAGGGCTCGCAGCGCTTCCTGGTGCGTACGGTGAACCAGTTCGCCGACCTGGAAGACATCCGCAACCTGCTGGTGACCACGCAGAGCAGTACCGGCAGCGCGGCCGATGCCGCCATGCAGCAGATGTTCGCGATTGCCGCGTCGACCGGTTCGGACGCCGCCATCGCCGCAGCCTCGGCCGCGCAGAGTGCGTCCAGCAGCAGCTCCACCAACATCGCCAACGGCGTGCCGGTGCGGCTGAAGGATGTCGCCACGGTGCGCCAGGGCTTCAAGGAGCGCGAGGCGATCATCCGCCTGGGCGGTCGCGAAGCGGTGGAACTGGCGATCTACAAGGAAGGCGATGCCAACACCGTGGCCACCGCTGCGGCGCTGCGCACGCGCCTGGAGCAGATCAAGGCGCAGATCCCCGGCGATGCCGAACTGACCACGATTGAAGACCAGTCGCGCTTCATCGAGCACGCGATCAGCGACGTCAAGAAGGATGCGGTGATCGGCGGCCTGCTGGCGATCCTGATCATCTTCCTGTTCCTGCGCGATGGCTGGAGCACGTTCGTGATCAGCCTGTCGCTGCCGGTCTCGATCATCACCACGTTCTTCTTCATGGGCCAGCTCGGCCTGAGCTTGAACGTGATGTCGCTGGGCGGACTGGCGCTGGCCACCGGCCTGGTGGTGGACGACTCGATCGTGGTGCTGGAGAGCATCGCCAAGGCGCGTGAGCGCGGCCTGGGCATTCTGCAGGCGGCCATTGCCGGCACCCGCGAAGTGAGCATGGCGGTCGTTGCCTCCACCCTGACCACCATCGCCGTGTTCCTGCCGCTGGTGTTCGTGGATGGCATTGCCGGCCAGCTGTTCCGCGACCAGGCGCTGACCGTGGCGATCGCGATCGCGATCTCGCTGCTGGTGGCGATGACCCTGATCCCGATGCTGAGCTCGCTGAAGGGCCGTCCGCCGCTGGCGTTCCCGGAAGAGCCGGCGCATGCCACGTGGCAGCCGCAGAGTCGTTGGCTGAAGCCGGTCGCCGGCAGCCGCCGTGGTCTGGGCGCGCTGGTGCGCTGGAGCGTGTTCGGTGTCGCCTGGGGGGTGGTCAAGCTGTGGCGTGGCATCACCGCTGTGGTCGGCCCGGTCATGCGCAAGGCCAGCGATCTGGCGATGAAGCCGTACGCCGGCGCGGAACGCGGTTACCTGAAACTGCTGCCCAGTGCACTGGCCCATCCGGGCAAGGTGCTGGGACTGGCCGCGCTGGCCTTCGTCGCCACCATGGCGCTGGTGCCGATGCTGGGCGCGGACCTGATTCCACAGCTGGCCCAGGACCGGTTCGAAATGACCGCCAAGCTGCCGGCGGGAACCCCGCTCAAGCAGACCGACGCGCTGGTCCGTGAGCTGCAGCTGGCACACGCCAAGGACGACAGCATCGCCTCGCTGTATGGCGTCAGTGGCAGCGGTACGCGTCTCGACGCCAACCCCACCGAAAGCGGCGAGAACATCGGCAAGCTGACCGTGGTGATGGCCGGTGGCGGCGACGCGAAGACCGAAGCGGCGATCACCGAACGCCTGCGTGCGTCGATGCAGGGCCACCCCGGCGTGCAGGTCGACTTCGCCCGCCCGGCACTGTTCAGCTTCTCCACGCCGCTGGAAGTGGAACTGCGCGGACAGGACATGGCCACGCTCGAGCGTGCCGGACAGGCGCTGGCGGCGATGCTGCGCAACAACCCGCATTACGCCGACGTCAAATCGACGGTGGAAGAGGGCTTCCCGGAAATCCAGATCCGCTTCGACCAGGAACGCGCCGGTGCGCTGGGCCTGACCACCCGCCAGATCGCCGACGTGGTGGTCAAGAAGGTGCGCGGTGACGTGGCCACGCGCTACAGCTTCCGTGACCGCAAGATCGACGTGCTGGTGCGGGCGCAGGAAGGTGACCGTGCCAGTGTGGAAAGCATCCGCCGCCTGATCGTCAATCCCGGCAGTGCCCGCCCGGTCACCCTGGATGCGGTGGCGGAAGTGGTCGCGACCAACGGTCCGAGCGAGATCCATCGTGCCGACCAGACCCGGGTTGCCGTGGTGTCGGCCAACCTGCGCGATATCGACCTGGGCGGCGCAGTGCGCGAAGTGCAGGCCATGGTCGCCGAACAGCCGCTGGGGGCTGGCGTGGGCATGCACATTGGCGGGCAGGGCGAGGAACTGGCCGAATCGGCGCGCTCGCTGATCTTCGCCTTCGGCCTGGCGATCTTCCTGGTCTACCTGGTGATGGCTTCGCAGTTCGAATCGCTGCTGCACCCGTTCGTCATTCTGTTCACCATTCCGCTGGCCCTGGTCGGCGCGATCCTGGCGCTGATGCTGACCGGCAAGCCGATCTCGGTGGTGGTGTTCATCGGCTTGATCCTGCTGGTGGGGCTGGTGACAAAAAACGCGATCATCCTGATCGACAAGGTCAACCAGCTGCGCGAGGCCGGCGTGGCCAAGCACGAAGCGCTGGTGGAAGGCGCACGCTCGCGCCTGCGCCCGATCATCATGACCACGCTGTGCACGCTGTTCGGCTTCCTGCCGCTGGCGGTGGCGATGGGCGAGGGCGCGGAAGTGCGTTCGCCGATGGCGATCACCGTGATCGGCGGCCTGCTGGTGTCCACCCTGCTGACCCTGCTGGTGATTCCGGTGGTGTACGACCTGCTGGACCGTCGTGGCGATGCGTACTACCGCGAACGCGGTCGCCAGCACGCCCACGCCGCTGAACCCACCGACGGCGGCGAACCCGCACAGGAGCCGGCATGAGTGTCGCCGAGTTCTCCATCCGCCGTCCCATCACCACCATCATGTGCTTCGTCTCACTGGTGGTGGTGGGGCTGATCGCCGCGTTCCGGCTGCCGCTGGAGGCGCTGCCGGACATCTCCGCACCGTTCCTGTTCGTGCAGGTGCCGTATACCGGCTCGACCCCGGAAGAAGTCGAGCGCACCATCATCCGGCCGACCGAGGAAGCGCTGGCCACGATGACCGGGATCAAGCGCATGCGCTCGCAGGCGACCTCGGAAGGGGCCTCGATCTTCATCGAGTTCACCGACTGGGACCGCGACATCGCCATCGCGGCCTCGGACGCGCGGGAGCGCATCGACGCGATCCGGACCGACCTGCCCGACGATCTGCAGCGTTACAACGTGTTCAAGTGGTCCAGCAGTGACGAGCCGGTGCTCAAGGTACGCCTGGCCAGTACCAGCGACCTCACCGGTGCGTACGACATGCTCGACCGCGAGTTCAAGCGGCGCATCGAGCGGATACCGGGCGTGGCACGCGTCGAAATCTCCGGCGCGCCGCCGAACGAGGTCGAGATCGCGATCGATGCCGACCGCCTCACTGCGCACAACCTGAGCATCAATGAGCTCAGCGAGCGCCTGCGCGCGCTGAACTTCTCCATCTCGGCCGGGCAGATCGACGACAACGGCCAGCGCGTGCGGATCCAACCGGTCGGCGAGATCACCGACCTGCAGGAGCTGCGCGATCTGGTGATCGATACCAAGGGCCTGCGCCTGGGCGACATCGCCGACATCCGGCTCAAGCCGAGCCGCATGCCTTACGGCCGGCGTCTGGATGGCAACCCGGCGGTGGGCCTGGACATCTACAAGGAGCGCAGCGCCAATCTGGTGGAAGTGTCGCGCGCGGCGCTGGCCGAGGTGGAGTCGATCCGCGGCCAGCCCTCGATGCGCGACGTGAACATCAAGGTCATCAACAACCAGGGCAAGACGGTCACGTCCTCGCTGCTGGAGCTGGCCGAAGCCGGTGCGGTCGGCCTGCTGCTGTCGGTGACGGTACTGTTCTTCTTCCTGCGCCACTGGCCCTCCACGCTGATGGTGACGCTGGCGATCCCGATCTGTTTCGTGATCACCCTGGGCTTCATGTACTTCGCCGGCGTGACCCTGAACATCCTGACCATGATGGGCCTGCTGCTGGCGGTCGGCATGCTGGTGGACAACGCCGTGGTGGTGGTGGAAAGCATCTACCAGGAACGCGAGCGCATGCCCGACCAGCCGCGCCTGGCCTCGATCATCGGCACCCGCAACGTGGCCATCGCGCTCAGCGCCGGCACCCTGTGCCACTGCATCGTGTTCGTGCCGAACCTGTTCGGCGAGACCAACAACATCAGCATCTTCATGGCGCAGATCGCGATCACCATCTCGGTGTCGCTGCTGGCGTCCTGGCTGGTGGCCGTCAGCCTGATTCCGATGCTGTCGGCGCGGATGCAGACGCCCAAGCTGGTGCATTCGCAGACCGGCGTGATCGCGCGCCTGCAGCGGCGCTATGCGCAGCTCCTGCAGTGGACGCTGGAGCACCGCGGCTGGAGCGTGTTCGGCATCATCATGGTGGTGCTGGTCAGCTTCGTGCCGATGAAGCTGACCAAGATCGACATGTTCGGGGGCGAGGGCGGCCAGGACGTGTTCATCGGTTACAACTGGAAGGGGGCCTACACGCGCGCGCAGATGTCCGATGAAGTCGCGCGGGTTGAACAGTACCTGGACCAGAACCGCGAGAAGCTGCACATCACCCAGGTGTACTCCTGGTACAGCGAACAGGAAGGCAGCAGCACCATCGTCACGCTGGACGAGAAGCACGCGAAGAACATGGCGGCGGTGCAGGAAAGCCTGCGCAAGGGCCTGCCACGCTCGGCACGCGCCGATTACATCGTCGGCAACCAGGGCGGCGATGGTGGCGGCGGCGGTGGCAACCAGGGTGTGCAGGTGCAGCTGGTGGGCGATTCCACCCAGATGCTGCAGGAGATCGGCGAGGAAGTGGTGCCGCTGCTGGCGCAGCGCAAGGAACTGCGCGATGTGCGCATCGACAACGGCGAAAAGGGCAGCGAGCTGTCCATCCACGTTGACCGCGAGCGCGCGGCGGCCTTCGGCTTCAATGCCGAACAGGTGGCGAGCTTCGTCGGCCTGGCCCTGCGCGGCGCACCGCTGCGCGAGTTCCGTCGCGGCGACAGCGAGGTGCCGGTGTGGGTGCGCTTTGCCGGAGCCGAGGAGAGCAGCCCGGAAGACCTGGCCAGCTTCACCGTGCGTACCGGGGACGGCCGATCGGTGCCGCTGTTGAGCCTGGTGGACGTGAGCATCAAGCCGTCCGCTACCCGGGTCGGGCGCACCAACCGCCAGACCACGCTGACCATCAAGGCCAACCTGGCCGAGAAGGTCACCGCGCCGGAAGGCCGCAAGGCCATGGAGGAGATCCTGAAGCCGATGAATTTCCCGGCCGGGTACAACTTCACCTTCGACGGCGGCGACTACGGCGACGACAACGAAGCGATGCAGCAGATGATGTTCAATCTGATCATCGCGCTGGTCATGATCTACGTGGTGATGGCGGCCGTGTTCGAGTCATTGCTGTTCCCGGCGGCGATCATGAGCGGCGTGCTGTTCTCGATCTTCGGAGTGTTCTGGCTGTTCTGGATCACCGGCACGTCGTTCGGGATCATGTCCTTCATCGGCATCCTGGTGCTGATGGGGGTGGTGGTGAACAACGGCATTGTGATGATCGAGCACATCAACAACCTGCGACGGCGTGGCATGGGCCGGACGATGGCGCTGGTGGAAGGCTCGCGCGAGCGTCTGCGCCCGATCATGATGACCATGGGCACGGCGATCCTGGCGATGATTCCGATCTCGCTGACCGACACGCAGCTGCTGGGCGATGGTCCGCCGTACTACCCGATGGCGCGCGCGATCGCCGGCGGCCTGGCGTTCTCCACGGTGGTCAGCCTGCTGTTCCTGCCGACCATCTACGCGATGCTGGACGACATGGCCAGCGCCACCGCCCGGATCATCCGCCGGGCGCGCGGCTTGCCACCGAAGGGCAGCGAGGAAGTGATCGAACCCGCCTGATCAATCATCCGGAGGGCCGGCCGTTGGCCGGCCCAGGCGGTCCGGCAACGTTCGCACGGATGAACGGTCGGGATCACCCGACCGTATGCCACACCTTGAAGCCGGTCAGCCACAACCCGAGCATGCTGCCGATGTTGGTCAGCATGAAGGTCAGCACCACGCGCGTTACGCGGTTGCGGTACCAGCCCTTCAGCGTCTGCGCGTCATCGCGCAGCTTGAGGAAATCCTCATACGCCGGCTTGCGCAGCCGCGTTTCCACCAGCGCCGCAAACGCCCCGGTCGGAATGCTCAGCCGGAACGGCTTGAACGGCGCGACCACGATGGCCGTGAGGATGCTCAGCGGATGGCTGCCGGCCAGCAGGCAGCCCAGCCCAGCCAGACCGCCGGTGTACATCGCCCACACCGCCAGCAGTTCGGTGCCCATACCCAGGCCGCCGCGATAGAAGCCGACGACGATGCCGGCCAGCACGATCGCCAGGATGCCCAGCGTGAACCACGGAATGTTGCGCTTCGGCGGTACCGCTTCCAGTGATTCGCGCAGCGGGCCGGGAGCCTCGGTATCGCTTTCCAGATACTTCGCCAGCCCGGCCAGGTGGCCGGCACCGACCACGGCCAGTACTTCACGCTGCGCCGGGTCATGCGTTTCGCGCAGGCGCGTGGCCATGTAGCGGTCGCGCTCGCCGATGATGGTTTCGTACAGCTCCGGGCTTTCGCTGGCGAACTCACCAAAGCTGGCTTCGAGCATGTCGCCCTGCTTGAGCTTCTCGATTTCGTCTTCGCCAACGTCGTCCGACGCGAACAGGCCAGCGCCCAGGCCCATCACCAGCTTGATCTTGCCGAAGAAGCCCAGCCGCTGCGACGCGCGCTTGAAGGTCAGGCCGACCTCGCGGTCGATCAGGTGCACCGGCAGGTTGCGTTCATTGGCCAGGCCAACCGCACGCTTGAGTTCGGCACCGGGTTCGATGCCCAGCTGCTCGGCCAGGCGGCGCTGGTAGGCGGCCAGGGCGAGGTTGGCGGCGAACAGGGCGACGCGCCCTTTGCGGATCACCTCGATCAGGTCCAGCTTGGCCAGCGCGTCCGGGTTGGTCAGCGCCTGCAGGCGCTGCGGATCCAGTTCCACCGCCACGGCGTCGAAGCGGCCGCTGTCGATGGCTTTTTCAACGGCGTCCACGCTGGCTTGTGACACGTGCGCGGTGCCGAGCAGGGTGTAGCGCACGCCGTCGCGTTCGACCACCTTGACCGGTTGCCCGGCGAACAGGCTGTCGCCACTGTCTTGCGTTGTAATGTCGGTCATTGGGTCATTCATTGGAGGGGGCGCTGTCGGCACCATCGCCGAGCGCGCGCTGCATCTGCACGGTATCCAGCCAGCGGCCGTGTTTACGGCCGAGGCCACGGAACACGCCGACCAGATGGAAGCCGAAGCGTTCGTGCAGTTTGATCGAGGCAGTGTTGGAAGGTTCCCCGATCACCGCCACCATCTGCCGGTAGCCGCGCGCGACGCAGGCGTCGATCAGCCCCTGCATCAGCGCGGTGCCGACACCACGGCCCTGGAAGGCGGCATCGACGTAGACCGAGTTTTCCACGGTCCACTGGTAGGCGATGCGCGCGCGGTAGGTATTGGCGTAGGCATAGCCGGCGACCTGGTCGTCGACGATGGCGACGATGTACGGGAAACCGCGGCCGACGATGTCGTGCATGCGCCGCCGCATCTCGGTGGCGTCGGGGACTTCGTACTCGTAGGTGTTGACGAAGTCGGTGACTTCCACCGCATAGATGGCGGTGATGGCGACGATATCCTCGTCGCGGGCGTCGCGCAGGTGCACGGTCACGGGGCAGGGGTCCTGTGGGTTCAGTCGATGTAGCGCTTGAGCAGGTCGCCGTAGGCGTCGATGCGGCGGTCACGCAGGAACGGCCAGATGCGGCGCACGTGTTCGCTGCGCTGCAGGTCGACCTCGCAGACCAGTACGGTGGCATCGCCACCGGCTTCGGCGATGAACTCGCCCTGCGGACCGAGCACGTGGCTGTTGCCCCAGAACTGGATGCCGGAAGCGCCCAGCGGCGAGGGCTCGTGGCCGACGCGGTTGCAGCTGAGCACGGGCACGCCGTTGGCCACGGCATGACCGCGGTGGCTGAGCACCCACGCATCGCGCTGGCGGTTCTGTTCGTCCTGCTGGTCATCCGGATCCCAGCCGATGGCGGTGGGGTAGAGCAGCAGCTCGGCCCCGGCCAGCGCCATCAGGCGGGCCGCTTCGGGGTACCACTGGTCCCAGCAGACGAGCACGCCCAGGCGACCCACCGAGGTATCGATGGGCTTGAAGCCGATGTCGCCGGGGGTGAAGTAGAACTTCTCGTAGAAGCCCGGATCATCCGGAATGTGCATCTTGCGATACTTGCCGAGCAGGGTGCCGTCCTTCTCGAACACCACGGCGGTGTTGTGGTACAGGCCGGCGGCGCGGCGCTCGAACAGCGAGCCGACGATGACCACGCCATGCTTTTTGGCGAGCGCGCCGAGGCGTTCGGTGCTGGGGCCGGGAATCGGCTCGGCCAGGTCGAACTCGTCCACCGATTCATGCTGGCAGAAGTACGCGCCGTTATGCAGCTCCTGCAGCAGCACAAGCTTGGCTCCCTGCGCAGCCGCTTCCGCCACGCGCGTTTCGATCACAGCCAGGTTGGCCTCGGCATCGCCATGGTTGCGCTCCTGGATCAGGGCGACGGTAAGGGGGTGACGTGGGCTCATCTGGATGCGGGTCCTGCGGGCAGAAAAACGCAGTTTATCGCGGATGCGTCGGCATCGTGTGTCGGTCGTTGAATGCGCGCCAACAGCCGGGATTGCACGGGCTGCGTGTCGCCGGGCGTTGCCCGGCTGCGGGTGGATCTGGGCGAAAAGCCCTCGGCTGCAGGTCTACGTGTCTGGGGCCGGCGGGTGGGGGGTACGGGACACGCCAAAAATCTCCCGTTAGGCTCGGGCGGCACATCCATGTGCCTTCACGGTCCCGTACCCCCCACCCGCCGGCCCCTCGAAACGTGGTCGGTGGCCATGGGAAATGCCACGGCCAGGTGCTTTCGATTTTCCATGGCCACCGGCCAACTGTC
>DGLB01000049.1:104675-108830 GCA_002387845.1 Stenotrophomonas maltophilia | reverse complement strand
CCAAACACGGAAACCGATGAACCACCGGCTGTTCGCCCAGAACCAAAAACGCCGGGCAAAGCCCGGCGTCAGGGAAACTGTCGAATGCGGACATGCATGCTTTACGCGGCCAGCACACCCGCAGGCAACTGCATGGTGATGCAGTGCAGGCTGCCGTTCTGCCAGATCAGCGAGCGGCAGGGGACCTGCACGACCTCGCGGTCCGGGTAGGCCTGGGCCAGCACGTCGCGGGCGGCGTTGTCGGCTTCGTCGCCGTAGGCCGGCATCAGCACCGCACCGTTGAGGATCAGGTAGTTCGCGTACGACGCCGCCAGACGGCGACCTTCGTCGATCACCGGGCGTGCCCACGGCAGCGGGAACAGGCGGTACGGCTGGCCGGCAGTGGTGCGCAGCGCGGCCAGTTCGTTGCCCATCGCCTGCAGTTCGGCGTAGTGCGAATCGGTGCTGTCATCGCAGGCCTGGTAGACGATGCTGTCCGGCGAGGCGAAGCGCGCCAGGGTGTCGATGTGCGCGTCGGTGTCGTCGCCTTCCAGGTAACCGTGGTCCAGCCACAGCACCCGGTCCTGCGCCAGCCAGGTGGCCATGTCCGCGCTGAGCGAGGCGCGGTCACGGTCCGGGTGGCGCTCGTGCAGGCACTGCCAGGTGGTCAGCAGGGTGCCTTCGCCGTCGGTTTCGATGCCGCCGCCTTCCAGTGCGAACGGAATGCTTTGCAGCTCGGCATTGGCGAACAGGCCCTGCGCGTGCAGCACGCCCACCAGCTGGTCGTCCAGGCTCGCCTCGAACTTGCCGCCCCAACCGGTGAAGCGGAAGTCCAGCAGGCGGAAGCCGCCGTCGGCGCGACGCAGGGTGATCGGGCCTGAATCGCGCAGCCAGGTGTCGTCGTACTGCGCGGTGACGAAACGCACGCGCTCCATGTCGATGCGGTTCGAGCGCAGGCGCGCGTCCGCATAGGCTTCCAGGTCATCGTCGGCCACGATGATCAGCACCGGCTGGAAGCGGGTGATCGCCGCCACCAGCGCGATGTAGGTTTCTTCCACGTCGGCCAGGCGGTCAGCCCAGTCGGTGTCGGCGTGGGGCCAGGCGATCAGGATGGCCGACTGGGATTCCCATTCGGCAGGAAAGCGGAGCTGTTCGTTCATGGTCTCGGTGTAATCGCCCGCGCGTGGGCGCGGGCAGTAAAGGGTCAGCGGATCGGCGGCTTGGGACCGACTTCCCCGGCACTGGCCTTGTTGGCCACCACGTCGATCACCTTCGCCCTTTCAAAGTAGACGGTGAACTGCGGGTAGACCCAACGGTTGATGGTCGGCCACTGGCGCTTCTGGCCGCCTCGCGGCTCCAGCTTCTCGCTCGGCTCGCCGAAGGTGGCCAGCACCTGGCTGGCAGTCTGGCCGCGCACCGGCACCATCGCAGCAGGCTGCTCCTTGGTGCGGTCGATCAGCAGGGTGTCGGCGTGGGCGCTGGCACAGGCCAGCAGGGCAAGCAACGGCAGGGTGGACAGGTAACGCTTCATCTCGATCTACTCCCCAGTGGTCAAGAACTGCGATTACAACAAAAAACGGCAATAAAAAACCGCCCGGAGGCGGTTTTTCATTCAGGTAGGCCGCGACCGATGGCCGTGACCCGCCCAGGGCTCAGCGCTGGCGAGCCTTGAAGCGCGGGTTCGACTTGCAGATCACGAAGATCTTGCCGCGACGACGGACGACCTTGCAGTCGCGGTGACGGGCCTTGGCCGACTTCAAAGAGGACAGGACTTTCATTGCATACCTCGGCGTAAACGTGGATTCGGGTGGAGCGCGGCCGCGATATGCAGATGACAATCGGCAGGTGACGCTCGTTCAAGCCCGCCATTCTACCGGCCTTTTCTCCATCCTTTCAAGTGGTTGCACCAAAAAGGTCTCGGCGGGGGTCGGGCAGGGGCTAGAATGGGGGGTCCATCACACTGGGAAACCCATGAATCCGCATCCCCCCGTGCTTACCATCGACGGCCCTTCCGGGGCTGGCAAGGGCACCGTCAGCCGTATTGTCGCACGGCGGCTGGGCTGGCATTACCTGGATTCGGGGGCGCTGTACCGCGCCGTGGGCGTGGCCGCCAGCTGGGCCGACATCGATACCTCCGATGCCTCGGCGCTGGTCCGCTGCACCTTTGATACCAAGGTCCGCTTCGTCGAAACCGCCGATGGGGCGCTGCGTGTCATGGTCAATGAGACCGACGCCACCGACGAACTGCGCCTGGAGACCACCGGCGCCCTGGCCTCGGCCATCGCCGCCATCCCGGAGGTCCGGTCCGCGCTGAAAGAACGCCAGCGCGCATTCAGGGTCGAGCCGGGCCTGGTCGCCGATGGCCGCGACATGGGCACGGTGATCTTCCCGGACGCCCCGTTCAAGGTCTTCCTGACTGCGAGTGCCGAGGAGCGCGCGGAGCGCCGGCATAACCAGTTGAAAGACAAGGGGGTTTCTGTTAACTTTAATGACCTCCTGCGCGAGATCATGGCCCGCGACGCCCGTGATGCACAGCGCACAGTGGCACCCCTGAAGCCGGCAGACGATGCCGTCGTCATCGACACCAGTGGAATCGGCATCGACGAAGTCGTTGCCAGGGTTCTGGATCTGCTTCCGGTTTCGGGTGCCTGATCCGTTGTAAGGAGGCCGTCAGTTCAACGACGGTAGTCGCACCATCGCAAGGCAACACAAGCTCCGTCCCGCAATGATGCGTGGCGGTTTTCCTACTTAACACACGACCTGCGTTTCCGGGGTCGACCAACAGGCGGGCAGTAAAAGGGAACCCTTGATGGGAACCCATGCCCATGTGTCCAACAGAGTAAATCTAATGACCGAATCATTTGCCGAACTGTTCGAAGCCAGCCAGGCCAATCTGGCCAAGCTGAAGCCGGGCGCCATCGTCACCGGTACCGTCGTGGAAGTCCGCGGCGACGTGGTGGTGATCAACGCTGGCCTGAAGTCTGAAGGCATCGTGCCGATCGAGCAGTTCCGTAACGACGCTGGCGAAATCGACGTCGCCGAAGGCGACCTGGTCAAGGTTGCCCTTGACTCGATCGAAAACGGCTTCGGTGAAACCGTCCTGTCGCGCGAGAAGGCAAAGCGCGCGATGGTGTGGGACGAGCTGGAAGAAGCGTTGGAAAAGAACGAAACCATCACCGGTCGCATCAGCGGCAAGGTGAAGGGTGGTTTCACCGTGGACATCAAGGATGTCCGCGCGTTCCTGCCGGGTTCCCTGGTCGATGTGCGCCCGGTGCGCGATCCGGCCTACCTGGAAGGCAAGGAGCTGGAATTCAAGCTCATCAAGCTGGACCGCAAGCGTAACAACGTCGTGGTGTCGCGCCGCGCTGTCGTCGAAAGCGAGCACTCGGAAGAGCGCGAGCAGCTGATGGACAAGCTGCAGGAAGGCGCCATCCTGAAGGGTGTCGTCAAGAACCTGACCGACTACGGCGCGTTCGTGGACCTGGGTGGTATCGACGGCCTGCTGCACATCACCGACATGGCATGGAAGCGCGTGCGCCATCCGTCCGAAGTCGTGAACGTCGGCGACGAGCTGGACGTGCGCGTGCTGAAGTTCGACCGCGAGCGCAACCGCGTTTCGCTGGGCCTGAAGCAGCTGGGCGAAGATCCGTGGGACAACATCGCCCGTCGTTACCCGGCCAACAGCCGCGTGTTCGGCAAGGTCTCCAACGTGACCGATTACGGCGCGTTCGTCGAGATCGAGCCGGGCGTGGAAGGCCTGGTGCACGTTTCGGAAATGGATTGGACCAACAAGAACGTCAACCCGTCCAAGGTTGTGCAGGTCGGTGACGAAGTCGAAGTGATGGTGCTGGACGTCGACGAAGAGCGTCGCCGCATCTCGCTGGGCATGAAGCAGGTTGCCGCCAATCCGTGGGAAACCTTCGCTGCCATCCACAAGAAGGGCGACAAGGTGTCGGGCCAGATCAAGTCGATCACCGACTTCGGCATCTTCATCGGCCTGGACGGCGGTATCGACGGCCTGGTGCACCTGTCCGACATCAGCTGGAACACCACCGGCGAAGACGTGGTCCGCAACTTCAAGAAGGGCGACAACCTGGACGCCGTCGTCCTGGCCGTCGATCCGGAGCGCGAGCGCATCAGCCTGGGCGTCAAGCAGCTGGAGCAGGATCCGTTCGG
>DGLB01000049.1:35280-104667 GCA_002387845.1 Stenotrophomonas maltophilia | reverse complement strand
CAGTACATGGCTGCCAACCCGAAGGGTTCGAAGGTCGAAGGCGTGGTCAAGGAAGTGGACGCCAAGGGCGCAACCATCGAACTGGCTGACGGCATCGAAGGCTATGTGTCGGCTCGCGACGTTGCCAACGAGCGCGTTGACGATGCGACCCAGTTCCTGAAGGTCGGCGACAAGGTCGAAGCCAAGTTCGTGGGCATGGACCGCAAGGGCCGCACCCTGCAGCTGTCGATCAAGGCCAAGGACGACGCCGAAATGCGCGAAGTGCTGGAGGAATACCAGTCCGCTTC
This sequence comes from Stenotrophomonas maltophilia, assembly GCA_002387845.1. Lineage (GTDB taxonomy): Bacteria > Pseudomonadota > Gammaproteobacteria > Xanthomonadales > Xanthomonadaceae > Stenotrophomonas > Stenotrophomonas maltophilia_AG. The sequence goes on along the minus strand of DGLB01000049.1, from coordinate 104,380 downwards.
GGGCGGCACCACCCAGCTCGGCGCGCTGCTGCGTGCACAGCTGAACGGTAACAAGTCCGAGTAATCGGCCTTACCCGTTACAGTAGTTTCCTGAGCGGCCCGGACTTCTGTCCGGGCCGTTTCAGGGTTGGAATCCCTCGAAGCGAGTCCGCAATGACCAAATCCGAGCTGATCGAAATCCTGGCGCGCCGACAGGCGCATTTGAAGTCGGACGATGTCGATCTGGCGGTAAAGTCGTTGCTGGAAATGATGGGGGGCTCGCTGGCCGGCGGTGATCGAATCGAGATCCGTGGGTTCGGCAGTTTCTCGCTGCATTACCGTCCGCCCAGGTTGGGCCGTAACCCCAAGACCGGTGAATCGGTCGCACTGCCGGGCAAGCATGTCCCGCATTTCAAGCCGGGCAAGGAACTGCGCGAGCGCGTCAGCGCCGTGGTCCCGCTGGAAGGCGATCCCGCCTGAGTCTGCACGTCTGCCACGCCGCAGGCTGGTAGAGCGGACCGCCGGTCCGCTACTCTTGGTCCCTAACGGAATGGGAGCTGCCGCATGAAAATCGCACGTCTGTTGATCCTGTTGGCCGTCCTGGTCGCCGGGCTCATTGTCGGTGCCCTCAATTCGCAGGAAATGACCCTCAAGCTGGGTTTTACCCAGATCCATGCCAGCACCGGGTTGGCGATCACCGTGGCCCTGTTGGCCGGCGTGTTGATCGGTGCCGGGCTGGTGCTGGTGGGCATGGTCATTCCGTTGTATTCAAAGCTGCGCAAAGCGCAGAAAGCGGTCCCGGCCACGCCGGCCGCGCCGGTTGCACCCTCTACTTCTTCTTTTGACGGACGCTGAGCGCCGATGGAATTCGTCTCCGAGTGGTTCTGGTTTTTCCTGTTCCTGCCGCTGGCAGCGGTCTCTGGCTGGGTGGTGGGCCGGCGCGGTGGTCAGCGCCATGGCGACAACCAGGTCAGCCGGCTGTCCAGCACGTACTTCCGTGGCCTGAACTACCTGCTCAACGAGCAGCCGGACAAGGCCATCGAGCTGTTCCTGCATATCGCCGAGCTGGACAAGGAAACCTTCGAGACGCAGGTCGCGCTGGGGCATCTGTTCCGCCGCCGTGGTGAAGTCGACCGCGCCATCCGGCTGCACCAGGGGCTGGTCAACCGCACCGACCTGAGCGACGCACAGCGGGTGCAGGCGCTGCTGGCGCTGGGCGAGGACTACATGAAGTCCGGCCTGCTGGACCGCGCCGAAACCGTGTTCACCGAGCTGGCGCAGATCGACCAGCGCGCCCCGCAGGCGCTCAAGCACCTGATCGGCATCTACCAGGCCGAGCGCGACTGGGAAAAGGCGATCGACAACGCTACCCGCTACGAAGAAGTCACCGGTGAGCCCATGGGCAAGCTGGTCGGGCAGTTCGAGTGTGAGCTGGCCGAACGCTATCGCGGTGCCGGCAAGATCGACGAGGCGAGGGCGGCCATCGCCCGTGCCTACCAGGCGGACGCCATGTCGGTGCGCGCCGGCATCATCGAAGGCCGTCTGGAAACCGATTCAGGCAATGCCGAGGCTGCGGTGCGTGCGTTCGAGCGCGCCGCGCGCAACGACCCCGAGTATCTGCCCGAAGTGCTGCAGCCGTTGATGCAGAACTACCGCAAGGTGGGTGACCTGGGCGGTGCGCGTGCATTCCTGTCGGAAATGACCGAACACTACCGCGGCATCGCCCCGGTGCTGGCCCTGACCCAGCTGATGGAAGAGCAGGAGGGTGTCGCGCCGGCGCGTGCCTACCTGGGCCGCCAGCTGAAGGACCGTCCGTCGGTGCGTGGCGAGTCCGCCCTGATCGACCTGACCCTGGCCGAAGGCGCAGACTCGACCGCCACCCTGCACGACCTCAAGCACATCACCGACCAGCTGCTGGTCCGCAACCCGGCCTACCGCTGCACCCGCTGTGGCTTCGGCGCGCGCACTCACCACTGGCAATGCCCCAGCTGCAAAGAGTGGGGCACGGTCAAGCCGCTGCTGAACTACGCGGTGCTCTGAGCCATGGCCCTGATCGGCGGGCTGGGGTTGCTGGCGGTGCTGGCGACCTCGGCGGCGCTCACCTGGGGTGCGCGCCATTACGCGTTGCGGCGCAACCTGATGGACCAGCCTGGCGAGCGGCGCAGCCACGTGGTGGCGACCCCGCGCGGCGGTGGCATTGCCATCGTGCTGACCCTGTTGCTGGCGGCGGCGGTCGCCGCGCTGCGGTGGCCCGAAGCCTGGGCGACCCTGGCGGTATTCAGCCTGGGCCTGGTCCTGGTGGCAGGCATTGGCTGGTGGGACGACCACCGTCCGCTGCCGGCAGTCCGCCGTCTGCTGGTCCATGTGGTCGCAGCCGCGCTGGTGGCGGGGCTGGTCTGGCAGGCCACGCACAACCCCCAGCAGGCACTGCTGGCGCTGCTGTTCACCACGTCATTGATCAACATCTGGAACTTCATGGATGGGATCAACGGCATCGCCACCACCCAGGCGGTGCTGGCCGGCGTGGCCTTTGCCTGCGTGCTGCCCGGCCCGCTGGCCCTGGTCGGGGCGGTGCTGGCCGCGGCCTGCCTGGGTTTCCTGCCGTTCAACTTCCCCCGCGGCCGCATCTTCATGGGCGACGTCGGCAGTGGCGCGCTGGGCTACGCGATTGCCGCGCTGGTCTGCCTGGGCAGCGTGGCCACCGATATCTCCTGGTTGCTGCTGCTGGTGCCGCTGACCGCCTTCCTCGTGGACGCGGGCTTCACGCTGTTGTCCCGCATGCTTTCGGGACAGCGCTGGATGGAACCCCACACCCAGCACCTGTATCAGCGCGCGGTCAAAAGTGGCAGAAGCCACACTTTTGTGACCGGAATGTACTTTGTTTTTGGTCTGTTCAGTATTACAGTGTTTAATGCTTGCACGAATTTGCAGCCGAGGTGGGAGGCTGCCGTGGCCGTCGCGTGGTTGGTCCTCGCAACCGGTCTTTGGCTACTCCTGCGCAAGGGAATGCGCTACTAACAGGATTGCTTGATTTTATGACGCCTTGGCAGGACCGTTTCACCAGTCTGCTTCCGCGCGCCGCCATTGTGGTGCACGACCTGTTCATGGTCTGGGCCTGCTGGCAGCTGCTGCACGCCGGCCGCTACTCGATGTTGGCCGAGGCACCGTCGCTGCCGCTGTGGAATGTGGACACCTCGCTGGTGCTGGTCCTCCAGGCCATCGTGTTCTGGCGCGTCGGTCTGTATCGCGGCCTGTGGCGGTTCGCCAGCGTGGCCGACCTGCTGCACATCTTCAAAGCGAGTTTCATCGGCCTGCTCGCCATCGTGGTGGTGCTGGCCTACAAGCGTTTTGCCGGCGTGCCGATGTCGGTGCTGGTGATCTACCCGTTTGCGCTGTCCGCGCTGCTGGGTGCGCCGCGCCTGCTGTATCGCGCGTGGAAGGACTACCAGTCGCTGCAGACCGATGCCAGCGCCCGCCGCGTGCTGATTCTGGGGGCCGGCCAGGCCGCCGAGGCGCTGGTCCGCGACCTGCGCCGCTCGGGCGATTTCGAACCGGTGGGCCTGCTCGATGACGCCCCGCACCTGCAGGGGGCCAAACTGCAGGGCCTGCCGATCCTCGGCACGCTGGATGACGCACCTTCGATCGTTCGCGAGACCGCGGCCAAGCTGCTGGTCATCGCCATTCCGTCGCTGGACGCGGCCGGCATGCAGCGCGTGGTGGCCATCTGCGAAAGCACCGGTGTGCCGTTCCGCACCGTGCCCAAGATCAATGACGTGCTGCTGGGGCATTCGTTGCCGGGCGAGCTGAAGGAAGTGGCGATCGAAGACCTGCTCGGGCGCAAGCCGATCCTGCCGGACTGGTCGCTGATCCGCGGCTGGCTGGGGGGGCGCACGGTGCTGGTCACCGGTGCCGGCGGCTCGATCGGTTCGGAACTGTGCCGCCAGTGCGCGCGGCATGGGGCAGGGCGGATCGTGCTGCTGGAAATGAGCGAGCTGCTGCTGCTGACCATCGAGGCCGAGCTCAAGCGCAGCTTCCCGGAACTGGTGGTCGAGGCCGTGCTGGGCGACTGCGGTGACCCGGCGGTGATCCGTCACGCGCTGTCGCTGTCGCCGGTGGACGCGGTATTCCACGCCGCCGCTTACAAGCAGGTGCCGGTGCTGGAGCGCCAGCTGCGCGAAGCGGTGCGCAACAACATCCTGTCCACTGAAACCGTGGCGCGGGCCTGCGTGGAAGCGCACATCGAACACTTCGTGTTCATCTCCACCGACAAGGCGGTGGACCCGGTCAACGCACTGGGGGCGAGCAAGCGCTACGCCGAGATGATCTGCCAGAGCCTGGACCAGAAGACCAGCCAGACCCGTTTTGTCACCGTGCGCTTCGGCAATGTGCTGGCCTCGGCTGGCAGCGTGGTGCCGCTGTTCCGCGACCAGATTCTCAAGGGCGGCCCGGTTACCGTGACCGACCCGGAAGTCACGCGTTACTTCATGACCATCCCCGAGGCCTGCCAGCTGATCCTGCAGGCGGCCGCCTCCGCGTCGCACGGCGCGATCTACACCCTGGACATGGGCGAACCGGTGCCGATCCGGGTGCTGGCCGAGCAGATGATCCGCCTGGCCGGCAAGCAGCCGTACAAGGACATCGCCATCATCTACACCGGGCTGCGCCCCGGCGAGAAGCTGCACGAGACCCTGTTCTATTCCGACGAGGACTACCGTCCCACCGCGCATCCGAAGATCCTGGAAGCCGGGGTGCGGACGTTTGCGCGTGACCAGGTGCTGGGCAACGTGCCGCGCCTGCGTGAGGCGATTGCCAACTACGACACCGACGCGATCAACAGCATCCTGTTCGCGACCATGCCGGAGTTCTCGCCGCTGCAACAAGAAAATCACGTCGAGTCCGCTAATGTGGTGCCCTTTCCGGCACGAGAGGCCAACAGGCAGTGACCCAAAAGCGTATCCGCAAGGCGGTGTTCCCGGTCGCAGGACTGGGGACGCGCTTTCTTCCCGCGACCAAGACCGTTCCCAAGGAAATGCTGCCGATCATTGATCGGCCGTTGATCCAGTACGCCGTCGACGAAGCCATCGAAGCAGGGTGCGACACCCTGATCTTCATCACCAATCGCTACAAGCACGCGGTGGCCGACTACTTCGACAAGGCCTACGAGCTGGAGCAGAAGCTCGAGCGTGCCGGCAAGCACGAACAGCTGGAACTGGTCCGTCATGTGTTGCCCAACGGCGTGCGTGCCGTGTTCGTGACCCAGGCCGAAGCGCTGGGGCTGGGGCATGCCGTGCTGTGCGCCAAGGCCGTGGTCGGCGACGAACCGTTCGCGGTGCTGCTGCCCGACGACCTGATCTGGAACCGTGGCGACGGCGCACTGAAGCAGATGGCTGACCTCAACGAGGCCACCGGTGCCAGCGTCATTGCGGTGGAAGATGTCCCGCACGAAAACACCGCCAGCTACGGCATTGTCGCCACCGAAGCCTTCGATGGCCGCAAGGGGCGCATTTCGCAGATCGTGGAAAAGCCCAAGCCGGATGACGCGCCCAGCGACCTGGCCGTGGTCGGCCGCTATGTGCTCAGCCCGAAGATCTTCGAGCTGCTGGAAGCCACCGGCACCGGTGCCGGCGGCGAGATCCAGCTGACCGACGCGATTGCCACGCTGCTGCAGACCGAGGAAGTGGACGCCTATCGTTTCGAGGGCACCCGTTTCGACTGCGGTACCCACCTGGGGCTGGTCGAGGCAACCATCCGGTTTGCGCTGGAAAGCCACAAGCTGGGCAAGCCGGCGCGCGAGAAGCTGGCGCAGATGCTGGCGGAGGACGAGGGATAAACCCCGTCATCGGTCGGCGAAAAAAAGGGCGGCCCTGAGGGCCGCCCTTTTTCGTTTCCCGTCAATCCGCCATTACAGGGCTTCGAACACACCCGCAGCGCCCATGCCGGTGCCGATGCACATGGTCACCATGCCGTACTTCTGCTGGCGGCGACGCAGGCCGTGCACCAGGGTGGCGGTACGGATCGCGCCGGTGGCACCCAGCGGGTGGCCCAGGGCGATGGCACCGCCCAGCGGGTTGATCTTCGACGGGTCCAGCCCGCAATCGCGGATCACCGCCAGCGACTGCGCGGCGAAGGCTTCGTTGAGTTCGATCCAGTCCAGCTGGTCCTGGGTCAGGCCGGCCTGCTTCAGCGCCTTCGGAATGGCGGCGATGGGGCCGATGCCCATCACTTCCGGGCGCACGCCGGCGACCGAGAAGCTGACGAAGCGGGCCAGCGGCTTCAGGCCGTAGTCCTTGACTGCCTGTTCCGATGCCAGCAGCACGGCGGCGGCACCGTCGCTCATCTGCGAAGAGTTGCCGGCGGTGACGGTGCCCCCGAACTGGCCGTTGCGGAACACCGGGCGCAGCTTGGCCAGGCCTTCAGCAGACGAGTCCAGGCGCGGGCCTTCGTCGGTATCGACGATGCGGTCGCGGGTGATGATGCGGCGACCATCGACCAGGTCCGGGGTGCGGGTGCGCACGTCGTACGGGCTGATCTCGTCCTTGAACTCACCGGCCTGGATGGCGGCGATGGCCTTCTGGTGCGAGGCCAGGGCGAACGCGTCCTGCTCTTCGCGCGACACCTTCCATTCCTCGGCGACCTTCTCGGCGGTGATGCCCATGCCGTAGGCGATGGCCACGTGGTCGTTGTCGAACACGCTCGGGGCCATGGCGATCTTGTTGCCCATCATCGGCACCATCGACATCGATTCGGTGCCGCCGGCGAGCATCAGGTCGGCGTTGCCCAGGCGGATCTGGTCGGCGGCCATGGCCACGGCCTGCAGGCCCGACGAGCAGAAGCGGTTCACCGTCTGCGCGGCGATGGTGTTGGGCAGGCCGGCCAGCAGCACGCCGATGCGTGCCACGTTCATGCCTTGCTCGGCTTCGGGCATGGCGCAGCCGATGATGGCGTCGTCAATGCGGTTCACGTCCACGCCGGGGGCCTGGGCGACCACGCTCTTGAGTACGTGGGCGAGCATGTCGTCGGGACGGGTGTTGCGGAATACGCCCTTGGGTGCCTTGCCGACCGGGGTGCGGGTGGCGGCGACGATGTAGGCGTCCTGGATCTGCTTGGTCATTGCGGTGATCTCTTGAATTTGGTGTCGGAAGGTGAGGCCGGGCGAGGCCCGGCGCTACGGTTCCGGTCAGTTGCGCAGCGGCTTGCCGGTCTTCAGCATGTGCGCGATGCGGGCCTGGGTCTTTTCCTGCTGAGCCAGTTCAACGAAGTGCTTGCGCTCCAGGGTCAGCAGCCACTCTTCGTCGACCAGGGTGCCGCGATCCACTTCGCCGCCGCACAGCACGGTGGCGATGCGTACGGCGATTTCGTAGTCGTACGGGCTGATGAAGCGGCCTTCCAGCATGTTGACCAGCATCATCTTGAAGGTCGCGATGCCGACGTCGCCGGCGACCTGGATGCGACGTGCCGGCAGCGGCGGACGGTAGCCGCCCTCGGCCAGCGCACGCACTTCGGCCTTGGCGATGTACAGCGCTTCATAGCTGTTGAACACCACCTTGTCGGTCGGGCGCATCAGGCCCAGTTCCTGGGCATTGACCGCCGAGTTGGAGACCTTGGCCATGGCCACGGTTTCGAAGGTCTTCTTCAGTTCGGCGAACACGTCGCCGCCCGGGCCGGCGGCCTGCGAGGCACGCACCGCCAGTTCCTTCAGGCCGCCACCGGCCGGCAGCAGGCCGACGCCGGCTTCCACCAGGCCGATGTAGCTTTCCAGCGCGGCCACGCTCTTGGCGCTGTGCATCTGGAACTCGCAACCACCGCCCAGGGCCAGGCCGCGCACCGCGGTCACCACCGGCACCAGCGCGTACTTGATGGCCTGGCTGGTGCGCTGGAAGTTGTGCACCATCTCTTCGAACTGGTCGACCTTGCCGGCCTGCAGCAGGCCCAGTGCACCGGCCAGGTCGGCACCGGCGGAGAAGGGTTCCTTCTGCTGCCAGATCACCAGGCCCTGGAAGCCCTGCTCGGCGCGCTTGATCGCTTCCTGCAGGCCATTGAGCACATGGTCGGACACGGTGTTCATCTTGGTCTTGAAGCTGACCACGGCAATACCATCGCCGTCGTGCCACATGCGCACGCCGTCGTTCTCGAACACGGTCTCACCCGGGCTGAAGGTTTCGCCCAGCACCGGATCGGGGAAGCGCTGGCGCTGGTACACCGGCAGCGACGAACGCGGGAGCTTGGCGTTGCGCGACGGACTGAAGCTGCCCTCGGCGGCGTGCACGCCGTCGCGGCCGTCGAACACCCAGTCCGGCAGCGGCGCGTTGCTCATGCTCTTGCCGGCCACGATGTCGTCGGCGATCCACTGCGCGACCTGCTTCCAGCCAGCGGCCTGCCAGGTTTCGAACGGGCCCAGCGACCAGCCGTAACCCCAGCGGATGGCCAGGTCGACGTCGCGCGCGGTCTCGGCGATGTCGGCCAGGTGATAGGCGCTGTAGTGGAACAGGTCGCGGAACGTCGCCCACAGGAACTGCGCCTGCGGGTGCTGGCTTTCGCGCAGCTTGGCGAACTTCTCGGCCGGGTTCCTGATCTTCAGGATCTCGACCACTTCCGGTGCGGCGGTGCGGTCAGCGGCGCGGTAGTCCTGCTTTTCCAGGTCCAGCACCACGATGTCCTTGCCGACCTTGCGGAAGATGCCGGCACCGGTTTTCTGGCCCAGCGCACCCTTGGAAATCAGGGCGTCCAGCCACTTCGGCGACTTGAAGTATTCGTGCCACGGGTCATTCGGCAGGGTGTCGCCCATGGTCTTGATGACGTGGGCCATGGTGTCCAGGCCGACGACGTCGGAGGTGCGGTAGGTGGCCGACTTCGGGCGACCCACCAGCGGGCCGGTCAGGCCGTCCACTTCGTCAAAGCCCAGGCCGAACTGCTGGGTGTGGTGGATGGTGGACAGGATCGAGAACACGCCGATGCGGTTGCCGATGAAGTTCGGGGTGTCCTTGGCGTACACCACGCCCTTGCCCAGGGTGGTGACCAGGAAGCTTTCCAGGCCCTCCAGCACGGCAGCATCGGTGGTGCTGGCCGGAATCAGCTCGGCCAGGTGCATGTAGCGCGGCGGGTTGAAGAAGTGCACGCCGCAGAAGCGGTGGCGCAGCTGTTCGGGCAGCACGTCGGCCAGCTTGTTGATGCCCAGGCCCGAGGTGTTGGAGGCCAGCACCGCGTGATCGGCCACGAACGGGGCGATCTTCTTGTACAGGTCCTGCTTCCAGTCCATGCGCTCGGCGATGGCTTCGATGATCAGGTCGCAGTCTTTCAGCTGTTCCAGGCCGGTCTCGTAGTTGGCCGGGGTGATGGCCTCGGCGTAGGACTTGCTGGCCAGCGGGGCCGGGCTCAGCTTGCCCAGGTTGGCAATGGCCTTGAGCACGATGCCGTCGGCCGGACCGTCCTTGGCGGGCAGGTCGAACAGCACGGTGTCGACGCCGGCGTTGGTCAGATGGGCGGCGATCTGGGCACCCATGACGCCGGCACCCAGCACAGCGGCGCGGCGGACTAGCAGGGAATTGGACATGTCGATAAGCCTTTTGTGGTCGGTTCAGCCGGGCAGAGCCCGGCGTTACGGGGGGGAAACGGGGGAGGCGGCTGCGCTGGCGCGGAAGCCGGCCTCGGCGAAATGGATGAGTTCGTGGGCGGCATGGGCACGATGCGCCGCTTCGGTGACACCGGCGGGTCGCTTGATCAGCCCGAAGTCGGCCATGGCATAGGTCAGCGAACCGGCCAGGAAGTCGAGCCGCCAGTACAGCTCTTCCTTGCTCAGCTCCGGCACGCAGGCGGCGATGGCCTTGCCGAAGTCGCGCAGCACGTGGCCGTAGTGGTCGGACAGGAACTTGCGCAGGTTGTCGTTCTTTTCCGCATAGGCGCGGGCGATGACCCGGACGAAGGCCCCGCCGCTCTGGCGGTCCTGGGCCATGGCCAGGGCAGGTTCGACGAACGCGGCCAGCACCGGGCGCAGCTGCCCCGGGTGGTCGCGGTGGGCGGCTTCCAGCTGGGCCAGGCGGGCGCTGGTCATCTCGTCCATGCGCCGGCGGAACACCTCGTTGACCAGGTTCTCCTTGGAGCCGAAGTGGTAGTTCACCGCCGCGATGTTGACGTCGGCCTGGCTGGTCACCTGGCGCAGCGAGGTGCCGGCAAAGCCGTGCTGGGCGAACAGCTCCTCGGCGGCCCCGAGAATGCGGTCCTTGGTGGAGAAGTGGGCGGGCTTGGCCATGGGCAGGGCAGGGTTCAATCAAACGATTGTTTGATATTAGACCCGGGCAGGCGCGCTGGCATGCTGCGGCGCAACAGATTGGTTGGCGGGTGCTTATCCACCTGAATACGGCCCGTTGTCATGCCGCGCGCGGACGCTGTAGAATTGACGCACGTATATCAGGCTAAGCCCGCGTTTTGACGCGGGTTTTTTTCATGTTACTCTCGGGTCGATCAGTGGCCCGCCCAACGGAGAACTTCCCATGGCGCTGGAGCGCACCCTTTCCATCATCAAGCCGGACGCCGTCGCCAAGAACGTCATCGGTGAAATCTACGCCCGCTTCGAAAAGGCCGGCCTGAAGGTCGTCGCCGCCAAGTACAAGCAGCTGTCGCGCCGCGAAGCCGAAGGCTTCTACGCCGTGCACCGCGAGCGTCCGTTCTTCAACGCGCTGGTGGAGTTCATGATTTCCGGCCCGGTGATGATCCAGGCGCTGGAAGGCGAAAACGCCGTGCTGGCTCACCGTGACCTGCTCGGTGCCACCAACCCGAAGGACGCTGCGCCGGGCACCATCCGCGCCGACTTCGCCGAATCGATCGACGCCAACGCCGCCCACGGCTCGGACTCGGTCGAGAACGCTGCCGTTGAAGTCGCCTATTTCTTCGCTGCCACCGAAGTGGTCTCGCGCTGAGAGTAATGCCGTGAACGAGGTCGTACAGTCCCCCGCCATCCAGCCGCTGCCGAAAACCGCACCGACTGCTGGCAAACAGAACCTGCTCGACCTCGATCGCGAGGGTTTGGAGCGCTTCTTCGCCGAGACTCTCGGCGAAGCGCGCTACCGTGCCCACCAGGTCATGAAGTGGATCCATCACCACTACGTGACCGACTTCGATCAGATGACCGATCTGGGCAAGGCGCTGCGTGCCAAGCTGCAGCAGCACGCTGAAGTGATCGTGCCCAACATCGTGTTCGAAAAGCCTTCCAACGACGGCACCCACAAGTGGCTGCTGGCGATGGGCACCGATGGCAAGAACGCCATCGAAGCGGTCTACATTCCGGACAAGACCCGCGGCACGCTGTGCGTGTCCTCGCAGGTCGGCTGCGCGCTGAACTGCACGTTCTGCTCGACCGCCACCCAGGGCTTCAACCGCAACCTGTCCACCGCCGAGATCATCGGCCAGGTGTGGGTGGCCGCGCGTCACCTGGGCAACATTCCGCACAAGCAGCGCCGCCTGACCAATGTCGTGATGATGGGCATGGGCGAGCCGCTCATGAATTTCGACAACGTCGTGCGCGCCATGAGCGTGATGCGCGACGACCTGGGCTACGGCCTGGCCAACAAGCGCGTGACCCTGTCGACCTCCGGCCTGGTGCCGCAGATCGACCGGCTGTCTGCCGAAAGCGATGTGTCGCTGGCGGTGTCGCTGCATGCGCCCAACGACGAGCTGCGCGAGACGCTGGTGCCGCTCAACAAGAAGTACCCGATCGCCGAGCTGATGGCCTCGTGCGCACGTTACCTGCGCGCCAACAAGCGCCGCGAATCGGTCACCTTCGAATACACCCTGATGCGCGGCATCAATGACACCCCGGAGCATGCGCGCCAGCTGGCGCGGCTGATGCGCCAGTTCGACAATGCCGTGCAGACGTCGAACGCGGGCAAGGTCAACCTGATTCCGTTCAATCCGTTCCCGGGCACGCGCTACGAGCGCTCCGACGACACCCAGATCCGCGCCTTCCAGAAGATCCTGCTGGATTCGAAGGTGCTGACCATGGTGCGGCGTACCCGTGGCGACGACATCGACGCCGCCTGTGGCCAGCTCAAGGGCCAGGTGATGGACCGCACGCGCCGACAGGCCGAATTCAACAAGACCCTGCAGGGCGGGAAAAACCGGAATGCCGCTGCCTGACCTTCGATTGCCAGCCGTTGTCCTCGTCGCGCTGGCACTCGCTGGCTGTGGCAAGCAGGGCATCCGGATTCCTGATGACATCCGGGGCGTGGCTCCGGAATACACCGCCCGCGATGACGACGACACGCGTCGCCGGGTGGCCTACCAGAACAATGTCACCCTCGCCGCCGAGGCGGTGCGCCTGGGCGACCTGCCGCTGGCCGAGAAGCGTGGGCGGGCAGCGCTGAAGCTGGACGGCAGCCGTCCTGAGGTCTATCTGCTGCTGGCCCAGGTGGCCGGTGCGCAGGGCCGCGACGCCGAGGTGGGCGAACTGCTGCGCAAGGCGGTCGAGGTTGCACCGCAGCGCGGTGATGCGCTCAACAATTATGGTGTCTGGCTGTGTGGTCGGGGCCGCCCGGCCGAAGCGCTGCCGTATTTTGACAGGGCCCTGGCGGCACCTGGGTATGCCACCCCGTCGGCGGCCCTGGCCAATGCCGGGGCCTGTGCGCTGGGTGCCGGGCAGCCCGAACGTGCGGTGCGTGACCTGCGCAAGGCGTTGGCGCTGGCCCCGGACAATGCCTATGCACTGGAGACGATGGCCCGCAACGAGTACACCCAGGGGCGCTTTTTCGAGGCCAGGGCCTTCGCGCAACGGCGTCTGGCGGCTGCACCGGCCACACGTTCCGTGTTACAACTTGCCTCTGATATCGAGGCGCAGCTGGGCGACGCAGTGGCATCGGGTCGCTATCTGCAGCGAATTCGCGACGAATTTCCGCAGGACGCGGCTCCTAATTCCCGGGGTTGAAGCATTGTGATTGATGACCAGACTGTGAACGCTTTTGACGCTGCGGCCGGATGCGGAGCACGACTCCGTCAGGCGCGGGAAGCGGCCGGACTGTCCCTCGAAGCGGTGGGGAAGGACCTGCGCATGCCGGTCCAGGTGGTGAAGTCGCTTGAAGCCGAACAGTGGGACCGCCTGGGTGCGCCGGTGTTCGTGCGCGGCCAGCTGCGCAGCTACGCCCGTCTGCTCAAGGTCGACCTCGGCGACGCGCTGGAGCAGGCCCATATCGGCCCGGTGGTGCCGCCGCAGCTGGTCAGCCATACCCATACCCCGCGCGCGCGCCGCATCGCTGAAAGCCTCGGGCGTCGCGCCCTGTACGTGGGCATCACTGCCGTGCTGGCAGTGCCGGTGTGGTTTGCCACCCGCGGCCATTTCGACAGCAGCAATACCCCCAATACCGCGTCGCTGGATGTGATTCCGGCGGCCGTACCCGTGGCTGGCGGCAATGAGCCGGCCACCCCGGCGGCGACGGCTCCGGCGGCAACCGCCCCGGCTGCGCAGCCATCGGCACCTTACCTGGCGTCGCTGACGCCGGTGCCGCGCCCCGCGACCAGCGCTTCCACCCCGGCCACGGGCGGTTCCCTCAGCCTGCAGTTCAAGGGCGACAGCTGGGTGGACATCTCCGGCCCGGATGGCACCACGGTGGAAAAGGCGCTGATCAAATCCGGCGAATCGCGCAGCTTCAATCCCGGCCAGGTGGCCCGCATGGTGCTGGGCAATGCGTCGGCGGTCGAGGTTCAGCAGGGCGGCGCTATCGTCGACCTTTCGCCGTACCAGCGAGCCAACGTGGCACGCTTTACGGTATCCTCTGACGGCTCCGTGGCTCCGGTTTCACACTGAGCTGCGTTTTCCAATTCAATTCAAATGGTCCCTCCTGACAGGCAGGGGCGAGAGTACGCATGGCGATCGACGACCTGCTCGACGAGCACGAACAAAGTGAACGCGTCCGCGGCTGGCTGCGGAAGAACGGTGTGAGCATCATTGCCGGTGTGGCCATTGCCATTGGCGGCATTGCCGGCTGGCAGTGGTGGCAGAAGCAGCAGGGCAACGAGCTGGCCAATGCCAACGTGCAGTACCAGGTCGTGCTCAAGCACCTGCAGGACAAGAAGCTGGATGAAGCAGCCAAAGGCGTGAAGGCGCTGGAAGGCGGCAAGTCCTCGCTGTATGCCGACCTGGCTGCCATGCAGCTGGCCAAGGCCCAGGTTGATGCCGGCAAGAATGACGAGGCACTGGCCACCCTGCGCGGCATCCAGGCCGAGCCGGAGTTCAAGACCGCCATCGACCAGCGCATTGCGCGCCTGCTGATTGCCGGCGGCAAGGCCGACGAGGCGATCAAGCAGCTGGGTTCGGCCAGCGACAGCGCCAGCCTGGAAATCCACGGCGATGCGCTGATGGCGGCCGGCAAGCGCGACGAAGCGCGCGGCCAGTATGAGAAGGCGCTCAAGACGCTGGACGTGGCAGCGCCGCAGCGGCGACTGCTGGAAATCAAGGTGATGGATGCCGGTGGCACGGTCACCGATCCTGCGGAGTCGGCGTAATGAAGCAGATGGTCATGATCAAGCGCGTTGCCACCCTGGTGCTGATGGGTGTGGCGCTGTCCGGTTGCAGCACCGTCAAGGGCTGGTTCGCGGGCAAGGACGCCGAAGCCAAGAAGGCACAGGAACCGGCTGAGCTGGTCAAGTTCGAGCCGACCCTCAAGGTCGACCGGATCTGGAGCACCGGCGTGGGCAAGGGCGAGAAGCGCATCGGCGTGCGCCAGGGCCCGGTGGTGGCCGATGGCCGCGTGTTCGCTGCGGCGATCACCGGCGGCGTGCAGGCGCTGGATCTGCAGACCGGCAAGACCGTGTGGACCTACGAGCCGGCCAAGGTCAAGAAGCAGCCCAAGCTGCGCCTGTCCGGCGGCCCCGGCGTTGGCGAGGGCCTGGTGGTGATCGGCACGCTTGACGGCCAGGTCATTGCACTGGATGCCAATGACGGCAGCGAGAAGTGGCGCGCCAAGGTGCCGGGCGAAGTGATCTCGGCTCCGGCCATTGCCCAGGGCATTGTGTTCGTTCGCAGCAATGATGGCCGCATCACCGGCTTCGATGCCGCCAATGGCACCCAGAAGTGGTTCAACCCGCGTGAACTGCCCGCCTTGACCGTGCGTGGCAACGCGCCGGTGGTGGCAGGTCCGGGCGTGCTGTTCATCGGCAACGATGACGGCAGCGTGGCCGCGCTGGCCATGCAGGACGGCCGCACCGTGTGGGACCAGATGGTCGCCAACGGCGAAGGCCGCACCGAACTGGAGCGCATGTCCGACGTGGACGGTGCCCCGGTGCTGGAAGGCAACACGCTGTTTGTCAGCAGCTACAAGAACCAGACCATGGCCATCGAAGGCCCGACCGGTCGCCCGCTGTGGGCGCGCGACCATGGCGGTGCCGGCGGCGTCGCCCTGACCTCGGGCAACGTGTTCGTCACCGATGCCAAGGGCGGCGTGTTCAGCCTGGACAAGATGAGCGGCAGCGCGATGTGGTCGCAGACCGGGCTGGCCCGGCGCACCCTGACCGGTCCGGTCATCCAGGGCGATTACGTTGTGGTTGCTGACTACAAGGGGTACGTACACTGGCTGCGCACCGAGGACGGCCAGTTCGCCGCCCGCGCCAAGTCCGGCGGAGACCCCGTGCGGGGCGCGCTGGTAGTCGCTGATGGGATTCTGCTGGTGCAGAACGTTGATGGAAAGCTGACCGCCTTCCGGTTGGCAAACTAAGGAGTTACCGCGATGCTGCCTTTGGTCGCCCTGGTTGGACGGCCGAATGTCGGCAAGTCCACCATTTTCAATGCGCTGACCCGTACCCGTGACGCCCTGGTCCATGACCAGCCCGGCGTCACCCGGGACCGCAACTATGGTGTGTGTCGCCTGGACGAGGACAACCATTTCCTCGTGGTCGACACCGGCGGTATCGCCGAGGACGAAGAAGGCCTGGCCGGTGCAACCGCACGCCAGGCCCGCGCGGCGGCCGGTGAGGCCGACCTGATCCTGTTCGTGGTCGACGCCCGTGAGGGCACCTCGGCCCTGGACGACGAGATCCTGAGCTGGCTGCGCAAGCTGTCGCGGCCCACGCTGCTGCTGATCAACAAGATCGACGGCACCGACGAAGACGCGGTGCGCTCGGAGTTCTCGCGCTACGGCTTCGGCGAGATGCTCACCGTTTCGGCGGCGCATCGCCAGGGCCTGGACGACCTGCTGGACGAAGTCGTGCAGCGCCTGCCGGAAGAGGGCAGCGGCGAAGAGCTGGACAACGATCCCGCCCGTATCCGCATTGCCTTCGTCGGCCGCCCGAACGTGGGCAAGTCGACCCTGGTCAACCGCATCCTCGGCGAAGAACGCATGATCGCCTCGGAAGTGCCCGGAACCACCCGCGATTCCATCGCCGTGGACCTGGAGCGCGATGGTCGCCAGTACCGCCTGATCGACACCGCCGGCCTGCGCCGCAAGTCGCGCGTGGACGAGGTGGTCGAGAAATTCAGCGTGGTCAAAACCCTGCAGGCGATCGAGCAGTGCCAGGTCGCCGTGCTGATGCTGGACGCCAGCGAAGGCGTGACCGACCAGGATGCCAGCGTGCTCGGTGCCGTGCTCGATGCCGGCCGTGCACTGGTGGTGGCGATCAACAAGTGGGACGGCCTGACCGACTACCAGCGTGAGCAGGCGGAGACGCTGGTCTCGCGCAAGCTGGGCTTCGTGCCGTGGGCGGAAAACGTACGCATCTCGGCCAAGCATGGCTCGGGCCTGCGCGAGCTGTTCCGTGCCATCCACCAGGCACACGCCTCGGCCACGCACGAGTTCAGCACCAGCGAGGTCAACAAGGCGCTGGAAATGGCGTACGAGTCGAACCCGCCGCCGGCGATTCGCGGTCATGTCTCCAAGCTGCGTTACGTGCACCCGGGCGGCTCGAACCCGCCGACCTTCATCGTGCACGGCACCCGCCTGAAGGACCTGCCGGAGTCGTACAAGCGGTATCTGGAAAACTTCTTCCGCAAGCGCTTCAAGCTGATCGGCACCCCGGTGCAGTTCATCTTCCGCGAGGGTACCAACCCGTACGAAGGCAAGAAGAACGTCCTCACCGAACGTCAGATCGCGCGCAAGCGCCGCCTGATGAAGCACGTCAAGGGCAAGTAAGCGGTGCCGTCATCGCATACGCGCTGACGTTCCACGTACTGACCAGGTAGCGCCGGCCGTTGGCCGGCCCAGGCGGTCCCGGTGATAATGGGCGCATGGATATCGCGGAAACTTCTCCAGAACAGGCCCGCCAGCGGCACGCCCATGGCGTGTTGCTGATCGACGTGCGCGACGCGCACGAGCGTGCCTCCGGCATGGCCGAAGGCGCCCTGGGTATTACCAAAGCCGATATCGAGGCGGACCCTTCCGCCCATCTGCCGTCCACCGACACCGAGATCGTGCTGATCTGCCAGAGCGGCCGCCGTTCGTTGGCGGTCGCCCAGACCCTCGCCGCGCACGGCTACCCGCACATCGCCTCCGTTGCCGGCGGCACCACGGCGTGGCGCGCCGCTGGCCTGCCGTTGGTGCAGCCCCTGCAGACCGACGCCGAGCGCGACTTCAACGAACGCTACTCGCGCCATCTGCTGCTGCCGCAGGTCGGTGCGGAAGGCCAGCGCCGCCTGCAGCAAGCGCGCGTGCTGGTGCTGGGGGCAGGTGGGCTGGGTTCGCCGGCCGCCTTCTATCTGGCGGCCGCCGGGGTAGGGCACCTGCGCCTCGCCGACGACGATGTGGTGGAGCGCAGCAACCTGCAGCGGCAGATCCTGCACACCGACGCCAGCGTCGGCCAGCCCAAGGTGCAGTCGGCGCGTGACCGTCTGCTGGCGCTGAATCCGCATCTGGACGTGGACGCGGTGCAGGCGCGGGTGACGTCGGACAACATCGACGCGATGCTTCACGGCGTGGACGTGGTGCTGGACGGGTCGGACAACTTCCCGCTGCGTTACCTGCTCAACGACGCCTGCATCAAGCACCAGCTGCCACTGGTGTACGGCGCAGTCGAGCGTTTCACCGGTCAGGTCAGCGTGTTCGATGCCGGTCGCCAGCGGGGTCAGGCACCGTGTTACCGCTGCCTGTTCCCGGAGCCGCCGCCGGCCGAGTTCGCGCCGAACTGCGCCGAGGCCGGGGTGCTGGGCGTGCTGCCGGGCATGGTCGGGTTGCTGCAGGCCACCGAGGTGCTGAAGCTGCTGCTGGGCATGGGTGAGCCGCTGGTCGGGCGGTTGCTGGGCTTTGATGCGCTGGGCATGCGTTTCCGCGAGGTGCGGCTGCGGCCGGATCCCGCGTGTCCGCTGTGCGCGCCGGGTGCCGTGTTTCCCGGCTATATCGATTACGCCGCGTTCTGTCGGATGTGACGCATTGGGATTGCAACGATCTTGCCGCCTTCAGGTAGGTCGTTCCATTTGTGGCACAAACAGGCACCCGAAAGTTGCTATGTCCCTGCGTCAATCTGTCCTATCGTGACGGCTGATCGGGGATTCAAGGAATACACCGCATGGCGGTTGAAGCAGGTGCCAGCAGTGAACTGGTGAAAGTAGTCGCGCTGCTGGGTGCGGCGGTCGTCATGGTGCCGCTGTTCCGGCGGCTGGGGCTGGGCTCGGTGCTGGGCTACTTCGCCGCCGGCCTGGCCATCGGTCCGTTCGGCTTCGGTTGGTTCTCCGACCCACAGGCGATCCTGCATACGGCCGAACTTGGCGTGGTGATGTTCCTGTTCGTGATCGGCCTGGAAATGCGCCCGTCGCACCTGTGGAGCCTGCGCAAGGAAATCTTCGGGTTGGGCACGCTGCAGATTGCGGTCTGTGCCGCCGTGCTCACCGGCGTGTGCATGCTGTTCGGATTTCCGCTGCCGGTCGCCTTCATCGGTGCCGCCGGCTTCGTGCTCACCTCCACCGCGGTGGTCATGCAGTTGCTGGCCGAGCGTGGCGACATCGCGCTGCCGTCCGGCCAGAAGATCGTCTCGATCCTGCTGTTTGAAGACCTGCTGATCGTGCCGCTGCTGGCGGTGGTCGCGCTGATGGCCCCGGTGCACGCCGAGCCGGGCGAAGGCTCGCGCTGGCTCAGCATTGCCATCGGAGCCGGCTCCATTGTCGGCCTAGTGCTGGTCGGCAAGTTCCTGCTCAATCCGCTGTTCCGGGTACTGGCTGCGGCCAAGGCGCGCGAGGTGATGACCGCCGCCGCATTGCTGGTGGTGCTGGGTGCCGCGCTGCTGATGCAGCTGGGTGGTCTGTCGATGGCAATGGGCGCGTTCCTGGCCGGCGTGCTGCTCAGCGAATCCACGTTCCGCCACCAGATCGAAGCGGACATCGAGCCGTTCCGCGGCATTCTGCTCGGCCTGTTCTTCCTCAGCGTCGGCATGGCGCTGGACCTCACCGTGGTCGCCAACAACTGGCCGTTGATCGTCTCCGGTGTGCTCGCGCTGATGCTGGCCAAAGCGGTGTGCATCTACGTCGTGGCGCGCGTGCTCGGCAGCGACCATCGCCAGGCGCTGGACCGTGGCGTGGTGATGGCGCAGGGCGGCGAGTTCGCCTTCGTGCTGTTCTCCGCTGCGGCCGCTGCCGGTGTGATCGGGGTGGAGGTCAATGCCAACTTCACCGCCATCGTGGTGCTGTCGATGGCGCTGACGCCGTTGTTCGTGCTGCTGCACGACAAACTGATGCCGGCGCGCGAGGTGTCACTGGATGGCGTGGACACCGCCGAAGGCATGTCCGGCAGCGTGCTGAT
The DNA here is from genome assembly GCA_002387845.1 of Stenotrophomonas maltophilia. Classification (GTDB taxonomy): domain Bacteria; phylum Pseudomonadota; class Gammaproteobacteria; order Xanthomonadales; family Xanthomonadaceae; genus Stenotrophomonas; species Stenotrophomonas maltophilia_AG. The sequence goes on along the minus strand of DGLB01000049.1, from coordinate 84,701 downwards.
GATCGGCTTCGGTCGCTTCGGCCAGGTCGCCAGCCAGTCACTGCTGGCCCGCGACGTGGACGTGACCATCATCGACAACGACGTCGACATGATCCACAACGCCGAGCGTTTCGGTTTCAAGATCTACTATGGCGACGGAACCCGCCTGGATGTGCTGCATGCCTCGGGCGCGGCCAGTGCGCGTGCGATTGCCGTGTGCGTGAACAACGCCGAGGACGCCGACCGCATCGTCGAGCTGGTGTCGCACGAATTCCCGCAGGCCAAACTGCTGGTGCGTTCGTTCGATCGTGAGCATTCGCTGCGCCTGATTCATGCCGGGGTGGATTACCAGATCCGCGAAACCTTCGAGTCGGCACTGATGTTCGGGCAGGCTGCGCTGATGGAGCTCGGCGCGGATGAAGATGACGCACGCGACATCGCCGAGCAGATCCGCGAGCGCGATGCCGAGCGTTTCGAGCTGGAAATGGCCGGCGGCGACCTGCGTGCCGGCGCGCACATGGTGTTCGGCAGCGCGCTGCCCGGCGTCCCCACGCCGACCCCGTTCACCGCGCCCAAGCGCAAGGCGCGCACGTTGAATGCGGACGACGTGCCCGAAGAAGAGGAATAAACCGCGCCAATCAGGGACAATACGCTCCCCGCCGCCGCCACGCCCTGCCTTCGATGACCCAGTCCGCCGCCCCCCATACCGCCCGCATCCTGGACGGCCGCCGCATCGCCGAAGACCTGCTGGACAGCCTGAAGGTCCGCGTGGACGCCCGTCTGGCCGCCGGCGGCAGCCGCCCCGGGCTGGCCGTGGTGCTGGTGGGCGGTGACCCGGCTTCCACCGTGTACGTGCGCAACAAGCGCCGTGCCGCGGAAAAGGTGGGCATCGAAGCGTTCGACTACGACCTGCCGGCCGGCACCACCGAAGCCCAGCTGCTGACCCTGATCGACCAGCTCAACGCCGACCCCAAGATCCACGGCATCCTGGTGCAGCTGCCGCTGCCGGGCATTCCCGACGCCAGCCGCCTGATCCACCGCATCGACCCGCGCAAGGACGTGGACGGCTTCCACCCCGAAAACGTCGGCCATCTGGCCCTGCGTGAATTCGGCCTGCGCCCGTGCACGCCGCGCGGCATCACCACGCTGCTGGGCCACACCGACCAGCCGGTGCGCGGCCGCAACGCCACCATTGTCGGGGTCAGCAACCATGTCGGCCGCCCGATGGGCCTGGAGCTGCTGATTGCCGGCTGCACCGTCACCAGCTGCCACAAGTTCACCCCCAAGGACGTGCTGGAACAGGCCGTGCGCAACGCCGACATCCTGGTGGTGGCGGTCGGCCGCCCGGGCATCGTGCCGGGTGAATGGGTCAAGCCGGGCGCGGTGGTGATCGACGTCGGCATCAACCGTCTGGACGACGGCCGCCTGGTCGGCGACGTCGGCTTCGACGCCGCCGCCGAGCGCGCCAGCTGGATCACCCCGGTGCCGGGCGGGGTAGGGCCGATGACCGTGGCGACCCTGATGCAGAACACCATCGAGGCCGCAGAAGCGGCCGCCTGAACCGCGTGGGCGGACGCGACACAGCGTCGCATCCGCCCCCTGCCCATCGGGGGCAAATCAGGGTAAAATGTCGCGCTTCCCCACATCTCGGGTATGCCGATGCTGCGCATCCAGGCTGAAGCACTCACTTACGACGACGTCTCGCTCGTCCCCGCTCATTCCACGATCCTGCCCAAGGACGTCAGCCTGGAAACGCGCCTGACGCGCGATCTGAAGCTGAAACTGCCGATCCTTTCGGCCGCCATGGACACGGTCACCGAAGCCCGCCTGGCCATCGCCATGGCCCAGCTCGGCGGCATGGGCATCATCCATAAGAACCTCACGCTTGAACAGCAGGCCGCCGAAGTGGCCAAGGTCAAGAAGTTCGAGGCCGGTGTCATCCGCGACCCGATCACGGTCGGTCCGGAAACCACCATCCGTGACGTGCTGGCGCTGACCCAGGCTCACAACATCTCCGGCGTGCCGGTGGTGGGCAGCGACGGCCTGCTGGCCGGCATCGTGACCCACCGCGACATGCGCTTCGAGACCGAGCTGGACGATCCGGTCCGCCACATCATGACCAAGAAGGATCGCCTGGTCACGGTCAAGGAAGGCGCGGCGTCCACTGAAGTGCTGCAGCTGCTGCACCGCAACCGCATCGAAAAGGTGCTGGTGGTCAACGATGCCTTCGAACTGCGTGGCCTGATCACGGTCAAGGACATCCAGAAGAACACCGACTACCCGAATGCCGCCAAGGATCTGGCCACCCGCCTGCTGGTGGGTGCCGCCGTCGGCGTCGGTGGCGATACCGACCGCCGTGTTGAAGCGCTGGTCGCTGCCGGCGTGGACGTGATCGTGGTCGACACCGCACACGGCCACTCGCAGGGCGTGCTGGACCGCGTCAGCTGGGTCAAGAAGAACTTCCCGCAGGTGCAGGTCATCGGCGGCAACATCTGCACCGGCGAAGCCGCACTGGCGCTGCTGGACAGCGGCGCAGACGCGGTCAAGGTCGGCATCGGCCCCGGTTCGATCTGCACCACCCGCGTCGTGGCCGGCGTCGGCGTGCCGCAGGTGACCGCCATCGATCTGGTCGCTGAAGCGCTGCAGGACCGCATTCCGCTCATCGCCGACGGTGGCATCCGCTACTCCGGCGACATCGGCAAGGCGCTGGCCGCCGGTGCCTCGACCATCATGGTCGGTGGCCTGCTGGCCGGCACCGAGGAGTCGCCGGGTGAAACCGAACTGTTCCAGGGCCGCTCGTACAAGAGCTACCGTGGCATGGGTTCGCTGGCCGCGATGGAAAAGGGTTCCAAGGACCGTTATTTCCAGGACGCCGCCACCGCCGACAAGCTGGTGCCGGAAGGCATCGAAGGCCGCGTGCCGTACCGTGGTCCGGTCGGCGGCATCATCCACCAGCTGATGGGCGGCCTGCGCGCCACCATGGGCTATGTGGGGTGTGCCACCGTCGACGAAATGCGCACCCAGCCCAAGTTCGTCAAGATCAGCGGGGCAGGGCAGCGTGAGAGCCACGTCCACGACGTGCAGATCACCAAAGAACCGCCGAACTACCGCGCCTGATGCGCCGGTGAGCAAAGAGGAACGAGGAAGCCATTTCCCGTTCCTCTTTCTCTATCCGCCATCGGTTGCACACATCGCTATTCGTATTCACTACCGCATTGCTGGGCGTCATGACCAACATTCACAACGACAAGATCCTCATTCTCGATTTCGGCGCGCAGTACACCCAGCTGATCGCCCGCCGCATCCGCGAGATCGGCGTGTACTGCGAAATCTGGGCGTGGGACCACGACCCGGCTGAGATTGCCGCGTTCGGTGCCAAGGGCATCATTCTTTCCGGCGGCCCGGAATCGACCACCCTGCCGGGCGCGCCCGCCGCGCCGCAGGAAGTGTTCGACAGCGGCCTGCCGATCTTCGGCATCTGCTACGGCATGCAGACCCTGGCGGCACAGCTGGGGGGTGCCACCGAAGCGGCTGACCAGCGCGAATTCGGTCATGCCGAAGTCAACGTCATCAACCCGGATGCACTGTTCTCCGGCCTCAGCGATCATGCTGGCGAGCCGCGTCTGAACGTGTGGATGAGCCACGGCGACCACGTCTCCCAGGCTCCCCCGGGCTTCACCATCACCGCCACCACCGACCGCATTCCCGTTGCCGCCATGGCCAACGAGGAAAAGCGCTGGTACGGCGTGCAGTTCCACCCGGAAGTGACCCACACCCTGCAGGGCCAGACCCTGCTGCGTCGTTTCGTGGTTGACGTGTGCGGCTGCCAGACCCTGTGGACCGCCGCCAACATCATCGATGACCAGATCGCCCGCGTGCGCGAGCAGGTCGGCGATGATGAGGTGATCCTGGGCCTGTCCGGCGGCGTGGATTCGTCGGTCGTGGCAGCGCTTCTGCACAAGGCGATCGGCGACANNNNTGGGCGTCAAGGTGATCCGCGTCAACGCCGCCGACCGCTACTTCGCCAAGCTGGAAGGCGTGAGCGACCCGGAAGCCAAGCGCAAGATCATCGGCAACCTGTTCGTCGACATCTTCGACGAAGAGTCCAACAAGCTCAGCAACGCCAAGTGGCTGGCACAGGGCACCATCTACCCCGACGTGATCGAGTCGGCCGGCAGCAAGACCGGCAAGGCCCACGTGATCAAGAGCCACCACAACGTGGGCGGCCTGCCGGAGCACATGAAGCTGGGCCTGGTGGAACCGCTGCGCGAACTGTTCAAGGACGAAGTGCGCCGCCTCGGCGTCGAACTCGGCCTGCCGCGCAGCATGGTCTACCGCCACCCGTTCCCGGGCCCGGGCCTGGGCGTGCGTATCCTGGGCGAGGTGAAGCGTGAGTACGCCGAACTGCTGGCCAAGGCCGATGCCATCTTCATCGACGAACTGCGCAAGGCTGACCTGTACGACAAGACCAGCCAGGCGTTCGCTGTGTTCCTGCCGGTGAAGTCGGTCGGCGTGGTCGGCGACGCCCGCGCCTACGAGTGGGTGATCGCACTGCGCGCGGTGGAAACCATCGATTTCATGACCGCGCACTGGGCGCACCTGCCGTATGACTTCCTCGGCACCGTGAGCAACCGCATCATCAACGAGCTGCGCGGCGTCTCGCGCGTGGTCTACGACATCTCCGGCAAGCCGCCGGCAACGATCGAGTGGGAATAATCCTGCGGTTGAATGGCAAGGGCACCGAAAGGTGCCCTTGTTATTTGTATTCCGTCCCGGTGACCTCGCAAACATGTCGGGTTCGGGTCCCCACGGAATGAACCCGGGGTAGGGTCGGTCGACAGACGACCGCCGTGAACGCTTCAACGCTCTGTAACGCATGACCCTGATCGAAACGGGGCCGACGGTCAGCGGCCAACCGAATGACCGGTAAGCCGCCGCTTGATGGCTCCCAGGGCCGTGACAGCATCGCTGGGTCGAGACTGATTGTCGGCATTGACTCCGTATCTACCTACTAGTAGAGTGGCGAAATGCAGCCCGACCTCTCCCCCAAAGCCACCGAGATCGTCAGCCACGCCCGGGCCTTGCTCGAGGCCGGCGGCTACAACGGCTTCAGCTATGCCGACATCGCCGAGCGGGTCGCCATCAGCAAGGCCAGCATCCATCACCACTTCCCCAGCAAGGCTGAACTGGTACGCACGGTCGTCGTGCTCTATCGCGCCGAGGCCCGGGATGGCCTGGCTCTGCTGGATCGGCAACTGGGCGATCCCCTGCGCGAACTGCAGGCGTATGTGGACTACTGGTCGGCCTGTATCGCTGGCGGTACTTCTTCATTCTGCATCTGCGCCATGCTGGCCGCCGAACTGCCGCTGATCCCGCCCGAGATTGCCGCTGAAGTACGTGGCCATTTCGAAGACCTGACCGGGTGGCTGGCGCTCACCCTGGAGAAGGGTGCCGCGCAGGGCCAGTTGCGGCTGCAGGGCAGCCCGGGCGACGAGGCCAAGGCATTCATGTCCGCCGTCCACGGTGCCATGCTGGCGGCACGAGGGTTTGGCGACCCCAACACCTTCGCGGCGCTGGCCAGGCTGCAGATCGCGCGTTTGACCCCAACCCACTAAAGCTCGGATGGGCCTGCCGTTGGCGGGCCATTTGTTTGAATAGTCATCCTACCTACTAGTAGGTTCACAATCATCCTTCTGGAGAACCCCATGGCCCACGCACTTTCCACACTCGGTGTCCTGCACACCGCGCTCAGTCTGATTCCCCTGGTCGCGGGGGCGTACGGATTCGTCCGCCACCGTGCGATCGACCCTGCCACACGGTCGGGCAAGGTGTACCTCATCGGACTGGTGCTTTCGGTGCTGTCGTCCTTCACTGTATCGAGCACCGGCGGACTCAATCCGGGTCACGCGTTCGGCGTGGTCGTCCTGCTGATTGCCTTCGGCGGCGTTCTCGCCGCACGAATGCGCTGGCTGGGCAGACTCGCGCCTTACGTGTCCACATTCGCACTCTCTTTCAGCTTCCTGTTGTCACTGGTGCCCGGCACCAATGAGACCCTCACGCGCTTGCCGGTAGCGCATCCCATCGCCGCTGCACCGATGGCTCCCGTAGTGCTGCAGACGCTGCTCGGATGCTTCGCGGTGTTCGTCGTGGGCTACGCCGCTCAATGCTGGCGCATCCACGCGCGGCGGTAGGGTCGGTCGACAGACGACCGCCGTGATCCCTTCAACGTTCTGTAACGCATGACCTCAAACGGCAACGCCGGCCAACGGCCGGCGCTACCGACATCTCACATCGACATCGCCGCCGACTTGCTTGCCGACCGCTGCTGCTCCTCACTCTGCTGACGCTGCTGATCCAGCGACTGCTCCTGGTTCTGTGTCTGCAACAGCTCCACACCACGCTGCAATTCGGGCTGCGGCTGCGAGACATCTGTCATCGACCGGAGCCCGGGCGTATTGCCCACCACAAACAGCCGGTCCCCATCCATCGCCACCGCGCTGATCTTGTCGGCCTGATCGATACCGCGCTGCTTGCTGGCGGTCACTGCGCTCACCACGGCCTCGTCAGCCACCGAAGCGGGCGTACCGGCGCGAATCCGCTCGAACATCGCCTTGTCCGAAGGTGCCATGCGCTGCAACGCCAGCTCCTGATCCACCGTTCGTGTGGCTGCCGGTGGGTTGAGGTAATGCGGCGAACGATCACGGGCCAGCTCGCGCGAGCTTTCCTCGATTGGACGCGAAGACAACGTGCGAATGTCGATCTCAAAACGCCGCTCACCCGTCTGGCCGGGCCGTGGGCGCTCCACCAAGGCGATCTCACCCTGTGGCGACTTCTCCACGAAGGTACGATCCGGGTCCAGACGCTCACGGTTGGCAATGACGGCCGTCGATGCCGCCAACCGCTGGCTGTGTTCGCCGGTTGGCAAGCCGTGCTGCGTGTCAAACAGCGATACCCGGTCCAGCATCTGCGTGTAGGTGCGATTGCCCGGATGCCCCGGCTGGCGCATGTCGTCCACCGGCGTCGCGGCAGCGGTAGCCAGCGGCTTGATCGCATCGGGTGGGTTCTGGGTTACGGCGGACACCTGCGTCGGCACATCAGCCGTGCGGGCAAAGTTGGACTGTATCTGCAGATAGGTGGCGTCGAGCTCATCGCGCACATTCCCGTTCGCTTTGGAGTCCCAGAACACGCCATCGTGGGTCCATTCGCCATTCTTTTCCCGCTGATAGGTACGGCCATCGGAGGCCAGCACCTGGTCGGTATGGTCGCGCGCCCAGGTCACCGCGTCCGGCACGTTGCCGTGCTGCTCCCAGCCCAGCTGTGCGTGGGTGTCCTCGAAGGTCTTCGCCATGGCGGCCGGGCTGCGGGAGGCGTTGTAGGCAACGATGCTGGCGGCGTGTTCGTCCAGATCCCGTGCCTTCTGCGCATCGGCGAACTCGACCTGCACGTTCTTCATACCGTGTTCCAGCTCGGAAACCACCACCTCGCGCCGCCACGCGCCGGTTTCCGGATTTCGCTCCCATGAGGCAGGGTAGAGGCTCGGCGTATCGCGGGAGTCGCCAGGAATACTGTAGGGCGGAATGGGGCGATCCGGTTCGCCCAGGCGCAGCCCGATGGCTTCACTGGACGCTTTGTAATTCAGCTCCTGTGCCAGGGCCGGATCGGCCGTGAACTTCTGGGTGGGGCCGTAGATAGGCCGGTCAACCAGTGTGCCCACGCTGCCGATCACCTCCCGCTCGGTGCGGGTCCAGCCCGCGCTCGGGTTCTCCGGGTCGAACGTCCACAGCTTGCCCGTGGTGTCGCGCTGGTTGTTGATCTGGTAATTCTCGATCCACTCAACCGCCGCACTGGCCCCCATCGCGCCCACGCCAGCGCCGATGAGACCGGTGACGATGGCTCCAGGACCGGATTCGATGCCAACCAGGGTGCCGACCTTGGCCCCGACCACCGCGCCGGCGAAACTGCCGACACTGCGCGCACCAAAGTCGACGATCGCGGCCTGCGCACCCACTGGATTATCGCGCCCGTAAAGGTCGGCGATCTTACGGCCTTCAGTGACGGCTTCAACTGCGGTGACGGCGGTGCCGCCGATGGCCGCACCACGCAGCATGTTGGGGCGGACGCGGACTTCGTGGTCCACCTGGATGGCGGTGGTGGTTTCGCGGGAGACGGCTTCGGCGACTTTGAGCTCCGCGCGCTCGGAAAGCATCGCCTTGGCCGTGTCTGGCGCGACGTTTGGATTGTTTGGCAATGCATCCGGGAGGTCGCGATGCCAGCCCACGCGCTCTTTCCAGCCGTCTCTAATGGTCTGGGTGAGGCGTGGATCGCTCAGACGATGTTCGCGCTCTGAATCCAGTGCTGGGCCCGGCATCCTCGGGTCGGTGCGGTTGTCGTACAACTCGCGGCCCTCGCGGTTGTACAGTCGGATCTGTATGCCTGTCTCTGTGTGGATCTTGTCGAGATTGCCAGGAAGCGCTTGGTAGACCTCTTGGCGAACACTTTCAGGGACGAATCGACCGTAACCCACGTCATCGAACCTTTCGCCGAATCGAGTGTCGACACCTAGCTCACTCTCAAGGCTGTGCGCGACGAGTCCTCTTATCTCAACATCATAACCCTTTGACTGCAGTTCCCTGACGAGCTTGACCGCGCCGCTACCGTTGCCAAGGGTTGTGTCAACGATGAGGTTTCGTCGGCCTTCGATTGCCGCGCCTCGGACCTCGTTGTTCCACTTACTGGCGTCATGGTGTGTGTCACCCGCCCATGAATACGGATGGGCGTCGCGGAAACGGTCGACTTCCGGGTGATAGTCGCGGAGTGCGTCAGGGTCAAGTACCACCACATTCTGCTCAAACTCGGCGCGCGCCAGACGAGTCAGGCCTCCCTTCCCGGCACCTGGCTGGCCAGCTAGGATGACCGCGCGCGGCATCTCCTGCGCACTTGTATCTGGAATTCCACTCTTTGGAATAACGCGGTCGAGAAGTATGCGCTTATGATCGTCAGGCCCGAGCCGGGTCTCTGAGGAACTCACTTGAAGTCCTCCCCGAAGTACCTAAAGAGTTGATCATCGCCAATCCAGTGGCGCTTGTAGCGAGCATCGTCCATCAGAGACTCTTTGGCCGCCGCCGCCTGGATGAGCGAAGCATCCCCAGTCTCTTCGGCCTCCTTCAACTCGCGGCGTGCTTCGGCCGCGAACTTTTCCAGTCGGCCCTCAAGCGCTGATACTGCGTCCTCAAAAGGATCGAGCGGGACTCGCCGTGACCTTTCCGCAGAACGTACTAGAACCTCTTGCAGTCGCAGTATCAGTTCGGGGTGGCTGGCAAGCATTTCCTGAAGCTTCTGTGGGACCGGTGGTGGAGATTTCTCTTGCATTTGGACTTCCATTTCGTGGGCGAGTGGTTGATGCGAATGGGCTAATTTTTACACAATTCCCGGAGCTTCTCTGGTGCGGGTGGACGTAGGTGGCCATGCAATGTGCGCGTCCCTTCCGAGTGCGTTGTGGAGACACGTTGGCCGGATGCTCCGCAGGGCTCGAGCTACCCGATATCGGTACGGAGCCATGGGGCGGTAGAGTCGGTCGAGAGACGACTGCCGTGAACACCTCAACCCCGGTAACGGATAACGTTGAGCGCAAGGGTAGCGCTTGCCGTTGACTCGCCCACGTGGTGCTGAGGCCGGCCAATGGCCGGCGTCCCAGTTTCGACCATTGTCGTGCTGCATAGAATGCGGAGCTAATCCAGTGGTCGAGATGATCACACTCATAGGAATGCGAAGATTCTCGGCTGGGTCCGTCTGACAATTCCATGTACTCATACGAACTCCCTCTTGAAGTAGCCGAACAGCTCCTCATCGCCGATCCAGTTGCCCTTGTGTCGTGCTTTGGCAACGATTGCTACCTTCTGCTTCGCCATGGACATTGCAGTGGAATCAGTGCGAGCTTCGGCTTCCGCCAGTACCCTCCGTGCATCCGACAGCATGGCGTCAAGCTCGCTTTCGAGAGTTGAAACGGCATCCTCGAATGGCGCGAGCGGTGATCGTCTGGATCTCCTTGCTGAGAAGGAGAGTGCATCCTGAATTCTAGCCAGCAGCTCTGGGTAGTCCGCCAGCATCTCCTGCAGCTTCTTTGGTACTGGGGGAAGTGGGTAGGGATGCACCGAGGGCGTCCTTTTCGCTTGCGTCTGAGTCGAACGTTAGCCGGTTTTCGTGCCAGCCGCGAGGAACGCGGCTCCTGCACGGTGCCAGATTCCGAACAGATAAGAGTCGGTCGTAAGACGACTGCTGTGAACGCGGCAACGCCCGGTAGCGCATGACGTTTAGCGCGGCCGCGTCGTTGCCCATTGGCCGGCCAGGGGGGTCTGAGGCCGGCCAAATGCAGGAGTCGCGGTGTCGTTTCAGGGTCATGCCCCATCGAGCGCGTCGTTCTCCACTGCGGTCGTCTGTCGAGCGACCCTACCGGTTGGCCGGTGTGTCTTGGCCGGTGCGTCTGAGAGTCACCGGACGTCCAAGGGTCTCGACGCGCATGGCGCGTCGCTACGGGTGGTTGGGGCAGAGGGACCAGGCGGCGGCGCATCGGGTCAATCCGAACTCGCGGATGGCCTCGGCGGAGATGGGGTCCAGGTGCAGTTCCACGTACATCTCCATCAGGTCGCGCCACACGTAGGCCACGGTGTGACCTTCGGCCGGCACGGCGTCCTGGAATTCTTCCAGCAGATCCAGTTGGGTCATCGTTGCAATCCTCCTCCGGGCGCAACGCGTGCGCCCGTGTTTATGTAGGGGCAGGTGATTCTCGAGCGGGGCGTATCGAGACGCCTCGCTGATCAGCGCGGGATATCAGCCTCGCTGTCGGCGAAACGGATTTCCGTCTGCAATCCTCTGGCCGAGATCGTGGTCAACCGCTCGAGTGCGCCGTCCACCGTGATCAACACCGAAGTGGCAGACGCCTCGACGGTTAGTCGTGCGACGCTGCTTCTGGGTAACGGCGGGGGCGTGAGGTGCTCAAAGGAAGGCGGTGCATTCGCGGCGCAATGCGGGCAGGGCGGGGTGGGGAAGTACTGCAGATCGGCTGCAGTGGACCAGGGCTTCGGCATGGAAAGGCCTCCATTGGGGAAATCCCCTCGCCGGAAAGGCGAGGGGGTCGGGAGGTTCGAAGCCACGAGGTGTGATGGCGGACGTATTTCCCCCGTTTGAGGGTGTTGTATTAGTCACCCTCCCGACCAGGGACGTTCCTACAGTAGTTACCTCATGAGCTTCGACGCTCGCGGCGAACAATGCGCAGGTTCGCGACGAAAGAAAAGCCCCTTGTTTTCAGACAATTCCTACGTTGCGTTGACATTGATGAGCGAACGTCGCAAACGGCGCGGAAATTTTGTGATTGCGGTTCCACAAATGCGAGAACTGATGAAGAAACGACATCGCAATGTCGAGAATGCAGTTTAGATGTCCCAACGTTTTGCAACTTGTTGCAGCGTTTGTTCTCCCTTTAGTGTCCGGAAACGTCACATTCGTTTGAGGTACGGGTGTTCCGTCTGCCGTGGTCGCTGCATGCGACTTCGACGAATTTCGGAATGCGTCCGGCGTGCGCGGGACATGCGGTAGGGTCGGTCGACAGACGACCGCCGTGGAGCGTTGAGCGCCCGGTGACGAGTGACCAGTGGCGGAAAGGCGTCGCCCACCGCGGGTCAGGCAGTGTGATCCGCCATCACCGCATCTGTGGTTCGACGAGGGGCGTTTTTGTTCTTTGTCATGCGTTACCGAACGATGCAGCGTTCACGGCGGTCGTCTGTCGACCGACCCTACCGGTCCCATATATCGCGATCATCCAAGCCATCCCAGGTGGAACGGTGTTCCGTCTGCCGCGATGGCTGCATGCGACTTCGGCGACTTGCGCGATGTGTCCGACGTTCGCATGATCCGCGGTAGGGTCGGTCGATAGACGACCGCAGTGGAGCTATCAACGCCCGGTGACGAGTGGCAGGTGGCGAAAAGCTGATCTGCAACCAGTTGCAAAGGGCGCATTTTGATACCGCGATCACATGTTCACTCTCGCAGCGTGAACCAGAATCCACGCAATCCAATTCACTTTGGTTCCGATGGGAGCAAGTTCATGGAACATCAATTCACCCTCATCTATCAGGTAGCCGAGGATGAAGATCCTGCACTGTTGGTTGAGCGACTTGCTGACGCTGGTATTGATGATGCGCTCGTAGGTACCGGGCAACCGGGTCGATTGGCGATGGCGTTCTGTCGGGAGGCGGCCACGGCCTCTTTGGCTGTACGCAGTGCATTGGAGGATGTGGATGTGGCATTGCCTGGCGCGAGGTTGCTTCAGGTTTTGCCGGTTATCGAGTGATGGTTCGCCGAAGCGCGGTTTCGCTTCTTGTCATGCGTTACCGGACGATGCAGTGTTCATGGCGGTCGTCTTTCGACCGACCCTACCGGTCCCAAAGGTCACACAGGTCCTACAGGTCCCGCAGGTTCCACAGGTCCCACAGGTCGCGATCGTGCCAGCCATCCGACCCACCCGAGCCATCCAGGGCGTTCCGGGTAATCAGGGCATTCGGGGCAACCCCGGCACAGTAAACATCGCGTACAACGCAATCCAACGCGACCCGTCCAGCCCAACTTGACGCATCGTCAACCACCGAGCCCGGCAAGTTGACAGGCTACGGATTCAAGCCAGCGGCCCCCATCCCCACACTTTCCCCACTGCCACAGCACACCGCTGCGGGCCTTGCATCCACCTGGGGAACCACATGATCAGCATTCCAGTTTCAGCCGCCTCACACACCCGCTTCGTCCGCGTCTCGCGCTGGCTCTGCATCGTCGGCTATCTCATCGCGGCCATCGTCTTCGTCACCTCGGCGCTCAGCGGCCACAACCGGGCCCAGGCGATTCTCAAGGACGCGGTGATGGTGCAGGCCCCGGTGAAGCTGGACAACATTGAAGAAAGCCGCCGCAAAGGCCGCACCACGCTGAAGTACCACTTCAGCTACACCTTCGAAGCCAACGGCACGCCGTACAAGGGTGAGTTCATGACCGCCGAGGACAGCGCGGGCAAGTACCTGGAAGAAGATGCCCAGGTGCAGGTCGCCTACGCCCGCAGCAACCCGGCCAACTTCGAGCGCGCCGACCGCCTGCAGGGCATGCAGGGCCTGGGTGCCGTGCTGGGCCGGCTGTGCGTGGCGCTGGGCATGCTGGCGATCCTGGCGTTCGTGGTGCACCTGCTGCTGACCCGCAAGCTGATCGTGCCCCGGGAGCCGGCCCTGCCGGCCGCCTGATCCAGGCAGCACGAGGCCCGCGCGATGATGGTTGACACGGTTTCCGGCCACGGTAGGGTGGGCACACCTTCACCCTTCTGGTCTGTCTGCATGCCCGTTCCGGAGTTTTCGGACCTGTTGTCCCGCCACATGCGGCGGATCCGGGCCAGTGCAGGTGGTGTGGCCAGCGAAATCGGCATCAGCCGCGAGGCGGTCAACAACTGGCGTGCGGGTACCTCGCGCCCCAGCCGCCGCCACCGCGACCGCGTATTGGCCTGCGCCAATTACCTGCGCCTGACCGAAGCCGAGTGCAACGCGCTGTTGCAGTCGGCAGGGTTTGAGCCGGAGTACCCGGCGGAAGGTGCGGAAGAGCCGGCGCAGTCGCCGCCGCCGCTGGCCGTGCCATCCGCGGTCAGCGCCTTGTTTGACCGCCTGCAGCTGCTGCGCCCGTACCCGGTGGCGCTGTTGCTCACCCAGGCACACTGGGGCCAGCCACCCGAGCGTGCCGCGATGCTGGCCGAGGCCGCGCGTCGCTACGGGCACGACCGCGTGCTGCACCTGCAGCCGCCGTTCCGGGCAGGCGAGGGCGACGAGGACTACTTCGCATTACTGTCGGCGCAGTGCGGGTTGGAAGGCGTGAGCTCCGACGCCGGCTTCGAAGTTGCCCTGGCGCGCCGGCTCCAGCAGCCCGGTCCGCTGTTCTGTCTGGTCAGCCGCTTTGAACAGGGCGCGGCCGGTCCACGCGATGTGCTGGCCGGCATTCTGCGCAGCCTGAGCGAAATGCACAGTGGCAAGCTGCACCTGCTGATCTGTGGTGGTGCGGCGCTGGCCGATCTGAAATACCAGGGCGGCGATCTGTCGCTGCTCAACATCGCCGCCACCGAAAGCTGGCCCGAACTCAACCGGGATGACCTGCAACGGCACGCCACCGGCTTGCCCGAGCACGTGCTGCAGCGTGCCCTGCATGTGTCCGGCGGGCACCCGCTGCTGGCGCAGGCTGCCTTGAATCTGCTGGCAGGCCCGGGCGGCGAAGCGTTGGACGATGCCGCGCTCAACCAGACGCTGTCCACGCACCCCCGCCTGTGGGAGGCGCTGCTGCCGATCCTGCGCGAGCCGGCTTCCCGCGCCGCAGTGAACAGCTGGCTGCCACGCGAGCGCATCGCAGCGGCGCGCCCGTACCTGATGGACCCACTGCTGCGGCAGTTCTACTGGGAAAACCTGCTGGCCGCGCGCAACCACGCCGACGGTGCCTGGCTGGAATGGCGCTGTGATGCCATCCGCCTGGCCGTGCAGCAGGTCAACGAAGGGCTGGAGGCCCAACCGGCATGATCGCGCTTGAGGGATGGAGTGCCTGGCGCTGGGTGAAGCTGGCGCTGGTGGTGTCGTTCATCGGTTTCTTCGGCACGCTGTTCGTGGCCCCGTGGATCAACCCGTGGGTGCTGTGGAAGGTCAAGCACGACGGCGAAAGCATGATGCTGATGCAGTCGGCACGCATCGACACCACGTTGCTGCGCGAAGAGGCGCATGGCCGCTGGCTGATGGACGGACAGTGGCCGCAGCAGGTGAGCGTGCCCGGCGTACACGACCCGGCCGAAGCCACGCTGTCCGCCGAACTCCCCGCGCCGTTCGTGCTTCGCTTGCGCTTCACCAACCGCTTCCCGGAGAACAGCGGGCTGCGCGGCACCGTGCTGGAACACACGCTGGACCCGCGTACCGAACGCTGGACCTGCCAACCGGGCGAGCCGTCGCCGCCGTCGCGCTGGCTGGCGCTGGACTGCCGCAGCGACAAGCCCTGGACGGCCGGGCAGTGGCTGACCCTGGCCTTGGTGTTGAGCATCCTGGCGTTGGTGGGCTTGGGCGTGATCTGGTGGCGATTGCGACCGGAAGTGGCTGACGTCGCGCGCGAACCGCGCACGTTGCTGGACCATCCGCTGCAGCGCCTGCCGACCTTCAACCGCCAGCTGGGCTGGCTGCGCCTGCGCGACCGCGTGCTGCAACAGGCGGGCATCGCCGGCACCCGCTGGCGCGATGCACTGCGCCATGTGCAGGCCACGCCCAGCACGCGCGCCGTGCAGCTGGCCGCGCGCATCGGCGCGGTGGACGCCGCCGCGCGCGATTGGCCACTGAACGGCACCGTGCGCGAGTGGACGCTGCCGGCCACGCTGCCCATCGCG
Source organism: Stenotrophomonas maltophilia (assembly GCA_002387845.1). GTDB lineage: Bacteria > Pseudomonadota > Gammaproteobacteria > Xanthomonadales > Xanthomonadaceae > Stenotrophomonas > Stenotrophomonas maltophilia_AG. The sequence continues at coordinate 69,295 of DGLB01000049.1, read as the reverse complement.
TTGGAAAAGCTGTGGCTGTACCTGCCCGATCCCGCGCTGAGCGGCGAGGCCATCGTGCAGCAGCTGCGCAACCTGCCCAACGGACAGGACGTGGTGCTGGTGGTCAGCCCCTCCACCGCAACCGAGCCGGCGTTGATGCAGTACACCGACGACCCGGCCAACCTGTGTGTCTGCCTGGACCAGGTGACCCAGACCCGTTGGCTGCTGCAGCCGCGCGCGCAGGACACACTGGTGGCACTGCTGGCACAGCAGCTGAAGGTCACCCGCATTTCGCCGTACCAGACCCACGGTGGCATCACCCGACCCACCGCGTTCTTCGGCCGCGAATCGCTGCTGGCGCGCGTGCTCAACCGTGAACCCGGCAACTACCTGCTGGTGGGCGGACGGCAGCTGGGCAAGACCAGCTTGATGAAGGCGATTGAACGCCGCTTCGACGGCCATCCGCGCGTGCACTGCCAGTACGTGGCATTGCGCGACCATCGGCTCACGCCGCGATTGGCACTGGAGCTTGGTCTGCCGGAAGACACCGGCATCGACACGCTGGTGGCGGCGCTGTCCGAGCGCGCGCAGGGCCGCAGCGTGTTGCTGCTGATCGACGAAACCGATCTGTTCCTGCGCGCCGAGGCGGGGAACGGTTACCCGCAGCTGGCCGCGTTGCGCGCGCTCAGCGACGAAGGCCGCTGCCATTTCATGCTGGCCGGTTTCTGGGACCTGTATGAAGCGGTGACCTTGGATTTTGCCTCGCCGCTGCGCAACTTCGGCGAAGTGATTCATATCGGTGGGCTGGAAGAAGCCGCCTGCCAGGCCCTGGCCACGGAACCCATGGCACGGCTGGGCGTGCACTTCGCCAGCCCGGACCTGCCGCAGCGCGTGGTGGCCGCCTGTGGTCGCCGCGCCAACCTGGTGGCCATTGTCTGCCAGTACCTGCTGGGCCAGCTGGGACGCGGGCAACGGGTGATCGAGCCGGCACAGGTGCACGCCGCGCTCACCGCCGAGCCGGTGTTCGATGCGCTTGCCGGCTGGGCACGGCTGAGTCCGGATCCGGTGGCCTGCCGTATCGACCGCATCGTGGTGTACCGCATTGCAAGTGCGCAGCTGGGGCCGGGTGGGGCACAGGGGGTTACCTTGCTGCAGCTGCTGGCCGGCTTTGATGCTGCGGGGGTGAAGGTGGACCCGGAGCAGCTGCGGCATTCGCTCGCCCGTTTGCAGTTGGCCTACGTGATCCGGCGTGAGAACGAAGGCGTGCAGTACGTGTTCGCGGTGCCGTTGTTCGCCACCCAGTTCCAACGGGAGGAAGTGGAGGCGCTGCTGCAACGCGAGCTGCAGGCGTGGGGGTCGCAATCGTGACGGACTGCCTACCTGTCCTTGGGCGTTTCTGGGATAGTCATTCCACGCACGTCTCAATTGGAAACACATGCGGCACCCCCAGGAGTTATCGGTCGCCCAGATATCAGCCGTCCTTGCGCAGGCCTACGACGTGCACGCCGAACAGGTCGTGCAGCGCCCGGCCGGGGCCGACGCCGGGGCTACCGTGTACCAGATCGTCGCCCGGGACGGCGCACGCTGGTGGCTGAAGTGCCGTCGCTATGCGGTGGGCGATGCGGTCTGGAAGGTGCTGCAGTACCTGCGCACGCAACTGCAGCTGAGCGAAGTGGCGGCCCCGCAGACCACCGTCAACGGCGCGCCGGCGGTGCTGGCTGATGGCCTGCAGTGGACCCTGTTCCCCTACATCGAAGGGCAATCCGGCTTCGAAGCCGCACTCTCCCGTGAGCAGTGGCATCGGCTGGGACAGGTGTTGCGCAACGTACATGAAGCCAAGGTGCCGGGTGCGCTGCTGGCTCCGCTGGCTCAGCCACAACTGGAAGAGGAGCCTGCGGTGGAGCGGGTGGGGGCTTGGTTGCAGGGCGGAGACAGCCAGTGGACGATCTCCGACGAACTGGCTGAGCGCTATCGCCAGACCTGGCGCCTGTACCGGCCTCTGATTGCCGATGTCTGGCAGCGTTGCGTGCAGTTGCGCGCGCAGTTGGCGGGCCAACCCGCTACCACCGTGCTCTGCCACGGCGACGTACACGCCGGCAACGTGCTGCTGCGCCCGGACGGCGGCCTGTGCCTGATCGACTGGGACGGCATGCTGCGCGCCCCGCGCGAATGCGACCTGATGTTCATCGGGGCGGGCGTCGGCGGCCGATGGGGTCGCGACGACCCGCCCGGCTTTGCTGATGGCTACGGTCCGGTCACGCTCGATCCGGTGAGACTGGCCTGCTACCGCCACTGGCGCATCCTGCACGACATCCAGGAGTTCCACGACCTGCTGCTGGAGCCGGGCGCGGCGGCGCGGCCACCCAGCCAGCGGTTGCAGGCATTGCGCTACATGCAGGACCAGTTCGCGCCGAACAACGTAGTAGACGCGGCCGCCCGCAGTTGGACTGCTCTGTAGTGACGCGCCCTGCGCGTCACCGCGCCGCACGGCAATCAATGCGACGACACGAACCCGACCGCACCCGGTGTGGCAGGCATAGCAAACGCTTCGCGCATGCGTCGCACCTCCCGCGCAGGGGTCAACCCGAACAACCGCTTGAACTCACGATTGAACTGCGACGTGCTCTCATACCCCACCGCATGGCAGGCAGCCGCAGCAGTCATTCCTTCGCGCACCATCAGCAGGCGCGCCTGATGCAGACGCGTGGACTTCAGGTACTGCATGGGTGAAGCGCACGTTACCGCTTTGAAATGGCTGTAAAAGGACGGCGCGCTCATTCTAGCCTCATCGGCAAGCATCGCCACGGTCAACGGTTGCGCGTATGCCCTGTGCAGATACTGCAACGCCTTGCCGATGCGGCCGAAGTGGCCTTGCTGGGCAAGCGCGGCGCGCAACGTATGGCCCTGCGGCCCGGTCAGCACGCGGTAGTACAGCTCGCGCAGCAGTTGCGGGCCCAGCACAGCAGCGTCCATCGGGGTGGCCAGCGCCTGCAGCAGCCGCTGCACGGCCTGGTGCAACGGCGCATCGATCGGGCTGGACATCATGCTTTGCGGCACTGCGTTCGCCGGTGGTCCGCCGTGGCGCTCAATCTCCAGCATCAACTCGGCGGCCAGCGGAAACTGCAGGTGCAGGTATACCGCCAGCAGAGGTTCGTCCGGCGTGGCATCGGTTTCCATGGTGAACGGAACCGGCACCGACACCGCCAGATACTGATGGGCGTCATACACATAGGTCTGCTGGCCGAAGTACCCGCGCTTGCGGCCTTGGCAGACGATGACGATGCCCGGGTCATACAGCACCGGAGCCCGCGCCAGCGGCCGGTCCGAACGCAGCAGGCGCACGCTCTCCAGTGCCGTCTGCGTGTAACCCTCGTGCGATGCCAGCGCCTGCACCAGCGGTGCCAGCGGCAGCAGGTCTCCCGCCATGGGGCAGGGCGCGTGTGAGGACGGGCGGTTCATAGGAATAGGCAATAGATTGAGGCGGGATGGCCTTATGGGCCAGGGGGCGCATTTCTATTATGCACTCCTCTCCCCATACCTTGAGGCCCCCATGTCAGCATCGAAACTCATCCTGATTACCGGCGTCAGCAGCGGCTTCGGCCGCGCCCTGGCAGTGGAGGCGCTTGCCGACGGGCACCGGGTGGTAGGAACGGTGCGCAACGCGCAGGCGGCGCAGGACTTCGAAGCGCTGGGCCCCGGGCGTGCCTTCGCAAGGGTGCTGGATGTCACCGATACCGCCGCGATTGCACCCTTGGTGGATGCGGTTGAAACGGACATCGGCCCCATCTCCGTGCTGGTCAACAATGCCGGCTACGGTCATGAGGGCGTTCTGGAGGAGTCCCCGCTGGCAGAAATGCGGCAGCAGTTCGAGGTGAACGTGTTCGGCGCGGTGGCGATGATGCAGGCCGTCCTGCCGCACATGCGGGTGCGTCGCGAGGGGCACATCCTCAACATCACCTCGATGGGCGGGTTCATCACCCTGCCGGGCATTGCGTACTACTGCGGCAGCAAGTTTGCCTTGGAGGGCATCAGTGAGGCGCTGGGCAAGGAAGTGTCCGCGCTGGGCATCCGGGTGACCTCGGTGGCACCCGGCTCATTCCGCACCGACTGGGCGGGTCGTTCGATGGTGCGGTCGCCGCGCGTGATTGCCGACTATGACGCGTTGTTCGATCCCGTCCGCCAACGCCGGCGGGAAGTCAGTGGGAAGCAGCTGGGTGATCCGCGCAAGGCTGCCAGGGCGATGCTTGCCGTCATCGACAGTCCAGAACCCCCTGCGCATCTCTTGCTGGGCAGCGATGCGCTGCAGTTGGTGCGCGCAAAGCTGAAGGCGCTGGAAGCGGAGCTGCAGGCGTGGGAGGCGCTGACCGTTTCCACCGATGGGTAGTGACGCGCCATGCGCGTCAACAAACAATCGGCGCATTCGACCCCGCCGTGTTACTCCGGATGGGCGGCCTGGGTGGCGGCATTGGAGGCCGCACGCCGCGCCAGCACCGCCTCGCGGTGGGCGATATACGCATTGGCCCCCAGGATGATGCTGGCCCCGATCACGGTGTAGCGGTCGATCGTTTCGTTGAACAACAACCAGCCCAGCAGGGTCACCAGCGGCAGCTGCATGAAGCTGATCGGGGTCAGCGCGGAGACTTCGCCCAGGCGCAGCGCCCGGGTCCAGAGCAGCTGGCCCACCGTGCCCAGCACGCCGGTGGCCGCCAGCCAGACCCAGGCGATGCCGGTCGGCCACACCCAGGTGAACAGCGCGGGCACCAGCGACAGCGGCACCCAGAACACATACGTGTACAGCACCACCGTGTCGGCACCGTCCACCCGGGTGAGTTGCTTGATCTGGATCGCCACCAGCGAACTCAACAAGGCGGCCAGCACCGCCACCAGCACGCCGGGCGTAAACGAATCCGCGCCGGGGCGCACGATGATCAACACGCCGATGAAGCCGCACACCACCGCAGCCCAGCGTCGTACCCGCACCACTTCGCCCAGCAGCAAGACCGCGGCGATGGTCACGAACAACGGCGTGGCGTACGACAGCGAAATCGCCTGCGAGATGGGCAGGTGGCCAATCGCCCAGAACGCACACAACATCGAGGCCAGCCCGATCACACTGCGCAGCAGGTAACGCGGCAACTGCCGGGTACGAAACACCTTCGGCCCCGAACGCAGCAGCATCGGCAGCAAGGCCACCAATCCGAACGCATTGCGGAAGAACGCGACTTCCTGGGTCGGTACGTACGCGGTGGCGTAGCGGATGGCGATGGCCATCAGGCCAAACGCCATCGTGCTGCCCAGCATCAGCAGCGCCGCCCGCATCGGCGTGGCGGCGGGCAGGGCCGGGGCGGGGCTCACCACTGTGCGCCGATCAGGCGCGGCTCGGGTTCAATGGGCACGCCGAACTTTTCCAGCACGGAAGCGGAAATACGCCGCGCCAGCTCCAGCAGCTGCCCGCCGCTGGCGTTGCCGTGGTTCACCAGCACCAGTGCATGACTCGGAGCCACGCCGGCATCGCCATCGCGGTAACCCTTCCAGCCACAGGCCTCGATCATCCATGCCGCCGACACCTTGCGGTGGGTGTCCTGCGCAGCCGGGTACACCGGAATGTCCGGGTACTGCTGCAGCAGCACGTCCACCTGGTCCAGCGGCAGCACCGGATTCTTGAAGAAGCTGCCGGCATTGCCCAGCACGTCCGGGTCGGGCAGCTTGCGGCGGCGGATTGCGATCACGGCGTTGGCCACGTCCGCAGCCACCGGCAGTTCCACGCCCATCGCCTGCATTTCCTCGGCAATGCCGGCATAGCCGATGCGCAGGTCGTGCAGCAGCGGCAGGCGCAGTTCAATGGCGGTGATCAGGTAGCGGTCCGGTTCGTGCTTGAACAGGCTGTCGCGGTAGCCGAACTGGCAGGCCTCGGCTTCCAGCCGCACCCACGCCTGCTCGGCACGGTCCCAGGCTTCCACCGCGTTGATGAATTCGTCCACCTGCACGCCGTACGCGCCGATGTTCTGGATCGGCGCGGCACCGGCGGTGCCGGGAATCAGGGCCAGGTTCTCCAGCCCGGAAAGGCCGTTCTGCAGGGACCACATCACCAGTCCGTGCCAGTTCACCCCGGCCCCGGCGCGCACCACGGTGTGGTCGGCGCGGTGCTCCAGCGCGGTGATCTCGCGGTTGGCGAACACCAGCACGGTGCCCGCTACGTCGTCGGCAATCAGCACATTGCTGCCGGCACCCAGCACCAGCAGCGGCTTGCCCGCCACCTGGGGCAGGGCGAGCACTTCCGGCAGCAGGGTAACGTCGTTCAGTTCCAGCAGGCGCTCGGCGCTGGCGTCGACATGGAAGGTGTTCAGCGCCTTCAGCGAGGCGTTTTCGGTCAGCGACCAGGCGGTCATTGCAGGCATTGCATCACTCATAGGGGAGCCACCGCGCCACGGCTGGGAGCTTCGCGTCGCCGGCGGATGGCTTCCACGCACTCATGCACCAGGGCCGGGCCGCGGAAGATCAGGCCGCTGTAGCACTGCACCAGCGCCGCACCGGCGGCCATCTTGGCCACCGCGTCAGCGCCGGACACAATGCCGCCCACGCCGATCAACGGCACCGATTCGGGCAGGCGCGCGCGCAGGCGGCGCAGCACCAGGGTGCTCTGGCTGATCAGCGGGGCACCGGAAAGGCCGCCGGCTTCCGACGCCAGCGGGCTGCCGGCAATCAGGCTGCGGTCCACCGTGGTGTTGGTGGCGATCACGCCGTCTACGTTCAACTCACCCAGCACCCGGGCAGCGGCATCGATGTCGCGGTCGCTCAGGTCCGGGGCCACCTTCACCAGCATCGGCACGCGGCGGCCGTGCTGCGCGGCCAGCGCTTCCTGGCTGTCGCGCAGCTGCGAGATCAGCTGGCGCAGCGCGGTTTCTTCCTGCAGCTCGCGCAGCCCGGCAGTGTTCGGCGACGAGATGTTGACCGTGATGTAGTCGGCCAGCGGATACACCTTCTGCAGGCAGTGGTGGTAATCGTCGAACGCATTTTCGTTCGGCGTGTCCTTGTTCTTGCCGATGTTGATGCCGAGCAGCCCGGTGCGGCGGCGGCTGCGTTCGACATTGCGCACCAGCGCGTCCACGCCCGCATTGTTGAAGCCCATGCGGTTGATGATGGCCTGCTGTTCCGGCAGCCGGAACAGGCGCGGCTTCGGGTTGCCTTCCTGCGGGCGCGGGGTGATCGTGCCGATCTCCACGAAGCCGAACCCGAGCGCGAACAGCGCATCGATGTGGTCGCCGTTCTTGTCCAGCCCGGCGGCCAGGCCGACCGGGTTGGGGAAGCGCAGCCCGAACACATTGGTCGGCAGGGGCGCGGAGCGGGCCGCCAGCAGCGGCGTGGTGCCGGTGCGGTAGGCCATGTCCAGCGCGCTCAGGGTCAGGCCGTGGGCGCGTTCGGCATCAAGCGAGAAGAGCAGGGGACGGGCAAGCGAATACATAGGGTCCAGTCAGTCCAGCGTGCCGATGAAGGCACGGGTTTGATACTCGAAGGCAATGCGACCGTCGACCGCGTGCGCGTCGAACAGCTGTTGCAGTGCCGCCAGCATCGGCGCGTGGCGCGGATGCTCCGGCGGCGGTGCGTACGAGGAAGAAAGCAGCCGGCCGCGCAGGCCGTCGGCATCCATGTGCTGCACGTTGGGGAAGCGGGCCATGGCCCGGAAACCGCTGCCGAACCAGGCTTGCATGGTGGCGTCGTCCTGGTAGCGCTCGGCCACTTCGGTGTAATCGGTGCCGAACTCCAGCAGCAACTGCTCATAGCCGATCAGGAAAGGCGAGGAATCCAGCAGGCGCGAATTCCAGAACACCAGTGCCTGTCCACCCGGATGCAGGATGCGCCGCCATTCCGTGCGCACCGCCTCCATGTCGAACCAGTGGAAGGCCTGCGCCGCGCTCACCAGGCCCACGCTGTCGTCGGACAGGGTGGTGGCCTCGGCGGTGCCGTCCACCAGCTTCAGGCGCAGGTAGTCCGGGCTGAGCCAGGCGTCGGCGGCGTTGCGCATGGCGGCGTTCGGTTCCACCGCGATCACCGGGTGGCCCGCGGCCAGGAACAACCGGGTGGAGATGCCGGTGCCGGCACCGATGTCGGCCACCAGGGTTTCGGTGGGCACGCCCATGTCGTGGTGCAGCCAGTCCAGCAGCGCCGGCGGGTAGCCCGGTCGATAGCGGACATAGTCCGCCACGCGGTTGCTGAAACGTTGTGTGGCGTCGGAAGCCGTCATGCCCACCTCCTCAATGGTTGGGGACCATCCACAACAGTCCGCCAATGAACAGCACGAACAGCACTATGCCCAGCAGGCACAACCCCACCATCAGGTAGCCCATGATCAGGCCGGCCAGGGCCATGCCGTCACCTTCCTGGGTGCCCGCGCTGCGGCGGATTTCCCCTCGGGCCATGTGCCCGGTGATGATTGCCACGATGCTGCCCAGCGCGGGCAGGGCAGTCCAGCCCAGAATGCCGGCGATCAGGCTGATCACGGCCATGGTGTTGGTTTGACGTACGGGCAGGTTCATCCGGGTCCTCCATGGCAGGACCTACATGATAGAGCCTGACTGGGGTTTAGCCCATCAAAACCGCCGGAATTCCGACGCAGGTCTCAGCCCATCAGTACCTGGCCGCCGTCCACCACCAGGGTCTGGCCGGTGACCCAGCGTGCCAGCGGGGAACACAGGAACAGGGCGGCGTCGGCAATCTCTTCCGGGGCACCGAAGCGGCCGAACGGAATCCTGGCCAGCGTGCCGTGGTACAGGGCGGGGTCTTCGGTGCGGCGGCGGTCCCACAGGCCGTCCGGGAACTCGATCGAGCCGGGCGCGATGGCATTCACCCGGATACGGTCCGGTGCCAGGCCCAGTGCCTGCGAGGTGGTGTAGTGCATCAAGGCCGCCTTGGCGGCGGCGTAGGGCGCGGCCCCCGGGCGCGGCTGCATCCCGGCAATGGAGCCCAGGTTGAGAATGCAGGCATCGCGGGCCTGCCGCAGCCAGGGCAGGGCCCGTCGCGAGGTGCGCACCGCGGCCATCAGGTCGACGTTGAGGCTGGCCTCCCAGCCGGCGTCATCGTCGGCCATGCCGTAGCCGGTGGCGTTGTTCACCAGGACATCAATGCCGCCCAGCGCTTCGGCAGCGGATTCCAGCCAGCGCTGGATATCCTCGGCCTGGCCGAGGTCGGCGGGCACGGTGTGGATGTCCACACCGGCCTGCGCGGCATCCGCCCGCAGCGCGGCCAATCCGGCCTCGCCACGTGCACACACTGAAACGTGGGCCCCCGCCGAGGCAAAGGCCAGTGCCATGCACCGGCCAATGCCCTTGCTGCCCCCGGCCACCAGAACGCGGCGGCCGGTGAAATCCAGTACGCGGGGGCCCGTGTCCATCACAGGTCGAACTTGATGCCCTGTGCCAGCGGCAGCGAATCGGAATAGTTGATGGTGTTGGTCTGGCGGCGCATGTAGACCTTCCACGCATCCGAACCCGACTCACGACCACCGCCGGTGTCCTTTTCGCCGCCGAACGCGCCGCCGATTTCCGCACCCGACGTGCCGATGTTGACGTTGGCAATGCCGCAGTCCGAACCGGCTGCCGACAGGAAGCGCTCGGCCGCCTTCAGGTTCTGGGTGAAGATCGACGACGACAGGCCCTGCGGCACGCCGTTCTGCATGTCGATGGCTTCGTCCAGGCTGCTGTACTTCATCACGTACAGGATCGGCGCGAAGGTTTCGTGCTGCACCACTTCGTCGCTGTTCTTCAGGCCGGTGACAATCGCCGGCAGCACGAAGTTGCCCGGGCGATCAATGCGGGTGCCGCCGGTTTCCACCGTGCCGCCGCTGGCCTTGGCCTTTTCAATCGAGGCCAGGAACTGCTGCACCGCGCTGTCGCTGTTCAGCGGACCCATCAGGTTGGCGGCATCGGTCGGGTCGCCGATCTTGCCTTCCACCTGCTTGTACGCCTTCTTCAGCGTGGCCAGCACGTTGTCGTAGATCGATTCGTGCACGATCAGGCGGCGCGTGGTCGTGCAGCGCTGGCCGGCGGTGCCCACGGCACCAAACACGATGCCCGGCACGGCCAGCTTCAGGTCGGCGGTTTCGTCCAGGATGATGGCGTTGTTGCCGCCCAGTTCCAGCAGGCAGCGGCCCAGGCGGCGCGCGACCTTCTCGTTCACCGTACGGCCCACCTGGGTGGAGCCGGTGAAGCTGATCAGCGGAATGCGGCGGTCTTCCACCAGCTTTTCCGACAGCGCCGTGCCGGCGTCGTTGATCAGGAAGAAGATGTCCGGGAAGCCGGCATCGCGCAGCGCTTCATTGCAGATGCGCATCGAGGCAATCGCGGTCAGCGGGGTCTTGTTGGACGGCTTCCAGATGCAGATATCACCGCAGATGGCGGCCAGGAACGAGTTCCACGCCCACACCGCGACCGGGAAGTTGAACGCACTGATGATGCCGACCAGGCCCAGCGGCTGGTACTGCTCATACATGCGGTGGCCCGGGCGCTCGGAATGCATGGTGTATCCATACAGCATGCGGCTCTGGCCCACGGCGAAGTCGGCGATGTCGATCATCTCCTGCACTTCACCGTCGCCTTCGGGCTTGCTCTTGCCCATTTCCAGCGCAACCAGCGAGCCCAGCGCGTCCTTGTTGGCGCGCAGCGCTTCGCCACACAGGCGCACGGCTTCGCCACGGCGCGGGGCCGGGGTGGTGCGCCACACCTTGAAGGCTTCCTGGGCGCGGGCGACCACGGTTTCGTAGTCGGCCTCGGTGGTGGCATGCACCTGGGCGATGGCTTCACCCGTGGTCGGGTTCACCGGCGTGATCACCCCGGCGCTGGCCGTGGACCATTCGCCATTGCCAAGGTAGGTGCCAGCGTTGGTTGCATCCAGGCCAAGGGCCTTGAGCAGGGCAGAGGACATGCAAACTCCTGTTGCGTATCGAAAAGGGTGCAGACCCACCATTCTATCAGTCTGCCCCGGCAGCCCATGCCGCAGTGCCGCACCGCACCTTCCCACGCCTGCACCTTGGGGCCTCACCCAAACCGCCCCCATATCCAACCCGCTACAATTCCTTTCTGAACTTCCCCCAGGAACCTGAATGAACGTCACCGTCGCCGAAGGCGTAACCGTAGGAAACCGTCTCCCGTTCGTCCTCTTCGGCGGCCTGAACGTCCTGGAAGACCTCGATTCCACCCTGCACGCGGCCGAACACTTCACCACGGTCACCCGCAAGCTCGGCATCCCCTACGTCTTCAAAGCCTCGTTCGACAAGGCCAACCGGTCCTCGATCAAGTCGTTCCGTGGCGTCGGCCTGGAAGAAGGCCTGCGCATCTTCGAGGAAGTGAAGCGCCAGTTCGGCATTCCGGTCATCACCGACGTCCACGAAGTGGCCCAGGCCGCCCCGGTGGCCGAAGTGGTCGACGTGCTGCAGATTCCCGCCTTCCTCGCCCGCCAGACCGACCTGGTGGTTGCCATCGCCGAAACCGGCAGGGCGGTGAACATCAAGAAGCCGCAGTTCCTCAGCCCCACCCAGATCAAGCACATCGTCAGCAAGATCCGCGAGGCCGGGAACGAGAACATCATCCTGTGCGAGCGCGGCTCGCAGTTCGGTTACGACAACCTGGTGGTGGACATGCTCGGCTTCCGCGAGATGATCGAGTCCACCGGCGGCCTGCCGGCCATCTTCGATGTCACCCACAGCCTGCAGCGCCGCGACGCCGGCAGCGAAGCCAGCGGCGGCCGCCGCCGCCAGGTGGCCGAACTGGCCCGCTCCGGCATGGCGCTGGGCTTGGCCGGCCTGTTCCTGGAAGCCCACCGCGACCCTGACCACGCCCGCTGCGACGGCCCCAGCGCACTGCCGCTGGCCGCGCTGGAGTCGTTCCTGACCCAGATCAAGGCCGTGGACGAGCTGGTCAAGGGCTTCCCGGAGCTGGATATCCGCTGATTCCGGCGGGTTTGCGGGGTGGCCAGCCTTGGTCACCTCGCTGAATGCAGGTATCCTTATAAGTGGGGCCGGTGCAATGCCGGCCCGTCACGCATCGGCGGTATGCTTCCGCCCGCATGGCCCCGTAGCTCAGCTGGATAGAGCGTCCCCCTCCTAAGGGGAAGGTCGCCCGTTCGAATCGGGCCGGGGTCACCAGAATCAAGCGCCCCTTGGGTCATTACACGTGCTTAGCGCCGCGGCGGCACGTATGGGTCGGGCTGGCCCATCCTGATAGGCGGGTATTCCTCAAGGCTGGCTTCCCAGTCCTTGAGAATCTTTGTCATTGGAACCGCGACCCAGCCAGCTTTGACGGCAACGTCCCGCTCTTCCTTCAGGTCGGTGAGGAGATTGACGACTCTGGGCTCGGCCAGTTTCACCGGTACGTCGTACATGCCTTCCTGCCAGATCAAGTGCATCTTCCAGTTGCGCCATTTGACCGCAGAGAGACGGTCCGCGACGTAGACCGGAAAACCCTCACGATGGGACTTCTCTGATTTTCCCTCGAAGAAGTCGAGCTGGTTGACACCGTCAATGGGACGATCGCGAGGAACGGGAGCGCCACCGATGTACGCCAATGTGGGCAACATATCCACGATATGGACGATCTCGTTGCTGACACGTCCAGCCGGAATCCGTCCAGGCCAGCGCACAATGAAGGGTGCCCGCAGCGATGCTTCGGTCGCGGTGAAGTACGTGCCGCGCCAAGGTCCACTGTCTCCCTGCCAGGGGTCCGTGGCTTCGGGGCCGTTGTCGCTCGCGAAGATCACGATGGTGTGGTCCTCGATCCCTGCCGCCTTGATCGCGTCCAGAATCTGACCGGTACGGTAGTCCATCTCGGCCAGGCAGTCGGCCCAGTCGCCGTTGCCGGTCCTGCCAGCGAAGTCCGGATGGGGCAGGACCGGCATGTGCACCATGGAGGAAGACACATAGGCAAAGAAGGGCTTGCCTGCGGAGGCCTGTCGCTTGATGAAGCTCACCGCACGGTCGGTGATCTGCGCCTCCATTGTCCTGCGTTCGTCGAGAGTCAGGACGCCCACCTTCTTTGGCTTGCTGCCCGACGTGGCCTCGTAGATCGGCTCAGGCGGCGCAATGGCCGGGCTCCAGCCTTGCCGGTTACCCATGGACGGCCACAGTCCATGGGTTTGGTCCTGCGCAGTCCATAAGACCTCGTCGTAAGTCCGGGGAATGCCGAACCATTCGTCAAATCCCTGCGCAGTTGGGAGTCGCTCGTCTGCACTGCCTAGGTGCCATTTGCCCCACATGCCGGTTGCGTAGCCCTGCCTGGACAGCAGCTCGGCGATGGTGATTTCCCAAAGCGTGAGGCCGTCGGCCTGACCCCCCGCCGGTACCGCATAAGTGCCCGAGCGCATCGAAAAGCGGCCAGTCATCAATGCGGACCGGCTGGGCGAGCACTGCGGCTCCACATTGAAGTTGAGAAGGCGCAGGCCCTCGCTGGCCAAGCCATCAATACGCGGAGTCGGGGCTCCGCGCAGGATACCCCCGCCGTATACGCCCAGCTCTCCATACCCGAGATTGTCCGCCAGGATGAACACGATGTTCGGCTTCTGTGCCGACTCGGGTGCGCCAATCGCAGACGTCGACCATGCGGTCGCGACGATCACTGCCGAGGCCAGCAACGCCTTACGCAGCAGCCGGAGCGAATTGGGGCGATCACCGCAACGCAGATCGTCTGTGTCGACCTCGGAAGGCACGGCTTTTACAGGGACACCGGACACCATGGTTCACCTCAGAATGTGAGTGACGCCGTGAGCATCAAGGGGTCGCCCTTGAGGCGACGCTTCACCTCGAACTCCCTGAGCCAGCGTGCCGAGATCGCAACGGTGCTGTCCCCCCATTTTCGTTGAAACGTGATGATCGGCCCCAGTGCCAATGCGCTTCCCCTGAAGCCGCCGACCCGGTCGGCCAACGGGCCGCTGTCATCTTCAAGCTGCTCGATCCAGCCACCCACGCCCCCGACGCCCCAACCATTGGCGAAGCTTTTGACCAGCAGCGTGTCGACGTGCAGAACTGCACCACTTTTATAGTCCGTATCGTCATTGCGCGTGGAGAGGTCGACGCCGGCGGTGGTGCTCCATTCGAGCGTCCCCGTCTGCAGCAGATGGGTGTACCCAAGCGTCGGGCTGAATACCCAGACATTCAGGCTGGCATTGGCGAGCCGGGCAGGGTCGTAGTCACCGGTGGGCGCGGAGACGTACAGTGCCAGCGATAGATGACGAGCCTCATTAAAGTGATATCCCGCCATAACGGGAACAAAGGTCACGTCGTACAGGTCGCCCTTGACGCGGTCGCTCACGTCCCGCCGGACGGGTCCGAGATCCACCGCCGCGCTCACGTCGACGTTTGCGAATGGAACGGTAACCATCGAGCCAAGGTTCCACTTCCCGGGTCCGCTGTTCCAGACGTAGATGCCCGTTACGGAGTAAAGGTCGAAGGCCGCATTCATTCCGAGCGCGGCGACCCCGCTGATGGGAAGCTCGCGCTGCGTGCCAATGTCGCCCGAGTAGTAGGCATAGCCCAATGCGACACTGAGGCCAGGCTCGTCAGGAACCAGTCCGGCAAAGTTGGATACTTGGGTTCCAGTTATTGATCGCCCCAGGCCACCCTCCACGGCGTGGCCGCAGCCCATCGCGGCCATGCTGACGACGAGAAGAATCCCGCGCCCGACCACAGTCGCTGACGTAGTAGTGTGCACCGCGATCCTCCACTCGACTCACCAGGATCATGAGTGAGCAAGGTAGCTTTCGCTTCGGTACTTCCAACCGTCACGACTAAGTAGTTCTACTGGCACCCCTAGCTGCGGGGGGATTACCGGCCCGCCAGCGCGCGATTGCCTCAGTCGAGCAACAGCGGCTTATCGGCCCGCACGTGCGCGTACAGTGCGTCCACCTCCAGCAGATCGGTCGCCCCGTACGTTTCCAGTTCTTCGGCACTGACCTCGTCGATGCCTTCGACCGGGGCCGAGGTGGCACGCGCCAGGAGTGCACGCCCGCGCAGGGTTTCCTGAACCTGTCCGCTCCACGCTGAGGGCACACGGTAGCCGGCCGCCTTGCCCAACACCTGATCGAAGTGCGGCGCACCGACGAAGTCGAAGGAATGATTCTCCGGGTAGAACACCGCCGCCCGGGTGGTGCCTTTGACGATGGCGCTGAAATCGTTGTAGTAGCCGGCCAGGGTGCGGGCGACCTTCAAGTCGCCTCCGACGCCCAGCATACCGGCCGTCAACACGGAGCCCGCGCTGAAGTTGCCAAGCACGTACAGCCCCGTGGCCGGGTCGTCGGTGGTGACGCAGGCGCCGTCCACCGTCAGGTTGCCGGTCACGACCAGCAGCGCCACGCCCTCGCCCAGCTCCAGGCGGGGGAGGTGCAGGTCGCCCTCCACCAGAACGGCGTCGTAACCCTCGCCACACAGGTCGTCGTCGATCAGGGCATCGGCGTACTCGAAGCCGGCGGTGAGCGCGCGCAGTTCGCTGATGGAAGTTTCGCCGCGGACGTAGGAGCGGCCGGGAATCTGCATGATTTCGTTCCTTGAAAAAGGAAAGCCTACCATCTGCGGAATGCGCGCGTCAGCTCAACGTTGGAACACACGATGCGAAGGGCGTGAGTAGCATCCTTGGCCTGGTGTGAATCTGTGAAATCTCCAACGCGATCGCAGTTGATGTCAGTAGCGTCAATGTAGGCGCGTCTCTTATGGGTCTAGCTGAGTGACAGAATCTTGGCGAAAGGTTGCTGCAATCAGCCCGGTTTTGCAGAATTTTTACTGGATATGGCTCGATTGCGTCTCGCAGATCGCGTTCTGCAGCGAGCGTCAATTATGATTCGCAGACGCTTGATTCACTTCGCGTGCCTCGTGTCGCAAGGTGTGTCCAGGGAGCCTGACAGCTCTACATAGGTAACGCTTGAACGTCGTATGCCGGGAGGGTGGCGGAATAGAACACCCCCGAGGAAATACGCCGCGCCGTTCCTATGTACGGTTGTCAGCCTCCCGGCTTCCTCGTCATTCCGACGAGGGAGAACACTCTTGACGAGGTTACATATGACAGTTTCAAGCTCTGATAACAACGGCAATAGCGGTAGCGACGACAAGCCCAAGGGCCGGCTCTACTTCACCAAGCCCGAGACTCTCCGGGTGAGGGCAATCCAGGATCCCACCGGGAAGCGCAACCTGGCCAGCAACCGCATCCCCTGCCTGTGGCTTCGCGGCATGTGGATGTCCCGGGTCGGCTGGGAGGTTGGCAGCCGGCTGGCGATTGAATGGAAGGAGGACTGCATCATCCTCCGCAACATGAAGGTCTGACATTAACGGCTTAGCCACCCCGGTTGGCGGTGTGCGCATGGCGCGCAGTGTGTGTGCCGTCAATCGGGGAACAGTTGGAGGTCGCAGTATCGCCTGGGTCGGTGTGCCGACTGAATCGCCGTCGCTATTCCAGACAAGTGGGTTGATTGCGCCAGCGAACTGTTGGGTGTCGGGCAGGCTCTGCAGCCAGCATTCGGTGTTTTTCTGTCGTTGTTGATTCAAACGGTTGCGTGACATTCTGAGTTGGGTGCGTTTGGCGCTCATGGCCTTTCGCAACTTTTTGTAGTTAGAAGTTGAAAAATATCACGCGACAATCGCGCTCTCGGCCTTGATGGGGTGAAGCCCCAAACTGGAGAGGGTGAAGTGGCACAAGCTGCTCCTCAAACAATCTACAGCGATCTTCGCAATCGGGCGATTCATCTCCTGACCGCTGCCAGCGCAAGCGAGTTCGAGCTTCACAGGCTGGCTGCCGACGCCGAGAGACTGATGGCCGTGGATCCCATGGGCGCACTTGAGATCAAAGCGATCCTTGCAGCCGTTCGGGCCGATCATGTGGTATCGGCGGAGCTCTTTGATCGTCTTCTACAGATGGCAGGTGGCGAGGCACGCTTCCTGCGGTGTGCCGTGCAGGTGGCGGCCATCTCGGGCCGGGTCTTCCGGACGAAGCACCTGTTTGACACGTTCCTGGCTGAACATGATCTTCCCGTTGCCTGGAAGCAGGAGATGGGACGGCTGCTGGGCTTCAACGGGTGGTTCCGCGAGGCTGGCCGATTGCAGGGCGAATTGCAGGAGAGCGGGGAGGACCCGTGCACAAACGACGTCTCGCTTCTTGAATTTCCGGCCAAGCCGACTGACAGCCATGGGCATAGTGCGCCTCCCGTCTTCGCGATCAAGACAAGCATTTCTGAAATCCTTGATGAGACAAGGGTGGAGGACGAAGAGGTCGTCACTATCGTTGCCAAGGCGATCTCTCTATTGAGGGCTTGGGGCTATCCGCCACAGGGGGTTCATACGGAAACCTCGGTCCACAGCGAAGGGCCCCCAAGCGTCCTCGTGTCGTTCATGGTCATCGGAGACGTGGAGTCCGTGTCAGATGCGGAATGGAGGCTCTACGGTGAGTTGGCGAGCGATGAGCCCAAAGTTCTGATGGATGGCGTGATGGCCGTAGCTGTATTGGCGTGTAAGGGAGAAGCAGGTGGCGATTGCTTCGGCATGTGGAGCAGTTCCGCGCGGCTGTTGTTCCGGAAGTGGAGTTACAGGCCGGATGGGCCTGATCGTTGACGCTAGGGTGTCGCGTTGATGCCGGAATCGGTCAAAGCCGGTTCGGTCTGATCTCACGCTATGCGTCGGTCCAGCGTTACCGTTTCCTTATGAATACCTCAGACATCGCGTTTACCGACCCGGTTTCCGACCGACCTGACCCCACCAAGATCGTGCCGCGCTTCGGGCACCTTCTATTGAGTGACATGCGTACGCCTGAGGAACAGTGGGCGGCCATGATCAAAGAGGCCGATCGGCGGAAGGGGCGGGGGCGGAGTCGTTGGTGGGAGGCGGGGTGAGGTATTGGGTCGTGGAGGGTCTGCGGACTCAAAATCCGATGTCGCTGCAGGTCTGAGCGGTCTACGTTCGTTGTCATGCCCCACCGTATGTTGAGGTGATATCGGCGGTCGACTGTCGTGCGACCCTACCGCGGCAAGGTCGGCGCGTGCGTTGCCAGTGCGAGGTCCGCGAGGGCGTCATCAGGGCACGTTCTGCGCGTGTGTTGCCAGAGCGAAGTTCGCTTTCGCGTGGTGGATCGAGTCGAGCTCAGCGTGTGCCGATGTGCGGTTACAACCGTATCGAGCGAGACCGGCGCACGATTCGAAGTGCTTGGCTACTAGTTTGTTCTGAATGATTTACCTTGGTGCGCTTCATGTCTTTGCATAGCCCCATTTCCGGCACATCAGTCTCACTGACGTAAGCGCAGAGTCGTTCCATCGGCCTCATGGTGACGCCGAGTTCGGAGAAGATCATGACCAACCAGAACCAGCAGAATCAGCAGAACCAACAAGGCCAGCAGAACCAGCAGGATCGCGAAGGTCAGCGTCAGGGCCAGCAGCAGCAACAGCAGGACCAGAAGCGTGAGCGCTCTGGTCAGCAGGGTGACCAGGAAGAAGAGTGAAATTGATCCCTGTGAAGGGCCAGAAGCCCGGCCGTTGGCCGGGCTTTGCATTGGCGATCTGCTAAACTTGCCGCCTATCAAGCAGTACCAAGAGGCGAACTGTGCGCCTGTGTGCCATCGCCTATCGCAGCGACGCTGCTGACGGCATTTCTGTTGACCGCCTTAACGCTCTGGTCCGAGACGCGTCCCATCACAACCGATTGGCGGGCGTTACGGGTGTTTTGCTATGTGACGGGAGCCGGTTCCTGCAGTACATCGAAGGGCCTGAAGACGGCATCGATTTCGTCTACTCGCGGTTGATCAACGCCAAGAGCCATAAGAACGTGGTGGAACTCGCGCGCGGTCATGGTGGAGTCCGCCGCTTTCCTTTCTGGTCCATGCACTGGATTCCGGTTGAGCAGCATCAGTTGCATGCGCTCGCCGTGGCGGATTGGACGATGATTGAGAAGCACCGCAGTGAGTCGGGTGTTGTGGTGCCCGCTGTGGCGGAACTTACTGCGCTGGTGCGCCCGCATGTTCAACAAGCGGCTGACCGTTCCTGAATTGCTCAGGTCTTGTCCGTTACTTCTGCGAAGAGTTGATTGCTGACGCCCTGGCGTGAGCCACAGGCGGGGCAGGTGATGACGACACCGCCTTCTACTGTTTCCAGGCCCCTGCCTGGGTGCGCGCGTAATGTCGTGCTGCAGTTGAGGCATTCTGCGTGTAGCTGTTGCACGTTTGCGCATTGGTGGGGGTAGGCGGGTGCTGGAGCCTGCGCGTGCAGGATGTTGAATCGACCTGTGGTTGGCATGGGCGGGCGCGCTGTGGGGTTGTGTGTATTGGAACCCGGGCGCTGGTTGGGTGTGGTCAATTGTTTGTGACGTGGGTGTGTTTGGCGATGCAGGTTTGGTGGAGGGAGGGGCTGCGTTTTGGGGGTCATGCCCTACCGGGCGGTGAAGTGTTATCGGCGGTCGACTGTCGTGCGACCCTACCAAAGCGGGATTTGCGTGCGTGGACGAGGCCAAAGCGGGATTTGCGTGCGTGGACGAGGCCAAAGCGAGATTCGCGTGCGTGGTCGAGGCCAAAGCAGGATTTGCGTGCGTGGAGGGGGCCAAAGCGAGACTTGCGTGCGCGGGCAGGGCGTGGCCCACCCGCGCGGCGCTCACCCAGCCTTCGGCATCAGCGCTTCTGCATCCTTGCCCGCTGCAATGCGCATGGGGGCGTTTGGGTCGGTCACCGCGCGCCAGACGGCTTCGGCCACGTCCTGGGCCTCGGTAATCGGACCGCTGCTGTCACGGAAGCCTGCGAACACGCGCTGCGCAAGCTCGCTGTAAGCGGATTCGTCTTCCGCCTGCGGGCGTACCAGAGCGTTGGATCCGAACTGAGTGCTGGGTGCGCGTCCAGGCAGCACCAGGCGCACGCGGACACCGAACGGTTCCACTTCAATCGCCAGCGATTCGGTGAGGGCGTTCACTGCGGCCTTGCTGGCGGAGTAGGCGCCCACCAGCGGCAGGGGCTTCAGCGTGACCGAGGAGGTGACGTTGACGATTACGCCTTCGCCCCGGGCCCGCATTTGCGGCAGCACGGCCTGGGTGACGGCCAGTGTGCCGAGAGTGTTGGTTTCAAACAGCGTGCGTGCGGTTTCCTGCGTCGTCAGTTCTACCGGTACCGCCGCGCCCACGCCGGCATTGTTGACTACGGCATCCAGCGGGCCGGCGGATTCGATGGCCCGCGCGATGCTGCCCGGGTCGGTGATGTCCATGGGCAGCACGGTGAGGCGGTCGGAGCTGGGAAAAAGGTCTTCGCGCGGCGAGCGCATGGTGGCCACCACATTCCAGCCGCGGTCGAGGAAGAGTTGGGCGGTGTCCAGGCCGAAGCCGGAGGAGGTGCCTGTGATCAGTACGCTGGGCATCCGGTGTTTCCTTGATGGGTGGGGGAAACCCATCTTCACTGGTTCTGGCTGGACGGTATATGCTGGGGAATCTTTCATTCTTCGTAGATCGTCCAGGTATGACAGATCCGCTGGCCCAGGTCGTCTCCTTGCTGCACCCCACCGCCCGGTTCTCCAAGCGGGTCGAGGGGGCGGGGGAGTGGTGCGTACATCGCGAGGGTGAGGGCGAGCCTTTCTATATCGCGCTGCTGGCGGGGGAGTGCCAGCTGACGGTGGACGATCACCCGCCGTTGCACCTGCAGGCGGGGGATTTCGTTCTGGTGCCTGCGTTGCGGTCTCTGTTCAATTGCAGCGCCGGGGCAGGCGTGGAAGTCGTGCCCGAGTTGCCGGTACGGCTGGGGGACGGATGGTTCCGTGTGGGCCGGCAGGACGGCCCGGCTGAGGTGCTGATGCAGATCGGGCATTGCCAGTTTGAGTCACCCGATGCGCCGTTGCTGGTGTCGCTGCTGCCGCAGGTGCTGCATGTGCGCGGAGTGGAACGTCTGGCGATGTTGGTGGAGATGGTGGGCGATGAGTCGCGCTCGGCGCGGCCGGGGCGTGAGGTGGTACTGGAGCGGCTGTTGGAGCTGCTGCTGATT
The DNA here is from genome assembly GCA_002387845.1 of Stenotrophomonas maltophilia. Classification (GTDB taxonomy): domain Bacteria; phylum Pseudomonadota; class Gammaproteobacteria; order Xanthomonadales; family Xanthomonadaceae; genus Stenotrophomonas; species Stenotrophomonas maltophilia_AG. Next base: position 48,353 of record DGLB01000049.1, on the reverse strand, counting down.
GAGGCGTTGCGAAGTGCGGCGCAGTATTCCGATGGCGCGGGGCTGGCGTATGGGCTGGCCGATGAGCGGCTGGCAGGCGCGCTGCGGGCGATTCATGAGCAGCCTGAGCGGGCGTGGACGGTGGCATCGCTGGCGGCGGAGGCGGCGCTGTCGCGATCTTCGTTCTCCGCACGGTTTACCCTGGTGGTGGGGGTTGCGCCGATGGAATATGTGCTGGCCTGGCGGATGGCGTTGGCGAAGCAGTTGTTGCGGTCGCAGGCGTTGAGTTTGGAGCAGGTGGCGGAGCGGGTCGGGTATGCAAGCGCGGTGACGTTCAGTGCGGCGTTTGTGCGGCGGGTGGGGGTTTCGCCTGGGCGGTATGGGCGGGTGGGGAACTAGACGCTGGGGGTTGGTGGGGTTGGTGGCCTCGGTGGCCAGGGTGGCCTTGGTCGCGTTGGTGACCGTTGCTGACCGTTGCTGACCGTTGGTAGAGGCGGTCGTCAGACGCCTGCCGATAGCGGTTGTCGGTGCTTTGGCGCATGGACCTCTGTCGGGGTATTGCTTGCGTTCGGTGGTCATGCCCCACCGGGCGCTGATACGTTGTCGGCGGTCGACTGGCGTGCGACCCTACCAAAGCGTTGCAGGCTGGCGTGTTACCCGACAGCGCGTGATGAACCAGAAGGTATCGCCATGCACATACGGAAGTTGCTGGTCATTGCTGCCATCTGCGGGATTGCGTCTGGGTGCCAGACTGCTCCCGAAACCCGCGCACCTGCCGGCGGGGAAGAGGCGATTGCGGTGCGGGGGTTTGTGGAGATCTACCCTGGTGGACATGGTCTCGGACTGATCAGAGCTGAAGATGGGCGATGCTACGACCTGGCGTTGCCGCGAGAGGTGTTGCGCAACAGTGAGCGTTGGAATCGGAAGATCGTGGATGTATCCGGGGGACTTGAATTTCGACCTGATCTGAAAATGCCCGAAATCATGTGGTTCGACATCAGGGATCGGAAGGTGGAGGGGTTCGGGTGCTCGGAGGACATTATTTATGTCCACACCATCAGGCGGGTGAAGGGCTGAGGATTGCGGGCGGCTGTGTTGGAAGCGCGGCTGCGTTCGGGGGTCATGCCCTACCGCGTGTTGCGGTGTTATCGGCGGTCGACTGTCGTGCGACCCTACCGATGCTGCATTCCCTGGTCACATTCCTTGGCCCGATTCCCGTTCCGTTGAGGGCGCGAGGCGGTTGCGGGATCAGGCCGTTGCGGCGTACAGCGGGAGCGCTTCCCTGTCCAGATGCTGCCAGCGGCCTTGCGCGAACACGTAGCGTGTCTGGGCGCGTTCTTTCGGCGGCACCGGGGCTTCCAGCGGCGGCTTGGACGGCGGCGGGTCGCGTTCGGGTGGCGCTTCGTTCGGCGGGTCTTCGCGGGTGGGCTCTTCCGGCGGTGGGGCTTCCACCGGGGGTTCCGGTGCGGTGGGGGCTTGGCCGGGGTTCGGCACCTGCGCGTGCGCGGTGGTGTGGTTGGTTTCGAGCTGCTGCATTGGGGAGCTGCGGCGTGGGGCGGTGGGATGATCGTCCCATTGCGGATGTCAACGAAGGGCGATGACGGTGCGGAGTTGCTCTAACGTAGCCGTGCGTTCGTGAATCCTTCAGGCCTTGGGCACCTGTATGGGTGCTTTGAACACGCTGAGAACACATCTGCTTTTCGCTGCGCAAACATCGCGTAAATCATGTGATTTCGAGGTCACGCGCACTTCATTCCAAATGCGAAAGAGTGGCCCCACCCCGACACGGGTCATTCCAAAAACGCAGGAGTTGAAATACGTGAGCACTCATTCTGAAACCACCAGCACCCTCAATGACCTGATCGAAATTGCCCGCGACGGCAAGGACTTCTACACCGAAGCCGCCGGCAAGGTGAAAGATGCAGAACTGTCCGCACTGTTCACCCGCATTGCCGGCGTGAAGTCGAACATCGTGACCTCGCTCAGCAGCACCGTGGCGGCCGCCGGTGGCAAGCCGGCCGAGCACGGCACGGTGGTGGGTTCGATGCAGCAGTTCTACGGCAAGGTCCGCGCCACCCTGGGCGACACCCAGTATGGCTACGTGGCCGAGCTGGAAGAGTCTGAAGACCGCCTGCTGAAGGCGTTCAAGGACGCGGCGACCGACAATGACCTGCCGCCGGCCGCGCGCCAGGAAGTCACCCGCCTGCTGCCGCAGGTGCAGGAGACCCATGCGGTGATGCGCGACCGCAAGCATGCGATGAAGCACTGATTCTTTCGGTGCGGTAACGCAAAGGCCCCGGTTCTGCCGGGGCCTTTGTGTGTCTGTTGCACGGTTGAATGCTCAGCCGGCGGGATACACCGCCAGCACGTCGCAGCGGTCGCCGATGCCCATCGAGGCGCGGGGCAGGCCGGCGCTGCGATTGATGAAAGAGAGATCCTCGCCGGTCGCATTCCCGCCACCGGGTGCGTTGGCCTGCGAGGTCATCACCACGACGTCGCCGGGGTTGCCGCAGATCAGGCTGGTGCCGAAGCCGGAGCGGAACTGGATCGCGGGCGAATGCATCAGGGCGCGGCAGTTGGCTCCCACTTCCACCACATACTCCTTGTTGCCACCGGAGCGTTTGGGGTTGGTCTGCACGGTGAAGCCCTTGATGTTGTCGCCGTAGCTGCGCACATGGCGGGTGTCGAAGCAGTACGAGGTGGAACCGCGCAGGGTGCGCTTGGATTCTTTGACGTTGACGGCGGCCAGGGTGGCGATGCCGCCACGGTCGGCTTGCCGGGCTTCTTCAGCGAAGTCCTTGCGGGTCATGGGTTCAACCGAGGCAATGCCGCAGTCCTTGCCCTCGGCCACTACCCGTTCCTGGCCGGTGCCGCAGACCCAGCTTTCCTCGGCGAGGATGCGCGGGTTGGGCGAGGCCATCAGGCCGGGGCAGTTTTCCTTGAAGGTGACCTTCCAGGTGGACTGGTCGGCGGCCCGCAGGGAAATATGGTTGTCGCTTACCTGGTTCATCTCGCGCAGGCCGCGCGCGTCCATGCAGTTCGGAGCCGGGGCGACCCGGTTGGGCGCGTTGGACGGAAGCGGGGTGGTGGCGGTTTCGGCGCTGGCCAGCGGGGTGGCGGCGAGGGCCAGGGCTAGCAGCGCGGGGAGGCGGGATGGGGTCATGGCGGCACTCCTTTGCTGAACTCGACGGTTTTGACTATAGCACTGGGGTTTTTGGTGGGGGTTACAGTGGGGGTTGGGGCCGGTGCACGCGCTCCGTTGCAGCCAGGCGGCTGGCGGCGCAGACTGGCTGTTCTGTCTGGGTCTCGCCACGTTCTGTCATGTCGTCCGCTGCTTTCAACCTGCGCCGTTATGGGCCGTCCTCTTCGGTGGACCGGCACGATGTGGCGCAGTGGGTGGTGCCGCTGCAGGGCGAACTCGCGTTTGAACTGGAGGGGCGCGGCAGTCGCCTGGATGTGCTGCAGGGTGTTTTCGTGGCACCGCACGCGGGGCACGCGCAGACAGCGACGGTCAACGACCGGTTCCTGATTGTCGATTGCCCCGCGGACATGTTTGACGACCACACGCTGGAGCGCTTGAACGCGCTGCCGACCCTGGCGTTGCCAGCCCCGGTGCGGGCGATGGCGCGGCGGCTGGCGATGTTGCCGGGTGAGGCGGTGGACGAGGCGGTGGTCGAGCGTGAGCTGCCGGTGCTGCTGCAGGCGTTTTCGCTGGCGGGCACGGCCACGCGGTTGCAGGCGGTGTGCGCGCGGATCGCGCAGGCACCGGGGCAGGAGTGGCCGGTGGCGCGCATTGCGGCGGCGGTCGGGGTGAGTAGCAGTCGCCTGCATGCGTTGTTTCAGCAGGCGTTCGAGTTGAGCCCGCAGGCCTGGTTGAGCGGGTGCCGGTTGCGCTGGTCGCGGGCGCAGCTGGTGGAAAGCGACGCGCCGATTGCGGAGATTGCGCAGCGGGCGGGGTATTCGGAACAGAGCGCGTTGACCCGGGCGCTGCGGCGGGAATGGGGGATGACGCCGGCGGAGTACCGGCGCGCAAGAGCCTGGGTCAAGAATTCCCCTCACCACTCCCCCTAAACTCCCGGCTCCCCCCACCCGGAGCCGCGTAGTCAGATGAACCGTTCAATGGGCGTTGGCATTGCCAACGGCGTCGCCGCTGGCGCGCTGTGGGGCGTGGTGTTCCTGGCTCCTGCCGTGCTCAGCCAGTTCAGTGCGGTGCAGCTGTCGGCCGGACGCTACCTGGTCTACGGCCTGATCGCGATCGTCCTGCTGGCCCCGCGCTGGAAGGAACTGCGCACGCGCATCGGTGCGGCCGAATGGAAGGGGCTGCTGTGGCTCAGTCTGGCCGGCAACCTGGTCTATTTCGTGCTGCTCTCCAACGCGGTGCAATGGGCCGGCGGTGCGGCAGCGTCACTGATCGTGGGTCTCATTCCGGTCGTGGTCACCCTGGTGGGCGTGCGCGAGAAGGGCGCGGTGCCCTTGAAGCAGCTGGCCCCGGCGCTGGCCTTGTGTGTGCTGGGCGTGGCGCTTGTGGGTTACGAAGCGCTGCAGGCCGAACATGCCGAAGGCTCGGTGGGGCGGCGTCTGCTGGGGCTGCTGTGTGCGTTCGGCGCGCTGTTTTCGTGGGCGCTGTATTCCATCGGCAACAGCCGTTGGCTGGCCCGGCGACCGGATCTGTCCGGGCATGACTGGTCGCTGCTGACCGGCGTGGCGACCGGCGGGCTGGCGTTGCTGCTGGTGCCCAGTGCGTTCGTGCTGCCATCGACCACGGTGCATGCCTCGTCGGATTGGGTGTGGTTCTGGGTGATCAGTGCCGGCGTGGCGGTCGTCGCTTCGGTGGTGGGCAATGCCTGTTGGAACCGCGCCAGCCAGAACCTGCCGTTGACCCTGACCGGGCAGATGATCGTGTTCGAAACCCTGTTTGCGCTGCTGTACGGATTCGCGTGGCAGCAGCGCTGGCCGACGCTGATGGAACTGCTGGCAATCGCCTGCCTGGTTTCGGGGGTGCTGCTGTGTGCGCATGCGCATCGGCCGCCGCGTGCGGTGGCCGAGCACGTCGGCTGAAAACCGTTGGGCGGTCTGGATGGTCACATTCGTAACGTTTTCAACGACGTTGCGTGAAGATGGACGGGTCTGGATTTTTGCAGCGCAACACTTGACAAGCGGCCCGGCGGCGGTGTTTTCTTGGCACATGGTCCTGATCGCCGCCACCGCTGCTCTGCTCACCACCGCCCTTGTCGGCGGCGCGCAGACGTCTGGCCGCACCATCGGCACCACCACCATTACCACCGGTACCACTCGTCCGGTGCGGTCCGTCGTCTTCGCGTAACTTCCGAAAACCACGGCCCCGCACCAGACCAGGTGGCGGGGAATTCCCTTCAGCCTGGATGACGCGGGGCCTCAATCGAGGTCAACATGTCCATCGCTGTCGCTCCTTCTTCTGACGCCGCCGCTGCTTCCGCGCCGCTTTCGCCGCTGAAAGTCGCCACCGCCACGGTGGTGCACAAGTTCGGCGGCACCTCGGTGGCCGATGCCGAGCGGTATCGCCACGTGGCCCAGTTGCTGCTGGCCCGCGATGAGGCCGTGCAGGTCACCGTGGTCTCGGCGATGAAAGGCGTTACCGACGCGCTGATCGCACTGGCCGAACGCGCCGCCGAAGATGCCCCGCAGTGGCGCGATGACTGGCACGCACTGCGCGCGCGTCATCGCGGTGCGGCGGTGGCGCTGCTGGGCGAGCATGCCGGGCCCACGGTGGAGTGGCTGGATGCGCGCTTTGATCATCTGGCTGAAGTGCTCGCTGCACTTGGCGTGATCGGTGGGTTGCCGCCGGAAGTGCTGGACCGTGTGCAGGGCCTGGGTGAGGTGTATTCGGCGCACCTGCTGGGGCATTACTTCCGCAGCATCGGCCACGACTGCGCGGTGCTGGATGCGCGCGACGTGCTGGTGGTGGACCGCGGGGAACTGGGCGTGGACGTGGACTGGGAGCAGAGCGCGCTGCGGCTGGCCGAATGGCGGCAGTCGCAGCCGGGCAACCGCGTGGTGGCCACGGGCTTCGTGGCACGTGATCGCCGCGACCGCATCACCACCCTGGGCCGCAACGGCAGCGACTATTCCGGTGCGATCTTCGCCGCACTGTTCAATGCCGACGAACTGCACATCTGGACCGACGTGGACGGCGTGCTCTCGGCCGACCCGCGCGTGGTGCCTGAAGCGGTGCAGCTGGAGGCGCTCAGCTACGACGAGGCCTGCGAACTGGCGTACTTCGGAGCCAAGGTGGTGCACCCGCAGACCATGTCGCCGGCGATCGAGCGCGGCCTGCCGATCATCATCCGCAACACCTTCCAGCCCGATCACCCGGGTACCCGCATCACCGGCGAACGCACCGTGGGCGGGCCGATCAAGGGGCTGACCCTGAGCCCGGACCTGGCCCTGTTGAACCTGGAAGGCACCGGGCTGATCGGTGTGCCAGGCACCGCCGAGCGCGTGTTCGCGGCGCTGCGCAACGCACACGTTTCCGTGGTGATGATCTCGCAGGGATCTTCGGAACATTCCATCTGCTGCGTGGTGCGCGAGGCCGAAGCGGCAACGGCGCGTGCAGCCTTGCTGCAGGCCTTTGCACATGAACTGAGCGTAGGCCAGGTGCAGCGCGTGCAGCTGACCGACAACGTCAGCGTGCTGGCGGCGGTGGGCGACGGCATGGCCGGGCAGCCGGGCGTGGCGGCGCGGTTGTTTGAATCGCTGGGCCGCGCGCAGGTGAACATTCTGGCCATCGCGCAGGGCTCGTCCGAGCGCAACATCTCCGTCGCGGTGGACAGCGGCCAGGCGACCAAGGCGTTGCGCGCGGCGCACGCGGGCTTCTGGTTGTCGCCGCAGACGTTCTCGGTCGGGGTGATCGGGCCGGGCAACGTCGGCGCGGCATTGCTGGACCAGCTGCTGGCCACGCATGGTGGGCTGTTGGCCCGCGCCAATGTGGACCTGCGCCTGCGCGCGGTGGCGTCGCGCAGCCGCATGCGGCTGGAGCCGCGTGGACTCAGTGGCGATTGGCGCGCGGCACTGGCCGGGCAGGGCGAAGCGTCCGACCTGGACAAATTCACCGAGCACCTGCTGTCCGCCCACCTGCCGCACGCACTGATCATCGACTGCAGCGGCAGCGCCGAAGTGGCCGAGCGCTATGCCGGCTGGCTGGCGGCTGGCATCCATGTGGTGACCCCGAACAAGCAGGCCGGTGCCGGTCCGCTGGCGCGCTATCACGCCATTCGCGACGCGGCGGCCGCCAGCGGCGCGCGCTTCCGTTATGAAGCCACGGTGGGCGCAGGGCTACCGGTGATCACCACGCTGCGCGACCTGGTCGATACCGGCGATGAGATCCTCGCCATTGATGGCATCTTCTCCGGCACGCTGGCGTGGCTGTTCAACAAGTACGACGGACAGGCTCCGTTCTCGCAGCTGGTCACTGAAGCGCGGCGACTTGGTTATACCGAACCGGACCCGCGCGATGACCTGTCCGGCGTGGACGTAGCGCGCAAGCTGGTCATCCTGGCGCGCGAAGCCGGGCGCGAGCTGAGCCTGGAGCAGGTGCAGGTGGAAAGCCTGGTGCCCGCATCGCTGCGTGAGGCCAGCGTGGCCGATTTCATGGCCGGGCTGGCCAGCGTGGATGCAGCATTTGCCGAGCGCCTGGCCCAGGCACGTGGTCGCGGCGCGGTGCTGCGCTACGTGGCGCGGCTGTCGAACGAGGGTGCCCAGGTCGGGCTGGTGGAGCTGCCGGTCAGCCATGCCTTCGCCAACCTGCGCCTCACCGACAATGTGGTGTCGTTCACCACGCGCCGTTACTGCGACAACCCGCTGGTGGTGCAGGGCCCGGGCGCGGGCCCGGAAGTGACCGCCGCCGGCGTGTTCGCCGATGTGCTGCGGGTGGCTGCCGGCGAAGGAGCGCGGCTGTGAGCGAAGGCGAAATTGCGAAGGCGTTTGCGCCGGCGTCGGTTGGCAACGTGGCGGTGGGTTTCGACATTCTGGGGCATGCCATCGCGGACGTCGGGGATACCGTCAGCGTGCGGCGCATCGCCGAACCGACGGTGCGTATTGCAGCGATTCGTGGCACCACGGTGGATCTGCCGCTGGATGCGGCCGCCAACACCGCAGGTGCGGCATTGATCGCACTGCGTGAAGCGTTGGCGCTGCCGTTCGGGTTTGAAGTTGAGATCGACAAGGGCATTCCGCTGGGCTCGGGGATGGGCGGTTCGGCGGCGTCCTGTGTGGCCGCCCTGGTGGCGGCCAATGCGCTGCTGGATGCGCCGCTGTCTCGTGAGGCGCTGTACCCGTTCGCACTCACCGGCGAGGCGGTGGCCAGCGGCGGCCGGCACGGCGACAACCTGGGGCCGATGCTGCTCGGCGGGCTGGTGTTGAGCACGGCCGACCAGCTGGTACCGCTGCCGGTGCCGGAGGCATGGCACAGTCTGCTGGTGCATCCGGATGCGGTGCTGGAAACGCGTCGTGCGCGCGCGGCCCTGCAAGGACACTACGCGTTGTCCGAATTCGTGGCGCAGAGCGCCAACCTCGCGCTGGTGATCAGTGGCTGCTACAGCGGCGATGCCGCACGCGTGCGCGCAGGGCTGCGCGACGTGCTGGTGGAACCGCGCCGTGCGGCCTTGATCGTCGGCTTTGAAGCGGCCCGCGATACCGCGCTGGCGGCCGGAGCGATGGGGGCAAGCATTTCGGGTGCGGGCCCCAGCGTGTTCGCGTGGTTCGAGCGGCGTGACGCGGCCGAAGCGGCGCGCGCTTCGGTGCAGCAGGCGTTTGCCGAGGCCGGCTTTGACAGCCAGGCCTGGGTCTCGCCGTTGAACGCGCCCGCGGCGCATCTGCTGTGAGCGCGGGTTCGTCTTTCTACTTTCAGGATTTCTCATGAATTTCGTTTCTACCCGTCACGCCGCACCCGCCGCGTCGCTCAGCCAGGCGCTGGCCGCCGGTCTTGCGCCGGATGGTGGCCTGTATGTTCCGGAGGTGCGGCCGCAGCCGCAGGCGTGGTCGGCGCGCGGCAGTCTGGCCGCCAATGCCGAAGCGGTGCTGGCCCCGTACTTTGCCGGTGATGCCTTGCAGGCGGACCTGTCAGGATTGTGCGAGCAGGCGTTCACCTTCCCGGCACCGCTGGTGCCGCTGTCCACGCCGCAGGACCATGTGCTGGAGCTGTTCCATGGTCCCACCGCTGCATTCAAGGACTTCGGCGCGCGCTTCCTGTCCGCCAGCCTGTCGCGGCTGCAGCGTGACCAAGACCGCCCGCTGACCATTGTGGTGGCGACCTCGGGCGATACCGGTGCGGCGGTGGCGGCGGCGTTCCATCGTCAACCCGGCATCCGCGTGGTGGTGCTGTATCCGGATGGCCGGGTTTCGCCGCGCCAGGCGCATCAGCTGGGCTGCTTCGGCGACAACATCCGCACCTTGCGCGTGGCCGGTTCGTTCGACGATTGCCAGGCGATGGTGAAGCAGGCACTGGGCGACGAGGACCTGCAGAAGCAGGTGCCCTTGAGTTCGGCCAACAGCATCAGCCTGGGCCGTTGGCTGCCGCAGATGAGTTACTACGCCGATGCCGCGTTGAATCACCACGCCGCCACCGGCGAGGTGCTGAACCTGGTGGTGCCCACCGGCAACCTGGGTAATGCGATGGCGGCGGTGCTGGCGCGGGGCATGGGCCTGCCGATCGGGCAGATTGCCTTGGCGACCAATGCGAACGCGGTACTGCCGCGTTTCTTCCACGGTGCGGCATACAGCCCGGCGACCAGTGTGGCGACGTTGGCCAACGCGATGGATGTGGGCGCTCCGAGCAACTTCGAGCGGCTGCGCTGGTTGTTCGGCGAGGATGATGTGGCGTTGCGCGGGGCGTTCCGCAGCGAGTCAGTGGACGATGCGGCGATTCGTGAGCTGATTGCCCGGCGCTATGCCGAAGCAGGGGAAGTGTTCTGCCCGCATACGGCCACGGCGGTGCACCTGCTGGAGCAGCTGCGGGCGGAAGGCGCGCAGGGGCATTGGGCGGTGGCGGCAACCGCGCATCCGGCGAAGTTTGAATCGGTGGTGGAGCAGTTGATCGGGCGGCCGCTGGAGGTGCCGGTGGCATTGGCGGAACTGCTGGAGCGGCCGGCGAAGGCAGAGCCGTGTGCGCCGGAGTATGCGGCGTTGCGAGAGGTGTTGTTGGGGTGATGGCCTGGCGGCCATGGCCCGGCTCGAACGGATGGGGTGAAACACCTGTTCGGTGAACCGTTTACGTAGAGCCGGGCTTGCCCGGCTGCTGTTCGCGCGCAAAAGGCCAGCCGGGCAAGCCCGGCTCTACGGGTCATGTCGTCGCGACAGTACGACGGATGCCTATGCCCAGCCTTCGTCCGCCGAAAGCTCGCGCAGCCCGTCCTGGTCCAGAATCTCAACGGTGTTCAGGTGGGGCAGGGCAATCAACCCCTGCTGCCGCAGCTTGGTGAACGTCCGGCTTACCGTTTCCATCGTCAGCCCCAGATGGTCGGCAATATCACCACGGCCCATCGGCAGGGTCACGCGCAGCGCATTGCCGCCCAAGGGAGCCTCACGCGCCGCCAGCCGCAGCAGGAAATCAGCCAGCTTTTCCGCCGGCTGCAGCCGGCCCAGCGCCAGGGCCGCATCGGCGGCGGCGTCCAGTTCCTGGCAGGCACGCTGCAGCAGTTTGCGCTCCAGGTGCGGATAGCGCGCACGCAGGTCTTTCATCTGGCTCAACGCCACCCGGCACACGCGGCTGTCGGCGATGGCTTCAATGTCGTAGCGGTGATGGTCGCTGCCGGTCAGGCCCAGGTAGTCGCCGGGCAGCACGAAGGCGCTGATCTGGCGGCGGCCATCGGCCAGGGTGCGTACCAGCCGCAGTGCGCCGCTGGTCAAGGTATAGACATGTTGGCGCGGCTCGCCGGCGCGGGCCAGGGTCGCCCCCAGCGGCAGCGGCTGCGAAACGGTGACCCGCTCCAGCGCATGCACTTCATCCGGCGACAGCGCCGAGCAGACCGCCAGATGGCGGACCGAGCAGTGCAGGCAGTCCTTCAGCGCCGAACACCCCGGTGCGGGGTCGTCTACAGCGGAAAGTGCGGTGCCGGAGTGGGGCCGGGTCATGTGCTGCCAGTGAACGGGACCCCCTTATGATACTTCATGCGGCGGTTCAGCCGGATTACAGCCCGTCGCTGGGGTCAGATGGCCCGCTGCGGCTACAATGGGCGGTCCGCACACCCCACGTTTCGAGCAGGAGCCCCGCAAGTGATCAAGCCCCGTACGCCGCCTGGCACCCTGGAACTGCTGCCGCGCCAGCAGATCGCGTTCCAGCGCATGCTGGACGTCATCCGCCGCAATTACGAGCGGTTCGGGTTCCTGCCGGTGGAAACCCCGGTGTTCGAGCTGTCGGATGTGCTGTTGACCAAGTCGGGTGGTGAGACCGAGCGCCAGGTGTACTTCGCACAGTCGACCGGCGCGCTGGAGAATGCGGCCAAAGCCGACGAGAAAAAGCTGCCGGAGCTGGCGCTGCGCTTCGACCTGACCGTGCCACTGGCACGTTACGTGGCCGAGCACGAGCACGACCTGACCTTCCCGTTCCGCCGTTATCAGATGCAGCGGGTGTATCGCGGTGAGCGTCACCAGCGCGGTCGTTTCCGCGAGTTCTACCAGTGCGACATCGACGTGATCGGCAAGGACACGCTGAGCACGCGTTACGACGCGGAAGTGCTGGCGGTGATCCACGCGGTGTTCTCCGAGCTGCGCATTGGCGACTTCTCGGTGCAGCTGAACAACCGCAAGCTGATGCGCGGCTTCTTCGAAAGCCTGGGCGTGGCTGACGGTGAGCGCCAGCTGGCGGTGCTGCGCGAAGTGGACAAGCTGGACAAGCGCGGTCCGGACTATGTGCGCGAAACGCTGACCGGCGAGGGTTTCGATGTTCCGGCCGAGCAGGTGGAGCGCATCCTGGCGTTCGTGGCCGTGCGCTCGACCAGTCACGCCGATGCGTTGGCGCAGCTGGACGCGCTGGTGGCGGATGCGGCGGCAAGCGAAACGCTGAAAGTGGGCGTGGCCGAGTTGCGCGAAGTGCTGACGCTGGTGAAGGCGCTGGGCGTGCCGGAAACGTCGTACTGCCTGAACTTCTCGATTGCGCGCGGCCTGGATTACTACACCGGCACGGTGTACGAAACCACGTTGACCGACCACCCGCAGATCGGCTCGATCTGCTCGGGCGGCCGGTACGAAGACCTGGCCAGCCACTACACCAAGTCGAAGCTGCCGGGCGTGGGCATTTCCATCGGCCTGAGCCGCCTGTTCTGGCAGCTGCAGGAAGCCGGGCTGATTGCCGGCATCGAGGACAGCAGCGTGCACGCGCTGGTGGCCCTGATGGACGACAGCGGCCTGCCGGATTCGCTGGACCTGGCGCGCCGCCTGCGCGCCGGTGGCATCAACACCGAAGTGCAGATGGAGCCGAAGAAGATCGGCAAGCAGTTCCAGTACGCGGCGAAGGCGGGCATCCGCTTCGTGGTGCTGGCCGGCGAAGACGAACTGGCCCGCGGCGTGGTGGCGGTAAAGGACCTGCTGCGCGAACAGCAGTTCGAAGTCGCTCGCGAAGAGCTGGCCAGCGCCCTGCAGGTAGAACTGGAACAGACCCGCGCGATGGCGTGATCGTCTGTCGAATGCTTCAAACAACAACGGCACCTGCGGGTGCCGTTGTTGTTTCCGGGGTTGCGCGAACAGCCGGCATTGGCATGCGTCTCGTACCGCCGGGCGCTGCCCGGCTTCTGTTGGTCTTGGGCAAACAGCCGGTGTTCACGGCATCCTTGGTTTGGCGGCTCGGGACGGGCGTTCCGGGGGACGGCGCAAGTACGTCCGTGTAGCCTCGGTCGCCGCATCCATGCGGCTTACGCCCCCTCCAGCCCATCCCGAGCCGCCATCGACAGTGCATCGGTGGCCATGGAAGATCAAAAGCCATGCTTGGCTCCGGTGGGATCGGTCGACAGACGATCGCCGTGAAATCCCCAACATCCGGTAACGCATGACCCAGATCGACATCGCCGTTGATGTTGCCGTGGCATTTCCCATGGCCACCGGCCACTGTCTGGGGCGTGGCGGGG
>DGLB01000049.1:0-35224 GCA_002387845.1 Stenotrophomonas maltophilia | reverse complement strand
CCCCGGCACGCCCAAGCACGGGAACCGACGACCGCCGGCGGTTCGCCCAAAACCAACCGCAGCCCGCCAAGCCGGATACCAAGGGGAATTTGGCATCGGGCCAGATTTGCGCTAATGTAATAGCACGCTATTACATTGATACGATGAAAACACGCCCCGACCCCCGCCAGAAGGACCCCCAGGCTGACCTTGAGTGCCTGGCGCGCGCCTTTGCTGGTCTGACTGAACCTGAACAGGTCACCGCCTTCCTGCGTGACCTGTGCACCCCCGCCGAGCTGGAGGCCCTGGCCGACCGCTGGAAGGTGGTGCCGCTGCTGCAGCAGGGCGTGCCGTATCGCGAAATCCATGAGTTGACCGGTGTCAGCGTGACCACCACCGGGCGGGTCGCCCGTTCGCTCGAGCATGGGCATCGCGGCTACGCCGCCGCCATCGCCGTCACGTCTGCCACCCCCGAATCCGAGTAGAGATCTCCCCCATGAGTGCAACCCAGAACGCCCCGGCCCGCGACCGGCTGCGTATCGCCATCCAGAAGAGTGGCCGCCTCGCCGAGCCCGCCCGCAGCCTGCTCACCGCCTGCGGCCTGAGCTGGCGGCAGAGCCGCGACAAGCTGTTCTGCTACGGCGAATCGCTGCCGGTGGACCTGCTGCTGGTCCGCGATGACGACATTCCCGGCCTCATTGCCGATGGCGTCTGCGACTTCGGCATCGTCGGCCGCAATGAACTGGACGAACAAGCCGCCGCGCGCCGCCAGATCGGCCTGCCCGATATCTACCAGGCGCTGCGTGGTCTCAACTTCGGCCAGTGCCGGCTGATGCTCGCCGTGCCTGAAGAATGGGAGTGGCAGGGCGTGCAGCAGCTGGCCGGCAAGCGCATCGCCACCAGTTACCCCGCCATCCTGACCGACTGGCTGGCCGCCCAGGGCGTTGATGCCCAGGTGGTCGAACTTTCTGGCTCGGTGGAGATTGCGCCGCGCCTGGGCACCGCCGACCTCATCTGTGACCTCGTCTCCAGCGGGGCCACCCTGGCCGCCAACCAGCTCAAGCCGGTTGAAACCCTGCTCGAAAGCGAAGCCGTACTGGCCGGCCCGGTGCGCACGCCCGACGACGCCCGCGCCGGACTGATGGCCATGCTGCTGCGTCGCCTGGATGGCGTGGTCAAGCAGCAGGACAGCAAGCTGCTGATGTTCCGCGCCGCCGCTGAGCGCGTGAGCGAACTGACCCGCCTGCTGCCGGATGCTGATCCGCTTGAACAGCTGCCCGACGATGGCGGCCACCTGCGCCTGCAGACCATGTGCCACGGCGCGCTCACCTGGCAGCGCCTGGAAGAACTGGAGCGTGCCGGGGCCCAGGGCCTGAAGGTGCTCAGCGTGGAGCGGTCGCTGGCATGAACCGTCTGCAATGGAACCAACTCGACAGCGCCGCCCAGGCCGATGCCCTGCAGCGCCCCGTACAGGCGGTGGCCGCACGCACCCGTGAATCGGTCGCCGCCCTGATTGCGGCCGTGCGCGAAGACGGTGATGCCGCGCTGCGCGAAATCAGCCTGCGCTTCGACGGCATCGCGCCGGACAGCTTTGAAGTCCGCGACGAGGAATTCGCCGCCGCCGAACGCGCCGTTCCCGCGGAGCTGCGCCAGGCGATGATCGATGCCGCCGAACGCATCCGCGTCTTCCACAAGGCCGGCATGAGCCAGGGTTACGCGGTGGAAACCGCGCCCGGCGTGCGCTGCGAACGCATGGTGCGTGCGATTGGCCGGGTCGGCCTGTATGTGCCCGCCGGCAGCGCGCCGCTGCCGTCCACCGCCTTGATGCTGGGCGTTCCGGCGCAGCTGGCCGGCTGCCGCGAAGTGGTGCTGTGCACGCCGCCGCGCAAGGACGGCACCGCGGATCCTGCGGTGCTGGTCGCCGCCCGCCTGACCGGCGTGGACCGCGTGTTCAAGCTCGGTGGCGCACAGGCGATTGCCGCAATGGCCTACGGCACCGACAGTGTCCCGGCCTGCGACAAACTGTTCGGGCCGGGCAACAGCTATGTGACCGAAGCCAAGCAGCAGGTCGCACAGGACGGTGCCGCCGCCATCGACATGCCGGCCGGTCCGTCGGAAGTGCTGGTGATTGCCGATGCGGGAGCCAACCCTGCGTTCGTCGCCGCTGATCTGCTGTCGCAGGCCGAACACGGCCCGGATTCGCAGGTGCTGTTGCTCACCGACGATGCCGCGCTGCTGGAACAGGTGCAGGCGCAGGTACAGGCGCAGCTGGCAAAGCTGTCGCGCGCGGACATCGCCACCCAGGCGTTGGACAGTTCACGGCTGATCCTGGTCGAGTCGCTGGTGCAGGCCTTCCAGATCAGCAACCGCTACGCACCCGAGCACCTGATTCTGGCCCTGCGCGAACCGCGCGAGTGGCTGCCGCAGGTGGAAGCGGCCGGTTCGGTGTTCCTGGGCGACTACACGCCCGAAGCGCTGGGCGACTACTGCAGCGGGACCAACCACGTGCTGCCCACCGCCGGTGCTGCGCGCGCCTACAGCGGAGTCAGTGTTTCCAGTTTCCAGAACATGATCAGCGTGCAGCAGGCCACGGTGCAGGGCATTGCCGGCATTGGTGACAGTGCACGCGTGCTGGCCCGCGCAGAAGGCCTGGATGCGCACGAGAACGCCGTGGCGCTGCGCATGGAGGCGGCGGCATGAACGCCTCCTCCGTGCTTTCGCTGGTGCGCGACGACCTGCGCGCGTTTGCCGGTTACTCCTCGGCGCGCAGCAGCGCGCTGGTGGGTGACATGTGGCTCAACGCCAACGAGTCGGCCTGGGCCAACCCGGCCGACCCGCAGGGCAGCGCCCGCCGCTACCCGGAACCGCAGCCGGACGCGCTGCGTGCGCGGCTGGCCGCGCTGTACGGCTGCACCCCAGAACAGCTGCTGATCGGGCGCGGCAGCGATGAAGCAATCGACCTGCTGGTGCGTGCCCTGTGCGAACCCGGCCGTGACGCGGTGCTGGTGACCCCGCCGGTGTTCGGCATGTACGCGGTGTGCGCGCGGCTGCAGAACGCGCCGCTGCTGGAAGTGGCGCTGGTGGACAGCGATAGTGGCCTCAACGCCGACATCGACGCGATCATCGCCACCGCACTCTCGGGCCAGGCCAAGCTGGTGTTCCTGTGCACGCCCTCGAACCCGGCGGGCAGCAGCATTGCCTTGACCGCGATCGAACGTGTGGCCACCGCGCTGCGGGGCAGGGCGGTGGTGGTGGTCGACGAGGCCTATGGCGAGTACGCAGAGCAGGCTTCGGCGGTGACCCTGCTGGACCGCTACGACAACCTGGCCGTGCTGCGTACGCTGTCCAAGGCGCACGCGTTGGCCGCCGCCCGCATCGGTTCGCTGATCGCCGCGCCGGAACTGATTCAGCTGCTGCGCCGCTGCCAGGCCCCCTATCCGGTGCCGGCACCGTGCAGCGCACTGGCGCTGGACGCGCTGGCACCGGCGGCGCTGCAGGTTACTGCAGCACGCGTGGCCGAAGTAAAAACCGAACGCGCCCGCCTGCAGCAGGCGCTGCAGAGTGCGCCCGGCGTGCGTCGGGTATACGCCTCGCAGGGCAACTACCTGCTGGTTCGCTTCAATGACGCGCAGGCTGCATTCGACGCACTGCTCGCCGCCGGTGTGGTGGTACGCGACCAGCGCGCCGCACCGCAGCTGGGCGACGCCCTGCGCATCACCGTGGGCAGCCCGGCCGAGAATGATCGTGTGCTGCAGGTACTGACCGCCGGGAGGGCCGCCGCATGACCCCGATTCTGTTCGTCGACCGCGATGGCACCCTGATCGAAGAACCGGCCGATTTCCAGATCGACGCCTTCGAGAAGATCCGCTTCGTGCGCGATGTGATTCCGGCCATGCTCAAGCTGCGCGACGCCGGCTACCAGTTCGTGATCGTGAGCAACCAGGACGGGCTGGGCAGCGAAGGCTATCCGCAGGCCTCGTTTGACGGTCCCAACAACCTGATGCTGCAGATCTTCGAAAGCCAGGGCATCGTGTTCCGTGACGTGCTGATTGACGGCACCTGGCCGCACGACAACGCGCCCACGCGCAAGCCGGGCATCGGCATGATGCTGCCGTACCTGCAGGACCGCAGCATCGACTGGGCACGCTCGGCCATGGTGGGTGACCGCCCGACCGACATCCAGTTCGCGCAGAACATGAACATCCGCGGCTTCCAGCTGCGCACCGAACAGTTCGGCGGCGAGTGGGACTGGAACGGTATTGCCCACGACCTGGCCGACGCCCCGCGCCGCGCCACGGTGCAGCGCAATACCAAGGAAACCCGGATCCGCGTGGATGTGGACCTGGACCGCACCGCCGAGCCGAACACCCACACCGGCCTGCCGTTCTTCGACCACATGCTGGAGCAGATCGGCAAGCACGGCGGCTTCGCGCTGAGCGTGCAGGCCGAAGGCGACCTGCACATTGACGAGCACCACACCATTGAAGACACCGGCCTGGCCCTGGGCCAGGCGCTGCGTGAGGCGCTGGGCGACAAGCGCGGCATCGGTCGCTACGGCTTCACCCTGCCGATGGACGAAACCCTGGCCAGCGCCGCGCTGGATTTCAGTGGACGTCCGTACTTCGTGTTCGAGGGCGAGTTCAAGCGCGAGCGGGTGGGCGACATGCCAACCGAGCTGGTGCCGCACTTCTTCCGCTCGCTGTGCGATGCGTCCGGGTTGAACCTGCACCTGAGCGTGCGCGGCGACAACGACCACCACAAGGTGGAAGCCTGCTTCAAGGCGCTGGCGCGTGCGCTGCGCCAGGCATTGCCGCGCCAGGGTACGGCGCTGCCCAGCACCAAGGGGGCGCTGTGACCGAGGTCGCGCTGATTGATGCCGGTGGGGCCAACCTGGGCTCGGTGCGCTACGCCTTGGAACGGCTGGGTGCGCGCGTGCAGCTGGTGCGCACGGCGGCCGGACTGGAAGGCGCGCAACGGGTGATCCTACCCGGCGTGGGTGCCGCGAAGCCGGCCATGCAACGCCTGCACGAGCAGGGCCTGGTGGAACCGCTGAGGCGGCTGGAAGCGCCGTTGATGGGGATCTGCCTGGGCATGCAGCTGCTGTTCGAGCATTCGGAAGAATCCGGGGTGGAAACCCTGGCACTGATTCCCGGCACGGTGCGCAAGCTGGTGCCGGCCACCGGCATCCGCGTGCCGCACATGGGCTGGAACCGGCTGCTGCCGCTGAAGCCGTCGCTGTTGCTGAAGGACATTCCCGAACGCGCCAGCGCCTACTTCGTGCACAGCTACGCGGCACCGCTGAACGCCCACACCGTGGCCGCCTGTGACCACGGTGGCCTGTTCACCGCGATGGTGGAGCAGGGCCGCTACTTCGGCGCCCAGTTCCATCCCGAGCGCTCCGGCGACACCGGTTCGCTGATGCTGCGCAACTTCCTTGAGGGCACCGCTGTATGAGTTTCATCGTTTACCCCGCGCTGGATATCCGCGAAGGCCGCGTGGTGCGTCTGCGCCAGGGCGACTATGCGCAGGAAACCCACTACGGCGACGACCCGCTGCCCCGTGCGCAGGCGTTTGAAGCGCAGGGGGCGAGCTGGATGCACCTGGTGGACCTGGACGCGGCCCGCGCCGGTGGCTACACCCTGGCCCCGCTGCTGGGGGCCATCCGCGCCAGCACCGGGCTGCAGGTGCAGACCGGCGGCGGCGTGCGTGGCCGCGACGATGTCGCACGCATTCTCGATGCCGGTGCCAGCCGCGTGGTGGTGGGCTCGCTGGCGGTGCGTGAGCCGGACGCGGTGATCGGCTGGCTGGCCGAGTTCGGTCCGGAGCGGATCACCATCGCGCTGGACGCGCGCCAGGACGAGCAGGGCCTGTGGCAGCTGCCGGTACACGGCTGGACCGAGAACGCCGGGGTCACCCTCGACGTGCTGGCCGACCGCTACGCCGCCGCGGGCCTTCGCCACCTGCTGTGTACCGATATCGCCCGCGACGGCATGCTGGCCGGCCCGAATCTGGCGCTTTACCGTCACCTCGCCGCGCGCCTGCCCGGTGTGGCGGTGCAGGCGTCGGGCGGCGTACGTGACGTGGCCGACGTGGCCGCCGCGCGTGCGGCCGGCTGCGCCGGCGCGGTGCTGGGCAAGGCACTGCTGGAACAGCGCATGGACCTGGGCGAGGCACTGGCATGTTGAGCCGGCGCATCATTCCCTGCCTGGACGTGCGCGATGGCCGCGTGGTCAAGGGCGTGCGCTTCCGTGACCATGTCGACATGGGCGACATTGCCGAGCTGGCCCAGCGCTACCGCGACCAGGGCGCGGACGAGCTGGTGTTCTATGACATCGGGGCCAGCCCCGAGGCACGCTCGGTGGACGTGGCATGGATCGAGCGCATCGCGCGCCTGATCGACATTCCGTTCTGCGTCGCCGGCGGCATCGACAGCGTGGACACCGCGCGCCGGGTGCTGTTTGCCGGCGCTGACAAGATTTCGATCAATTCGCCGGCCCTGGGCCGGCCGGAGCTGATCACCGAGCTGGCCGATGAGTTCGGTGTGCAGTGTGTGGTGGTCGGCATCGACTCGGTGCGCGAGCCGGACGGCCAGTGGCGCGTGCGCCGCTTCACCGGCGACCCGACCAAGACCCAGGCGGTCGCGCTGCGGACGCTGGACTGGGTGGCTGAGGTAGAGCGCCGGGGTGCCGGCGAAATCGTGCTGAACTGCATGGACAGCGACGGCGTGCGCCGCGGCTACGACGTGGAGCAGCTGGCCCAGGCCCGCGCGGTCTGCCAGGTACCCCTGATTGCGTCGGGCGGGGCCGGCGAGATGCAGCACTTCGCCGATGTGTTCGACCAGGCCGACGTGGACGGAGCGCTGGCCGCCAGCGTGTTCCACAGTGGTTCCATCGCCATTCCCGCGCTGAAGCAGTTCCTGCGCACGCAACAGATCGAGGTACGAGATGTCTATTGAAGTGCTGCCGTCCCGGCAGGCGCTGGAGCAGCTGGACTGGGCGAAGGGCGACGGCCTGCTGCCGGTGGTGGTGCAGGACGCCGACACCCTGGCCGTGCTGATGCTGGGCTATGCCAACGCCGAGTCGCTGGCAGTGACCCTGGCCAGCGGCCAGATGACCTTCTACAGCCGCAGCAAGCAGCGCCTGTGGACCAAGGGCGAGTCGTCGGGCAACGTGCTCAGCGTGCTTGCGGTGCGCGTGGACTGCGACAACGACACCCTGCTGGTGACCGCGCGCCCGGCTGGGCCGACCTGCCATACCGGTGCGGAAAGCTGCTTCGACCAGGCCCCTGGCAACTTCCTGGGCCGGCTGGATGCGCTGGTGCAACAGCGGGAGCAGCAGCGTCCTGACAAGAGCTACACCACCTCGTTGTTCGAGCACGGCGTGCGCCGCATCGCGCAGAAGGTGGGCGAGGAAGGGGTGGAAACCGCGCTGGCCGGGGTGGTGCAGGACGACGCCGCGCTGCTGGGCGAGTCGGCCGACCTGCTGTTCCACCTGATCGTGCTGCTGCGCGCGCGCGGCCTTTCGCTGGACGACGCGGTCGCGGTGCTGCAGGAACGGCACGCCCGCTGATGCGGCGCGCACGTATTTAACGTTGGTGCAACGCGGTCCGCGCGATGATAGGCGGCTTTACAATCGCTCCCCTTCGATACGGACCGCTCCGATGACCTGCAAGACCGCCTGGCTGGCCTGTTTGCTGCTGATTTCCGCACCGGCCTGGGCCGCCAGCGAGGCCACCGTCACCGGCAAGGTGTACCAGGAACGCGACGGCAAGCCCGGCCGCGGCCCCACCGACCCGGCGCTGGCCGGGGTGCAGGTGTCCAACGGTGAAGTGATTGTGCGTACGGCAGCGGATGGCAGCTACAGCCTGCCAGTGCGCGATGGCCAGACCGTGTTCGTGATCAAGCCGGATGAGTTCCGCTTCCCGGCCCGCGCCGACGGCCTGCCTGGGTTCTGGCGGCACTATGTGCCACAGGGTTCGCCCAGACTGAAGTACGACGGTATTGCCGCCACGGGCAGCAACACCCGCAACTGGGATTTCGCGCTGGAGCCGCTGAAGGATGCCGATGGCGCACGCGATGGCTTCGACATGCTGGTGTTCACCGATTCGCAGACCGCCACCCGTCAGGAAGTGGGCTATTACCAGCGCGCCATCGTCGAGCCGATCATCGGCAAGCACAAGGCACGCCTGGGCACCACGCTGGGCGATATCGTCAACGACGACCTCAGCCTGTACCCGGAACTCAACAAGGCCACGGCGCAGCTGCAGGTGCCGTGGTTCCATGTGCCGGGCAACCATGACCTGGACTTTGACGCGACCACCGACCAGCACTCGCTGGACAGCTGGCGCGCCGTGTATGGCCCGGATACCTATGCGGTGGAAGAGGGTGGAGCCAGCTTCGTGTTCCTGGACGACGTGGTCTATGACCCGAACGGCAAGCCGAAGTACATCGGCGGCCTGCGTCCGGATCAGTTCACCTTCCTCGCCAACTACCTGAAGGCCCTGCCGCGCGACCGCCTGCTGGTGCTGGGCATGCACATTCCCCTGTTCGACGCCGCGCCGGGCCGGGAAACCTTCCGTCACGCCGACCGCACCAAGCTGTTCGGGCTGTTGAAGGACTTCCCGAATGTGCTGGTGTTGAGCGGGCACAGCCACACCCAGCAGCACTACTACCACGGTGCGGCCGAGGGCTGGAAGGGTGCAAAGCCGCTGCACGAGTACAACGTGGGCGCGGCCTGCGGTGCGTTCTGGTCCGGCGTGAAGGACAGCAACGGCATTCCCGACGCCACCATGAGCGACGGCACCCCGAACGGCTATGCCGTGCTGAGCGTGAAGCCGGCCGGCGAGTACGCGCTGCGCTACTACGTGGCGCGCGCGCCGGATGACTACCAGATTTCCCTGCATGCGCCGAAGGTGCTGCGCAAGGGCGCGTACCCGGCCTGGGGCGTGTATGCCAACGTGTTCATGGGCCAGGACGACACCGCCGTGGAGTACCGCGTGGACGGTGGGGCCTGGCAGCCGATGAAGCGGGTGGAACAGCCGGATCCACGACTGCTGGTGGAGAACGTGGCCGACGACACCGCCGACAAGCTGCGTGGTTTTGATCGCTCGCCGGAAGCCACCGCCTCGCCGCACCTGTGGCGCGGCGCGCTGCCGACCGATCTGACGGCCGGCGAACACAAGGTGGAGGTGCGCGCCGCGCAGGCGGATGGGTCCACTGCCACGGCCAGCACGACCTATCGGCTGCAGGTGGCCAAGCCCTGACGTGCGGTGGACGATGTTGACGCTCTACGTGGCGTCCATACGCAACGGTACGGCGTGTATTGGTTTGCAAGCGACGATCGATCAACGAAAATCCCCTCAATGCATCATTTTCTTCCCAAGGCCCGTGCGTGAGCGCTGTGACCCTGTTGTCCAATCCGGCGCCGCGTCGCTCTGCTCCTGCTGAAACCCTGATCGTCGCCGACGTCGGCGGCACCTATGCGCGCGTTGCGCTGGCCGAGGTTGCACCGGGCCAAGCGCCGCGCATCAACGCGCTGCGCCGCTACGCCTGTGCCGAGCACGCCAGCCTCGCCGCGATCCTGGCCGATTTCCGGGCCAGCGTTGCCCAGGCCCCGTCGGTGGCCGTGGTCGCCATTGCCGGCGTGCTCAAGGGCGACGACCTGGTCAACACCAACCTGCCATGGCCGGTGTCGGTGCAGGCCACCCGGCGCGATGCGCACCTGGCAATGCTGGAACTGATCAACGACTTCGAAGCGGTGGCCTACGCCATTCCGTTCGTGGCAGCGGAGGCGCGGGTGGCGCTTACGCCAGATGCGCCGCAGGCGAACGGCTGGCCGGCGCTGGTGCTCGGTGCGGGGACCGGCCTGGGCGCAGCCCTGCGTTTTGAGGCGGGTTCGCGCGCAGTGCTGGCCAGCGAGGCCGGGCATGCCGCGCTGGGTGCAGGCAACGCTTTGGAACTGCAGGTGCTTCAGCAGCTGCTGCAGCGGTGGGAACACGTGGACAACGAACGCGTGCTGTCCGGCACCGGGCTGATGAATCTGTACCCGGCGCTGTGCGCGTTGCGCGGCGTGCGCATGCGGTGGACCACGCCGGAAGCGCTGATCAGCGCGGCGCTCGACGGCGAAGATGCGCTGGCGGTGGAGACCCTGGAAGTGTTCTGCAGCTGGCTGGGCAGCCTGGCCGGCGACCTGGCGGTCAGCTTCGGCGCGCGCTCGGTGTATCTGGCCGGCGGCATTTCCGCGCACGTGGCGCGCTTCCTGCACGACGGTCGTTTCCGTGACCGCTTCCTGGCCAAGGGCGTGATGCGCCCGGTGCTGGAGCAGGTGCCGGTATGGCGGGTGGAACACGGCGAGCTGGGCGTGCTGGGCGCAGCCGTGTGGTACGACGAACATCGCCGCGCAGCGGCCTGACAACAACACCCGGCCCCCCAGGGCCGGCGCATGGCAACGGGAGAGGCAGCGCGTGACTGATCGCAGAACATTTCTTCAGGCCGGCGCGCTGGCCGCTGGCGTGGCCGCGTTTCCCCGCTTGCAGGCCAAGGCCACGGGTCGGGCCCGCGTCGTGTCGACCTGGGATTTCGGCGTCGGGGCCAACCAGGCGGCATGGAAGGTGCTGGGCAACGGCGGCAGCGCGTTGGACGCGGTGGAAGCCGGTGCGCGCTGGGCGGAAAGCGAGCTGTGCAACCCGACCGTGGGGCGCTGCGGCAATCCGGACCGCGACGGCGTGCTGAGCCTGGATGCCAGCATCATGAACGGCGACGGCAGCTGCGGTTCGGTGGCCGCGCTGGTGGACATCGCGCACCCAGTGTCGGTGGCGCGAAAGGTGATGGAGCAGACCCCGCACGTGATGCTGGTGGGCGAGGGCGCACAGCAGTTCGCCCTGCAGCAGGGGTTCAAGCGCGAGAAGCTGCTCACGCCGGAAGCCGAAAAGGCGTGGCGCGAGTGGTTGAAGACCGCGCAGTACACGCCGGAGATCAACGCCGAGCGGCGCGGCCGCCCGGGCGACAGCAGCAACCATGACACCTTGGGCATGCTGGCCGTGGACGCCCAGGGCCGACTGGCCGGTGCCTGCACCACCAGCGGGATGGCGTGGAAGCTGCATGGCCGCGTCGGTGACAGCCCGATCATCGGGGCCGGCCTGTACGTGGACAATGACGTGGGTGCAGCCACCGCGTCGGGTGTCGGTGAAGAGATGATCCGCAACGCGGCGTCGTTCCTGGTCGTGGAGCTGATGCGCCAGGGCCGCACCCCGGCACAGGCTTGCCGCGAGGCCATTGCACGCGTGGTACGCAAGCGGCCGGAGGCGAGCAGGACGTTGCAGGTGTGCTTCCTGGCGCTGGGCCGCAATGGTGAAGTAGGGGCGTACACCCTGCACCGGGGGTTCGTTTACGCGGTCTGCGATGCCGAGCGCCAGGATGATCTACGTGATGCGGCTTCGGTGTACACCACGGAGCAGACCTGAGCATGGCGCACGTGCTGGAAATCGCTTCGAACTCAGTTGCCTCGGCGCTTGCCGCACAACGCGGCGGCGCTGATCGCATCGAGTTGTTCGACAACCTGGCCGAGGGCGGCACCACGCCTTCGTTCGGCAGCATCGCGCTGGCCCGCGAGCAGTTGCAGATTCCGCTGTTCGTGTTGATCCGGCCACGCCCAGGAGATTTCCATTACGACGCGCTGGAAGGTGAGCTGATGCTGCGCGACATCCAGCAGTGCAGGGCGCTGGGGTGCGACGGCGTGGTGATTGGCGCACTGGATGCCGATGGCCAGGTGGATCTGCCGTTGTGCCGCGAACTGGTACAGGCCGCAGGGCCGATGCAGGTCACCTTCCATCGTGCGTTCGATGCGGCGCGCGATCTGTCGGCGGCCTTGGAAGATGTGATTTCTCTCGGTTGCCAACGGGTTCTGAGTTCCGGCGGACAGGCCAGCGCGGAGGCGGGGGCGGTTGCGCTGGCGGCACTGGTGAAGCAGGCGGCGGGTCGGATCCGCATCATGGCGGGCGCGGGGATCACGCCCCGCAACATTGCAGCGGTGGCGCAGGCGACCGGGTGCGCGGAGCTGCACGCCTCGGCCAAGGCGGTGCGGCGTTCCGACATGCAATTCCAGAATCCGGCACTGGTCGGTTTGTCGCCCGACTGGGTCGCCACCAGCGCCGACCACGTCGCCGCCCTGCGCACAGCATTGACCGGCATCGCGTAGAGCCGGGCTTGCCCGGCTGCTGTTGGATTCGCGCGAACAACCCACCCCGGCACGCCCCAGGCAGTGCCCGGTGGCCATGGGAAATGCCGGAGCAACGGCCGCGTCGATTTTGGGTCATGCGTTACCGGACGTTGGGGATTTCACGGCCGTCGTCTGTCGACCGACGCTACCGGCCCCACATCCCGAGCCGCCAAACCAGGGATCCCGAGGACACCGGCTGTTGGCACAGCGCGAACAAAAAAACGGCAGCCACCTGTACCAGCGCGGCTGCCGTGGAGGAACATCCCCCGCCGTGACGTGCGGCAGGGGTGGAACTCAGAACTTGTAGGTCGCGCCGAAGTACAGCTGACGGCCGGTGTACAGGTTGGAGATCAGGCGGGCGTCGGTGTCGTTGCCCAGGTGGATGCGCTGCTCCGACTTGGTGGCGTTCAGCACCGAAGCGGTGAAGGTCAGCGAGTCGGTGAAGTTGTAGGCCACGTTCAAGTCCAGCTGGTCGTACGGCTCGCTGTACTCGGTCATGCCGGCGGTCAACCCACCCACGATTTCACCACGACGGTTGTACGAGGCACGGGCCAGGAATTTCTCGTTCTCGTAGAACACGGTCACGTTGGCCTGGTTCTTCGCGCTGCCGACCAGCGGCGAGGCACCCAGATCCTGGCCGTCCAGAACGATCGACGCCAGGTTGGTGTCGTTGTAGGTGTAGTTCGCCTGCACGCCCAGACCGAAGTCAAAGGTGTACTGGCCGTACAGTTCCACGCCCTGCGACACGCCGTCACGGCCGTTCGCTTCGGTTTCGTAGTCCTGCACCGTCACCATCTGGCCGCCCACTTCCATCTGCAGGTCGCGCACCACCGGCACCGTGAAGTTGTTCACTTCCTTGCGGAACAGGCCGATACCCGCCACCGCACCCGGCTTGAAGTACCACTCCAGGCCGATGTCGTACTGGTTGGCTTCGAACGGTTCCAGGTTCTTGTTGCTGCCATGGCCCGCCCAGCCTTCCTCCGGCGCACCACCGGCCACGCGGCGGTCATTCACGTACTCGGCGCTGTAGTAGCTCAGTGCGCCCGGGGACGCGATGCTGGTGTAGCTCGGGCGTGCGATCACCTTCGAGGCGGCACCACGCAGCACCAGGTTGTCGGTGATGTCCCAGGCGATGTTGAAGCTGGGCAGGAAGTCGGTGTAGGTCTTGTCCGAACCGATCAGCTCGAAGGTCTTCTCGCGGGCCAGGTTGTCCGGCAGGCGCACGAAGCCGCTTTCACAGCCGTAGGTCGGGAACGCCGCTGCGGCCGGGTCGTCACACGACATCGGCGCGCCCGAGGCGTTGTCCAGGAAGTAGTCGTTGAAACGTTCGATCGAATCGCTCGACTGCGCGAACTGTTCCGTGCGCACCATCCGCACACCCACGTTACCGCGCAGACGCTCGGTGCGGAAGTTGACCTGGAAGTAGCCCGAGTAGATCTTCTCGTTGACGTTGTAGACGAAGTCTTCTTCCACCCGGTTGTGCGAACTGCCGTAGGTCTGGTTCAGGTAGTTGATGTACGCCGGGTAGTTGATGCCCGGGAACACGTTCGCGTCGAAACCACCGCGGATGCCGCTGATCGGGTTGGACAGGAAGAAGCCCGGCTGGGCGATGCCCGCCGTGCTGTCACAGCCCGCCTGGTAGCGGTTGTTGTCATAGTCGGCCGGGTCGGTACCCGGGCACACCCAGTAGGTGTTGCCGGTGTTGCGGTGGACCTTGCCGTCACGGTACTTCGCGCCGAACTGGATCGAATCCAGCCAGCCGGTCTCGAACAGCTTGGTGAAGTCGGCCTGGAAGTAGTTCTGCTCCACTTCCGTCTGCATCCAGGACGAGTCGGTCGAGCCGGTATCCACTTCGGCAATGCCGTTCATCAGCTGCTGCTGCAGGTCGGGCGAGAACGTCACCGACGGCGTGCCGGTCAGATCCCACGCGGTGTAGCGGTTGCCGGCTTCCCACACGCCATCGACGCGGCGACGTGGCTTGGCCGACATGCGGAAGTTCATCGACGGGCCACCTTCCGACCAGGTGCGACCGCCGGTGAAGGATGCCTTCCACAGCGGGCTGATGTCCCAGTCGATGCTCAGGTCGGCGGTCTGCGACAGCGCCTTTTCGCGGCTGTAGCCACCCGTCAGCTGCGGGGTCGGTACGGTGCAGTCGTCCGGACCCCAGCCACCCGGGGCCATGCCGGCGGCGGCGGCTTCGTCTTCACTGCAGTAATAGGCCTTGCCCGCCTGCTTCTCGAACTGCGCGCCGGTGACGATGCTGCCGCTGGGATCCATGGTCAGCCCATTGAGCAGGCGACCGCCGGCCCAGTTGCCGTCCTGGTTGTAGCGCGCCATGTTCCATTCCGGCACCTTCAGCATGTGCTGTTCGTAGTTGCCGTCCAGCTCGAAGCGGAAGTAGTTCGCGGTCATGGTGACGTTGTCGACCGGCTTGAACTGGAAGGTGAACTGGCCACCCTTGCGCTCGCGTTCTTCTTCCTTCACCGCGAAGTTCACCGAGGTGGGCATGAAGAAGTCGGTGTAGCTGCCGCCGTTCTGGTCGTTGAAGCCGGAGTTGCCCCACCAGTAGTTGACGCCGCCCTGGGTGATGTCGCGACCGTGCGCGTCACGGGCGGTGGTGTCCATGCCGTACCACTGGTAATTCTCGGAGGTGACCTCCATGGTGCGGCTGGTGCGCTTCTGCTGGGTCACGCCGACCAGAACGCCGAAGCGCTCGTCCTGGCTGTGCCAGGAGTACAGCGCCGAGGCCTGCGGATCCACGTCTTTGTGGGTGTCCGACGAGGTGCCTTCCAGGGTCACGTAGCCGGAGTTGGATTCCATTTCCAGCGGGCGACGGGTGTGCAGGATGACCGTGCCACCGATGCCGCCTTCGTCGATGCGCGCTTCCGGCGACTTGAACAGCTCGGCGCTGGACAGCATGTTCGACGGCAGCAGGGTGTAGTTGAAGGAACGGCTGGCCTCGTCGTTGGTTTCCGAGGTGGCGATGTAGTTGCCGTTCAACTGGGTCAGGGTCAGGTCCGGGTCCAGGCCACGCACGCTGACGCTCTTGCCTTCGCCGCCGTCACGGGTGATCACCACGCCCGGGACGCGCTGCAGCGAATCGGCGACGTTCTTGTCGGGGAACTTGCCCACGTCCTCGGCGGTGATCACTTCGACCACGGCGTTGGCGTCGCGCTTCTGCTGCAGGCTCTGCTCGATGGCGTAGCGGTAGCCGGTGACCTGGACGCTGTCCAGGGTGGTGGCGTCGGCGCTCTGGGCCGGGGCAGCGGCGGGAGCCTGCTGCTGGGCGAAGGCCACCGGCGCCAGGGCGGCGGTCAGGGCGAAGGTGATCGCTGCCGACAGGGCATGGCGACCTTGCTTACGGGACATCTGCTTCATTTCCACTCTCTCCCTCTCCTGGATCGAACTGGGGTGCTGGTACACGGATGTGATTGAATCGATCTAATCTTTTGTGCCGATTTCTCTGGGGTAATCCGGGCTGCTCCCCCCAGCGCGCCACGGCCGCTGTATGACGGTTTAGAGTTGGATCGATCTAAACCGACGACGGGCGAATTTTAAACATGGCTGACACAAAAGCGCATGCTGCTCCGCAATAACTGAACAGGCGGCGGGTTGTTCATGTTGCGGCGCAGAATGCATCGATCCAAACCGGCGTGGTTTACTCCGCCACTTAAATCGATCTAAATTCCCGCCAACGGGGATTTGCACGCCCATCGACCCACAGGAACCCAACTGCATGCGCCGATTGCCGTCCCTTCGCCAACGTCCCTTCCTGCACCGCCCGCTGCTGGGACTGGCCTGCCTGACCGTGCTGGGCTTCACCCCGATGCTGCAGGCCGCGCCGGCCGCGCTGGAACGTGAGGTCAACACTTTCATCGGCAGCAAGGACGACGGCAACACGTTCCCGGGCGCATCGGCTCCGTTTGGCCTGATCCAGGTCAGCCCGATCGGTGAGCACTATGCCGGCTGGCGCTATGACGACCCGAAGATCCGCGGTTTCGGCCATTCGTTCCTGTCCGGGGCCGGGTGCTGGGAGCAGGGCGGCCAGGTCTCGGTGCTGCCGGTGACCGGCAGCATCGGCCCGGGCGGCGACTTCGATACCGACAACGCCAAGAGCTTCGACCACAAGGCCTACGCCTCCAGCTACACCCATGAAGGCGAAGTAGGGCAGGCCGGCTATTACAAGGTGCGCCTGACCAGCTACGGCGGCATCGATGCCGAGGCCACCGCGCGCACCCGCGCCGCCGCCGAGCGCTACACCTTCCCGGCCGACAAGGCCGAAGGCCATGTGCTGGTCAACGTCGGCCAGGCCAACGAGCGCCATTCGGTGATCGGCAGCGTCATCGACGTGGTAGGCGACCGCGTCGTGGAAGGCAAGCTGGTCACCAAGAGCTTCTGCGGTGGCCACCAGTACACCACCTGGTTCCGGATCGAGTTCGACCGCCCGTTCAAGGCGTTCGGTACGTGGGGTGAGGCCGGTGGCCTGCCCGGCGCGCGCCATGGCAT
The DNA here is from genome assembly GCA_002387845.1 of Stenotrophomonas maltophilia. Taxonomy (GTDB): domain Bacteria; phylum Pseudomonadota; class Gammaproteobacteria; order Xanthomonadales; family Xanthomonadaceae; genus Stenotrophomonas; species Stenotrophomonas maltophilia_AG. Next base: position 18,524 of record DGLB01000049.1, on the reverse strand, counting down.
GGAAGGCGAGCAGAAGCCGAGCGGAGCCTGGTTGAGCTTTGATACCTCCAAGGGCCGCGCGGTCACCGCGGTGAGCGCCATCTCGCACGTGGATGCCGAAGGCGCGCGCACCAACCTGCGCGAAGACGGCATGCAGGGCGGCAAGCTGCTCGGCTTCGAGCGCATGCGCAGCCTGGCCCAGCAGCAATGGCGCAAGGAACTGAACACCGTGCGCGTGGACAGCAAGCACGCCGACGACCGCACCGTGTTGTACACCGCGCTGTACCACGCGCTGCTGCAGCCGCTGACGGGCAGCGACGCCGACGGCCGCTACCGCGGCTATGACGACCAGATCCATCGCGCCGACGGCTGGACCTATTACGAGTACTTCTCGCTGTGGGACACCTACCGTGCGCAGAACCAGTGGCTGGCACTGACCCGCCCCGAGGTCACCCGTGACATTGGCCGCACCCTGCTGGCGATCAACGAACAGGGCGGCTGGCTGCCGCGCTGGGGCTACGCCAACTTTGAAACCAACATCATGACCGGCGACCCGGTCACTCCCTTCATGGCCGACCTGTGGCGCTTCGGTGCACTCAAGGGGCGTGAGGCCGAGGCTTACACCGCGCTGCGCCGCAACGCGTTCGAGCTGCCGCCGATGAACTCCCGCCATGCCGGTCGCTCGGGTAACCCGGGCTATGTGCAGAACGGCTTCGTCGCCTATGACCGCGCGTTCCCTTCCAAGGGCATGGACGTGGACCCGCACCACGGCGGTTCGGCCACGCTGGAATACGCCCTGGCCGACTGCGCGCTGGCGCAGATGGCCGATGGCCTGGGGCACAGTGCCGATGCCGGCGTGCTGCGCGAGCGCGGCCGCAACTGGCACAAGGTGTGGGATGCCTCGGTGCGCGATGAGGAGACCGGCATGAGCGGCTTCCCGCGCCCGCGCATGGACGACGGCAAGTGGTACGTGCCGGCCGACGGCCACTACAGCCCGCGTTCCCACCACGGCTTCCACGAAGGCACGGCCTGGCAGTACCAATGGCTGGCCCAGCAGGACATGCCGGGACTGGTCCAGGCCATGCACGGCCGCGAACAGACCGGCAAGCGCCTGGACGCGTTCTTTGCCTACGACGCGCTGCTGCAGTCGCCGCTGCAGGCCGCGCGCAAGGAATGGGTGGTGGGGCCGTACAGCTACTACAACCAGTACCGCTACAACCCCAACAACGAACCCGACCTGCACGCACCGTGGATGTACACCCTGATCGGCCAGCCGTGGAAGACCGCCACGGTGGTGCGCGCCGCGCAGCAGCTGTTCACCAACGCACCCAATGGCGTGACCGGCAACGACGACCTGGGCACCATGTCGGCGTGGTACCTGTTCAGTGCGCTGGGCCTGTACCCGGCCGTGCCGGGCACCGGTGAGTTCCTGCTGCACACCCCGCGCTTCGCCAACGTGGAAGTGGACCTGGGCACCGGCCGCGCGCTGAAGCTGCAGGCCCCGGGTGCCGACGGCCGCACCCTGCAGTACATCCAGTCGGTAAAGGTCGACGGCCAGGACCAGGGCAAGGTCTGGCTGGACTGGAACCGCCTGCAGCAGGGCGGCACCATCCGCTACGCATTGGGTACACAGGCCCCGGAAAATGGCTGGGGCACCCGGACCGAGGCGCTGCCGGTGTCGTACTGCGCGACCCCGGGGGCGTCCCTGGAATGAGCGCGGCGCAGGCCGATGCGATCGTTTAGGCTTGCATCTCCCTTGACCCGCCCGATGCCACGATGAAAAAGGAACGTTCTACTGCCAGAGGGGCCGCCACGAAGGCATCGTCTTCGAAGGGGGCCGCTGCACCCACGTCACGTGCAAGCGGACGTGCGGTGACCGTGACCGACATTGCCGAGGCCATCGGGGTCTCGCGCGCGACCGTGTCGCTGGTGCTGCGTGGCAGCCCGCTGGTCAACGTGGACACCCGCGCCCGGGTCGAGGCCGAGCTGCGCAAGCAGCGTTACGTCTACAACCGCAGCGCGGCCAACCTGCGTCGGCGGACCTCCAGCAGCGTGGCGCTGGTGATCAACGACCTGTCCAACCCGTTCTTTGCCGAATTCGCGTCCGGCGTGGACGAAGCGCTTGGCGCGAAGGGCTACGTGACCCTGCTGGGCAGCACCGGCGAATCGCCGCAGCGCCAACAGGCGGTGGTGTCCACGCTGATGGAACACACCCCGGCCGGGCTGATCCTGTCGCCGGCCGAAGGTACCGATGCCACCGAACTGCGCCAGGCACTGGGCTTCAATGCCAACGTGCTGCTGTTCAACCGCGAGCTGAAAGGCGGGGACTGGGACTTCCTGACCCTGGACAACCAGCAGGGGGCCTACCTGGCCACCCGGCACCTGATTGAACGGGGCCATACGCGGATTGCGTTCTTCGGTGGCCATGCCGACTCCAGCTCCTGCCATCAGCGCCGTGCCGGCTACAAGCAGGCGTTGGGCGAGGCCGGGCTGCAGGTGCCGCCGCAGTGGATGATCGAATCCGCACCCAACCGGCTGGAAGCGGCCGCACGCACCGGTGAACTGTTCGCCGAGGGCGCACAGCCGACCGCGGCGGTCTGCTACAACGACACCGTCGCACTGGGCCTGATGCTGGGCCTGGCCTCGCGTGGGGTACGCCCCGGCACCGAGTTCGCGGTAACCGGGTTCGATGACATTTCAGAAGCAGCGGTGGCACTGCCGCCGCTGACCACCCTGACCGTGAATCCGCGCGAGCGGGGCCGGCAGGCCGCCGAGCTGCTGCTGCACCGGCTCGACAACCCCACCGCACCGCCACAGCGCACCGTGGCTCCGGTGCAGCTTCGCATCCGCGACAGCAGCGGCACCGCCGCCTGACATCGCATCCCTTTCATCTGCCCGCACCCTGAGACGCGTCCCGCATGCCCATCTCTCCAACGCCCCGACTGCCCACATCGTCTTCGTCCGCGCCCGTGGTCAACACGCGCGTCGCGCTGGCCGTGGCCACCACGATCTTCTTCATGTGGGGCTTCCTGACCTGCCTCAACGACATTCTGATTCCGCATCTGAAGGCGGTGTTCGAACTGAACTACGCGCGCGCGATGCTGGTGCAGTTCACCTTCTTCGGTGCGTACTTCCTGATGTCGCTGCCGGCCGGGCGACTGGTCGCGCACCTGGGCTACAAGAAGGGCATCGTGGCCGGTCTGGCCATTGCCGCGGTGGGCGCGCTGGGCTTCTGGCCGGCCGCCGAACTGCGCGTGTATGAAGCCTTCCTTGGCGCGCTGTTCGTGCTGGCGACCGGCATCACCGTGCTGCAGGTGGCGGCCAACCCGTATGTGGCGCTGCTGGGGCCGGAACAGACCGCGTCCAGCCGTCTGACCCTGGCGCAGGCGCTGAACTCGCTGGGCACCGCGATCGCGCCGATCTTCGGTGGCCTGCTGATCCTCGGCAACACCGTGAAGAGCGCCGATGAACTGGCCGCGCTCAGCGCCGCCGAACAGCTGGCCTACCGCACCCAGGAAGCACAGTCGGTGCAGGGCCCGTACGTCGGCCTGGCGATCGCGCTGGCGCTGCTGGCGGTGTTCGTCTATCTGTTCCGTCTGCCGGCGCTGAATGAAACCACCGAGCAGGCCGATCCGGTCAAGCACACCTTGATGGATGCGCTGCGCCACCGCCATGTGCTGTTCGGCGTGCTGGGCATCTTCTTCTACGTGGGCGCGGAAGTGTCTATCGGCAGCTTCCTGGTCAATTACCTGTCGATGCCGAACATCGGCGGCTTCACCGAACAGCAGGCCACCGGTTTCGTGTCGGCCTACTGGACCATGGCGATGATCGGGCGCTTCGCCGGCTCGGCGATCATGGTCCGCTTCTCGCCGCGCGTGCTGCTGACGATCTTCGCCGCCGCCAACGTGGCGCTGCTGGCGCTGACCATGAGCACCGAAGGCCATGTCGCGGTGTACTCGGTGGTGGCCATCGGCCTGTTCAACTCGATCATGTTCCCGACCATCTTCGCGCTCAGCATCGAGCGCCTGGGCGCGCTGACCAACAAGGCCTCCAGCCTGCTGATCATGGCCATCGTCGGCGGTGCGATCGTTCCGTTCCTGCAGGGCCTGCTGGCCGACCGCATCGGCCTGCATCTGTCCTTCATCCTGCCGTTGCTGTGCTACGGCTACATCCTGTTCTATGGCATGTGGGGCTCGCGCCCGCGTGCTGGTTTCAGCCAGGGGGGCTGAGCGCGTCATGACCAAGATTGTGTGTTTCGGCGAAATTTTGATCGATCTACTCGCGCAGCCACCGGCCACGCCGGACACCCCGCGCGCGTTCCTGCAGTACGCCGGCGGCGCGCCGGCCAACGTTGCCGTGGCCGCCGCCAGGCTGGGCGCGGACACCCACTTTGCCGGCATGCTCGGCCAGGACATGTTCGGTGACTTCCTGGCGCAGAGCCTGAGCGACGCCGGTGTGGCCACCGACTGCATCGTGCGCACCGACCAGGCCAAGACCGCGCTGGCGTTCGTGGCGCTGGACGCGCAGGGCGAGCGCAGCTTCAGCTTCTACCGGCCGCCGGCTGCCGACCTGCTGTTCCGTGCCGAGCATTTCCAGCCGGCGTGCTTCGACGGCACGCGCACCTTCCATGTGTGTTCCAACAGCCTGACCGAAGCCGAGATCGCCGAGGCCACGCTGCAGGGCATGCAGCGCGCCCGCGCCGCCGGTGCCCTGGTCAGCCTGGACCTCAACCTGCGTCCGTCGCTGTGGCCGGCCGATGTCGACCCGACCCCACGCCTGTGGGATGCACTGAAGCTGGCCGAGCTGGTCAAGCTGTCGCGCGAAGAGCTGGACTATCTGGCGGCACCGCTCGGTATCGACGGCGGCGATGCGGTGATCCAGCGCCTGCTGGGTGCCAACGCGCAGGCGGTGGTGGTGACCGACGGGGCTGCGCCGATGCGCTGGTTCACCCGCCATGACCAGGGCACGGTGACCGGCTTCCAGGTGCCCACGGTGGACAGCACGGCCGCTGGCGACGCGTTCGTGGCCGGGCTGTTGTTCGCGCTGGGCGAACGCGGTGCCGATGGCACTGCCTTTGCCGGGTTCTGCCGCGACGCTGCCGGCCTGCGCGAGGCGATCCGCTTCGGTGCCGCCGTGGGCGCGCTCGCGGTCACCCGCAAGGGCGCTTTCGCCGCCATGCCCAGCCTCGCCGAAGTGACGCAACTGCTGCAGCAACAACAGGACACCGCCGCATGACCACGCTCGTACCGCCCCAGCCCGATTTCCGTTCGCCCGACTTCCTGCGCGCCCACATCGCGCAGACCATGGCGTTCTACCAGCCGCACGAGATCGACCCCAACGGTGGCTTCTTCCACTATTACCGTGACGACGGCAGCGTGTACGACGCCAGCCACCGCCACCTGGTCAGCAGCACCCGATTCGTGTTCAACCACGCCATGGCCTTCCGCGAGTTCGGCAAGCCCGAAGACCTGAAGGCGGTGCAGCACGGCATTGCCTACCTGCGCGACGTACACCGCAACCCGGTCACCGGCGGCTACGCCTGGACCCTGCGCGACGGCGTGGTCGAAGACGCGACCAACCACTGCTACGGCGTGGCCTTCGTGCTGCTGGCCTACAGCTGTGCGCTGAAGGCTGGCATCGGTGAAGCCCGCCAATGGATGGATGAAACCTGGCAGCTGCTGGAAACCCGCTTCTGGGAACCCGAATTCGGCCTGTACAAGGACGAGGCGGACGCTGACTGGAACTTCAGCGACTATCGTGGCCAGAACGCCAACATGCACATGTGCGAGGCCATGCTGGCCGCGTTCGAGGCCAGCGGCGAACAGCGCTACCTGCAGCGTGCGCTGCTGCTGGCCGACCACATGACCCGCCGCCAGGCGGCGCAGGGTGAAGGGCTGGTGTGGGAGCACTACGACACCCAGTGGAAGATCGACTGGAACTACAACCTTGACAACCCCAAGCACCTGTTCCGTCCGTGGGGTTTCCAGCCCGGTCACCAGACCGAGTGGGCCAAGCTGCTGCTGATCCTGGATCGGCACGTGCAGGCCGACTGGCTGGTGCCGACCGCCCGCCACCTGTTCGACGTGGCGGTGGAACGCAGCTGGGACGACGCGCGCGGCGGGTTGTATTACGGCTTCGCGCCGGATGGCAGCGTGTGCGACGACGACAAGTACTTCTGGGTGCAGGCCGAGTCGCTGGCAACGGCGGCGCTGCTGGCCAAGCGCACCGGTGAAGCGGTGTATTGGGAGTGGTACGACAAGCTGTGGGCGTATGCCTGGCAGCACATGATCGACCACCGGTACGGCGCGTGGTACCGCATCCTGGATGCGGACAACCGCAAGTACAGCGATGAGAAGAGCCCGGCCGGCAAGACCGATTACCACACCATGGGCGCGTGCCATGAAGTGCTGAACGTGGTGCGCTGAGGGCGGTTGGAACGACCCGTGGAGACGCGCCATGCGCGTCTGCGCGGTGCCGGGGTGGGTCGAAGCCACGCAGGGCGTGGCACTACGGAGGGTGTGATGCGGCGTCTGGGCTTACTGCTTCTGGTGTTGTTGTGGACCCTCCCGCTCGCTGCAGCGCCGCTGTCAGCCGAATGGTCCTTCCGCCTTCTTCCAGGCAACGCCCAGGCAGCAGCCCACCCCGAGGCCACCGAGTGGCGCAGCGCCCGGATTCCAGGCTCGGTCCACACCGACCTGTTGGCGCACGACCTGATCCCGAACCCCTACGCCGGTGCCCCCGAAGCGGGCCTGCAATGGATCGGCCTGGCTGACTGGGAATACCAGGCGCGGTTCGATGTCGACCCCGCCACGCTGGCGCGCAGACATGCCGAGCTGACCTTCGAAGGCCTGGACACCTTCGCCGAGGTCACCCTCAACGACCGCCCGTTGCTGAAAGCCAACAACAGCCACCGCACCTGGCGCGCGCGCGTGGATGGCCGCCTGAAGGCGCGTGACAACACGCTGCGCATCGTGTTCCGTTCGCCGATCACCACGCTGCTGCCCGGCGTGCAGGCAATGCCGCACAAGATCGCGGGCAATTATCCGTCGCCTTACGGCGATGAACCCAAGGACGCGATGGTCGGCAACTTCGTGCGCAAGCCGGGCTATCACTTCGGCTGGGACTGGGGCCCGCGCTACGTGACAGCGGGTATCTGGCGTCCGGTCACGCTGGACAGCTGGGACGCACAGCGGATCACCGATGTGGCGGTGCAGACGCGGGCGCTGGGTGAGCAGCGCGCCGACCTGCAGGTGGACGTGGAGATCGAACGCGCGGTTGCCGGCAACGCCCAGGTGCAGGTGACGCTGGTCGATCCGGATGGCCGCGTGGCCGCCACGGTCGAGCAGAAGGCCAACCTGCGCAAGGGCAGGCAGGTCGTCTCCGTACAGGTGCAGCTGGCAAACCCGCGGCGCTGGTGGCCGGTGGGCTACGGCGAACAAGCGCGTTACACCGTACGCACGGTGGTCGACGCCGGCAAACAGGGCAGGGCGGAACAGCAGTTGAGAACCGGCCTGCGGAGCGTGGAGCTGCGCCGTGAAGTGGACCGCGATGGCGGCCAGGGTTTCGCCTTCGTCATCAACGGCGTGCCGATCTTCGCCAAGGGCGCGAACGTGATTCCGTTCGATGCATTCCCGGCGCGGGTCGACGCTGCGCGCCTGCGCCGTGACCTCACCGCTGCGCGCGATGCCAACATGAACATGGTGCGCAACTGGGGCGGTGGCTATTACGAGGACTCCACGTTCTTCGATATCGCCGACGAACTGGGCCTGCTGGTCTGGCAGGACTTCATGTTCGGCGGCGGCATGCAGCCCGGCTACGACCCCGCGTTCCGCCAGAACGTGGTCGCCGAAGCACGTGACAACGTGCGCCGGCTGCGCCGCCACCCCAGCATCGTGCTGTGGTGTGGCAACAATGAAGAAGAAACCGCGTGGAAGGACTGGGGCCACGGCCGCGACCTGACCGCGGCCGACCCGGTGTTTGCGAAGCGGGTGTGGCAGGGCTACGTGGACCTGTTCGGCCACGACCTGCGCGAAGTGGTGGCCGAACACGGGCTGGGCGTGCCGTACTGGTCGAGCTCGCCCAGCAACGACCTGGATGAGAAGGCCAACGACTCCACCCGTGGCGACAAGCACTACTGGCAGGTGTGGGGCAATCCGGCGCTGCCGGTGCAGGCCTACCTGCGTGAAACCCCGCGCTTCATGTCCGAGTACGGCCTGCAGGCCTGGCCCTCGCTGCGCACGCTGGACGGCATCATTCCGGTCGACCAGCGCCAGGTGGACAGCCCGGTGGTGAAGGCGCACCAGAAGTTCATGGCCGGCGAGGGTAACCAGCGCCTGCTGCAGTACATCGAACGTGAGTTCGGCACTCCGCGCAGCTTCGACGACTTCGTCTACCTCAGCCAGGTGACCCAGGCCGAGGGCATCGCCCTGGCCGCGCTGCACCATCGCGCCTCACGGCCGTACACCATGGGTTCGCTGTACTGGCAGCTCAACGATGTGTGGCCGGGCGCGTCGTGGTCCAGCATCGACTACGCCGGGCGCTGGAAAGCCCTGCATTTCCATGCAAAGCGCTTCTTTGCCGGGCATGCGGTGGCCGCGTTGCGCGATGAAGGGGTGACCCGGGTCAGCCTGCTCAATGACCGCACCGAGCCCCTGCGTGGGCAGTGGCGATTGCGGGTGATGGAGGTGGGTGGCCGCGTGCGCAGTGATGAGCGCAAGGCGGTGACGGTACCGCCGCTGGCCGCGCTGGAGGTGGGACGCTTCACGGATGCGCAGTTGCTGGGTAAAGCGGATCCGAAGCGCACCGTGGCCGTGGTGGAGTTGCTGGACGGTGAGCAGGTGGTGTCACGCCAGGTGGTGTATTTCGCCGCGGCCAAGGACATGCGCCTTCCGAAGGCGAAGATCGCCAGGCGTTGGCTGCGTGAGGGCGATGGCAGCGTGCTGGAGCTGCGCTCAGAGCAGTTGGCGCGTGGGGTGTGGATCGCGTTCGACGGGTTTGATGCCGTGCTGGATGACAACGCGTTGGATCTGGTGCCCGGTGAACCGGTGCGGATCCGGGTGAAGGCGGACCGCGATGCGCGCGCGTTGGCGGACGCGTTGCGGCTGCGCAGCGTGGTGGACGTATTGTAGGGACGCGCCAAGCGCGTCCATTGCGTGATCTGGGTGATCCGTTACAACGTGATCTGCTGGAAATTCTCGACCCGGTCGTGACCGTGCGTGGCCTCACCGGTGCGCGGCAGCGGGTAATCCTGCAGGCGGTCCAGCAGACGGGTCTGCAGCCCGGCCTCGCGCGCCGCATCCAGCTCTTCGACCACATCCGACAGGAACACGATTTCGCCGGCCGGCACGCCAATCGCCTTGACGATGGCGCGGTAGCTGTCGGCCTCGCGCTTGCCGCCGATTTCGGTGTCGAACCAGCCCGACACCAGTGCGGTCAGGTCACCCGCCTCGCTGAAGCCGAAGAACTGCTTCTGTGCCGGCACCGAACCGGACGAGTACACGTACAGGGCCTTGCCCTGTGCATGCCAGCCCTTCAGCACGGCCGCCACCTCCGGATAGAAGTGCGCCTGGTAGTCGCCGCGCTCGTAGCCGCTCTTCCAGATCATGCCCTGCAGCGCTTTCAACGCGGTGTGCTTGCGGTCCTGGTCGATCCAGCCCTGCAGGGTTTCCACCACCAGTGCATCCTGGCAGGCACCGCCGATCTCGGCCGCCACCACATCCAGCCAGCGGCGAACCTCAGGCTCCTGCCCATGCGCGGCAACGAACGCCGGCAGCGCCTTGCGCGCATAGGGGAACAGCACGTTCTTGACGAACGAGATGCTGCTGGTGGTGCCTTCAATATCAGTCAGAACGACGCGGGGCGGCTGCTGCGACATGGATCAGGAAACCTGGGTGGGAATGTAACGGGGGAATTTCTGCGCGATATCGGTGCCGGTGAAGTGACCGACCCAGCCGTCCGGCTCGGTGAAGAAGCGGATCGCGACAAAGCTGGGTTCTTCGCCCATGTCGAACCAGTGCGTGGTGCTGTCGGGCACGGCGATCAGGTCGTCCTTCACGCACTCGATCTCATAGACCTTGTCGCCCACGTGCAGGGTGAACAGACCGGAGCCGGCAACGAAGAAGCGGACTTCATCTTCCTTGTGGAAGTGTTCGTCGAGGAACTTCCTGCGCAGTTCGGCACGGTTGGGGTTGTCCGGGGCGATCGAGGCCACGTCGACGCTCTTGAAACCACGTTCGGCCACCAGCCGGTCGATATCGGTGCGATAGGCCGCGAACACCTCGTCCTGGCTGGCACCGGGGGCCACGTCGTGGGCCGCCTGCCAGCGTTCAAAGGTGACGCCGATCTTCTTCAGCTCGTCGGCGATCAGGGTACCGTCCTGGGTATCCAGCAGCGGGGCCTCGGGGGCGGTGTCATTGAAGATGCGCAGTCGGCTCATGGCGGCAGCTTGAACGTGGGAACGGGGGTCTTGAAGGGTAGCAGCCACAGCCCGCGGTTGGGGGCGTGGCGTAATGACGCGGGGTAGGGACGACATGCCGCGCATTCATGATGCATGGCCGCCGGTCGCGGGTTTCAAAGCCCGCACAGCTTCCGCAGCTCCAGCTCGCAATGGAACAGGAACTCGAACGCTTCCAGGTGCCGGCGTGCCTCGGCCATGTCCCGGCCCCAGGCATACAGCCCGTGGCCGTCGATCAGATACCCCCACAGGCATTGCTGGTCGAGCAGGGCATCGACCTGGGCCGAGAGCACGTTCATGTCCTGGGTGTTGGCGAACACCGGCACTTCAATCGCCATTTCGTGCGTGCTGTTGCCATGGAAGGCTTTCAGCAGCTCATAGCCTTCCAGGCGGATGTGCCCCTGAGCGGCATACAGCCGCGAGGCCACGGTCTGCACCGGCGAATGCGTATGCAGCACGCAGCCCACTTCCGGGAAGCGGCGGTACAGCTGGGTATGCAGCAGGGTCTCGGCCGAAGGCCGCAGCGGCCGGCCCACGGCCTGGCCATCGAAGTCCACGACCATGATGTCGTCTTCGATCAGCCGGCCCTTGTCCTTGCCGGACACGGTAATGGCCGCGTGCTGGTCATCCAGCCGGTGCGAAAAATTGCTGCTGGTCGCCGGCGTCCAGCCGGCCTGGGCCAGCTCACGCACGTTGTCGATCAGAACCTGGGCCAGTTCGCTGAGGCGGTTTGCGTCGTAGGGGGTGTTCATATTGACGATTTTAGCGGGGTTTCGGTTGTTTGGTCGCGAAAAGCGGGTTTCCTGGGGGAGTCCGTTCGGGGTAGGACCCCGCTCTTGCTTTCCGGTTCCGTCACCGACGCCCTGTCGAGGGTGGGTCGGGGTGGGTTGGAGGGGGCATGAGCGGCATGGATGCCGCGACTGAGCCTACAAGGACGTACTTGCGGCGTCCCCCGGAACGCCCGCCCCGATCCACCCAAACAGGGATCAATACAGAGCCACCGCTCTTGATCTTCGCGCAAGAGTGAGCGAAATCAGCATCACCGCCCGCGCAGGCGGCTGTGCCGGAACCCGTACAGGAAGTAGATCGCAAACCCGATCACCGTCCAGCCAATCATCAACATCCAGTTGTGCATCGTCATCGCCGACAACAGCGCCAGGCAGCTCAGCACGCCCAGGCTGCACACCAGCCACGCCGCCGGAATCCGGAACGGCCGCGGCAGGTCCGGCTGGGTCCGGCGCAGGATCAGCACCCCCGCGCACACCGCCGCAAAGGCGATCAGCGTGCCCATCGAGGTCAGCTCACCCAGCACGTCCAGCGGGAACAGCGCCGCCAGCAGCGCAATGCCGATGCCGGTGATCACCGTATTGATGTGCGGCGTGCGGTAGGTCGGGTGGATCTTCGTGAACACCGGCGGCAACAGGCCATCGCGGCCCATGATCATGAAGATGCGCGGCTGCGCGATCACCATCACCAGCACCACCGAGGACAGCCCGATCAGCGCGCCGATTTCCACCACCACCCGCAACCAGCCCAGCTGCGGATGCGCGGCCACCGCCGTCACCACCGGCTCGTCCGTGCCCAGCAGGTTGTACGGCACCAGGCCTGTCATCACCGCCGCCATCGCGATGTACAGCACCGTGCAGATCACCAGCGACAGCATCATCCCGATCGGCATGTCGCGCTGCGGCCGGTGCGATTCCTGCGCCGCCACCGACACCGCCTCGAAGCCGATGTAGGCGAAGAACACCATCGCCGCGCCGCGCAGCACCCCTTCCATGCCGTACTTGCCCGGGCCCTGGTTCTCCGGAATGAACGGGGTCCAGTTGGCCGGATCCACATACTTCCAGCCGACCACGATCACCAGGATGATCAGCCCGGTCTTCAACACCACCATCGCCATGTTCATCGCCGAGGACTTGCTGATGCCCACGTAGCACAGCCAGGTCAGCAGCAGCACCAGGATGGCGGCCGGCACATTGGCAATCGCGCCGGTCGGGCGCAGTTGCGCATCCAGCGGCGCGCTCACCAGCGCGGCGGGTAGATGAATGTCGAAATGGCTTAACAGGCTGAGGAAATAGCCGGTCCAGCTGACCGCCACCGCCGACGCCGAGACCCCGTACTCCAGCACCAGCATCCAGCCAATGAACCAGGCCGAGAGCTCGCCGAACGTGGCGTAGGTGTAGGTGTAGGCGCTGCCGGACACCGGCACCATCGAGGCGAACTCGGCATAGGCCAGCGCGCAGAACGCGCAGCAGATGGCCGCCAGCACGAACGACAGCATGATCGCCGGGCCGGCATGGTTGGCCGCGGCCTGGCCGGTGATCACGAAGATGCCGCCGCCGATCACCGCGCCGATGCCCAGCGCGGTCAGGCCCCAGGGACCCAGATGGCGCTTCAGGCTCAGGCCGTTGGCATCTTCATGGGCGGCATGCGGGTGCTTGGTGGCCCACAGTTGTTTGAGCATGTGTTTGGGTCTTGTCGGGTGAAAACGAACGGGCCGGCACTGGGCCGGCCCGTTGCGGAATTATGACTGCTTGGCGAGCTTGCTGTTGCGGATGCCGTAGCCGAAATAGATCAGCAGGCCCAGCACCGTCCAGCCGACAAACAAGTGCCAGTGCACCGCGAAGGCCTGCCAGAACAGGAACAGACAGGTCAGCGCGCCCAGCGGGGCGATCAGCCACACTGCCGGAACCCGGAACGGACGCTCCATCTCCGGACGGGTGCGGCGCAGTACCAGCACACCGACGCAGACCGTGGCGAAGGCCAGCAGGGTGCCCATCGACACCAGCTCGCCCAGCACGTTCAGTGGCACCAGCCCGGCCAAGGCAGCGGCGATCACGCCGACCACGATGGTGGCGCAGTACGGGGTGCGGAAGCGGGCATGGACCTTGCCGAACACCTTCGGCAGCAGGCCGTCGCGGGAAATGGTGTAGGCGATCCGGGTCTGGCCCATCATCATCACCAGCACCACGGAGGAGAGACCGGCAATCGCGCCGACTTCCACCGCGATCTTCAGCCAGAACAGCGTGGGGTAGGGCTCCAGCGCGGTAGCGACGGGCTTGTCGGTACCCAGCAGGTGGTACGGCATCATGCCGGTCAGTACCGCGCAGACAATGATGTAGACCACGGTGCATACCGCCAGCGAGCCGAGCAGGCCAATCGGCATGTTGCGCTGCGGGTCCTTGGTTTCACCGGCGGCGGTGGAGACCGCATCGAAGCCGATGTAGGCGAAGAACACGATGGTGGCTGCGCGGAACACGCCGCTCCAGCCGAATTCGCCGTCCACGCCGGTGTTTTCGGGAATGAAGGGCGTCCAGTTGGCCGGGTCGATATGCGCGGCACCCACGCCGATGAACAGGCAGATGACCGCGACCTTGATCGCCACGATGATCGCGTTGACGAACGCCGACTGGGTCACGCCCACGTACAGCAGGCCCGACACCGCCGCCACGATCAGCACCGCCGGCAGGTTGAACAGCTTGCCAGAGGACACGAATTCCTGGCCGGTCCAGGCGATGGGGGCGGCACTGAGGGCATCCGGGAACGGCATGTGCAACGTGGTGGTGATGAAGCTGATCAGGTAGGCCGACCAGCCCACCGCGACCGAGGCCGAGGCGAACAGATACTCCAGCACCAGGCACCAGCCGATGAACCAGGCCATGCCTTCGCCGAGGGTGGCGTACGAATAGGAGTAGGCGCTGCCGGACACCGGCATCATTGCCGCGAACTCGGCGTAGCACAGGCCGGCCAGGGCGCAGGCGAAGCCGGCGATCACGAACGACAGCATCACGGCGGGGCCCGCATGGTTGGCTGCGGCCTGACCGGTGAGCACGAAGATACCGGCGCCAATCACCGCGCCAATGCCCAGCAGGATGAGGTGTCTCGCGGTGAGGGTCCGTTTCAGTGTGGCTTCGCCATCCAGGCTGCCTTCGATCGGCTCACCGGCATCGACGTGCCCGGCCGGTGCCACCGGTTTGACCCTCAACAGAGACTTCAGCATGCAGTGCTTCCCGTAATGCGGGGCCAGGCCCCGCTGAATGGACTGAGCGGAGCGCGATACATTGCCGCGCCCCCTTGATTGGAGTGGTGCCGCCCCAACGGGCGACCCGCTGTACCTTAGCCAAAGCTGAAGCCTGCGCACAAGCGCAAATGCAGCATCGGCGGCGATAATGGGCCAAACCCGCCTTCGCCCCCCGATTCCATGTCGCTGAACTCTGAATCCCTTGTAGGACAAGACGCCGCTCTGCGTGCACAACTGGCGGATTACGCCCGCAGACATCCCGAACACGCCGGACTGGCTGACGAATTCAGCACACTTCTGGACGATATCGAGAACCCGTTCCTGCGCAGCCGGCTGGCGGGGCATTTCACCGGTAGTGCGTGGCTGGTCAGCGCGGACGGCGAGCGCATTCTGCTGACCCATCACCGCAAGCTGGATCGCTGGCTGCAGCTGGGCGGGCACGCGGATGGCGAGCGTGACCTGGCCAAGGTGGCGCTGATGGAAGCCGAGGAGGAATCCGGCCTGAGCGGGCTGGTGCTGGAGGACGGGGGGCTGTTCGACATCGACAAGCACTGGATTCCCGAGCGCAAGGACGTGCCGGGCCACTGGCATTACGACGCCCGCTACGTGGTGCGGGCGCTGGGCAGCGAGACGTTCGTGGTCAGCGAGGAGTCGCTGGCGCTGGCCTGGCGCACGGTGGCCGAGGTGGCGGCAGAGGCGATCGAGACGCCGGATGGGGATCCGTCATTGCCGCGCATGGCGAAGCGCTGGCTGGGGCGCTGACCCGTAGAGCCGGGCTTGCCCGGCTGAACCGTCATGCACGCTGCCGGCAGCCGGGCAAGCCCGGCTCTACAAGAGCATGCATTTCGTGCTGAGCGCGGCGTCAGATGATCAATACAACACGCGCGTGCGCAACGTGCCCGGAATGGCGGCGAGCTCCTCGCGCACACCCGCGGCCTGTTCCTCGCTGGCGGTGATGTCGATCACCACATAACCCACCTTGGGGTCGGTGCGCAGGAACTGGCCGTCGATGTTGACGTTGTGGCGCGAGAAGATCTCGTTGACCTTGGACAGCACGCCCGGCACGTTCTGGTGGATGTGCAGCAGGCGCAGGCTGTCGGCGTGCTCGGGCAGCGTCACTTCCGGGAAGTTGACCGCCGACAGGGTGCTGCCGTTGTCGCTGTAGCGCACCAGCTTGGCCGCCACTTCCACCCCGATGTTGTCCTGGGCTTCCAGCGTGCTGCCACCGACGTGCGGGGTCAGAATCACGTTGTCGTGTGCGGTCAGCGGCGAGACGAAGGCGTCGCCGTTGCCCTTCGGTTCCACCGGGAACACGTCCAGTGCCGCGCCGCCGATATGCCCCGCGTGCAGCGCCGCATCCAGCGCGTCGATATCGACCACGGTGCCGCGTGCGGCGTTGATCAGGTGCGCGCCGGGGCGCATCCTGGCCAGCTGCGGCGCGCCGATCATCCACTGCGTGGCCGCGGTTTCCGGCACGTGCACGGTGACGATGTCGGCGCGGGCCAGCAGGTCGTCCAGATCGATCGCGGCGCGGGCGTTGCCCAGCGACAGCTTGGTTTCGATGTCGTGGAAGATCACCTGCATGCCCATGGCCTCGGCCATGACGCCGACCTGGGTGCCGATATGACCGTAGCCGACGATGCCCAGCGTCTTGCCGCGCACCTCGTGACTGCCGGCGGCGGACTTGGACCAGCCGCCGCGATGGCATTCGGCGTTCTTCTGCGGAATGCCGCGGGTCAGCATGATCGCTTCGGCGATCACCAGCTCGGCCACGCTGCGGGTGTTGGAGTAGGGCGCGTTGAACACCGGAATGCCGGCCAGTTCCGCCGCTTCCAGGTCGACCTGGTTGGTGCCGATGCAGAAGCAGCCCACCGCCATCAGGCGTTTGGCGTGCGCCAGTACGTCGGCACTGAGCTGGGTGCGTGAGCGGATGCCGACAATATGCGCTTCGGCGATGCGCGCTTTCAGCTCGTCGTCCGGCAGCGCCTTGCTGTGCACCTCGATCTGCGAATAGCCGGCCGCGCTGAACACGTCGATGGCGGTCTGGCTGACCCCCTCGAGCAACAGCACACGGATATCCTGCTTCGGGAACGAGGTCTTCTTCGGCGACATGGGCAAAGTGCGGCACGGTGGAGAGGGTTGACCACTATGCCAGAACGGCACCGCAATGGTGCGGCGCGGCAACGGTTTCAGATGCATCCATCATCGGCCGCATCCCGGTCGCGTGAGCGCCGGCCGTACGTTAACCTTTGGGGTTTCTCCGGCCCCGTGAGTTCCATGACCGACCCGCGCCTCGAATCGCTGTTGCAGGACTGCCCCGGGCTGCGGCTCAAGACCGATGCGGCCGATCTGGAGCATTACGGGCGTGACTGGACCCGGCGCTGGACGCCGGCCCCGCTGGCCATTGCCTTGCCCGCCAGTGTCGAGGAAGTGCAGGCGGTGCTGCGCTGGTGCAGTGCCCAGGGCGTGGCGGTGGTGCCCTCGGGTGGCCGCACCGGCCTTTCCGGCGGGGCCGTGGCTGCACAGGGCGAACTGGTGCTCAGCCTGGAGCGGATGAACAAGCCGCTGGCGTTCAATGCCGTGGACCGCACCCTGACCGTGCAGGCCGGCATGGCATTGGAAGCGGTGCACAACGCGGCGCTGGAACATGGCCTGATCTACCCGGTCGACTTCGCCGCGCGCGGTTCCTGCTCGATTGGCGGCAACATCGCCACCAATGCCGGCGGCATCCGGGTGATCCGCTACGGCAACACCCGCGAATGGATCGCCGGCCTGAAAGTGGTCACCGCCAGCGGCGAGCTGCTGGAGCTGAACAAGGGGTTGATCAAGAATTCCAGCGGTTACGACTTCCGCCAACTGCTGATCGCCTCGGAAGGGACCCTCGGGGTGATCGTCGAGGCCACCCTGAAGCTCACCGACCCGCCGCCGGCCAGCAACGTGATGCTGCTGGCGCTGCCCTCGTTCGAGGTGCTGATGGAGGTGTTCGCGGCCTTCCGTGAGCGGCTGCAGCTGCAGGCTTTCGAGTTCTTCACCGACCGCGCGCTGGAACACGTGCTTGCGCATGGCGCGCAGGCTCCGTTTGCCGAGGTGCATCCGTTCTACGTTGTCACCGAGTTCGCCGCCGGCGACGAGGCCCAGGAAGCGGCGGCCATGGCCGCGTTCGAGGCCTGCATGGAGCAGGGCTGGGTGAGCGACGGCGTGGTCAGCCAGAGCGATGCGCAGGCCGCGCAGCTGTGGCGTCTGCGCGAAGGCATCACCGAGGCGGTGGCGCGCTACAAGCCGTACAAGAATGACGTTTCCGTCCGCATTTCGTCGATGCCGGCGTTCCTGGCCCGGACCCAGGCGCTGATTGGTGAGGCCTACCCGCACTTCGACGTGGTCTGGTTCGGCCATATCGGCGACGGCAACCTGCACATCAACGTACTCAAGCCCGATGGCACCGGCGATGCCGAGTTCCTGCAGCAGTGCGAGCACGTGACCAAGCTGCTGGCGCAGGTGCTGAAGGACTTCGATGGCAGCATTTCCGCCGAACATGGGATCGGATTGGTGAAGAAGGGCTATCTGGACAGCACCCGTGGGCCGGCCGAAATCGCGCTGATGAAGGCAGTCAAACGCACGTTTGATCCCCAAGGTTTGCTGAATCCCGGCAAGGTTTTTGACCTGTAGGGCGCGACAGTTCTTCACGCACCCGATACGCTCTGTGCTTTCCCGCCAGAATGACACCCTGATGATGCGTCCGATTCTTGTTGTTGCCGTGCTTGCTCTGTCGCTGCCGCTTTCGGCCCTGGCTTCCAGCTTCGCCGGCTCGTCGGCCGGTTCCGCATCCGGTGCCTCTTCGGCCGGCTCGTCCAGTTCCGATGACGACAAGGTGGTGCTGGACGCGCGCGAAGACGCGGCGGCGTTCGTGGCCAGCGACGGTGCCATCCGCGGTGCGCGCCTGGAAGCCGCGCTGGTGCACCTGCGCGAGCGTGATGCCACGCAGCGCGAGGCCAGCGACCTGGCCCTGGCGCGGACCCTGCTGGCCCGCTGATGCGTTTACGCCGCTGGGCCGTGCGCCAGTGCGCGGCG
>DGLB01000027.1 GCA_002387845.1 Stenotrophomonas maltophilia | reverse complement strand
ACGCCAACACCATCATCATCAATCGCGCCGACCGCTTCGGCCTCGCTCAGCTGCACCAGCTGCGCGGCCGCGTCGGGCGTTCGCACCACCGCGCCTATGCCTACCTGGTGGTGCCGGACAAGCGCGCGATGACCCCGGACGCGGAAAAGCGTCTGGAAGCGATCGCGTCGATGGACGAGCTGGGCGCAGGCTTCACCCTGGCCACCCACGACCTCGAAATCCGCGGTGCCGGCGAACTGCTGGGCGAAGACCAGAGCGGCCAGATGGCCGAAGTGGGCTTCAGCCTGTACACCGAGCTGCTGGAACGGGCGGTACGCAGCATCCGCCAGGGCAAGCTGCCCGACCTGGACAGCGGCGAGGAAGTGCGCGGTGCGGAAGTGGTGCTGCACGTGCCGGCGCTGATTCCGGATGATTACCTGCCCGACGTGCACACCCGCCTGACCCTGTACAAGCGCATCAGCAGTGCGCGCGACAGTGGCGAGCTGCGTGAGCTGCAGGTTGAAATGATCGACCGTTTCGGTCTGCTGCCAGACCCGGCCAGGTATCTGTTCGCGATTGCCGAGTTGAAGCTGCAGTGCAATGCATTGGGCATCCGCAAGCTGGAGCTGGGCGAAGCCGGCGGCCGCATCGTGTTCGAGGCCAAGCCGCAGATCGACCCGATGGCGGTGATCACCATGATCCAGAAGCAGCCCAAGCTGTACACCATGGATGGCCCGGACAAGCTGCGCATCAAGGTGCCGCTGCCTTTGCCGGAAGACCGTTTCAATGCGGCAAAGGCGCTGCTGACGACGTTGGCACCGGGGTGATCGGTCGGCCAGGCACCGCCTGGGCCGGATACAGAAAAGGCCCGGCAGATGCCGGGCCTTTTCGTTTCAAGGGTGCCTGTTACCAGATCACCACGCGCTTGTCGTCGGCACGCACCATCGCGTCGCCGGCCTTGCACTCGAACGCGGCCGCGAACGACGGCATGTTCGACGGCGCGCCGTTGGCACGGAAGTTGGCCGGGGCATGCGGGTCGGTGTTCAGGCGCACGCGCAGCTCACCGTCGGTGAAGTTGCGACGCCACACGGTGGCCCAGTTCATGAAGAAGCGCTGGTCCTGGGTGTGGCCATCGACTTCGACATTGGCCTTCGGATTTTCCTTCAGCGCCATCTGCAGCGCGTCATAGGCCACGGTCAGGCCACCGAGGTCACCGATGTTCTCGCCCAGGGTCAGCTTGCCCTTCACGTTCACGCCCGGCAGCGACTCGTAGCCATCAAACTGCGCAACCAGCTGGTCGGTACGGCCGGTGAAGGCCTTGCGGTCGGCGTCGGTCCACCAGTTGTCGAAGTTGCCGTTGGCGGCGAACTGGCTGCCGGAGTCGTCATAGCCGTGCATCATTTCGTGGCCGATGACCGCTCCGATGCCGCCGTAGTTCAGGGCCGGGTCGGCCTTGGCGTCGAAGAACGGAGCCTGCAGAATCGCGGCCGGGAACACGATCTCGTTCTTGGTCGCGTTGTAGTAGGCGTTGACGGTCTGCGGGGTCATGCCCCACTCGGTCTTGTCGACCGGCTTGCCGATCTTGTTCAGCATGTAGCGGTAGTTGAACGCACGCGCCGCCTGCATGTTGCCCAGGTAGCTGTCGGCAGTGGTTTCCAGGCCCGACCAGTCACGCCACTTGTCCGGGTAGCCGATCTTGGGGGTGAAGCTGGCCCACTTTTCCAGCGCCTTCTTGCGGGTGTCCTCGCCCATCCACTCCAGCTTCTCCAGGCGTGCCTTCAGCGCCACCGAGAGATTCTCGACCAGGTGCTGCATCTGCACCTTGGATTCGGCCGGGAACACGGCGTCGACGTACAGCTGGCCGAGGCCTTCGCCGATGGAGGTGTTGACCGAATCCAGCACGCGCTTCCAGCGCGGCTGCATTTCCTTCTGACCCCGCAGGGTGGTGCCGTAGAAGTCGAAGTTGGCCTTCTCGAAGCTGCTGCTCAGGTAGGGGGCCGCGTCATCGACGGTGTGGAAGCGCAGGTAGGCCTGCCAGGTGCTGGCCGGCACGTCCTTGAGCATCTTGTCGACTTCGGTGAAGAAACCGGGCTGCGCCAGCGAGAACTTCTGCGCGGCCGGAATCTTCAGGGTGTCGAACAGCGCGGTCCAGCTGAAGTTCGGGGTCAGGCTGTCGGCCTGCACCGCGCTGACCGGGTTGTAGCGCTTGGCCGGATCACGCAGTTCGATGCGCGAGAGCGAGGCCTTGGCCAGGCGGGTTTCGAAGTCCAGCACCGCCTTGGCATCGGTCTTGGCCTGCGCGGCGTCGACGCCGGACAGGGTCAGCACCTGCTCGATGTAGGCGACGTAGGCGTCGCGGATCTTGGCCTGGGCGTCGTCGAAGTAATAGCCCTTCTCGGGCAGGCCAAGGCCGCCCTGGCCGACATAGGCGATGACGTTGGCCGAATCCTTGTAGTCGGCATTTGCGGACAGCGAGAACAGCACGCCCTGGCCCTGGGCCTGGCTGTCGCGCAGGTAGCGGGTGATGGCAGCGGTGTCGTTCAGCGTGGCAATGGCATCCAGCTGCGGCTGCAGCGGCGCGATGCCGGCGGCTTCGATCTTGGCTTCGTCCGAACCGGTCTTCCAGATGTCGCCGATCTTGGCTTCCACCGAACCGGCCTTGGCCTGGCTGGCGGCGGCCTGCTGCACCAGGGCGTGCTGCACTTCCAGCGAGCGCTCGCGCAGGATCTCGAAGCTGCCCCAGGTGGTCTGGTCGTTCGGCACCGGGTTGGCGGTGAGCCACTTGCTGTTGACGTAGCCGTTGAGGTCGGTACACGCGGCAATGGCAGGGTCCAGGTCCGCGCTGTTGAGCGAGATCAGCGGGGTCTTGATCTGCGACAGATCGAACGCCGGCTTGGCGGCGGCATCGGCCGTGTCGGCTGCCGGGGTTTCGGTCTTGTTGCAGGCGGCCAGCGCCACGGCGATGGCAACGGTCAGGCCCAGCGGGGCCAGCTTGGAAAACGTCATTGAACTCTCCGGCTACGGGTGGCAATGCCCGCGTGACGGGCAGCCCTCGAGGGTAGCGCGGGACGGAGGGCCTGGGACCGGCCAAAGGTCACGGCGGCGGCGCTGGCTGTGTTTCGGGGATGCGGGGATGCGGGGATGGCGGATGGCGGATGGCGGATGGCGGATGGCGGATGGCTGGCATAACCGGAATGTTGGAAACAACCGGAATGTTTGAAACAACCGGAATGCCGGTAGGGTCGGTCGTCAGACGACTGCCGATAACGGCGATCGGTGCTTTGACGCATGGACCTGTGCCGGGGGCACCTCTCCGTTTCAGGTCATGCGTCCGTCGGGCGTTGCAGGGTTACGTGCAGTCGTCTGACGACCGACCCTACCGGCCCTCACCCATTCCCACGGTGCGGCATCCATTTCCGATCAGGCGACATCCGTTTCCCGTCGTGCGGCATCCGTTTCCGATCAGGCGACATCCATTTCCCAGGGTGCGGCATCCATTTCCGATCGGGCGACATCCGATTCCCATCGCGCGGCACCCGATTCCGACCATGCGCCACCGTGCGCGCAACGCCGTGCACCGCGCAGAGCGCGGTGCACCACATCGTCAGTTGTTCAGACGATTACTTCGCTTTGCCCTGGTTCGCCACGGCTTCTGCGGCCTTGCGTGCCGCCTCCGGGTCGCCCAGGTAACGGAACGACTGCACGCTGAGGTCGTCGTTCAATTCAAACAACAGCGGAATGCCGGTCGGAATGTTCAATTCCAGGATGGCTTCCTGCGAGACGTTGTTGAGGTACTTGTACAGCGCGCGCAGCGAATTGCCATGGGCGGTGACCAGCACCGTCTTGCCATCTTTCAGCTGCGGGGCGATCGAGTCGAACCAGTACGGCAGCACGCGTTCCAGTGTGGTGGCCAGCGACTCGGTGCCCGGCAGGGCGTTGCGGTCCAGGCCGGCGTAACGACGGTCGTGGATCGGGTGGCCCGGGTCTTCCAGGTCCATCGGCGGCGGCGGGATGTCGTAGGAACGACGCCAGATCTTGACCTGGTCCTCGCCGTGCTTGGCGGCAGTCTCGGCCTTGTCCAGGCCCTGCAGGCCGCCGTAGTGACGCTCGTTCAGACGCCAGCTCTTGCTGACCGGCAGCCAGTCCTGGTCCAGTTCGGCCAGGGCCCCCTGCAGCGTGTGGATGGCGCGCTTGAGCACCGAGGTATGGGCCACGTCGAACTGCAGGCCTTCTTCGCGCATCAGCTTGCCGGCGGCCGCAGCTTCGCGGCGACCCTGTTCGGTCAGGTCCACGTCCACCCAGCCGGTGAAGCGGTTGTCCAGGTTCCACTGGCTCTGGCCGTGGCGCAACAGTACGAGTTTCCGGGTCACTGCAGTTTCTCCAACAGGTGGCAAGGCAGACCGCCATTGTAGCGGCAACCCCGCCCCCTGCCCCGCTCAGGCGTGCGGGTGGCCGTGGTGGCCCTGGGCGTCCGGTCCACGCCGGCTGGACCCAGGGTCGTGGGCGTGGCCGGCATGGCCATGGCCATGGCCATGCGCATGATCGTGCCCGTGGCTGCCCGTTGGCATGCCATCGGCGCAGTCATCCCCGCAGTGGTCCACCTCGACCTGCAGGGTGAGGTGGTCGATGCCGAAATCTTCGTGCAGCGCCGTGCCCAGCTGACGGCGCAGGCCATCGGCGTCCACGCCTTCGGCCATCACCACATGCGCGGTCAGCGCCGGGGTGCTGGAGGCCAGCGCCCACACATGCAGGTCATGCACATCGCGCACGTCGGGGTGCGCGCACAGGCGGGCGCGCACCGCATCGACCTGGATGCCCTTGGGAACACCTTCCAGCAGCACGTTGATGGCCTCGCGCATCAACACCCAGGTCCGCGGCAGCACCCACAGACCGATCAGCACCGCCAGGATGGGGTCGATCACCTTCCAGCCGGTCCAGCGGATCAGCAGCGCGCCGACGATGACCGCCACCGAACCCAGCATGTCGGCCCACACTTCCAGGTAGGCCCCCTTCACGTTGAGGCTTTCACCGCTGCCGGCACGCAGCAGGCGCATGGAGATCAGGTTGATCACCAGGCCGAAGGCGGCAATCACCAGCATGCCGGTGGAGGCGATCTCCACCGGTTGGCGGAAGCGCGCGATGGCTTCCCACAGGATGTAGGCGGCGACCACGAACAGCAGGGCCCCATTGATCATCGCACCCAGTGCTTCCAGCCGGGCATAGCCATAGGTGCGGCGTGCATCCGGCGGTCGCCGGCTCAGCCGCACCGCCACCAGCGCGATCATCAGCGCCAGCGTGTCGGTGGCCATGTGCGCAGCGTCGGACAGCAGCGCCAGGCTGTTGGTCCAGAACGCGCCCACCACCTCGGCCACCAGGAAGGTACTGGTCAGCCCCAGCGCCCACCACAAGGGCATTTCATGGCGGATTTCACTGGGCAGGTGATCGTGGTCGTGACCCATGGCAACAGCTCCTGTGCAAGGGCTACAGGCTAGCGCGGCGGGACGTGGGGAGACTATTACGGTGTTTATAACATTGCAGGCACGCCCTTCCGGGGCGCGACCAATCGTCGCAGATGCGTCACCTTGGCCTACATCTTTGCGAGCGGCCACCGATACTGATGTTTTGAGTCATAGGTCACAGTTCCGTGCAGACGATATCGATGGACCGCGCCAGCCAGGCGTTGATCGCCGCCTGGCAGCTTTGCCTGCAGGAAGCCGGCGCGGAGGCGGAGGCGCTGATGCAGCAGATCGGGCCGGAAGTGGCTCCGGGGCTGGCGGAGCACTTCTACGTGGTGCTGCTGGACGACCCTCGCGCTGCGCGCTATCTCTCGCATGACCAGGTACGCCAGCACCTGCAGCCGTCGATGCAACGCTGGCTGCAGCAGTTGCTGATGACCACGCCCGCCACGGTGTCGGCCGGCGTGGCCGCGCAGCGGGTGATCGGCGATGTGCATGCCCGTGTTGGCATTCCGGTCGACCTGGTGACGCGCGGCGCGCGCGTGCTCAAGCGGCACCTGTTCGCCGAACTGCAGCATCGCGCGGCAACCGCCGACATTGCCTTCCGCGCCATCAACGCGCTCAGTGCGGTGATCGACATTGCCATGGAAGGCATGACCCTGGCCTACGCGCATGCGCGCGAACGTTCGGCACGGACGGATTCGGCGTACCGGCTGTTCTCGCTGGTGCAGAACGTCAGCACCGAGCGCGAACGCCAGCGCGCCCTGCTGCTGGACTGGGAGAACGGGCTGCTGTACGCCATGGCCAGCCAACGCGCCGAGACCGAGGGGGCGTGGTTGGCCGAATCCGAATTCGGCCTGTGGTTCACCCACAAGGGCCGTCCCAGTTTCGGCGAGAGCAGCGAGACCGCGCAGATCGACGCGCTGATCAAGCGGATCGATGCGCGACTTCCGGATGCGCTGACGCACAGCGATTTCCGCACCCGCATGCGCGCCCTGCTGCATATCCGCAAGAAGCTGGAACAGATCCGCACCCTGCTCGGCATGCTGTTTGAACGCGTGGGCGAACTGGACGCCGGAAGCGATGCCCTGACGCACCTGCTCAACCGGCGTTTCCTGCCGACCGTGCTGCGCCGGGAGATCGAACTGGCCAGTAGTTCGCACTCGCCGTTCGCGGTGCTGCTGCTGGATCTGGACCACTTCAAGGCCATCAACGACACCCATGGCCATGATGGCGGTGACCGCGCCCTGCAGCACGTGGCCGGCCTGCTGAGCCAGTTCACCCGCGGCAGCGACTACCTGTTCCGCTACGGCGGCGAAGAGTTCGTGATCGTGCTGGTGGCCGCCACGCTGGACCAAGCGCTGTCGATTGCCGAGAACCTGCGCGGCCACATCGCGCGCACCCCGCTTACCCTGCCCAGTGGGCACGAGCTGGCGCTTACCGCCAGCATCGGTGTCGCAGCGCACGATGCGCATCCGGACTTCGAGCATCTGATGGCGCGTGCCGATGCCGCGATGTATGAAGCCAAGAAGCGCGGCCGCAACCGCGTGGTGCTCGCCAATGACGACCTGCCACCCGCCCCCGACCGGCGCATGCAGCACCGGCGCTGACCGCGCGGGCTTGCCCCGCCGGCCGCATCGATCGGCCGTAGAGCGGGGCTTGCCCCGCTGCCCGCATCGATCAGCCGTAGAGCGGGGCTTGCCCCGCTGGACGCATGCCGCGAAGAACAGCGGGGCAAGCCCCGCTCTACGGCACGGCGGCCGGTCGTGGCATCCCTCGATCGGGGGATACGCCCCAGGCGACGATCTCAAATAATAGTGAGTCGCAATTGCCACAACGTTCTCACGACATCCACGATGTCCACCGCCCCATCCCCCGCATCGCCTTCCCGGCGCACGCCCTCCCGTGGCAAAGGCAACGCCCTGCTGTGGGCGCGTGGGCTGCTGGCGCTGATCGGCGGCTATGCCGTGGCGGCGGCCTGGGCCGACGGCCTGGCGCGCGTGCTGCCGGGCAGTGCAGCTGACGCCGCACTTGCCGCCACCATGGCGTCCTTCGTGGTGTACGCACTGGCTGCGATCTGGACCTATGCCGCGCGCAACCCCTACCGCGCCGCGCTGGGGCTGGCCCTCGCGACCGCTGTCGGCGCAGCGCCCGCCGCGCTGCACGCGCTGGGGGCCGCATGAGCCAGGGTTTTCGTCAGTCACAGGCGGTGCTGCATACCTGGTCCGGGCTGGTGGTTGGCTGGGTGTTGTACCTGATCTTCATCGCCGGCACCGCCAGCTACTGGCGCAACGAGCTCACCCGCTGGATGCAGCCGGAACTGGGACTGCCGGCAGCCACCGACCTCGCGCTGGAACAGGCACAGTCATTCCTTGCCCGTACTGCACCCGATGCATCGCGCTGGTCGATTGAACTGCCGGGTTCCCGCAGCACGGCCACCACCGTGCGCTGGCAGCCCAAGGACGCGCCGGAGCCGAAACGCGGCCAACCCAATCCCTGGCAGGCCACGCTCGACGCACACGGCCAACCGGTACAGGCACGCGACACCCGCGGCGGCGATTTCTTCTACCGCCTGCACTTCGACCTGCACTACGTGCCCGCGCTGTGGGCGCGCTGGTTCGTGTGCTTCTGCACGGTGTTCATGCTGGCGGCCATCATCAGCGGGGTCATCACCCACAAGAAGATCTTCGCCGACTTTTTCAGCTTCCGTCGTGGCAAGGGGCAGCGCAGCTGGCTCGACGGCCACAACGCGCTGGCGGTGCTGTCGCTGCCGTTCCACCTGATGATCACCTACACCGGCCTGATCACCCTGATGACGGTGTACATGCCATGGGCGGTGCAGGCCAATTTCGACAGCCGCGATGCGTTCTTCGCCGAGCTGTTCCCGCGCGAGGCCAAGGTGCAGCCGTCGGGTGAACGGGTGGCGATGCCGGCGCTGGTCGCGCTGATGGACAGTGCGCAGCGGCAATGGGGCCATGGCCATGCCGGTTCGGTGACGGTCGATCATCCCGGTGATGCGGCCATGCGCATCACCTTCCGCCGCGACAGCGGCGACCGCGTTGCCGACAATGGCGAGGCGCTGCGTTACGACGCCGAAGGCGCACTGCTGAGCCCGGTGGCCGCGCGCTCGGCGGCGGTGTTCACCCGCGACGGCATGATCGGCCTGCATGCGGCGCGCTTCGCTCCCACGCTGATGCGCTGGCTGTTCTTCCTTTCCGGTGTGGCCGGCACCCTGATGGTGACCACCGGGCTGGTGCTGTGGACAGTGAAGCGACGCGAGCAGCTGCCCGACCCCACCCGGCCACCGCGCGCGTTCCGCTTCGTGGAACGCATGAACATCGGCTTCGTTGCAGGCCTGCCGCTGGCGATGCTCGCTTTCCTGTGGAGCAACCGGCTTCTGCCGGTCGCTCTGACCGGACGTGCACAGGCGGAGATCACCGTGTTCTTCGCGGCATGGGCGCTGTGCCTGCTGCATGCCAGCCTGCGCACCCCACGACGCGCCTGGGTCGAGCAGCTGGTGGTGGCCGGCGCGCTGGCGCTGCTGCTACCTGCATTCAACCTGCTGGCGTGGAAGGGCGGACTGTTCACTGCCTTTGCCGAGGGCGATGGTGCCAAAGCCGGCATCGACGTGGGGCTGGTGCTGCTGGGCATGGCCTTGCTGTGGGCAGCGCGCAAGGTGCACCGCCATGTGCCTGCCCCGCGCCGCGTCCGCGCCGCGCGCACCGCCGTGGTGGCACCTGCAGGAGCGGGCGCATGACCGTGCTGGCGTGGCTGCTGGTCGTCGCAGGATTCACGGCCTTGGCGCTGTCGATGGACCGCCATCATCGCGATGTGTTCTCGGCGCTGCCCACCCCCACGCGCCGCCGCTGTCTGCGCGCTGCCGGATGGGTCGCCGTGCTGGCCTCGATCACCTGCTGCATCATCGGCTGGGGCGTGATCCACGGCGTCATCACCGCCCTCGGCGTGCTGGCCGCAGGTGCCGCCCCTCCCCTGTTTTGGCTCAGCTACCGGACCGCACCGCGTGCGCGTCCTTCGCCAGGCGCTTTGCCCGCCCGCGCCCCGCGCGATTCCGTTTCCTGATATCCGTTCTGTCGAGGTTTCCATGATGTCCCACCTCCTGCCCGGCGCACCGCGTCGGAACACCCTGGCCCTGTGCCTGGCACTGGCCGCCGCTGCACCGACGCTGGCGCTGGCGCAGAGCGCCGCCAACGCGCCGACCACCACTGAACTGGACAAGGTGCTGGTCACGCAGCGCACCGAGGGCTACCAGGTGTATGGCACCAACACCGCCACCAAGCTGCCGCTGACCCTGCGCGAAACCCCGCAGTCGCTCACTGTATTCACCCGCCAGCGGATCGAGGACTTCAACCTCATCACCATCGCCGAAGTGCTGCAGCAGACCCCCGGCGTCACCGTGCAGTCTTATGACAGCAACCGCACCCTGTTCAACGCGCGCGGTTTCGCGATCAACAACTTCATGTTCGACGGCGTGCCCACCAACTACACCACCGGGGCGGGCGGCAACTCGATCCTCAGCGACACCTCGATCTACGAGCGCATCGAGATCGTGCGCGGTGCCAGCGGTCTGGTCACCGGCTCGGGCAATCCCTCGGCCACCGTCAACATGGTGCGCAAGCGCCCGACCGAGACCTTCCAGGCCAGCACCAGCCTCAGCGCCGGTTCCTGGGATTACCGCCGTGCCGAAGTGGATGTCGGCGGTCCGCTGACCTCGGGCGGCCGCGTGCGCGGCCGCTTCGTCGGGGCCTACACCGACAAGGAAAGCTGGGTGCGCTTCCAGCACGACACGTCGCCCAGCCTGTATGGCGTGATCGAGGCCGACCTCACCGACAGCACCCGCCTGCGTGCCGGCATCGACTACCTCAAGACGGCCTCCGACGGCGGCGCGTGGAGTGCCTCCCCGCTGTACTTCCGCGACGGCAGCCGCGCGGTGATGCCGCGCTCGTACAGCGCCGCAGCCCGCTGGAATGAATGGAACCGCGAAAGCACCAACTATTTCCTGACCCTGGAACAGCAGCTGGGCGCGGGCTGGAATGGGCGCATCGCCTACAACCACCGCGCGACCGATACCGATTCGCTGCTGCTGGCCGGTTCCAACACCGGCAACTGGGCCGACCCGGTCACCGGCCTGGGCCTGCGCATTGCCGACACGTACTCGGTGTCGGAAACCCGCGAAGACGCCTTCGACCTGTATGCCTCCGGTACGTTCCAGCTGTTCGGTCGCCAGCACGAGCTGGTGGTGGGCGTGAATCACTACGACCGTGACCTGGACACGATCCGTGCCGGCATCACCTCGCGACCCTACAACGTGGCCGCCTTCCCCAGCATCTACCGCTGGGACGGCAACATCGGCAAGCCGACTACGTTCAACTACGGCATTCCGTCGAGCACGGTCAACACCACGGAAACCGGCTACTACGCCGCCGCGCGCCTGAACCCGATCGACCCGCTGAAGGTGATCGCCGGCGTGCGTTATTCGGACTACCGCACCACGACCGACAATTACGACGTCAACGGCAACTTTACCGGCCGCAGTGCACGCACCACCGCGCACGAACCGACGCCGTATCTGGGCGTCCTGTATGACCTGAGCAGCAGCATCACCGCCTTTGCCAGCTACTCGGATGTGTTCCAGGCCACCGCGCTGCGCGACATCAACAACCAGCTGCTGGATCCGGTCACCGGCGACAACTACGAGTATGGCTTCAAGGGTGAGTTCTTCGGCGGCCGTCTGTACGGCTCGCTCAATGGCTTCTACATGAAGCAGGACAACGTGGCCACGCGTGACCCGGCCGGTGCCGATGTGATCCTGCCCGACGGCGGCGTCCCCTACATCGCCAGCAAGGGCATCGAAACCAACGGCGCGGAATTGGAGGTTTCCGGCTCGATCACCGACAGCTGGAGCATGACCGGCGGCTACACCTACGCCTTCAGCACCAATCCGGACGGCAGCCGTTTCGCCAGCACCAGCCCGATGCATCTGGCGCGCTTCAACACCACCTACCGCCGTGGCAACTGGATGGTGGGCGGTGGCTTCACCGTGCAGAGCGAGATCTACCAGATGCAGCCGATTCCTACCGGGCGCTACACGGCCGCCGGTGCGCCAATCACCGCCACCGGCAAGATGCGCCAGGGTGGCTACCTGTTGTTCGACCTGATGGGGCGTTACCGCATCAACGACAACATGAGCGTCGGGGTGACCGTGACCAACGTGTTCGACAAGGTCTATTACCGGAATGTGGGGTTCTTCAATTCCGGGTACTGGGGCGAACCGCGGCGGGTGTTGTTCAACCTGCGCGCGAACTTCTGACCGCGCCGGGCGCGGCGTTCGGGGCAGGTCGGGCGGTGTTGGGGCACGTTGACACGCATGGCGTGTCACTACGTAAGATGGCCCTCTTTGCTGTTGGAACTGCCCATGACGTTGCGCCCGGTATTGGCTGCTGCTCTTTTACTGGCGGCGGGATTCGCCACTTCCGCCCGCGAGGTCGCCGCTCCAGCCGAACACGTGGAAGCTGACGGCCCTTATGTGTTTCTGACCCGCGACGGCCATCAGGCGCAGTGGGTGTGCGACGACCATGTGGTGCGACGCGATCTGCCCTCGCGTGGCAACACCACCGTGGTACTGCCTGAATGCGGCTATCCGCATGCGCTGGACATCGGGCCACTGCTCTCCCCGGCGCCTGCACGATTGCCGGCAGTTCCACGCATCGTGGCGCTGTCCGACATCCATGGCCAGTACGGCCTGCTGGTGCAACTGCTGCGCGCGCATCACGTGATTGACGACCAGGACCGCTGGTCGCTGGGCACCGCCACCCTGGTCATCGCCGGCGACGTGTTCGACCGTGGGCCGCAGGTCACGGAAGCCTTCTGGTTGTTGTACAGCCTGCAACAGCAGGCGGCCGATGCCGGCGGCGCGGTGCACTTCGTGCTTGGCAACCACGAAACCATGGTGCTGTACCGCGACCTGCGCTACGTCAACCCCAAGTACCTCAAGAGCGCACGCCTGCTCGGCCGCACCTACCCGGGCCTGTATGCCGCCGACTCGGTGATCGGCCAATGGCTGCGCACCCGCCCTGCCCTGCTGCAGATCGGCGATACGCTGTTCCTGCACGGCGGCATCGCCACCGAGAACGTGGACCTGGTGCAGGCACTGGACGCCACCAATGCGTTGTACCGAACCTCGCTGGGCGTACCGCGCGATCAGGTCAAGGCAGCACCGGACAGCGCGCGCCTGTTCGACGGCAAGACCAGCCCGATCTGGTATCGGGGTTACTTCGATGGGCGCATGGAAACGGCGGAGGTCGAGGCGCTGCTGACCCAACTCGGTCTCACCCGCATCGTTGTGGGCCACACCTCGATGCCGCACGTCAGTACGTTCCATGGCGACCGCATCATCGCCATCGACAGCAGCATCAAGAACGGCGAAAACGGTGAACTGCTCTTCATCGAGAACGGCGCGCTCAGCCGCGGGCTGCTGGACGGGTCGCGGGTGCCGCTGGCCGAAGGCGTGATCGGCACATCGGACTGACGGTGTTGGTGGTGTGTTGACGACGTGCGACACGTGTCGCACACTTGCGACACAGCATCCACGAAGGTCCGGCCATGTCCCGTCCGCCCACCCCCTCCAACGCCGAGCTGGAACTGCTCAAGTGCCTGTGGCGGCTCGAGGCCTGCAGTGCCCGCGAGCTGCACAACGGCATCGCCGACTCACTGGACTGGTCGTACTCCTCCACCCGCAAGACCCTCGAACGCATGGTCGACAAAGGGCTGGCGAGTGAAACCACCGAGCACGGCCTCAACGTCTACCGGGCCGGTGTCGGCAAGGTCGCCACGCTGGCCGCACTCAGCGCGGACTTCGCGCGGCGCGTGCTGGAGATCGACGGTGCGCTGCCGGTACAGGCGTTCGCGGACAGCCGCCTGCTCAGCGAACAGGAACTGACCCAGCTGGAAGCGCTGCTGAAGGCACCCGACGCGGAGGACACCCCATGAGCGCGATCGCGCTGCAGGGATGGGCGGTCCATCTGCTGGGCAGTGTGGTGCTGGCTGCGGCTGCGTGGGGCGCAGGTCTGCTGCTGCAGCGCGCGTTGCGGCTGTCACCGGCCGCGCCGGCGTTCTGGACGGGCGTCTGGGCGCTGGCGGTGGTGCCGCCGCTGCTGGCCCTCGCCTTGGTCTGGGTCCTTCCTGCACCGCTGGCCGCACTGCCCGTCGCGCTGCCTTTGCCGGTCGCACTGAGCGGCGAGGCACCGGCAGCCGGCGGCGAGATAACCGTCGCCACCGGTCTGGGCTGGCCGTCCTTGAGCGCGGTGCTGGTGTGCGCGTGGCTGGCAGGCGTGAGCGTGGTCATGCTGCGCCTGCTCCAGGGCATGGCCGTGGCCCACCGCATCCAGCGGCAGTCGCATCCCATCACCGACGCACACTGGCCCGGCGCGCTCAGCCGCGAGCAGGCGCGGCAGCTGGAACAGGGTGGCATCACGCTGCGCTGCACGTCGCGGGCCATGACGCCGTTCGCACTGCGTTGGCCGCGCCGCACCATCCTGCTGCCGGTGCACGCGCTCCAGCACTTCAGCGACCGCCAGCTGCGCCTGGTCCTGCGCCACGAAGCCACGCACCTGCAGCGGCGCGATCCCCAGCGCGCGGGACTGATGGCACTCGTGGGTGCGCTGCTATGGTTCAACCCCTTCGTGCGCTGGATTGCCGCGCGGGTGCAGCTGGCGGCCGAGCTGCGCTGCGACGCGCTGGCCCTTGCCGACGATCCCGGTGCCGGGCGCGAGTATGCCGGCGCGTATCTCATTGCGCTGCGTCTGGCCGGGCACGGCAACACGGCCGCCCCGCTCAGTGCCCTCACCCACCGCGACATGGCCGGGCATCAGCTGCGTATCCGGCACATGCTGCAAGGTGGACGGCAGCCTGTGCCCCCACGCGCCCTGCGCTGGGCGCTGGCGATGGTCGGCACCGTCGCTGCAGCCACCGTGGCCGTGGTGCAGGCCGCCACGCTGTCACCTGCCCCGCTACCGCACATGCCCCCCGTGGCGGCGCTTCGCCCGCTGGCGACGCCGAAACCCACTGCCCCACCCGCATCCGTCAACATGACGTTCGATGCGCCGCTGGAGCGGATGCGGGTCACCGGTCATTACGGCGATACCGGTGCCCCGCGCCAGCGCACGCACCGCGGCACCGATTTCGCCGCGCGGGTTGGCACCCCCGTGCACGCGCCTGCCGATGCCACGGTGATCGCCGCGACCGACCGTTATCCGGAAGGACCGCAGTATGGCACGGTGGTCGTGCTCGACCATGGCCAGGGCTGGCAGACCCTGTACGCCCACCTGGACAGCACGGACCTGAAAGTGGGCCAGACCGTGCGCCGCGGCGATCAGATCGCACGCAGCGGGCGCAGTGGTCGCGTCACCGGTCCGCATCTGCACATGGAACTGCTGTTCAACGGTGAACGACGGGATCCCCTGACCCACCTGCACTGAGCAGCACGCCCGCTCGCCTTCTTCTCCACCTGGCCTACCGCTTTCCTGGCAACAGGTGGGGCTGCTGTTGCCTCGTGGTTGCGCCTCCCAAGGATGATCCGCATGACCTCCCGATCCAGCACGATGCTGCTGCTCCTGCCGCTGATGACGCCCACGCCGGGCTGGGCGCAGACGGCACCGCCCGCCACAGCCGAGGCCACCGACCTCGATACCGTGCAGGTGCAGGCCGCACGCTACGATGCGCGGCGCGACGATACCGCCACACGCATCGTGGTCGATGCCGCCAGCCTGCGCCAGTACGGCGACCCCGCGCTGCTGGACGCGCTGAAACGACTTCCGGGCGTGAGTGTGGTGCCGGGCGCGCCAGGTCGCGCCGGCGTGATCTCGCTGCGGGGGCTGGGCGCGGGGTATACGCAGATCCTCATCAACGGCCAGAAGGCCCCGACCGGATTCGACCTCGATGCACTGACACCGGAGATGGTGGAACGGGTGGAGATCCTGCGCGCGCCCACCGCCGACCTGCGCGGCGAGGCGATCGCCGGCACCCTCAACATCGTGCTGGTCGCGGGCGCGAAGCAGGACAGCGACAGCGCCAGCCTGAGCTGGGACACGCTCAACGGCCGCAGTACGGCTTCGGCCTCCTGGCAACACAGCCGGCAGACGGAACAGAAGAGCTACGCGCTGACCACGCGTGTCTCACGGCGCGACTTCCGGGTGGAGGAGACCGCCACCGAGAATGCCTACAACCGCGATGGACTGCACGTCGTGCGGCGCGACAGCCAGCTGCTCGCGCGTGGATCGCGCGACGCGCTGACCCTGACACCATCCATGGACCTCACTTTCGGCACCGGGGACACGCTCGCCCTGCAGGGACTGCTGGATGTCAGCCGCTTCCGTCGGCGCACGGAAATCGACTGGGACACCCTCGAAGGACCGCCGCTGCTGCACAGCGCCTACCAGCAGCAGACCGCCATCGACCTGGTGCAGTTCTCCGCCAGTGCGGACTGGGGCCGTGATCTCGAAGATGGCGGCCGCCTCAGCGCCCGGCTTTCACTCGGCGGCAACCACGAAGACTACCGGTACCGCGAGCAGGGCCAGGACCCGCAGGGCGCGCAGAACCTGGACGACCACACCGATGCCGGCATCGATGTGCTCAACCTCGACAGCACCGGCAACTACGCATTTCCCAGTTGGGGGCGACATACGTTCAAACTGGGCTGGAACGCCAACCAGGACACGCGCGACGAGCAGCGGGTGCAGCAGTTGGTGCCGATTGCGGGCCTGCCGGGCAGTGTGAGCGACCTGTCCTTCGACGCGCGCGTACGCCGGCTGGCCGTGTACGGCCAGGACGAACTGGCACTGACGCCGCGCTGGTCGCTGTACGCAGGACTGCGCTGGGAGCGCATCGACACGCTCAGCACGGGCAGCGGCTTCGCCCCGGTGCGGCAGCAGGACAGCGTGCTCTCTCCGGTGCTGCAGTCGCTCTGGAAGCTGCCCGGCACGCAGGCGCGACAGTTCCGGGTGGCGCTGAGCCGGACCTACAAGGCACCCACGCTGGCGTCGCTGATTCCACGCCCCTACACCTCCACCAACAACCGGGCGTTGAATCCGGACGAACAGGGAAATCCCGCGCTGCGTCCGGAGCTGGCCACGGGTGTCGATATCAGCTACGAAAGCGAGCGCAAGGATGGCCTCCAGCTCAGCGTGGGTGGCTATGCGCGGCGCATCCGCGACGTGCAGCTCACCGAAACGGTGCTGCAGGACGGGCGATGGGTCGCGACACCGCGCAATGGCGGCAGCGCGCACAGTTGGGGGCTTGAAATGGATGCCAAGCTTGCGCTGGACACCCTGCTGCAGCAGGCACCGGCCGTGACGCTGCGCGCGAACGCGACCCGCAATTTCTCGGATGTGGAGGACGTGCCTGGGCCGAACAATCGGTTGGACGGGCAGCTGCGGTTCACCGGCTCAGTGGGCGCGGATTACCGGATCAATCCACGCTGGACCACCGGAGTGGGCTATACGTGGCGCAGCGGGGATGCTACGCGTGTCAGCGTGTGGCAGACCGATCGGGAAGGTTGGCAGCGCGAGCTGGATCTTTACGCGTTGTGGACGGTGAGTGCGCGCAGCAAGCTGCGGTTGAGCGCCAACAACCTGCTGCACCCGGACCGGGTTTCCGGGCAGGAACGCGAGGACGCCGAGGGGCGGCAGGTGCTGCAGAGGGAACGGCGCATCACCTCGACCTGGCGCCTGCAATGGGAGCTGTCCCTGTAGAGCGGGGCTTGCCCCGCTGAAAGCGCCGCGCAAACAGCAGCGGGGCAAGCCCCGCTCTACCGTAGCGACACGCCATGCGCGTCATCCCACCGCCATCGGCATCCCATGGCGACGCGCCATGCGCGTCATCCCACGGTTACCCCCGTGCCGCATCGCCCATCACGGCGTCGACGGCACCGGCGTACGCTCCGGCACCACCACCACCCGCGGCCGGCTCGGCAGGGAATGCCGCAGAATGCGCCACACAACCTGACCGAACTGCTTCGGCAGCGAACCGGTGTTGTAATGCTGGCCGTAACGGGCGCAGATCTCCCGCACCTCCACCGCAATCGCCGCATACCGGTTGGCCGGCACGTCCGGATAGAAGTGGTGCTCGATCTGGTGGCTCAGGTTGCCGGTCATCAGGTTCATCACCTTGCCGCCGGCAATGTTCGACGAACCCCGCAGCTGGCGCAGGTACCAGTGGCCGCGCGTTTCATCGCGCACGCATTCCTTCGAGAAGGTCTCCGCGTCGGCGGTGAAGTGGCCGCAGAAGATCACCACGTAGGTCCACACGTTGCGGATGAGGTTGGCGACCACGTTGCCCAGCAGCACCGGCAGGAAGAACGGGCCGGCCAATGCGGGGAACAGGATGTAGTCCTTGAACACCTGCTTGCCGACCTTGCGGCCCACCGGGCGCGACTGCCGCAGCAGCTGCTTGAAGGTCATCTTGCCGGCGAACCAGCGGCCCACCTTCAGGTCCTGGATGGCAATGCCCCACTCGAACAGCAGCGCGAACACCACCGCGATGAACGGCTGCATCAGGTAGAACGGACGCCAGCGCTGTTCCGGGAAGATGCGCAACAGGCCGTAGCCGATGTCATCGTCCAGCCCGCGCACGTTGGTGTAGGTGTGGTGGCGGAAGTTGTGGGTCTTGCGCCAGTTGTCAGCGGTGCCGACGATGTCCCACTCGTAGGTGCTGCCCTGCAGCTGCGCATCGCCCATCCAGTCGTACTGACCGTGGATGACGTTGTGCGCCAGCTCCATGTTTTCCAGGATCTTGGAGATGGCCAGCAGCGCCACACCGGCAATCCACGCCGGAATCAGCACGCTGTGCACGAAGGCACCGAGGAACAGCAGCGCGCGCCCGGCCACGCCGGTCCAGCGCACGCCAGCCACCACGCGGCGGATGTAGCGCGCATCAGCCGCGCCCAGAGTGGCGACATGGCGCGCGCGCAGCGCGTCCAGTTCATCGCCGAAGGTCTGCAGTTCGCTGGCCGACAACACCCGGTTTTGCACGGAAGACATGCTCAAAGCTCCAGAATCAGATCGGTGCTGGCGCTGTTCACGCACAGCCGTACTTGCGAGGCCGGTTCGGCCGCGTGTTCGCCGGTCAGGGTGTTGCGGGTGACTCCGCTGACCTTGCCGCAGACACAGGTGTTGCAGATGCCCATGCGGCAGCCACTGGCGGGGCGCAGCCCTTCGGCTTCCAGCGCGGCCAGCAGTGCGGTCCCACGGGGGAGTTCCAGGGTGCGGCCGCTGCGACGCAGCTCGACCTGCACGGTGCCGGTTTCAGCGGCCACGTCACTGGCCGCCGGCGGGCTGAAGGCTTCGGCCTGGAAGCTGGCCACCTGCCCCTGCAGGCGGAGGCGCGCGCTTTCCACGAAGCCGGCGGGGCCACAGGCCATGACCTGCGCATCGCTCAGATCGCCCAACGCGCTGAAATCGTAGTCGCCCACGCGAGCCGCGGGGTTCTGCGGATCGCGGGTCAGCGCCACATGCACGCGCAGGTTCGGGTGGCGCGCGCACAGGGCATCGAACTCATCCACGAAGCACAGCGCCTCGCGGGTCTGTGCCCAATAGAGCAGATCCACCCGGCGCGGCGCGCCGGCCGCATCCAGCTGACGCAGCAGCGCGCGCATCGGGGTGATGCCGCTGCCTGCGGCCAGCAGCACCAACGGAGCCGCAGGGGCCTTGGACAGGGTCATCTCGCCAAACGCCGCACCCAGCTCGAACACATCGCCCGGCTGCGCGGACTGGGCCAGATGCTGGCTGACCCTGCCACCGGCTACGGCCTTCACCGTGATCGCCAGGGTGCCGTCGTCCAGCAAGGTCGGGCTGTAGCTGCGGCTGAGCCGGCGGCCCTCCACTTCCACGCCCAGATTCACGTGCTGACCCGGCAGCAGGCCCTTGAAGTGCCGGTTCGGGCGCAGCACCAGGGTCACCGCGTCGGCGCTGGCCGGCTCGCGCGATACCAGCCGGGCGCGCGCGCGGCGCAGGGTCCACAGCGGGTGCACCTGCCCCGCCCAGAAATCGAACAGTTCCTCCGACACCCAGTTGCGGGGCAGCAGCGGGTTGCGGCGACGGACAGCGGGACGGACTCGAGCGTTCATGCCGCCACTATACGACCGAGCATACAGGTGTGTATACAGTTGTATATCGCCCGGACCGGCTATGATTCATCTGATGACCGCCCAGCCCTCCCTGACTGCCACCGACCTTGCCGTATCAGCGGCGGATGAGACACACCCGGCGCGCAAGGGGGCGATCTCCCGCGACGACCTGCTGGCCGCTGCGCTGGCCCTGATCGGCCCGCACCGCAGTGTCTCCACCCTGAGCCTGCGCGAGGTCGCCCGGGAAGCCGGCATTGCCCCGAATTCGTTCTATCGGCAGTTCCGCGACATGGACGAGCTGACCGTCGCCCTGATCGATCTGGCCGGGCGCTCACTGCGCACCATCATCGGCCAGGCCCGTCAGCGCGCGGCTTCGTCGGACCGCAGCGTGATCCGGGTGTCGGTGGAAACGTTCTTTGAACAGTTGCGTGCGGACGACCGCCTGCTGCACGTGATGCTGCGCGAAGGCAGCGCCGGTTCGGACGCGTTCAAACACGCCGTCGAGCGCGAACTGAATTACTTCGAAGAAGAACTGTGCGTGGACCTGATCCGCCTGGCCGCCGCCGACAACGGTGCGGTGCTGCACGAGCCGCACCTGGTCGCGAAGGCCATCACCCGACTGGTGTTCGCGATGGGCGGCAGCGCGCTGGATCAGCCGCCGGAGAAGGATCCCGAGCTGATTGACCAGCTGTCGCAGATGTTGCGCATGATCATCACCGGTGCGCGCACGATTGCGGGTAATCCGCCGACGCGATGAAAAACGGCCGGCTGTTCGCCGGCCGTCTGGTTTCAAACCTTACGGGTAACGCCGCTCACAACGGCGCTCCACCACCCGGTCACCGTTCTTGGACTGCTGGTTGCCCTGGATGTGCCGGCCTGCGGCACCACCGGCGACCGCACCGGCCACGGTAGCCACCTTCTTGCCGTTGCCGCCGCCTACCTGGTTACCCAGCAGACCACCGGCCACGGCACCGATCGCGGTACCGGCAATACGATTAGGATCCTTGCTGTTTCGCTGCACTTCCACGTTGTGGCAAACGACCTTGCTGCCGTCGTTGAAGCGGCGACCTTCGTCCTTCGGCCCGTAGGTCTGCGCCGAAGCAATGGTGGAAAAGGCCAGCAAGCTGCCCAGGCACAGCATCTTGAGTTGGGTCTGCATGGTCGACTCCTATCGGTGGAACATGCATCCAGTGTCGGCACCCGCTGTGCAAGCGACCGTGAAATCAGGTGTAGGCGAAGTCAAAACACAGGCTGC
Organism: Stenotrophomonas maltophilia; assembly: GCA_002387845.1. Classification (GTDB taxonomy): domain Bacteria; phylum Pseudomonadota; class Gammaproteobacteria; order Xanthomonadales; family Xanthomonadaceae; genus Stenotrophomonas; species Stenotrophomonas maltophilia_AG. Next base: position 18,367 of record DGLB01000027.1, on the reverse strand, counting down.
GATTCAGCATGTGAATCGCAGCCAACGTGTTCAGCGCACCTTGTACAGCACCGCAGCGCCTGGGCGCGGCTCGAACGCCGGCACGGTCTGCTGGGTCAACGCAGTTCCCTTGGCATCCCACACCAGGGTTTCGACCGGGTACTCGTCCTTGCGCGTCATCTGGTCGATCTGTTTGACGATCACCGTGGCACCTGCGGGCACCTCCGGATTCCAGGCGAACACGCCCACGCGGCCGTAGAACACGGCGGGCGCGGCGGCATCAAGTCGACGGTCCGGGCACATCACCAGACCGCGATCCAGCATCACCCGCAGCGCGCCCACCGGCACTTTCTTCACCGTGGGCGTGGTGCGCTCGGCGCTGTGGCCAGGGCAGACATTGGCCGAGCGGGTGACCATCTGCTCGGCGACCTCGCGATCGGATTGAGCAAAGGCCAGCGCAGGGCTGAGAGCGAGTGTGAGCAGTGCGAACGTAGACGTCCGGGTCATGCCAAGGCTTCCTGATTGGGGTCAGGCAACCTTAACAGCCGCACATTTCACAGTTGCAAAGGCAGCGTGACGGCCGTCAGTGCGCTGCCAACGCGTATTTCTTTTCCCCCGCCAGCACCGCCAGTCGCACCGGCTGGTCATGTGTACCCTTCTGCGCCAGCCGGTTTTCCGGCGGCGGCAGCGGGCACGTGGCGTAGTCGGTGTAGGCGCAGGGCGGGTTGTAAGCGCGGTTGAAATCCAGCGTGACGGTACCGTCTGCGGCAACCGCGTCGGTATGCAGATAGCGCCCGACGCCGTAGGTCTGTCGCCCCGTGGTCTGGTCCTGGAACATCAGGTTCAGGCCCTCCGCCGGATCACCCAGCGCTTCCAGCCGCCACGTGCGCCCTTCCTTTTCGAACACGACGTATCCTGGGTTCGGCGTGTTGTTGATTTCACCGATCACACTGGCAATCGGCAGCGTCTTGCCGGCCGGATGCGCAACGAACCGGGCCGGCACGCGCCAGGCCTCGCTGGCGGGGAAAAAGTCGAGGCCGGCAAAGCCGACGCGCGCCGGCGCATCGGCGTGACGCACCCGCAGCGCCAGCCGCTGGCCGCGCTTGATGGCGGTGATCTGACCCTTGCCCTGGTCGTAGCCCAGCTTGGTGCCCCCACCCTTCCCTTCCGGCACCAACCGCACTTCACCCTGCAGCGGCTTGCCGTCGGCGGTAATGCGCGCCCCCTCTGCAGGTTTGAAATACACACCGTCGGCGCGTTGCTCCAGCTGGCCGAGACGGTCCGGTCCAATCGCCAGGCGGATGCCGTTGTCCTTGCCTGCTCCCACGTTCTGGCGTCCTGCTTCAATCCAATGCAGGCCGATCAGGCTGACCCAGCCATCGGGCCTGCGCAGATCCGCGGCACGTTGCTGCACCCACTCGGCGTGTTCCTGCTGGAAGCCGCTGGGTGCCGGCGCAGCCGCGGACGCTTCGGCCACCACTCCATCCGTGGGGCTGCAAGCGGATGCGAGCACGAGCGCGATGACGGACAGGACAAGCGTGTGGGTCTTCATGCGGTTCACCAGTGTTTGGAGATGCCAACGTGGAGGTAGCGCCCGTAGGACTCATGCAGCGCGGTGAGGTAGTTGCCCGACGCGTTCAACGGTGGCTCCTCGTCGAACAGATTGCGCGCACCGACTTCCACCGCGGTGCCTGCCAGTGCGCCTTGGTTGAACTCCTTCTTCACCGACAGCGCCCAACGCTGCGTGGACCCCACCACATAGGGCGTGCGGTCCGAGTACGCGCCCGCGGTCACGCTGTCGATGTAGTCATCGCGCAGGCGCACGGTCCAGTCCTGCAGGTTCCAGATCAACGTCGCACTGGCCCGCCACTCCGGCTTGGCCCCATTGATCCCCACTTCGTTGGCCGCGCCCAGGTCGGGGGCGATGATGTTCAGCTGCCCGCTGGCGACGGCGGCGGCCACCTGCTGCACCTCGATGGGCTTGCGCTGCGTGTACTCCTTGAGCTGGCTGACGCTGACCAGCAGGGCGAAGTTCCCCCATGCCGTCTCCGGCAGACGCCAGTTGAAGTTGTAGTCCACGCCGGATGCGGTAAGCGGACTGCGGTTCTGATACCGGGTGTAGACGTGGGTCACCACGCCGGCCGGTGCCAGGCCGGATCCCTCGAACTGCGCGATATCCTCTGCCGTCACCGCCGCGCGCACCACGTTCGGGTTGCTGCTGCCTTCCACCACGCGCAGATAGGCGTCATAGAGCAGCTCCTCGCCCAGCGTGCTGATGGGATTTTCGACCTTCACCTTCCACGCATCCACGCTCAGGCTGAACGTGCCGAACCGGTCGGGAATGAACTGGGGTTCAAACACCGCGCCCCAGGAGGATTGGCGGGTGGTCTCAGGTTTCACATCCTCCCCGTACGCGGTCACGGTGCTCACCGAAGGCTTGACCGATGAGCCGCTGCTGTAGGCGTTCAAGCACGCGCTGTAATCCGGATGCGTGCCCTTGCTGATCAACGCATGGCAGCGGACCGCGTCGTTGTTGAAGCCAAACCCGTAAGTGGGCGGAGAGTTCACCAGCTCCAGCCCCGGGGCACGGAAGCCACCGCTGACCGAACCACGCAGCAGCAGGCTGTCGACGACCTTCCATGCCGCGGCGAACTTGGGTTTGGCGACCTGGCCGGCATCGCTGTAGTCTTCATAGCGACCGGCAATCTGCAGATCCAGCGACTGCACCAACGGAATGTTCTGCGCCGGCGAGATCAGCGGGACCGCCAGTTCGATCAGCGCCGATTTGACGTTGCGGCTGCCACGTACGTCCGGACGCGGGCTGTGGGTAAAGAAATTGCTGGCCGCAACGGTACCGGTGTACCAGTCCGTGTAGGGGCGACTGCCGTCAATGTTCTCGTCGCGATCATCTTCGCGGCTTTCATAGCGGTACTCCACGCCGGCGGCCAGGCCGATGTCGCCGGCATACCAGCTGATCACGTCGGGCCGGTTGACCTTGAAGTCCCACAGCGCCAGTTCGGCGGTGCCTTCGCGCGTGGCCTCGCCGATGAACGACGAGGTGTCGTAGGGAGTGGCATCCCCCACCCGGATGCTGCCCGGATCACCGCCACTGAACGGGTTGTAGGCACTGGCGTCGGTGCGGTTCACGGCCTCGATGAAGGCGTCGGTCAGCCCCCCCTGCTGGGTATCCTTGCTGCGCGCTCGCGAATACAGCAGCGCGGTTTCCCAGTTCCAGCCGCCTTCGGTCCACCCGCGCAGCCCGAGCAACACGCGCGACTGATCGTTGTCCACCTCGACCTTGCGAATGCCCGAATCAGCGAACTGGTAGTTGAGCAGCCGGATGGCGTCCGCGCCGCGCAGTGACTCCGGCACCCAGTAGGCATCCGGCCGGATATGCAGCAGGAAGCCATCGCCACCAAATCCGGATTCGCTGCTGACCCAGGATTCAGAGCGGGCGCGGTAGTAGCCCAGCTCACCGAACAACTGCACAGCGTCGGTCAGGTCGAAGCGCCCGCTGGCGAACACATTGCCTTTCTTGATGGCCGGTGACGAGGTGATGCCCGGCTCGGCGGCCGAGTCGTAGTGATAGCGCGTGGGCACCGAGCCGGACACCAGCGCGCCGGTGACCGGATTGACCGACCAGGTACCGGTGCGACGACCATTCGCGTAGGTCTCGAAATGGCCCCACGGCGTACGCGTGCTGAATCCCGTCGTGCCGTTGGGGTCCGGCACGCTGGTACCGTCGCCGAGCGGGCGGCGGCCATCCGTAGCGGTAAACCACGCATCGGAGTTGAGCTGCGAGGTGCGCCTGGAGAAGCCGTACAGCACCGACAGATTGCCGCGACCCTCGGCAAAGTCACTGCCGAAGTAGCCATCCAGCGAGATGTCCTCGCGGTGCCCATCGGTAACCTTGCCGTAGTTCAGCTGGATGCCACCGCCATCGGCCAGGTTGCTGGGCATCACCAGATCGACCACACCAGCCACCGCGTCAGAGCCGTAGATCGAGGCCGCGCCGTCCAGCAGCAGGTTGACGCGCTCCAGCCCGAAGGTGGGAATCGCATTGGCGTTATAGGTCGTGTCATCGCCACTGTTGCTGATCGGGTGCTGCACGGTGCGACGCCCGTTGAGCAGCAACAGGGTGTACTTCGAGCCGAGGCCACGCAGGTTGATCGACCCTACATCCCCGCGTGCCACATTGGAGTTGCGCCCGGCGTTGGTGGTGCCCTTTTCGGTCACCGCCACATCGCCGAACTGCGGCAGGGTGCGGAACAGCTCGTTGCCGTTGGTGGCCCCGGTGGCGTCGATCTGCTCGCGGTCCACCGCCACCACCGGCAATGCCGCCTGCGCCCCGCCACCGGCGATCTGCGAGCCAAGTACGGAGACCCTGTCCAGCGTGCGGGCGTTGCCCCGGTCGTTCGCCTCAACGGTTGCCGCCGCTTCCTCTTCGGCATACGCCGAAGGGGCAAGCAGGGTGCACAGCGCCAGCACCAGGTGGCGGCGATGCAGGGGCAGGCCGCGACGAACGCGGCGGGCGGGTTCGGGCTTACTGCGCAGGTTCTGCATACGCGCCTCGCACGATGCGGCCTTCCAGCTTCTGCTCGTCCTTCACCAGGTTGTACAGCGGGCATGTCGCCTCAACCGACTGCCGAAGCGCATCGATCTCCTGCGCCGAAGCCGGCGATTCGATCCGTACCTTGTAATGGATGTCGCTGAAGCGCGCAGGCGACGTGACGTTGCTGCCGAAACGCGGACTCAGCTGGCCATCGACGGTGAGTTCCAGTGAATCCAGCAGCACGTTCCGCGATGCCGCCTGCACCTCGAAGATGTGGGTCAGGCAGGTGCCGGTCACGCCGAGCAGGTGTTCTTCCACCGTCGGAGCCAGTCCATATCCCAGCAGCCCGGGCGCGCTGTCGTGCAACTGCTGGTGGTAGCCGTCCTTGCCCAGGAAAACACGACGCAGGCCGGTGCGCGGTTCGACATGGGCACGGGCAACCAGGGTTTCGGGTTCGGCAGGTTTCTTCTTCCCATCCGCCGGCTTCACCTGCCGGGCCAGCACCGCCGGGCGCTTCTCCTCGGTGATGAAGTCACGCAGACCGGGCGGCAGTTTGGGATCGCGCGTGGTCGGGCTCTGCACATAATCCACCTCCGCATGGCTTACCTGATGCGGCTGGGTGACCAGATCGATGGCTGACGAGTTCTCATGCACGGCACGCTTCAGTGCCTGCAACTGCGCCTCGGTGGCCGGCGAATCGATGTAGGCCACGTAGGACAGGTTGTTCGGATACGCCAGGGTCTCGCTCTTGCGCTCCGGAATGCTGGTGAACACCACGTCCAGGCCGTCCAGTGGCAGGCCCTGCACCGCCGCCTGCACCACGTATTCGTCGGCCACGGCGCTGGCCAGCGTGCCCACCAGCGAGTCCCAGGAACCGGCACCCAGGTTGTACCCGGCGTAATTGCGGCCGCTGTCGCTGATGTACTGGAATTCCCCGGTTTCGCCGATGCGCAGGCGGCGCACGCCGGAGCGGCTTTCGGCGGTGACCTTGGCATGGATGGCGGTGGGTACGCCGGGGTGCGCCCTCTGGGTCTGGATGGCCGCCTGTTTGGCTGCAAGGTAGTCACGCAGCGGCGATGCGGTGCCTTCTGCGGAGATGGCCGAGGGTGCGGCGAGGAACAACAGGGCGGACAGCGCGGTCGCGCCAACACTTCTGGCGGGCGAAGCAAAACGGACGGCAGACATGGGCGAACGGGCTCCGAAGGCGATCATGAACAGGAGCCCACTCTTTCATGTCGCGTCGCCGCATTAAAATAACGGTTGGGTATTCCCATATATGCGGCGCGCAAGGTGCCGCCATCGCTGGTGCCGGCGATGACCCGGTCGGCGGGCGCTCATGAAGTCGAATGCGACATCAGTCTCGCCCCCTGAGGCAGCCGCCCGATAAGGTTCGACCATCCATGGAAATGGGGCTCCGATTGATCATGGGCAGGCCAGGATCGTCGGGCAGTTTCAACGCGCCTGACCCGGAACCCGCATCCTAAAGCGACTAACACGCAAGTGATCAAGGACTGCTGATCGGCTGTATGGATAACCTATTCTCACAAGCTACCCCGCTTCTCTTGTTTCTCCTCCCAGGCTTCCTTTCAGCCTGGATCTTCTACGGGCTGACCTCACACCCAAAGCCCAGCCAGTTTGAGCGAACGGTCGAGGCTTTGGTCTTTACCTTCGTTGTCCAAGGCATCACCGGCCTGATCAAGACCGGCCTCCTTGCCGCTGGAACGGTTGTGGCCGCGGGTGTCTGGAACGATGACAGTCAGACCGCATGGTCAATACTTGCAGCTGCCGCAGTCGGCGTCGGGGTTGCCGCCGCCGTTAACAAAGACACGTTTCACTCCTGGCTGAGGCGTCGCGGATTTACTTCTCGAACTTCACATCCAAGCGAGTGGTTCTGTGTTCTGGATTCCAATCCGGCCTACGTGATCCTCCAGCTGCAGGATGGGAGACGCCTCACAGGCTGGCCAAAGGAATGGCCTGTGAATCCGTCGACGGGGCAGTTTTACATGCAGCAGCCCGCTTGGATCGACGAAAATGGCAACGTTGTAGACCTCGCCAATCTGGATGGCATAATCATTCACGCAACTGACGTGCGCTGGGTCGAAGTATTCCCGAAGGAGAACGCTGAACATGACAACTCTACGAAAGGGGTCTAATCCTCCCCCCCCGGTCAGACACGCGTTTGACAATGCCAATCCGCCGACACGTAGCGCACGGCCCGCTCCCCCGCCGAATCCGCCACCGCCGCCGAAGAAGCCGTGATGCTTTCCCTAAAAGGCCCCGTTGAGGGGCCTTCTGATGTCGGCAGCCAGGAAATCCCAGCCCTCAGTGCGTGCCGATACAATAGGCATTCCAGCCTGCCCCGATGGACCCCGCGTGACCCAGAAGCCCGTTGAACACACCCCGCTGATGAAGCAGTTCTTCGCAGCCAAGTCCGACTACCCGGACCTGCTGCTGTTCTTCCGCATGGGGGATTTCTACGAGCTGTTCTACGACGACGCGCGCAAGGCCGCGCGGTTGCTGGACATCACCCTGACCCAGCGCGGCAGCTCGGGCGGTGCGCCGATTCCGATGGCTGGCGTGCCGGTGCATGCCTACGAGGGCTATCTGGCCCGGCTGGTGGCGTTGGGCGAGTCGGTGGCGATCTGCGAGCAGATCGGCGACCCAGCCCTGGCCAAGGGGCTGGTGGAACGCAAGGTGGTGCGGATTGTCACCCCGGGCACGGTGACCGACGAAGCGCTGCTGGACGAGCGTCGCGACACCCTGCTGATGGCCCTGGCGCGCAACAAGCAGGGTTATGGGCTGGCCTGGGCCGATCTGGCCGGCGGCCGCTTCCTGGTCAACGAGGTCGATAGCGACGACGCGCTGGAAGCCGAACTGGCCCGCCTGGAACCGGCCGAACTGCTGGTGCCGGATGAAGAACACTGGCCGGAATTCCTCAAGCACCGCAGCGGCATCCGTCGCCGCGCGCCGTGGCTGTTCGATGCCGACAGCGGCCGTCGCCAGCTGTTGAGTTTCTTCAAGCTGCACGACCTGACCGGCTTCGGTATCGACGACAAGCCACGTGCCACCGCCGCCGCCGGCGCACTGCTCGGTTACGTGGAAGAAACCCAGAAGCAGCGCCTGCCGCACCTGACCGCGATCGCCACCGAAACCGCCAGCGAAGCCATCGCCATGAACGCGGCCACGCGCCGGCATCTGGAACTGGACACGCGCGTGGATGGCGACACCCGTAACACCCTGCTCGGCGTGCTCGATACCACGGTGACCCCGATGGGCGGCCGCCTGCTGCGCCGCTGGCTGCATCGCCCGCTGCGCCTGCGCGAGGTGCTGGTGCAGCGCCACGACGCGGTGGCCACGCTGATTGATCGCGGTGCCGACGGCGACGTGCGCGATGCCTTCCGTGCACTGGGCGATCTGGAGCGCATCCTTACCCGCGTAGCATTGCGCTCGGCGCGTCCGCGTGATTTCTCCACCCTGCGTGATGGCCTGGCGCTGCTGCCGGAAGTGCGTGCGGTACTGGCAACGCTGGACTCCCCTCGCCTGCAGGCGCTGCATGCCGCGTTGGGCGAGCACGACGAAAGCGCGCACCTGCTGGCCACCGCCGTTGCGCCAACCCCGCCACTCAAGCTCAGCGATGGCGGCGTGATTGCCGAAGGGTTCGACGCCGAGCTGGATGAGCTGCGTCGCCTTTCCACCCACGCCGATCAGTTCCTGATCGACCTGGAACAGCGCGAGCGCGCCAGCAGCGGCATCGCCACGCTGAAGGTCGGCTACAACCGCGTGCACGGTTACTACATAGAAATCAGCAAGGGCCAGTCGGACAAGGCACCGGTGCATTACACGCGCCGCCAGACCCTGACCAATGCCGAGCGCTACATCACCGAAGAGCTGAAGTCGTTCGAAGACAAGGTGTTGTCCGCACGCGAACGCTCGCTGTCGCGCGAGAAGCTGCTGTACGAACAGCTGCTGGATGCACTGGGTGCGAATCTGGAGCCGCTCAAGCAGTGCGCCGCCGCGCTGAGCGAGCTGGACGTGCTGGCCGGTTTCGCCGAACGCGCGCAGGCCCTGGACTGGGCGCGGCCGGAACTGGAAACCGCGCCGTGCCTGCGCATCGAACGCGGCCGCCACCCGGTGGTGGAAGCGGTGCGCGAACAGCCGTTCGAGCCGAATGACCTGGACCTGCACCCGGACCGCCGCATGCTGGTGATCACCGGCCCGAACATGGGCGGTAAATCCACCTACATGCGCCAGAACGCGTTGATCGTGCTGCTGGCCCATATCGGCAGCTTCGTGCCCGCCAGCCGCGCGGTGATCGGCCCGATCGACCGCATCCTCACCCGCATCGGCGCCGGCGACGATCTTGCGCGCGGGCAGTCCACCTTCATGGTGGAAATGGCCGAAACCAGCTACATCCTGCATCACGCCACGGAGCATTCGGTGGTGCTGATGGATGAGATCGGGCGCGGTACCTCGACCTATGACGGCCTGGCCCTGGCCGATGCCGTCGCGCGCCACCTGGCCTACCAGAACCGCTGCTACACCCTGTTCGCCACGCATTACTTCGAGCTGACCGCGCTGGCCGACGAACAGCATGAAGGCGGTGCCAGCGGCATTGCCAACGTGCACCTGGATGCCGTGGAGCACGGCGAGCAACTGGTGTTCATGCACGCAGTGAAGGATGGCCCGGCCAACCGCAGTTTCGGCCTGCAGGTGGCCGCGCTGGCCGGCCTGCCGCGTACCACCGTGGCCCAGGCGCGGCGACGGCTGGCCGAGCTGGAGCAGCGCGGCGGTGACACCGTGGCCGCGACCATGGCTCCCCAGGCCTTGGATGCCCCGCAGCAGTTCGGGCTGTTCACCGCGCCGTCCAGCAAGGCCCAGGAAGCGCTGGCCGCGATCGACCCGGATGAGCTGACCCCGAAGCAGGCGCTGGAGGCGCTGTACCGGTTGAAGGCATTGATTTGACGGTCACCCGGTCGCGCCGGCGTGAAGCCTTCGCATTCCTTTAGTGCACGCGGCGTTATGCTCCGCCGGTCCCCCACCCCTGGACCCAAGGAGTCGATCGTGAATACGCAATCGCTCACTGCTTCGCTCTTCTCACAGCTGCAGAGCGGGCCCGCTCTGCAGCAGGTTTCCCAACAGCTCGGCATGGACAGCGGCCAGGCATCGCAGGCTATCAGCGCGGCCCTGCCCTTGCTGATGGGTGGGTTGGCGAACAACGCCAGTCAGCCCCAAGGGGCGCAGTCATTGCTCAATGCGCTGCAACGCGACCACCTGGGCGGCAGCGCTTCCAGCGCTGGCCAGTTCGATCTCGGCGGCCTTCTTGGAGCGGTCCTGGGGGGTGGCTCGAGCCCATCCACCAATGGCATGGGCATTCTCGGCCACGTGTTCGGTGGCCAGACCCCCCAAGCTGCGAACCTGCTGGGGCAGAAAACGGGACTGGACAGCGGACGTTCCGGACAGCTGTTGGCCATTCTTGCTCCCATCGTGATGTCGTTCCTTGCCCAACGATTTGCGCAGCAAGGCAATGCAGGCCAGCTCAGCCAGGCACTCGGCGAGGAAAACCGCCAGACCGGCGGCGGCGGCATTGGCGACCTGCTCGGTGGCGTGCTGGATCAGGACGGTGACGGCAAGTTCGGTGTCAGCGACGTGCTCGGTCTGCTCGGAAAACGCTGAGCCGCACGATGGCCGGGGCGCGTTCGCCCCGGCCATCCATCGATAGATGCCATCTATCAACACCGAAGAATCAATCGATTTTACCTATGGAGAAACCCACCCTATCGTGAAGGCGTTCACCCACGCCTTGTTCGCGAGGCCACTCCCTCTCTCGCCAGTACACAGGTAGATACCGATGAAAAGCGAAGCCAAGTGCCCGTTCAACCACGCCGTCGTCGGCGACGCCACCACCAATCGCGACTGGTGGCCCAAACAACTGCGTGTCGATCTGCTCAACCAGCATTCCGCGCGTTCCAATCCGCTGGCGGCGGACTTCGACTACCCCGCCGCATTCGCCAAGCTCGACTACGCCGCGCTCAAGGCGGATCTGAAGGCCTTGATGACCGATTCGCAGGACTGGTGGCCGGCCGACTTCGGTCACTACGGCGGTCTTTTCATCCGCATGGCCTGGCACAGCGCCGGCACCTACCGCATTGGTGATGGTCGCGGTGGCGGCGGCCGTGGCCAGCAGCGCTTCGCTCCGCTCAACAGCTGGCCGGACAACGTCAGCCTGGACAAGGCCCGCCGCCTGCTGTGGCCGATCAAGCAGAAGTACGGCCAGGCCATTTCCTGGTCCGACCTGCTGATCCTCACCGGCAACGTCGCGCTGGAATCGATGGGCTTCAAGACGCTGGGCTTTGCCGGCGGCCGCCCGGATACCTGGGAACCGGACCAGGACGTGTACTGGGGTCGCGAAACCACCTGGCTCGGCGGCGACGTGCGCTATGCGCATGGTTCCGAGGGCGTGCAGGAAGGTCACGGCGTACTGGTGTCCGATGACGACGCCGACGGCGACATCCACTCGCGCAAGCTGGAGAACCCGCTGGCCGCCGTGCAGATGGGCCTGATCTACGTGAACCCCGAGGGTCCCGACGGCAATCCGGACCCGCTGAAGGCGGCGCTGGACATCCGCGACACCTTCGGTCGCATGGCGATGGATGACGAAGAGACCGTCGCGCTGATTGCCGGTGGCCACAGCTTCGGCAAGACCCATGGTGCCGGCCCGGCCGACAACGTCGGCCATGAACCGGAAGCGGCCGGGCTGGAAAGCCAGGGCCTGGGTTGGGCCAACGCGTTCCGCAGCGGCAAGGGCGGCGACACCATCACCAGTGGCCTGGAAGTCACCTGGACGCGTACCCCGGCCAAGTGGAGCCACGACTTCTTCCAGATTCTGTTCGGTCACGAATGGGAACTGACCAAGAGCCCGGCCGGTGCCCACCAGTGGGTCGCCAAGGACGCCGAGGCGGTGATTCCCGACGCGCACGATCCGTCGAAGAAGCACCGCCCGACCATGCTCACCACCGACCTCTCGCTGCGCTTTGATCCGACCTACGAGCAGATCTCGCGGAAATTCCTGGCCAACCCGCAGGCGTTCGCCGATGCGTTCGCCCGTGCGTGGTTCAAGCTGACCCATCGCGACATGGGCCCGCGCGCGCGTTACCTGGGTCCGGAAGTACCCGCCGAACAGTTCATCTGGCAGGACCCGCTGCCGGAAGCCCCCAAGACCCCGATCAGCGCGCAGGACATCGCCACGCTGAAGCAGCAGATCGCCGACAGCGGCCTGAGCGTGTCCGAACTGGTGTCCACCGCATGGGCATCGGCGTCCACCTTCCGTGGTTCGGACAAGCGCGGTGGCGCCAACGGCGCACGCATCCGCCTCGCCCCGCAGAAGGACTGGGCGGTGAACCAGCCCAAGCAGCTGGCCAAGGTGCTGGCCGCGCTGGAGAAGATCCAGAGTGGATTCAAGGGCGACGTTTCGGTGGCTGACCTGATCGTGCTCGGCGGCGCGGTGGGCGTGGAAAAGGCCGCCAAGGCCGGTGGCCACGACGTCACCGTCCCGTTCACCCCGGGCCGCACCGACGCCAGCCAGGACCAGACCGACGTGGAATCGTTCGCGGTGCTGGAACCGGCCGCCGATGGTTTCCGCAACTATGTGCGCGGTCGCTTCAGCGTGCCGGCCGAGGCGCTGTTGATCGACAAGGCGCAGCTGCTCACCCTGACCGCGCCGGAAATGACCGTGCTGGTCGGGGGCCTGCGCGTGCTGGGTGCGAATGTGGATGGCAGCAAGGACGGTGTGTTCACCGACCGCCCCGGCACGCTCAGCAATGACTTCTTCGTCAACCTGCTGGACATGGGCACGCAGTGGAAGGCCAAGGGCGACGGTTACGAAAGCAGCGGCAAGGGATCGTGGACCGGTACCCGTGCCGATCTGGTGTTCGGTTCGAATTCGGTGCTGCGCGCGTTGGCCGAGGTGTATGCCAGTGCGGACGGTGGCAGGAAGTTCGTGCAGGACTTCGTGGCCGCGTGGGCACGAGTGATGGAACTGGACCGGTACGACCTGCACCGGTAACCGTGTGTTTTGGGGCGCACGACCCATGGTCGTGCGCCGAACACCATGACCCGGTAGCGCCGGCCGTTGGCCGGCCCAAGCGGTGTCGAGGGCCGGCCAACGGCCGGCGCTACCGGGGTCCATCCCAACCGGGTTACAGGGCGTCGAGGTCGCCCAGCGCGCGGATCAGGCGGCGCGCGCGCTTGTCCGGGCGGTGCTCCGGTGCCTGGAAGCCGTCACGCATCGCCACACGCTCGGCGCGCTGTTCGGCACGGCGGGCTTTTGAATCCTCGCTTTCCGTGTACAGCTGCTGCGCCACCGGTGCAGGGCCGCGCTGGTCGCTCAGCCCCAGCACTTCCACCTCGTAACGTTCTTCACCGCGGCTGATCTGCAACTGCTCGCCCACGCGTACCGCGCGCGAGGATTTCGGACGCTGCCCGGCCACGTCGACCTTGCCGGTTTCAATGGCCTGCTTGGCCAGGCTGCGGGTTCTGAAGAAGCGCGCCGCCCACAACCACACGTCCAGGCGGACACTCGGCACGGGTACGGAAACATCAGTCGTCAAAGGGGCACTACTCCGTTCGTTTGTTCAGGGGCCGCGGGTTGGACGGGTCGCTGCGGCAGCCGGTGCCGCCGATCAGCGTGGGCACGCCGGCGTCCAGATCGCGACGCTGGCTGCCGACCTGGCACTCCGGCCGATCCATGGGCCGCACCTGGGTGTCGCGCAGGCGGTCTGTAGACGTACATGCGGTCAACGCGAGGCCAATCAAGAGGGCAACCGCCGGCGTGCGCATCGCGATATCCCACTGACAAGGGTAGTGCTAGTGTGCGCCTGACCCGGCTTGATCTCCACCGCACATGGCCAAAGCGCCGCTTGACCTGACCACCGGCCCGATCGGGCGCAACCTGCTGCTGTTCGCCCTGCCGATTCTGGCCGGCAACATCGCCCAGTCCTTGAACGGTTCAGTGAACGCGATCTGGGTCGGGCGTTTCCTCGGCGAGGCGGCGCTGACCGCCACCGCGAACGCCAACAACATCATGTTCTTCCTGATCGGTTCGGTGTTCGGCATCGGCATGGCCGCGACCATCCTGATCGGCCAGGCGATGGGCGCGAAGGACACCGCACAGGCGCGGCGGGTGATGGGCACCAGCGCCACCTTCTTCATCGGTTTGTCCGTGGTGATTGCGGTGGCCGGCTGGTGGCTGTCACGCCCACTGCTGGCGGCGATGGGGACACCGGCCGCTTCGCTGCCGTTGGCCGAGGCCTATCTGCGTGTGATCTTCCTCGCCATGCCCACCTTGTACGCGTTCGCGTTTCTCAGTTCGGCGCTGCGTGGCGTCGGCGATTCACGCACCCCGTTCCGCTTCCTGCTGGTGTCGGTGCTGCTGGACATCGTGTTCAATCCGCTGCTGATCTTCGGGCTCGGGCCGTTCCCGGAACTGGGCATCGCCGGTGCGGCATGGGCCACGCTGATCGCGCAGTCGCTCTCGTTGATCGGCCTGCTCTGGTACATGCGCAACAAACGCCACGTGCTGTGGCTGGGGCGCAAGGACATGGCACTGTTCAAAGTGGACCTGGAGATCCTGAAGGCACTGGTGATCAAAGGCGTGCCGATGGGCCTGCAGATGGTGCTGATCTCGTTGTCGATGATCATGATGATGTCCATGGTCAACCACTACGGCACCGACACCGCCGCTGCGTACGGTGCGTCGCTGCAGTTGTGGACCTATGTGCAGATGCCGGCGATGGCGATTGGCGCGGCGTGTTCTTCGATGGCGGCGCAGAACGTGGGCGCGCAGCGCTGGGATCGCGTGCGCGGCACCGCGCGCAGCGGCGTGCTGTTCAACTTCGCGCTGACCGGGCTGTTGATCCTGCCGTTGATTCTGCTCGACCGCTACACGTTGGCGCTGTTCCTGCCCAGCGGCAGTGAGGCACTGGATGTGGCACGACATCTGAATCACATCGCGATCTGGTCGTTCCTGTTCTTCGGGGTGAGCTTCGTCATTTCCGGCGTGGTGCGCTCGACCGGTGCGGTCATTCCGCCGCTGCTGATTCTGGCCGCCTCGCTGTGGGGCGTGCGGGTGCCGTTTGCCGAACTGATGCAGGATCGGTGGGGGGCCGATGCGGTGTGGTGGAGTTTCCCGGTAAGTTCGCTGTGCGCGATGTTGTTGTCGCTGGCGTATTACCGCTGGGGTGGCTGGCGCAAGGCGCGCATGCTGCCGGGTCATCGTGAGGAAGTGGCCGCTTCGCCGGCTGAAGTGCCCGCACAGCCGCCCTCGCCGGTGGCGGATCACGATCCGGATCCGGCCCGCCCATAGAGCCACGCCAGCTTCGCAGGCAGATTCGAAGCGGTACCACGGGCACGCGGTGCGTATCCCACGCGTGGCGACGCGTTCGTGCCCGCGGCGTGTCATTTTTTGCATTGCGCAACGCAAACGGCCACCCGAAGGTGGCCGTTGCGGGACAACATGCGTTGTCGGGAATTACTGGGCCTTTTCGGCAGCCAGGCGGGCAGCCTTGGCCTGCGCAGCGGCAGCCAGATCTTCCTTGATGCGGGCAGCCTTGCCTTCCAGACCACGCAGGAAGTACAGCTTGGCACCGCGGGCCTTACCACGACGCTTCACGTCGACCGAGTCGATGATCGAGCTGTGGGTCTGGAAGACGCGCTCGACGCCGTAGCCGTGCGAGATCTTGCGGACGGTGAACGAGGAGTTCAGGCCGGCGTTCTTGATCGCGATGACCACGCCTTCGTAGGCCTGGACGCGCTCACGGTTGCCTTCCTTCACCTTCACGTTGACGATGACGGTGTCACCCTGGCTGAACTTCGGCAGCTCGCGGGAGATCTGGGCGGATTCGAAGTCCGAAAGGATGGATTTGTTCAGCTTGCTCATGGGTGCACCGAAAATGTTCGGGTGGGTGTGTCGTTTCGACAACGTGGGCTCATGCAGTCACCGAATTGCGCTGCACGTTTTTTTGTATGGAGCCACCAAGGGGCGGGAAAGGCCCTTTGGGAATCCGCGATTCTAGCTGGTTATTGGGCCGTTTGCCAGTGGCCGCAGAGCAGCCGGGCAAGCCCGGCTCTACATGGATCCCGGCCCGTCGGCCCGTAGTGCCGGGCTTGCCCGGCATCACGCAAATCCCGGCCCACGCGGTCCGTAGTGCCGGGCTTGCCCGGCAACCCGGGGTCGTCAGCCCCCCGCCAGCCCTTCCCGGGCCTGGGCCAGCAACTGCCGGTCCGCCTTGGACAGCTGGCTTTCGTCCAGCAGGTCCGGTCGACGCAGCGCGGTCCGCAGCAACGACTGCTGGCGGCGCCAGCGGGCGATGGCGGCGTGGTTGCCCGAGCGCAGCACGTCCGGGACATCGCCCCATTCATGTTGCGCCGGCTGACTGTAATGCGGGCAGTCCAACAGCCCCTGCGGGCCTTCAAAACTGTCCTGGGCCGCCGATTCAGCGTCGTTCAACGCGCCCTCCTGCAACCGGGTCACGGCATCGACGATCACCGCCGCGCCCAGCTCGCCGCCGGACAGCACGTAATCGCCAATCGAGATCTCCTCGCTGACCTCGGCCGCCAGGAAACGCTCGTCCACGCCCTCGTAGCGGCCGCACAGCAGGATCATGCGCGGCAGCGCGGCCAGTTCGCGCACCTTGGCCTGAGTGAGCGGTTGGCCCTGCGGACTGAGGTAGATCACCGGAGCGGGCGTCGGGTCGGCTGCTTTAGCCGCGGCCAGGCACGCCCGCAGCGGCTCGATCAGCATCACCATGCCCGGGCCACCACCGAACGGACGGTCGTCCACGCGGCGGTAGTTGCCTTCGGCGTAGTCACGCGGATTCCAGCCGTGCAGATCAAGCAGGCCGCGCTCGGCCGCACGGCCGACCACGCCCAGCGCAGCCGACTGCGCCATGAATTCCGGGAACAGGGTGATGACGTCGATGCGCATCGAACTAGAACTCCGGGTCCCAGTCGACCACGATCAGGTTGGCTTCGAAATCAACGGATTTGACGAAGTCCGGCTGCACGAACGGAATCATCCGCTCACGGCTGCCCTGCACCACCACCACGTCGTTGGCACCGGTGGAGAACAGGTGCGACACGCGGCCCAGCTCGACGCCGTCCACGGTTTTCACCTGCAGGCCTTCCAGGTCGATCCAGTAGTACTCATCCGGCTTCGGCGGCGGCAACGCGCTGCGCGGCACGGAGATTTCGGTTCCGATCATGGACTCGACCACATCGCGGTCGGTCACCTCGGGAAACACCGCCACGATGTGCTTGCCGGACGCTTTGCCGCGCACACCCTTGACCGTGCTCTCCTGGCCGGCGGGGGTCCGCAGCGTCCAGGGCTGGTATTGGAAAATGGCGGTACGCGGCTCGGTCCAGGACTCGAGCTTGATCTCGCCTCGCACACCAAAAGCGCCGACAATCCTGCCCAGCAGGATCCGGCGCTCGGTATCTTTCATCTGCGTATGCCGACGGGCCGCGCCAGGCGCGGCCCTTCAGGATCAGGCCGCAGCGGCCTGGGCCTTGGTCGCTTCCTTGTACAGGTTGCGGACCTTGTCGGTCATCTGGGCGCCGTTGGCGACCCACTTGTCGACCAGCGGCAGGTCGAGCACGATGCGCTGCTCGGCACCCTGGGCCACCGGGTTGTAGTAACCGACGCGCTCGATGTTGCGGCCGTCACGGGCGCTGCGCGAGTCGGTCACGATGATGTGGTAGAACGGACGCTTCTTGGCGCCGCCGCGGGTCAGTCGAATCTTGACCATGGTGGTATTTCCTCTGTAGCCCAGTCGCCAGGATGGCGCGGTAAGCCGGCGATTATAGCGGGGGCGGCCGGGCATTCCAAGCCGGGGTGGATCCCAAAGATGAATGGGCTTACCCCAAGGGGTCCCATGGCACCCCGGCCAACACCGCCACGGCCTTCCGGCACAACGCCTCCGAGCGCGCAAACGCCACCCCGTCGATTGCCGCCAACGGCCACACCCCGGCCGCATTGCAGGCAACAGCCGCATCAAACCCACCCAGGTCCGCCAGCCTCACCGGCTTCAATACCGGCACCCCGCCCCACCCGGCCTGCAGCAGCCGCTCGTGGGTGCCACGCAGCGCCTCGGCCTGCGGCCACACCACCTCGTCGCCGTGACCGAACAGCACATTCCAGGTGGTGCCCTCGCTCACCCGCCCCTGCGCGTCCACGAACAGCGCATCGTCAAACCCGGCCTGCAACGCCAACCGCCGGTGCTGGAACAACGCAAAGGTGCCCACGTGTTTCAGCTGCGGCATCTCGCGCTGATGGGCCACGCTGCGCACACGACGCGGCGTCGCCGGCAGCGCAACCGGTGCGCTCACCGCCACCAGCACATCCACCGGCAGTACCTGCAGCGGCTGGCGGAAGTCGAATGCGCGCGCAAACACCGTGACCCGCACCGAGGCATCGACCACGCCTTCCGCCTGCAACGCAGCCAGAATCCACGCCTGCACCTGGCTGCCGTCAAGCGTGCTGCCAAACAGTTCACGGGTGCCCTGGTGCAGGCGTCGCAGGTGCAGGTCCAGCCCCCGCACCGCGCCACCACGCACCTGCAGCGAGGTGAAGTGCCCGTAGTTCACCAGCGCGCCGGCGAGGTCCTCGGCGGTTGCGGGCCTGCCATTGCAGTAGTGCGTCATCCCAGCAGCGCCCGCGCGTCACGCCACAGGCTGTGCAGCACGTCCGCCGCCGGCCGCGCCGGGGCCAGCCAGGCCGACTGCCCGGCCCAGGCCTGCATCGCCTCAATACGGTGTTCACGGCTGGCCTGCGCGCGCATCGGC
>DGLB01000033.1:203-24042 GCA_002387845.1 Stenotrophomonas maltophilia | reverse complement strand
CCCGAGCCGCCAAACCAGAGAACCCGTGACCACCGGCTGGTCGCCAAAAACCAACAGCAGCCGGGCAGCGCCCGGCGACCCGCAGCACCCGCAGCACCCGCAATCACGCCATCGCCAGCAACCGCGGCTCCAGCGCAGCAAACACCCGCGCCAATCGATCCGCCCACGCGCTCTGCCCGGCCGCATCGGCAATCAGGTCCTGGCGGATCTCCAGTTCCACGTGCACCAACCCGCGGCCCTCGCCATGCACCGGCACCGCGTAATCGCTGGTGCTGCTGACCGAGTAGGGTTCGTTGTCGCCGACCACCAGATCGCCCTCGTCGCGCAATGCCTGCAGCAGTGCATGCGCGAAGCGCGTGTCGCGGTGGTACAGCACGCCGGCGTGCCAGGGGCGGTCGAACCCGTTCATCGACGGGGTGAAGCTGTGCATCATCACCAGCAGGGTCGGACGTGACTGCGCACTGCGCGCATCCAGCTCGGCCTCGATCCGCGCGTGATACGGCGCGTGGATGGCCTCGATGCGCTGCTGGCGCTGCGCGTCGCTCAACGACGCGTTGCCCGGGATGCGGGTGTGGTCGCTGATCTCGGGAATCAGCGTCGGTGATGCCAGCGGCCGGTTGCAGTCGATCAGCAGCCGCGAATAGCTCTGTTCGATCGACCAGGCATCCAGTCGCCTGGCCAGCGCACGCGTGGTGCCGGCAATGCCGATGTCCCAGCCGATGTGGCGATCCAGTTCGGCCTGCGGCAGGCCCAGATTCGCCAGCGAGGCGGGAACTGCCTGGCCAGCATGGTCGGCCAGCAACAGGAACGGCGAGCGGCCCTGTGGGTGGTGCACGTGGTACACCACCGGGTCGTCGGCACCGAGCAATGCGGGCTGATGCAGGCTGCCGGTATCAGCCACGCGGCGTGCCATCCAGATGGTGTTCGATCATCCACAACCCCGCCCACAGCTTGGCGTCCAGCTGGTAGCCCTGGTTCATTTTCTCCACCAGCCAGGCTGCGGCGCGGGCGCGCGGAATCGCATGCACGGTGATGTCTTCGCTGTCGTCACCGCCGCCCTCGCCAACGCGGCGCAGGCCGGTTGCACGCACGAAGGCGATCCGTTCGCTGCTGGCACCCGACGACGTCGGGCCGATCATCAGCACCTCGGCATGCTCGGCGGTCCAGCCGGTTTCCTCCTCCAGCTCCCGCACCGCCGAGTCTTCAATCGACTCGCCCGCTTCAATGTCGCCGACCAGGCCCGCCGGCATCTCGATGGTCAGCGCCTGCAACGGCACCCGGAACTGTTCCACGAACAGCACCTCGTCCTCCGGCGTCACCGCAATGATGATCGCCGCCAGACCGCCGGCGTGGGTGCGCTCGCTGTACTCCCAGCTGCCGCGAACCACCATGCGCTGGTACTTGCCTTCGTAAACGACCTTCGGGGGCTGCGTGTTATGGCTCATGCGAACTCGTTGGCAACAGAAGAGGAATCGGAAAGACCGCCGGCGGTGAACAGGCGGCGGCGGGTGAGCGGGCCGAAGCGCAGTGCATCGCACAATCCCTGCAGCATCTGCGGGTCGCCACTGGCACGGCCGAAGCCGGCCGCATCCAGCGGCGCATCCAGGGCGATGGTGGTCAGCTGCCGCCACAGCAGCGCGTGCTCGCGCTGTTCGCGCAGGCGTACCGCCATCTGCGCCGCGCCACGCAGGCGCAGGAACGGCACTTCGTCCAGGCGCTCGTACAGCGTGTCCAGGCTGCCGAAGTGGGCCAGCAGCACGGCGGCCGACTTCGCGCCGACGCCGGTCACGCCGGGAATGTTGTCCACCGCGTCACCGGACAGCGCCAGATAGTCGGCAATCTGATGCGCCTGCACCCCGTGGCGGGCCTTCACCCCGGCCATGCCCCAGCGCTGGTTGCGCGCGTAGTCCCACTGCTCGTCGTGCTCATGCAGCAGCTGCGACAGGTCCTTGTCGGCGGAAATGATCACCCCACGCATGCCACCGGGGCGGCTGGCATGCAGGGCGCTGCCGATCAAATCGTCAGCTTCGTATTCGTGGTGCGCCAGCACCGTCAGGCCCAGTGCCAGGCACAGCGCCTTGCAGTGCGCGAACTGGCGCCGCAGCTCCTCCGGGGCCGGGTCGCGATTGGCCTTGTAGGCGGCGTACAAGCGGTGCCGGAAACAGCTGTCCAGGGCCTCGTCGAAGGCCACGGCGATATGCTGCGGGCGCTCGCGCTCCAGCAGGTCCAGCAGGAAACGGGCGAACCCGTGCACCGCGTTGGTCGGCCAGCCCTGCTGATCCTGGAACTCGTTGGGCATCGAGTGCCAGGCCCGGAACACATACAGGCTGGCATCGACCAGATACAGCGGCGGGCGCACGGCCAGCCCGGGCGGAGCCTGGATCATCTCAGCCCACCCAGTCCTGCAGCAGCGCCGCCGGGTCCGGTCGTTCGCGTTCGGGCACCTCGGCCTTGGGCGTGCCGATATGAATGAAACCGGCAATGCGCTCGTGCTCGGCCAGGCCCAGGTGGGCGTGCACCACCGGGTCGAACGCCATCCAGGCGGTCAGCCACTGCGCACCAAAGCCCAGGGCTTGGGCCGCCTGCAGCAGGGCGAAGCAGACGCAGCCGGCGGTCATCAGCTGCTCCTGCTCCGGCACCTTGGGGCTGGGGGTGGGGCTGGCGATGACCGTGACGATCAGCGGGGCGTGCGAAAAACGCAGGCGGTCTTTCTCGACCTGGGCGTCAGACGCGTTCAGGTCACGGGCGCGGCTGCGCTCGGCCAGGAACGCGCCCAGAGTGTGACGGGCATCACCCTGGATGCTCAGGAACCGGAACGGCACCTTCTTGCCGTGGTCGGGAACGCGGACCGCCGAGGCGAGCATCCGCAGCAGGGTTTCCCGGTCGGGACCGGGTGCGGCCAGCTGCAGGGCGGGGACCGAGCGACGGGCGTCCAGGGCTTGCAGCGCAGGGGATTCGGGCATGGCACTCAACAGGATTTCACTGGAACACGATTATAGTCGGGGCGCTTTGTGACGTCGGTCTTGGGCAACTGTGTGCCATTTACGACGAAACGTGATGCACATCACTTAATGAAACCCATCCCTTCACACTCCTGTACTCGCTTCCGGTGGGCACTGGCCTTACGATACAAGGCCTGCCGGTACCCGGTTGTGAGGTTTGAAGTGAGGACTGTTTCACTGTCCCCGACCGGTGCGCCGATCTACCATCCGCGTGCGGGTGCCTGGGGGGCATCGGCATCCGGTTTATCCATGTTGCATTTCGACCTTGGGAAGGTGGGGAGCCTTTTCGCATGATCGCCACGCCCGACGTCATGGCGCAGGCAGGCCGCGACCCGGCCCTGCTGAAGCTCGCGCGCGAAGCTGCCCTGCCCGGGCTGGCCGAGTCGTTTGCGACCGTGCTGGCCCGCTTTGACGATGTGCTGTTCGACCGCGCCAGCAATGCCGGCGCGTCGCAGCTGCTGTTCCTGGATGGCATGCGCGAGCTGCGCCGCCGCCGCGAGGAGATCGCGGCCGGGTTCCGTGCCCACTTGTCGCTGGCCTGGGACGCGCTGGAACACGGGCAGCCCCTGTCGGCCGAGGCGGTTCTGGCCGGCCAGGTCGAGGGCGGGCTGAGCCTGGTGCCCGAACACGTGCTGGAATCCCGCTTGGCGGTGCGCAACTTCGCCGTGGTCCTGCTGCGCGACTGGAAGCCGGTGCTGGCGCGGCTGGACCGCCGCCTGGGCTGGATCGCCGGCGGCCTGGAGCTGAACGCCGATACCAATCCGATCAGCCCCGAGCATATTGGCGTGGCCATCCACGAGGCGTTTGCCGACTGTGAACTGGCCCCGGAAGTGCGCCTGGTGCTGATCAAACTGTGCGAGCGCGACCTGCACGGGCCGATCGGCAAGCGCTATGAAAAGCTGGACGAACAACTGGCCGCCGCCGGCGTGATGCCGCAGATGGCGGCCCCGCGCAAGCCGGCCGCGCGTCCGCCGGCTGCCCGCAATGAACTGGACGAACTGGTTGACGCGCTGGACCCGGAAGCACAGGCGCGCGGCGATGACAGCTCGGCCCCGGCCTGGGCGCGGCGTTTCGCCGACCGCTGGGCGGCCAGTCGTGGGCGCATGCAGTCGGCGCAGGCGGCCTACCAGGAAGCCGGCGAAGCCGAGGCCATGAACGGCAACCAGGGCATGCTGCTGGAAGCGCTGCACGAACTGCTGCAGCAGACCCGCCACGTGCGCGAGGACGCCACCTCGGCGGCCAGCGTGGCGGTGGGCCAGCAGCGTCCGTTGAGCCAGCGCGAAATGATGTCGGTGCTGTCGCTGCTGCAGGCCACGCCGAGTGCGACCCTGCGCGCGGCGATTGGCGAAGATGGTGAATCGCTGGCACAGCGTTTGAAGAGCGAAGTGCTGTCCGGCGCGACCCAGCTGGGCGTGGACCCGTCCCAGGCGCGCCTGGATCCGCAGGATGAAGACGCGATCGACCTGGTCGGCATGCTGTTCGACGTGATGCTGGACGAACGCGACCTGGAAGGGCGCTCGCGCGAACTGATCGGCCGGCTGGTGGTGCCGTTCGTGAAGGTGGCCATGTTGGACCGCCGCATGTTCGTGCAGAAGACCCACCCGGCGCGCAAGCTGTTGAACTCGTTGGCCGAAGCCTGCGAGGGCAATACCGGCGAAAGCCAGGCCGAGCGTGTGCTGATGGGCAAGGTCGAGGAGATCATCGAGCGGCTGGTGGCCGAGTTCAATGAGAACCTGGCGATCTTCCTGACCCTGGAAGAAGAATTCCGCGACTTCCTGGCCCAGCACCGCCGCCGCATTGAAATTGCCGAGCGCCGCGCCGCGGAAACCCAGCGCGGACAGGAAAAGCTGGAAGTGGCGCGCACCCGTGCGGCCAGCGAGCTGGAGTGGCGGGTGGAAGACCAGCACCTGCCGCAGGCGATCGACGAGTTCCTGCGCCAGCCATGGCAGCACCATCTGACCCTGACGGTGTTGCGTGAGGGCGACGATGGCGCGGCGGTGAGCGAGGCCCTGGCCTTGGCCGATGGCCTGCTGGAAGAAGTGGCCGAGGCGCGTCGCCAGATCGTCGGCAAGCCGTGGCTGCAGGCGTGGCAGCCGGTGCTGCGCAAGGTCTTCGCCAGTGTGGGCGTGCATGCCGACGCGGCAACGGCGGCGATCGATGCGCTGCACGACACGCTGCAGGCGATCGCCGAATCGCGCCCGGAGCTGGAACGCGCGCTGCCGGAACTGCCGCAGGTGGTGTTGCCGGCTCCGCCGGCGGCGGATGCGGGCGGGGTGGAGCTGGAAGGCAAGGTCGACGTGACCGACTTCGACAACGCCGATGCCGACCGCTTCCGTGGCATGGAGATCGGCAGCTGGCTGGACTTCGTCGACAAGGACGGCAAGGTGCAGGCGGGCAAGCTGTCGTGGGTCAGCCCGATCTCTTCGCGCCTGCTGTTCGTGAACCGCCGCGGCGTGCGTTTCTGCGTGGCCTCGCCGGAAGAGCTGGCCGTCATGGTTCGCCTGGGCCGCCTGCGTCCGCACGTCGACGACGGTGCCTTCGACAGCGCCATGCAGGGTGTCATCGACCGCCTCGACACCAAGGGTGCCACCGTCCACTGAGGCTGACGCAGCGCCGGGCTCTGCCCGGCTTCCTTTGGCATTCTCGCGAACACCCCGAACGCGCTACGATCCCCCTAAACCACTGCCCGGGGACATGCATGGCTGTCGATGTGTTGGGGGTCAACGAACGCGCACCCGGTGAACGCCGTGTGGCACTGACACCGGAAACGGCGCGCAAATTCACGGCCCTCGGGGCGACGGTCTGGATTGAACCCGGTGCCGGCCTCGGTGCGGGTTTCACCGACCAGGCCTATCTGGATGCGGGCGCACATCTTGCCGATGACACCCGTGCGGCCCAGGCCGACATCGTGCTGTGTGTGCAGGCACCGGAAACCGCCTGGTTGAACCAGCTCAAGCTGGGCAGTGCGCTGGTCGGCATGCTGCACCCGCAGGCAGATTCCCTGCGCGCGGCGACGATGCAATCGCGCGGCCTGCAGGTCTTCCCGCTCGAACGCCTGCCGCGCACCACGCGTGCGCAGTCGATGGACGTGCTCAGTTCGCAGGCCGGCATGGCCGGCTACAAGGCGACGCTGATCGCGGCGCAGCGCGCACCGCGTTTCTTCCCGATGCTGACCACCGCCGCCGGCACCATCCGGCCCTCGCGCGTGCTGGTGGTGGGTGCAGGCGTGGCCGGTCTGCAGGCGGTGGCGACCGCGCGCCGGCTGGGGGCCCAGGTGGAAGGCTTCGATGTGCGCCCGGAAACCCGCGAGCAGATCGAATCACTCGGCGGCAAGTTCCTCGATCTGGGCGTCAGCGCAGCGGGCGAGGGCGGCTATGCGCGTGCGCTGACCGAGGAGGAGCGTGCCGAACAGCAGCGCCGTCTTGGCGAGCACCTGCGCCTGGTCGACGTGGTCATCTGCACGGCGGCCGTGCCGGGCCGCCCCGCGCCGAAAATCATCACCCAGGCCATGGTCGAGGGCATGCGCCCGGGCAGCGTGGTGGTGGATCTGGCGGCGGAGACCGGTGGCAACTGCGAAGCCACGCGACCGGGGCAGACCGTGGACGTGGGTGGGGTCATCGTGGATGGCCCCCTGAACCTGGCCAGCCAGGGCGCGGTGCATGCCAGCGAGATGTATGCGCGCAACCTGTACAACTTCGTGGCCCTGTTCGTGAAGGACGGGGCGATTGCGTTCGATTGGGACGATGAGTTGCTGGCGAAGACCCGCTGGGTGGCGGGGTAGCGCGCTGACACGTCACGCGCGTCAACGCGGCGGCGGCGTGTCCTTCACGGCATTGGCCTTCAACCACTCCTGACGCTGCTCCGGGGTCATTTTCCCCCAGCGCTCGCGCAGGGCCGTGCGCTGCTCGGGCGTCATGCTGCGCATCTGCGCGAACAACACGCGCGCCTGCTCGCGCTGGGCCGGGGTCATGTTCTCGAAACGATGGCGGCCACGCCGCGCCAGCTCGCGCTGTTCCGGAGTCATGCTCTGCCAGCGCTGCCCGTGCTGCAGCATGCGCTCGCGTTGCGGCGGCGGGGCATCGTTCCAGCGGTCACGCACGGGGGCGATCAGCGCCTCGCGCTGCTGCGGGGTGAGCTTGTCCCACTCCGGCAGCGGGGCGCTCTGCGCCGCGCAGGTCGCGCTGAAGGCCAACAGCACCATGGCAAGGGTTGTCTGCAGTTTCATGGTCACTCCATCGCCAGGTCGGTGGTACCCAGCCACACGTACATGTCCGGATTCTCATCCAGCAGCCCGCTACTGTCATCCACCGCACCGGCCATGACCGGTGCCGGCGGCGCGCCCGGCGGATGTGCGGTAAAGCTGTAGCCCAGGCCCAGCGCCACCACCGCCGTGCAGGCGGTGGCCAGCCACCAGCCGTGGACGCGACGCTGCCGGGCCGGCGCATGACGCGCGGCACGCAGGCGGGCCAGGGTGGCCGGCGACAGCTGTTCCAGCGCCTGCGCATGCAGCTGCTGCAGGGCGGTGTCGTCGGGAAGGGGCGGGTGCGGACGGCTCACAGTGCGATCTCCAAGTGGTCCTGCAGCGCCTGCCGGGCGCGCGAAAGATGGGTTTTGACTGCGCCTTCGCTGCAGCCCATGGCCGCAGCGGTGGTGGCACCGTCCAGCTGCTGCAGCACGCGCAGGGTGAAGGCCTCGCGCTGGCGCGCCGGCAGCGCGCGCAGGGCCTGTACCAGCTGCGCGTACTGCTCGCGCTGCTCGTGGGCCTGGGCCGGCCCGGGCCCGTTGTCGGCCCAGTCGATGTCATGGTCGCCGGCGTCATCGCTGCTGCGCCAGAAGCGCAGGCGGAAGCTGCGGCGGCGCTGCAGGTCGACCACGCGGCGGCGCAGGATGCTCCAGAACAGCGGCGACCATTCGGCCGCCGGCTTTTCGCGGTAGGCCAGCATGCGCAACATGCTGTCCTGCACCGCATCCAGCGCGTCGTCGCGCTGGCGCAGTCCGGCCTCGGCAAAGCGGAACGCGCGCGGGCCGATGCCGGCCAGGAACGCGTCCAGCGACGCCGGCAGCACGGTGTCGGTCTCGGAAGTCACAGGCGGCAGGGACGGACTCACCAGCACAGGGTAGCGCTCGCGTGGGGGACACCGTGACAACGCACCGGCGGACCGTTGGTTGACCGGTGCGCCGATCCGTTAAGCCCGTGGTTATGATGGGGCACGGAACAACCGCCTGGGAGAGACACGGCAATGAGCGACGGGTTCGTGGCGTTGTACATCTTCATGCTGGCTGCCATTGCCGGCCATGTGATCATTTCGCGGGTGCCGGTGATCCTGCATACCCCGTTGATGTCCGGTTCCAACTTCATCCACGGCATCGTGCTGATCGGCGCGATGGTGGTGCTGGGGCACGCGCAGACCCCGCTGGAGAAAATCATCGGCTTCATCGCGGTGGTGCTGGGCGCGGGCAATGCCGCCGGCGGCTACGTGGTCACCGAGCGCATGCTCGACATGTTCAAGCCCAGTGCCAAGCGCGCTGACACGGAGAAGACCCCGTGAGCCTGAGCACCGCGCAGTTGCTGCACTGGGGCGTCCAGACCAGCTACCTGGTGGCCGCCACCCTGTTCCTGCTGGGCCTGCAGCGCATGGCCTCGCCACTCACCGCGCGCAGCGGCATCCGCTGGGCCGGGGTGGGCATGCTGATCGCCACCGTGGCCACCTTCTTCCTGCCGGAACTGCACAACGTGCCGCTGATCCTGGTGGCGGTGGCGATCGGTACCGGCGTGGCGTGGTGGTCGGCCAAGCGGGTGGCGATCACCGACATGCCGCAGATGGTGGCGCTGTACAACGGCATGGGCGGTGGTTCGGCCGCCGCGATCGGCGCGGTGGAGCTGCGGCGTTTCTCGTTCCTGGCCAACCGCGATACCAGCCACTGGAGCGCCCAGGCCATTGCCGACCTGGCCGCGCGCCAGCCGTCGGCCACGGTGCTGGCGTTGGCGGTGATTGGTTCGGCCATCGGCGCGGTGTCGCTGTCCGGCTCGATCATTGCCTGGGCCAAGCTGGACGGTCGGCTGGATCGACGGGTCACGTTCCCGGGCCAGCAGGCCTTCAACCTGGCAGTGGCGGTGGCAATGGTGGCGCTGGGCATCTGGGCGGCGGTGAGCCTGAGCCCGGTGGCGATCATCGCCTTCTTCGTGGTGGCGCTGGCACTGGGCGTGCTGATGACCCTGCCGATCGGCGGGGCCGACATGCCGGTGGTGATCTCGCTGTACAACGCCTTCACCGGCCTGGCAGTGGCGTTTGAAGGCTACGTGCTGGGCAACGAGGCGCTGATCATCGCCGGCATGATGGTCGGTGCGGCCGGCATCCTGCTGACCCGGCTGATGGCCAAGGCGATGAACCGGCCGATCAGCGGGGTGCTGTTCTCGAACTTCGGCGGTGGCGGGGCCGGGCAGGAGATCACCGGTGCGCAGAAGCCGATTGAAGCCAGCGACGTGGCCGCGATGCTGGCGTTCGCCGAGCGGGTGGTGATCGTGCCGGGCTACGGCCTGGCCGTGGCCCAGGCCCAGCACAAGATCTGGGAACTGGCGCAGCGGCTGATCGAGCGCGGGGTGAAGGTGAAATTCGCCATCCACCCGGTGGCCGGGCGCATGCCTGGGCACATGAATGTTCTGCTGGCCGAAGCGGGCGTGCCGTACGACCTGATCGCGGATATGGACGACATCAATCCCGAGTTCCCGACCACCGACGTGGCGCTGGTGATCGGGGCCAATGACGTGGTCAACCCGGTAGCGCGTACCGACCCCTCAAGCCCGATCTACGGCATGCCGATCCTGGACGTGGTCAACGCGCGCAACGTGGTGGTGATCAAGCGTGGCAAGGGCACCGGCTTTGCCGGGATCGAGAATGCGCTGTTCTACGCCGACAACACGCGGATGCTGTACGGCGACGGGGCGGGTGCGGCGAGTGCGCTGGTCAGCGAGTTGAAGGCATTGGACGGCGGGCATTGACGGTTATGCGCGGGCGTTACCGCGCGACAAACCAGCCCACCACCAGCGCCACGCCCAGCCACACCACCTCGGCTGCGCCGTTGGCCAGCTGCGCCAGGGTCCAGGCCATATGGGGCCCCATCCGCAACGCTGATTCCCACGGGGCCAGCGCCAACGAGGCGCCGACATAGGACGAGGCGATCGCCCAGTTGGCAATGACCGCCACCAGCAGCGTTCCGGCCAGGGTCAGCCCAACCCGCAGCGCCGGACGCCGCAGCGCCCCCAGGCGCAGCATGAACGCCAGCTCCAGCGCGGCGAAAACCGCCATCCAGCCGGCCTGGCGGCCGCTGGCCAGGGCCACGAACCACCACATCATCACCGCAGCGACCAGCGCGATCAGCAACATCAGGGGCCAGAGCCAGTTCACGGATCGGGCAGAAACGGAGGTGGTTGACATGCAATCTTCCTGTGAATGGCTACAGGATACCGGCTTGGGCGGTAACCGGCGCGCGAGCGGCCACTGGGCTAAAATGGTCACCTTGAGCGGCCACGCCGCAGCCCCATATCGAACGCATGTATTCCCGTAGCAGCGAACCTGTCCACTTCGAACGCGACTGCGAGGCCGTGATGGTCCCGCAGGGCGAAACGGTCACCTTGCCGGCTGGCAGCTATGGGTACATCACCCAGGCGCTGGGGGGCAGCTATACCGTGTTTGTCGAAGGCAATCTGTTCCGAATCGCCGGCAAGGACGGCGACGCGATCGGCAAGGAGGCTCCGGCCCCGCTGGAACTGCCCGCCGACGCCTCCGACGAGGAGGTGGAAAAGCTGGTGTGGCAACAGCTGCGCACCTGCTTCGACCCGGAGATCCCGTTCAACATCGTCGACCTCGGCCTGGTCTATGAAGTGGACCTCAAGCACCTGGACGATGGCCAGCGCGAGGTGGACGTGAAAATGACCCTGACCGCGCCCGGCTGTGGCATGGGCGACATCCTGGTCGACGACGTGCGCAGCAAGCTGGAAATGATCCCGACCATCGCCGAGGCCGACGTCGAGCTGGTGTTCGACCCGCCATGGGGCAAACATATGATGTCCGAGGCTGCCCGCCTCGAAACCGGCATGCTTTGACCGCAACCGCACCCCGTAGAGCCGGGCTTGCCCGGCTGCTGCCCAGTAGAGCCGGGCTTGCCCGGCTGCCGTCCCCGTAAAGCCCGGCTCTGCCCGGCTTGAACCCAGAACAGGAAACTCCCGGTGTCCCAGTCCAATCCCAGCTTCGCCGTCACCCGTTCGGACCACCCGCGCAGCGCCGAGCAGCGCGCCCAGATCCTGGAGAAGCCGGGCTTCGGTCTACATTTCACCGACCATATGGTGGAGGTCCGCTGGGACAAGGACACCGGCTGGCACAACGCCAACGTGCGCGCCTACGGCCCGCTGCAGCTGGACCCGGCGGCCGCGGTGCTGCACTACGGCCAGGAGATCTTCGAAGGCATCAAGGCCTACCGCCATGCGGATGGTTCGATCTGGACCTTCCGCCCGGATGCCAACGGCCGTCGCCTGCAGCGTTCGGCGCAGCGCCTGGCGCTGCCGGAACTGCCGGTGGACATCTTCGTGGAATCGCTGAAGCAGCTGATCGCGGTGGACGCGGACTGGGTGCCGTCGGCCGATGAGTCGAGCCTGTACTTCCGTCCGTTCATGATCGGCGACGAAGCCTTCCTGGGCGTGCGCGGCGCACACAAGGCGGGCTACTACGTGATCGCCAGCCCGGCCGGCCCGTACTTCGCCAAGGGGGTGGCCCCGGTGTCGATCTGGCTGTCGACCGAGTACGCGCGTGCGGCCAAGGGCGGCACCGGTGCGGCCAAGTGTGGCGGCAACTATGCCGCGTCGCTGCTGCCGCAGCAGAAGGCGCAGGCACAGGGTTGCTCGCAGGTGCTGTTCCTGGACCCGGTGGAAGGCAAGTACCTGGAAGAGCTGGGCGGCATGAACGTGTTCCTGGTCTACAAGGACGGCACGCTGGTGACCCCGGCGCTGTCGGGCAGCATCCTGGAAGGCATCACCCGCGAGAGCATCCTGCAGCTGGCGCGCGACCGTGGCATGAAGGTCGAAGAGCGCAAGGTGACCATCGACGAGTGGAAGGACGGCGTGACCTCGGGCGAGATCACCGAAGTGTTCGCCTGCGGCACCGCGGCGGTGGTGACCCCGATCGGCCAGCTGAAGGGCGAGGGCTTCTCGGTGGGCGACATCAACGCCCCGGCCGGCGAAGTGACCATGTCCCTGCGCAAGGAACTGACCGACATCCAGTACGGCCGCCTGCCGGACCGCCACAACTGGCTGGTCCGCCTGGACGCGTAACCGCCCGCCCTGGCCCGTCCCCCGAAAAGCCCGCCTGCAACCAGGCGGGCTTTTTTGCATTTCATGGTTGCGGACACCCTGCGTCGCCGGGCGCTGCCCGGCTGCTGTTGGTGTTTGGCGAACAGCCGGTGGTTCATCGGTTTCCGTGTTTGGTCGCGCCGAGGTGGGTTTGCGGGACACGCCGTGAACCGCCCTCCGGGCCCCGGCCCAACCGCCAGCGGTTGGGCGTTCAGTCGCACGCGAGGCAGTGCCTCGCAAGCAGTGCGCCTTCACCCATGGGGGCTCGTAGAAAACATCCATGTTTTCTACGGTCCCGCAAACCCACCCCGGCACGCCCCAGACAGATGACCGGTGGCCGCGGAAGATCAAGAGACACGCACTCCCGGTAGCGTCGGTCGACAGACGACGGCCCTGAAACCGCCAACGCCCGGTAACGCATGGACCCTGATAGAAGTGCGCTGTTGCTGTTCAAACCGCGCCTCGACCCACCATCGGGGGCGGGCCAACGGGTGACCCCTGGAGGGACCGTCGAAAACATGGATGTTTTCGCCGAGCCCCCATGGACGGGTTCACGGCGTGTCCCGGAACGGGGTTGCCCGTTGGCCGGACCCGCACGGATCAACCGAAGCGCCGCTCTTCGCGGGAACCGTACGGATCATCCGAAGCGCCGCTCTTCGCGGGAACCGTACGGATCATCCGAAGCGCCGCCCTTCGCGGAAAGCCAAAACTACATCGATCCAAACCCCGCTAACCCTTTGACGCGCAAGGAATGTCTCAGCACTGGCGCGCAAGACAGTGACGCAGGACACGATTTGCCCTACCGCGGACTCACATCCGGTACGGAAGTTCCTTCACATTCACAAACCTTTGACCCCGGATGTCTCAATTCGGAAATTTCACAAGACTGAAATCGCGCTGAAGCGTTGTTCGGAGTCCGGCAAACGCACTAGCGTCCGGGGTCGGTCGGTTTTTCAGGGGAGCCGGTCCGCTTGCAACGGTTCGATCCGCGCCACCGCTTCACAGCGAACGGATTGCACCGACTTCCGCCGCATTGACGGCATTTCAGTTCAAAGGGAAATCCGATGTCTCATGATTCGCAGCAACGTGTGCGTCAGCGCGCATTGGTGGTACTGGGGGGTTCGGTCCTGTCGACCCTGCTGCTGGCCGCGCCGGCCTTCGCCGGTGACGTGCAGCTGAGCGGTCTGTCCTCCGCACCCACCCACCAGCGTTTCATCGTCAAGTACAGGGACGGGGCCAGCGACGTCGCCAATCCCACGGCCCTGGCCAGCTCGCTGAAGGCTGCAGCCTCCGCCGTCCCCGCCGCGCAGGGCCGCGCGCTGGGTCTGCAGAAGCTGCGCACCCTGGCCATTGGCCCGACCGTGGTGAAGGCGGACCGTCCGCTGGATGCCGCCGAATCCGAACTGCTGATGCGCCGCCTGGCCGCCGACCCGAACGTGGAATACGTCGAAGTCGACCAGCTCATGCAGCACACCCTGACCCCGAACGACCCGCGCCTGTCCGAGCAGTGGGGCTTCGGCACCAGCGCCTCGTCGATCAACGTGCGCCCGGCGTGGGACAAGTCCACCGGCACCGGTGTGGTCGTGGCGGTGATCGACACCGGCATCACCAACCACCCGGATCTGAACGCCAACATCCTGGCCGGCTACGATTTCATCAGCGACGCCGCGATGGCCCGCGATGGTGGCGGCCGCGACAACAACCCGAATGACGAAGGCGACTGGTACGCCGCCAACGAGTGTGGTGCCGGCTACCCGGCCTCCAACTCCAGCTGGCACGGCACCCACGTGGCCGGCACCATTGCCGCGGTGACCAACAACGCCGTCGGCGTGGCCGGCACCGCGTTCAACGCCAAGATCGTGCCGGTGCGCGTGCTCGGCAAGTGCGGTGGCTACACCTCCGACATCGCCGACGCCATTGTCTGGGCCTCGGGCGGTACCGTCAGCGGCGTGCCCGCCAATGCCAACCCGGCCGAAGTGATCAACATGTCGCTCGGCGGCAGCGGCAGCTGCTCCACGACCTACC
This sequence comes from Stenotrophomonas maltophilia, assembly GCA_002387845.1. Classification (GTDB taxonomy): domain Bacteria; phylum Pseudomonadota; class Gammaproteobacteria; order Xanthomonadales; family Xanthomonadaceae; genus Stenotrophomonas; species Stenotrophomonas maltophilia_AG. Next base: position 9,672 of record DGLB01000033.1, on the reverse strand, counting down.
AGAACGCGATCAACGGCGCGGTGTCACGCGGCACCACCGTGGTCGTCGCCGCCGGCAACAGCAACACCAACGTGTCCTCTGCGGTGCCGGCCAACTGCCCGAACGTGATCGCGGTGGCGGCCACCACCTCGGCCGGTGCGCGTGCCAGCTTCTCCAACTACGGCACCGGCATCGACATCTCCGCACCGGGTGCCAGCATCCTGTCCACGCTCAACACCGGCACCACCGTACCGGGCAGTGCGTCGTACGCGTCGTACAACGGCACCTCGATGGCGGCTCCGCATGTGGCCGGCGTTGTGGCGCTGATGCAGGCCGCGGCGACCACCGCGCTGACCCCGGCGCAGGTGGAAAGCATCATCAAGAGCACCGCACGGCCGTTGCCGGGTGCCTGCTCGGGCGGTTGCGGCGCCGGCATCGTCGACGCCGATGCGGCGGTGGTTGCCGCCCAGGGCGGTGGCAACCCGAACCCGGGCACCGGCACCCTGCAGAACAACGTGCCGGTGACCGGCCTGTCCGCCTCCAGTGGCGCGTCGCTGGCCTACACCGTGGCCGTGCCAAGCGGTACCTCGCAGCTGAAGGTGATCATTGCCGGCGGCAGTGGTGATGCCGACCTGTACGTGCGTTCGGGCAGCGCGCCGACCGACACCGTCTACAACTGCCGCCCGTACCTGAGCGGCAACAATGAAACCTGCACGATCAATGCCCCGGCCGCGGGCACCTGGCACGTCCGGGTGAAGGCGTACAGCACCTTCTCCGGCGTGACCCTGACCGCGCAGTACTGAGCCCAGCCCCTCTCCAATGGGCAACGCGCCCCGGCCTCGGCCGGGGCGTTTCTGTTTACGCCGATTCGAACCGGTTTGCGGCCACGTTCTTGCGCACGTGCTGCGGATCCCAGATGCGGCCGTTCATGGCGATGTACACACCGGCGGGCAGCGACTGCACCGCGCCGATCGCGCAGCCGATGTTGAACTCCGCGTCCGAACCCCGGAAGCGCGCCGGGCTCAGCGCGCCGGTCATCACGATGGTCTTGTCGGCGATGCTGCGCAGCACCTGGCCGGTCTGCACCATCGAGTCGGTGCCGTGGGTGACCAGCACATGGCGGGTGGGCTGCGCGGCGATGGTGGCGCGGATCAGTTCGCGGTCCTCGTCGGTGATATGCAGCGAGTCCTTGCGCAGGATCGGAATCACGTTGAAACGGAAGGTCACGCCGAGTTCGCGCAGGATCATCCCGATCTGCGGATCGCCGATCTGGTAGTCCGACTTGTCGTCGAAGTAGATCTTGTCGATCGTGCCACCGGTGGTGATGATCAGTAGTTCTTCCATTGCAGCAATCCTGGGTAGCGGTCTGGAACGACGCCTATGATACGGCGACGGGATCGGTAGCGCCGGCCGTTGGCCGGCTCACGGACCGCCTGGGCCGGCCAACGGCCGGCGCTACCGCTTTCCGAACCGTTTGCGCAACCCGGGCGCATTGGCCACGCCGATGATGGCCAGCGCCAGCAGCAGCTCGGCCCAGGCCCAGCCGGCCGTGTCGGGATGGCTCCAGGCGCTCATCACGCCGTGGCTGAACCAGAACAGCGCCAGCACGCCGGACCAGAACGGCGCATTGCCGCGCTTCCACCACACGCCCAGCGCCAGCAGCAGGGGCGGGGCGGTGAACACCAGCTGGGTGGCCAGCCAGTGCTTGTCCTGCCAGAACCACGCCGCATACACGGCAGCCAGTGCCAGCAGCAGACCGATCAGCGACGCATCGCGCCCCCTCATGCCAACCGCCGTGCGATGTCGGCCACGCGCCGGCCCAGCGCGCGGGCCAGGGTGGCTTCGTCTTCGCTGGGCACCGGGTTGTCATCCGCTCCGGCCACGTGGCTGGCCCCATAGGGCGTGCCGCCGGTGGTGGTGTGGCTCAGTGCCGGCTCGGTGAACGGGATGCCCACGATCAGGCAGCCGTGGTGCAGCAACGGCACCTGCATCGAAAGCAGGGTCGATTCCTGGCCGCCGTGCAGCGATGCGGTCGAGGTGAACACCCCTGCCGGCTTGCCGGCCAGCGTGCCGTTCACCCACTCGGCCCCCAATCCGTCCAGGAAGTGCTTCACCGGCGCGGCCATGTTGCCGAACCGGGTCGGGCTGCCCAGCAGCAGCCCGCTGCATTCGGCCAGGTCTTCCACGCTGACGTAAGGAGCGCCCTCTTCAGGCACCGGCGGGCGGGCGGTCTGGGTCACGGCGGCCACCGGCGGTACGCTGCGCAGGCGCGCGCTCATGCCGGGCACCTCGCCGACGCCACGGGCGATCTGGCGCGCAAGCCGCGCCACTGAACCGCCACGGCTGTAGTACAGCACCAGAATCTCCGCCATCTTGTTTCCACATCAGCCTCGGACAGGCCGCAGTATGGGGCCCTTTGTGCCAGCCTGCACCGCGCATCGGGTACGCTTGGTACCAATGGAACCTCTGGATACCATCAACCTGTGGATGGAGCGCGTGCGCGACCGTGCGCGCACCGCCAGCTTCGGGCGCTTCCTGTGGCGTCGTTTCCTCGACGACCGCCTGTTCCAGGCGGCAGCCTCGCTGGCCTACACCACGGTGTTCGCGCTGGTGCCGCTGGCCATCGTCGTGTTCGGGGTGCTGTCCGCTTTCCCGATGTTCGACCGCTGGAGCGATACCCTCAGCGATTATGTGTTCTCGAACTTCGTGCCCAATGCCGCGCGCGCGGCCGAGGGCTATCTGCGCCAGTTCTCAGCCAGTGCCGGCCAGCTCACCGCGGCCGGTTTCATCGCGCTGGTGGTGTCGTTGCTGATCACCCTCAACAGCGTGGAGCAGACCTTCAACCAGATCTGGCGGGTGAGCTCGGCGCGGCCACGGCTGACCCGGTTCCTGGTGTACTGGACCGTGCTCACCCTGGGCGCGATGCTGGCCGCCGCCTCACTGGCCGTGTCGGCACGCGTGTTCGCGCTGCCGCTGTTCGGCACCACGGAAGGCCGGCTGCTGGCCAACGCCTCGCTGACCCTGGCTCCGATCCTGATCGAGTTCATCTGCATCATGCTGGTGTACCGGGTGGTGCCGCACCACACGGTCAAGTGGCGACATGCCATTCCTGGTGCGGTGCTGGCGGTGGTGATGCTGGAACTGGTGAAGTGGGGCATGGGCGCGTACCTGGGCAGTTTCCAGTCCTACCAGAAGCTCTATGGCACGGTCGCCTTCGTGCCGATTCTGCTGCTGTGGATCTACCTGTGCTGGGTATCGGTGTTGCTGGGCGCGTCCCTGGCCTCTTCGATTGCCGCGTTCCGCTACCAGCCCGCCGACCTGCGCCTGCCCACCGGCTACGAGATCTACGGGCTGCTGCGTCTGATCGGGCGCTTCCAGCAGGCACGCGCCGACGGCCGCAGCCTGGACGATGACGAGATCCTGAAACTGGAGCCGATGCTGACCGATTCGCTGCTGCAGACCATGCTGTGCGACCTCGAGGCGATCCGCGTGGTGCGCCGCGACGAGCGCGGCGAATGGCTGCTGGCGCGCGATCTGGACAAGCTCACCCTGGCCGACCTTTACGAAACCACGCAGATGCGCATTCCGGTCAAGGAAGCGTGGCTGCCTTATCGCGACGACAGCCTGGGCTGTGCGTCGGTCAACGCGCTCGACGCGCTGCGCCTGCCGCTGCGGGAACTGCTCAAGCGCCGCGTCAGCGACATCTATGCCTCCCCCGGAGATTCCCCATGACCGTTCGTCCCCTGCTGCTGGCCCTGGGCCTGCTGACCCTGGCCGCGTGCAAGCCTGCTGCCGAGCCCGCCGCACCCGAGACCGCGCCGGCACCGGCGGCCCCTGCTGCTGCGGCCGAACCCACCGAACCCGCCGAGCCGGCCGCTGTCGACACCGACCGCAAGACAGTGGCATCTCCGCGCCTGGTGCTGCCCGCGGTGGACGGCAGCACCTATGACCTGGCGGCGCACCGTGGCAAGTGGGTGGTCGTGAACTTCTGGGCGACCTGGTGCGCGCCGTGCCGCAAGGAAATGCCGGAGCTGTCGGCCTTGCACGCCATGCGCGACGAGATCGAAGTGGTCGGGCTGGCCTACGAGGACATCGAGCTTGATGAAATGAAGGCGTTCCTGAAGGAACGTCCGGTCACCTATCCGATCGTGCTGGTCGACACCTACAACCCGCCGGAAGACTTCGCCATTCCGCGCGGGCTGCCGATGACCTACCTGATCGCGCCGGACGGCAAGGTCGCCAAGGAATTCCTGGGCCCGGTCACGGCTGCGGATATCGAGAAAGCCATCGCGGGCTGATCGCTGCCGGGCAAGCCCGGCACTACCCGATATCGAACGGCGCGATCGGCTTGAGCACGCCGAAATGCTCTTCATGCAGCTTGCCCTTCAACGGCGGCAGGTCCGGAATCGGCTCGTCAACATGGGTGTCGGGCAGCCGGTCCAGCAGATTGCGGATCAAGGTCAATCGACCGCGTTTCTGGTCGTCGAAATCCACCAGCGTCCACGGAGCCGCGTCCCGGTGCGTGGCACGCAGCATGGCTTCACGCGCTTCGGTGTAGGCGGTGTACTTGCTGCGTGACTTCAGGTCCACCGGCGACAGCTTCCAGCCCTTGAGCGGGTCGACGTGGCGCTCGGCGAAGCGCTTTTCCTGCTGCTCCTGGTCCACGGTCAGCCAGTACTTGAACAGCAGGATGCCGTCGTCCACCAGCAGCTGCTCGAACACCGGGGTCTGTGCCAGGAACGCACGGTACTGGGGTTCGGTGCAGTAGCCCATGACATGTTCGACGCCTGCGCGGTTGTACCAGCTGCGGTCCATCAGCACGATCTCGCCGGCGGCGGGCAGGTGGGTGACATAGCGCTGGAAGTACCACTGCGTGCTTTCGCGCTCGGTGGGCTTGGGCAGGGCCACCACCCGGCACTGGCGTGGGTTGAGATGTTCGGCAATGGCCTGGATCGCGCCGCCCTTGCCGGCGGTGTCACGCCCTTCGAACAACACCAGCACGCGCTGCCCACTGTGCTGCACCCAGCGCGCCATCCGCGCCAGTTCCAGCTGCAGCGGTTCCAGCAGGGCCTCGTACTCCTTGCGCTTGAGCTTGCTCATATCCACATCCATCCGCGGTTGGAAGCTAGAGGGTACACCGGCGTTACCGATCAGATTCCCTGCCAGCCATGCTCACGTGCGAACGATTGCAGGAGCGCTGACAGATCGCTGGCAAACCCCGCCATGTCGAACACGCCGCTGCGCTCACGCGCCACCGCCAACGCCGCCCGCAACGCTGCCAGCGCCGGCGGATCATTTCCCAGCGCACTGGCGGTGGCGACAAACGCCGCATCATCGGCAACATTCATCCGTTCCAGCCCCAGGTGATGATTCAGGCTGCCGGCGACCCGTGCCGCGAACGTCTCCCCCGGGCAGGTCAGCACCGGGCAGCCGGCCCACAGCGCGTCCGATGCGGTGGTGTGAGCGTTGTAGGGATGCGTGTCCAGGAACAGGTCGGCCAGCGCATAGCGCGCCAGGTACTGCGGGTGCGGCAGCTTGGCCATGAACACCAGTCGCGCCGGGTCCAGCCCCGCCGCCTGTGCGGCCGCGCGCAGCCGCGCATCGGCCTGGCCGGGGCCGGACAGCAGCCACAGCACGCTGCCGGGTACCGCCTGCAGCACCGCGAACGCGCGGGCCATGCTGCGTGGATTGAGCTTGTAACTGTTGTTGAAGCAGCAGAACACCATGCCGTGGTCTGGCAGGCCGCAGGCGGCGCGGGTCGGGGCCGGCTCCAGCACGCGGGTGTTGTCCGACGGCTGGAACGCGCGCGGCAGGCGCAGCACGCGTTCGCTGTAATCCGGTTGCCGTGCGGGCGGCAGCGCGAAGGCATCGCCGATCACCGCATCCAGCCACGGCGCACCGGAGGTGCCGGGATAGGCCAGCCAGTTCACCTGCAATGGGGCAGGGCGCAGGGCAAGCGCTTCCGGAGCGCCACCGCCGCCCCAGCCGCGCAGGTCCAGCAGAACATCGATGCCCTGCGCGCGGATCCGCGCGGCCGTTTCCTCATGGCGCAGGCCGGCTACGTCGTGCAGCGTGGTCGCCTGCTGCAGGCGCTGGCGAATGCGGCTGCCGTCGTCGCGGTTGAGTGCGAACAGATGCAGCTGCACGGCCGGGTCCTGCCGCAGCTGCTCGAACACTGCCACGGTCAGCAGGCCGGTAGGGTGGGCGCCGAAACCATTGGACAGCGCGCCGATCCGCAGCGGTCCACGCGCGCGCAGCGGGACGGCGGGCAGCGCACGAATGCCTGCCGCTACCGCAGCGGCACGCGTACGCGCGCAGCGCAGTTGTTCGGCAGCGCTGGCGTCTTCGCTCAGAAACGCGAACGGCTCCACCACGCCGTTGCCCGCTGCGACCGCCTCGCGCACCTGTGCGGCCAGGCGGTCGATGTCCTGCCAGTCACACAGCCGGCGCTGCCAGGCCAGGCGCTGGGCGGCGATGTACGGTTCACCGGGCAACAGGGCGTGCGCACGGCGATAGGCGCTTGCGGCTCCTTCGGCGTCGTCGGCATCTTCCAGCGCGTGGCCCAGCCACAGTGCGATGCCCGGGTGTTCGGGGGCCAGCGCCGAGGCCTGGCCCAGCAGGCGTGCGGCGTCGGCATGCGCGCCAGCCATCCAGGCCACCCGGCCCAGTCGCGCCAGCGCTTCGGGATGATTGGGGCGCAACTGCAGGGCACGTCGCGCGGCCTGCTCACCGGCGCGCAGGTCGCCCGCTTCCAGTTCCAGGTCGGCCAGCATCACCCAGGCCACGAAGTCGCCGGGCTGGCGCGTCAGCGCCTGCTGCAACTGTTGACGCTGCTGCCAGGCCGACACCGGTCAGCCTTCGGACAGCCGGGCCAGTTCGTCGGCCTGGTGCTCGTGGCTGAGCCGGTTCACCAGCGCATCCAGGTCGCCGGTCATGATGTTGGGCAGGTCGTACAGAGTCAGTCCTTCCACGCGGTGGTCGGTGATCCGGCCCTGCGGGTAGCTGTAGGTGCGGATGCGCTGGCTGCGGTCGCCGCTGCCGACCTGCAGGCGACGGCTCTCGGCCTGCGCGGCGGCCTGCCTGCTGCGCTCGCTGTCCAGCAGCTGTGCCTTCAAGCGCTTCATCGCCTTGTCGCGGTTGGCGTGCTGGCTGCGTTCGGTCTGGCATTCCACCACCACGCCGGTGGGGACGTGGGTGATGCGGATCGCCGATTCGGTCTTGTTGACGTGCTGGCCGCCCGCGCCGGAGGAACGGAAGGTGTCCACCTTCAGGTCGGCCGGATTGATCACCACTTCATCGACATCGTCAACTTCGGGAATGATCGCCACCGTCGCCGCCGAGGTATGGATGCGGCCTTGCGACTCGGTCGCCGGCACGCGTTGCACGCGGTGCGTTCCCGACTCGAATTTCAGCTTCGAGAACGCGCCGCGCCCGACCACGCGGGCCACGATTTCCTTGTAGCCGCCATGCTCGCCCGGATTGTCCGATTCGACTTCGACCTTCCAGCCCTGGCGTTCGGCAAAGCGCGCGTACATGCGGAACAGGTCGCCGGCAAAGATCGCCGCTTCGTCGCCGCCGGTACCGGCGCGCACTTCCAGGAACAGGTTGCTGTCATCACGCGGATCGCGCGGCACCAGCAGCAGCGCCAACGCGCCGTCCAGTTCCTGCAGGCGCTGCTGGGCCGCAGCGATCTCTTCATCGGCCAGCTCGCGCAGGTCCGGGTCGGCCCGCATCGCCTCGGCGGCAGCCAGGTCGGCGTGGGCGCGCGCTTCGTCGGCCAGCGCGGTGGCGACCGGTTCAAGCTGCGCGAACTCGCGCGAGAAGTTGCGGAAACGCTCGTTGTCGCTGACCACCGAGGGGTCGGCCAGCAGGCGTTCCAGTTCCTCGCGGCGCTCGGCCAGGGCTTCCAGCTTACGGCGCAGGGTCGGCGTCATCATTCCTCACAACAGGGTGCTGATAGCCCGGCTTGGCCGGGAACAGGCGCTCGGCGGCGCGGGTCAGTTCAGTATCGCCGCTGAGCGCGGCAGCGCGCAGGGCAGCAGTGGGCGGGTGCAGCAGGCGGTTGGTCAGGCCATGCGCCAGCAGCTCCAGCACTTCCTCGGCCGACTTGCCATTGGCCAGCTGCTGCCGGGCCTTGTCCAGCATCTCGGTGCGGGTGGCCTCGCCATAGGCGCGCAGCTGCCGCAACGGAGCCTGGTGCGCGCTGGCCTGGAGGGTTTCGACGAAGCGCGCAACCTGCAGTTCAATGATGGCTTCTGCCTCGGCGGCGGCCTCGCGGCGGCTGCGACGGTTGTCTTCCACCGCGCGTTCAAGGTCGTCCACGGTGTACAGGAAGGCGTCCTGCAGTTCGCCCACGGCCGCTTCGATATCGCGTGGCACGGCCAGGTCGAACAGCAGCATCGGTTTGTGCCTGCGGCTTTTCAGCGCGGCGGCGACCTGGGCGCGGGTGATCACCGGCTCGCGCGCGGCGGTGGCCGAGAACACCACGTCGGCCTCGCCCAGGTGGCGCTCCAGCTCGGTCAGCGGCAGCGCCACGCCGCCGTGGCGGCTGGCCAGCTCCTGCGCATGGGCCAGGGTACGGTTGGCGATCAGCAGCCGGCGCACGCGGCCTTCGCTGAGGTGGCGGGCAGCCAGCTCGATGGTCTCGCCGGCACCGACCAGCAGCACGGTGGAGTCTTCCAGCCGCGCGAACGAATTCTGCGCCAGGCGTACGGCGGTGGAGGCCACGGAAATCGGATTGGCCCCCACCCGGGTATCGGTGCGGGCACGCTTGGCCACCGAGAAGGTCTGCTGGAACAGCCGGTCCAGGCGCTGGCCGAGCAGGCCGTTGTCACGGGCGATGGCCCAGGCATCCTTCACCTGGCCCAGGATCTGCGGTTCGCCCAGCACCATCGAGTCCAACCCGGTGGCTACCCGGAACAGGTGGCGCACCGCGTCGGCGTCCGCATGCTGGTACAGATAACCCTGCAGCTGGCCGGCGTGGCTTTCCAGCCACTGGGCCAGGGCGTCGCCGGATTCGGCCACCGCGTACAGCTCGGTGCGGTTGCAGGTGGACAGCAGTACCGCTTCGGCCACCTGCGGGGTGTCACGCAGCGAAGCCAACGCCCGCGGCAGCGCGTCGCCGCCAAAGGAGGCGCGTTCGCGCAGCTCCACTGGCGCGGTCTGGTGGTTCAGTCCGAGCACCCACAGGGTCATTGTTCAGTTGCTTGCGATAAGCTGCTGGCCATTCAAGTCGTCATTTTAAGGCCAGAAGCCCCCGATGCCCGCATTGATTCGCATCTCCAGCGTTCTGCTGCTGTCCCTGGTCGCCAGCGTAGCCTTCGCCGCAGAGCCGGGCACTGCCCGGCTGAACGACAAACCGGGCGCTGCGAGGCCGGCCGAACCGGCCCCGCTGACCCCGGTCATGGCCGGCGAATTCGCGCTGCAGGCCGGCAAGCTGCCCGAAGCCGCGCGCTGGTACCTGGAGGCCGCCGAGGCCGGAGGTGACGAT
>DGLB01000033.1:0-157 GCA_002387845.1 Stenotrophomonas maltophilia | reverse complement strand
CGCCGAGGCCGGAGGTGACGATGCCGGCCTGGCCGAGCGCGCGACCCGCATTGCCATGCTGGCCAACGACGACGCCCGTGCCGCCAGAGCCCTCAAGCTGTGGGAGGCGCGTGCACCGCGCTCGCTGGCCCAGCGCAGCGCCGCTGCTGCACTGGAC
>DGLB01000041.1 GCA_002387845.1 Stenotrophomonas maltophilia | reverse complement strand
CGCGCGGGCACCGGCTCGGCCTCGGCGCGCTCGTACTGGGCGCGGAACTTGGCCAGCAGGGGCAGGCCCAGCTGCTGCGACAGCAGGTCGGTTTCGGTGCTGCCATAGGCCAGCGCCACCGGCAGCACGCCGGCACTGCGCAGACCGTCCAGCAGCGCCTGCGCCGTGGCCACGTCGGGCATGCGGCTGAGCCCGCCGAAATCCAGAATGACCGCCGCGCGCCCGAACAGCTTCGGCGCGCGCGCCACGCGCTCGTGCATTTCCCGGGTCAGTCGTTCCACATCCAGGGTGCGGATGCGCAGGTTGGCGATACCCACCTGGCCGATCTTCAGCTCACCGGCCTGTTCAAAATCCATGTTCGCCGCCACTTCAGGTCCCCGTCGGTCGTTGCGCGCCCAGCGGCAGCCGGCGCTGGCCCACCCAGGGCACGTCCGGCAGCGTGTCGCCGTAGGTGTCGTGCACCCATTGGTAGCTGCACAGGTCCTTCAGCAGCATGCTGGCCCGCACATCCACGTGCGGCATGGTGTTCTGCCCGACCTCGCGGAAGCCGAAGCTGCCGTGGAAGAGCAGGGCGGCGTCGGCCCCGTGGTCCAGGAACACCTCGCAGGTCAGCTGCGGGTAGCGCAGCTCGGCAAAGCTCTGGGCGTCGGCGTAGAACGCGCGGCCCACACCGCCACCGCGACGGCGGCTGGCCACCACGATGCGGTCGATGTAGAAGAATTTGCTGTCCAGATGCTGCTTGAACCAGGCGAAGTTGCTGCTGTCGTGCTGGCTTTCGCTGCCGAAACCGATCAGGAAACCGGCCAGGTTGCCGTCGCGTTCGGCAACCCGGAAGTACTCGGCGGTCTCGAAGAACAGGCGCAGGCGGGCCGCATCCAGCGGCAGGATGGCCAGGCCGGCGTTGTTGTTCAGGGCCAGGACGGAATCGAGCTCGTGCTCGCGCACGTCGCGGATGACAATCGACATTGTGACTCCGTGGGGTAACGCGGATGGTTCCCGAAGGAACCCTGCACCGGATTATTGCATGGCCGGCCGGTCGGGTCACAGGCAAGGCATGACTTCTGCCCGGGTGCAGGGGCGCAGGTTCAGCCTAAGATGCAGCCATGTTGGGATACCTCAGCCAAACCCGAGTTCTGCGACTGGCCGGCCTGTTCACCTGGGTCATGCTGGGTCTGCCGCTGGTTTACTCCCAGTACGAGGCGCTGCTGCGCCATGGCGGTGGGGTGGACCTGCCGGCGCTGCTGCTGTTCGTGGCGTATCTGACCTTCGGGGGCGGCTACCTGTGGCTGACCCGTGGGCTGCGCAATGGCGGCCACTCGGCCTGGTATGACCGCGCCATCCTGGTCCTGCTGACCATCTGCGCGCTGGGCGTCAGCTTCCTCAGCGGCTCGGGCCTGGGCAGCATCCTGATGATGGTCGCCGCCGGGGTCATTCCGTGGATGCTGCCGGCGCGCGTGGGGGTGATCTGGCTGCTGGTCAGCCAGCTGGCGGTGGCCCCGGTGTACTACCTGTTCCTGCCGTTCTCGCTGTTCGAGGCGATCATGCAGTCGCTGCTGTATGGCGGCTTCTCGATGTTCATCTTCGTGACCAGCCTGGTCGCCCGCCAGCAGACCGATGCGCGCGAGGAGCAGCGTCGGCTCAACACCGAGCTGCGCGCCACCCGTGTGCTGCTGGCCGAGAGTGCCCGGGTCAACGAACGCACCCGCATCTCGCGCGAGTTGCACGACCTGCTTGGCCATCACCTGACCGCGCTGAGCCTGAACCTGGAAGTGGCGGGCCACATCACCGAAGGCCAGGCCCAGGAGCACGTGCACCAGGCGCATACCCTGGCCAAGCTGCTGCTGACCGATGTGCGCGAGGCCGTCAGCCAGCTGCGCGACAGCGGGGCCATCGACCTGGCCGCCGCGTTGCGCCCGCTGACCGAGCAGGTACCCTCGCTGGACATCCACCTGGACATCGAAGAGCCGCTGAGCGTGGAAGATCCTGAACACGCGCATGTGCTGCTGCGCTGCACCCAGGAGATCATCACCAATGCCGTCCGCCATGCCGGGGCCCGCAACCTGTGGATCCAGGTCCGCTGCGAGGACTCCGGACAGGTGGTGGTGGAAGCGCATGACGATGGCGTCGGCGCTGACGGTATCGTGGTCGGCAATGGCCTGCGCGGCATGCGTGAACGCCTGCAGCAGTGCGGTGGTGAACTGCAGATTGAAACCCGCCGGGGCCAGGGCTTCCGCCTGCGCGCCTCGGTCCCCGGCGTGCCGGTGCTGATGCTGGCACCCTTTGAAGGAGCGTTGTGATGATTCGCGTCTGCCTGGTCGATGACCAAACCCTGGTGCGGCAGGGAATCCGCTCGCTGCTGGCGCTGGATGACGGGATCGAGGTGGTGGCCGAGGCCGCCGACGGCCGCCAGGCGGTCGACCTGGTTCCGCAGGTGAAGCCGGACGTGGTGCTGATGGACATGCGCATGCCGGTGATGTCCGGGCTGGAGGCGCTGCAGATGCTGTCGCGGCTCAACCAGCTGCCGCCGACCATCATCCTGACGACCTTCGACGATGACCAGCTGGTGCTGGCCGGGCTGAAGGCGGGTGCCAAGGGCTATCTGCTGAAGGATGTCACCCTTGAGCAGCTGGTCGGTGCCATCCGCACCGTGGCCGAAGGCGGTTCGCTGGTGCAGCCGGCGGTGACCCAGCGCCTGCTGTCCGGGCTGGAGCACATGCACAACGAGTTCGTCAGCCTGGACCGGCCGGACCCGCTGACCGACCGCGAAACCGAGATCCTGCGGCTGATGGCCAGTGGTTTCTCCAACAAGGAGATCGCCAATTCGCTGGGCGTGGCCGAAGGCACCATCAAGAACCACGTGTCCAACATCCTGTCCAAGCTCGGCGTGCGCGACCGTACCCGGGCGGTACTGAAAGCATTCGAACTCCAGCTTGTCTGAATCGGCCCGGCTCGTTACGGCACAACCCTTGCAGGGCAAGGGTTTTGAAGGCCAGTTGGAATTCATTCAGGTGCGGGCGAGGGAAGAAATTCCCTGTCCCCCTACGTGTGGACGCGCGCGATGCGCTATCTTTCCGCTCCTTGTCTGTACAAAACCGCTGCCGGCATGGAAACCGGTGCGCCAATCCTGATCCATAACACCCGCGAAGCCTGCTAGGATTGGCGCTTCGCTTCAATCAACCCGGCCGTGGGATCGGCCCCGGAGACTCCTGAATGACCCGTATTATCGAGTTCCTGATCGCCTTGGGGATCGTGGCTGGCCTGTTCGTCATCATTGGCGTGGCGCTGCCGGGCGAACGCCACATTTCCGAAAGCATCGAGACCAACCGCAAGATGACGATCGTGTTCGACACGGTCAACAGCCTGCGCCGCTTCAAGGACTGGAACCCGCTCGTCCTGCGCGATCCCGCCGTTGAACTGAAGTACTCCGGCCCCGCCTCCGGCGTGGGTGCCCGCATGGACTACGCCTCCAAGGAAGCGTCGCTCGGCCAGGGCAGCTGGGAAATCACCGAATCCGAAGCTGGCAAGCGCGTGGCCATCGCCATCGAAGATGTCAGCAAGGGTCACGACAAGAAGACCAGCTTCACCCTCGAGCCGACCGGCAAGGGTGGCCGCAACGTCAAGATCACCCAGGACTACAGCGTCAAGTACGGCTTCGACCTGTTCGGTCGCTACGCCGGCCTGTACGTCAGCCGTCACATCGGTGACGACCTGAAGCTGGGTCTGTCGCGCATGGCCAACATGCTGGCCACCGTGCCGAACATCGACTACCGCACCGCTGAAGCCCCGCTCACCGATCTGGCGATCGTGGACGTGGCGGCCGAAGACCTGCTGGTGGTGAACGCCGGTAACGTCGACCGCGGTCAGGAAACCATCACCAAGTCGATCAAGGACAACCAGGAGTGGATCAAGCGCGTGATGGAGGCCAACAACCTCGAAGCCGCCGGTCCGTTCCGCATCATCACCACCGACTTCGGCCAGGAAAAGTACGCCTTCGACATCGCCCAGCCGGTGAAGAAGAAGGGCACCGAAGGTGCGTCGGCTGAGCAGCTGACCGTCAAGATCGACGGCGGCGCACCGGTCAAGTACGTGCACGTGGCTCCGCACCGTTCCGCCCATGCTGCCTTCACCGGCCACATGGCGGGTCTGGACATCGCCCGTAACGCCCTGCGTGCCTGGGCTGTCACCGGCGGCAACGAAGTCATCGACCGTCCGTACGAAACCTGGAAGGATGGCGTGGACAAGTCGTTCACCGCGGACGGCACCTACGACATCTACTGGGCTGTTAAGTAACCCAGCGGTTGATGCGATGTAACGCATGACCTCAAAACGCGCCGCTCACTGCGGCGCGTTTTTTTTGGCAGAAGGAATTCCAACATGCTCAATCTGGAACGACGCGCGCGCAAACCTTCGTTGCTGGCCTGCCTGGGCGGGCTGCTGGCCGCCACCGCGGTCGGGCTGTCGGCGTACGCCTCGCACGGCATCAGTGACGCGCTGGCGCAATCGCACGTCAGCACCGCCGCGCTGTACGCCTTCGGCCACGGCGTGGCGCTGGCGGTACTGGGCGCGAGCCAGCAGAACCGGGTAGGGCGCTTGGCGCTGTATGTGCTGTTGCTGGGCACGCTGCTGTTCTCCGGCAGCCTGGTCGGCGGTGCGCTGTGGCAGCTGCCGACATCGCTCGCACCGGTCGGTGGCAGTGCCTTGATCCTGGGCTGGCTGGTGTACGGCCTGAATGCGCTGAGGCGCTGACCATGCCCCGTTTCCGCCGCGGTTTCGATGTGCAGCAGGCGCATGACTGGCTGTCCCGACGCGACCGCCGGCTGGGCGCGTGGATGAAGCGGCTGGGGCCGATCGAGGCACCTCCGGGCTGGGCGAAGTCCTTCGACCCGGTTGATGCGCTGGCCCGCGCGATCCTGTTCCAGCAGCTCAGCGGCAAGGCGGCGTCGACGATCGTGGGCCGGGTCGAGACCGCCATTGGCAGTACCCGCCTGCACGCGGACACCCTCGGGCGGATTGACGATGCCGCGCTGCGGCTGTGCGGAGTGTCCGGCAACAAGGCCCTGGCGCTGCGCGACCTGGCCCGGCGTGAGGCCGCCGGTGAGATTCCCGACCTGCGCCGGATGTCGGTGATGGAGCACGACGCCATCATCGAAGCACTGGTGCCGATCCGCGGCATTGGCCGCTGGACCGTGGAAATGATGCTGATGTTCCGCCTGGGCCGGCCGGACATCCTGCCGATCGACGACCTCGGCGTGCGCAAGGGCGCGCAGCGGGTGGACAAGGCGGAGCTGATGCTGACCCCCAAGGCACTGGCCGAACGGGGCGAGAAGTGGGGTCCGTACCGGACCTACGCCAGTTTGTATCTCTGGCGCATCGCGGATTTCAGCGAGGTGCCCAAGGCGGCGACCAACCGGTCGCAGGATTGATCCGACGACCACCGCGATGACGCGCATGGCGCGTCACTACGCGTCCAGCTTCGGGGCGAATGCCGGGTCGTCGCTCAGGCGCGCGCGGGCCGGGCGGGTGCGCACGTCGGCCATGTGCCGGTGATAGCGGTAGGTGGCGAAGGTGCCGCGAATGGCGACGAAGCCGAACACGGCGGTGAATCCCACGCCGCTCATGTCGCCTTCGCCGGTCGTGAACTTCAGCAGCGTGCCCAGCGTCGAGAGCGCCCAGAACACGAGCACGATGGTGGCCACCGTGCGGCTGCGCTTGTAGACCCCGAAGGCCGCGAGCATGTAGACCGACGTCAACGCCAGGGCAAGGCCCAGCAGCCAGGCCTGGAACTGCGGCATGTTGGCCAGCATGATCAGCGCCATGCTCAACATCCAGACGCCGGTCACCACCAGCAGGATCCACATGTGTTTGATCCGGCTGGTGATTTCGCTCGGGACCGCATCGCGCCAGTCGACCTGACCGGACGTCTGCGTTGCCGGTGCCACCTTGCTGGCCTGGTACGGGCTGTTGTCTTCCATGACGCGGTATCCCCCTTTGGATGGTCCGCGAAGCTTAACGTCAGCTATACAAAACCGGAATAGGTGTTTCCCCGACGTCCCTACACCCCGGTCCAGTACCAGTGCCACGGCTCGTAGACGATGCCGTGCGGGTTGTCGCGCGGATAGCTCAGCCGGAACCCATGCCCCTGCGCATTCGCCTGCAACCACGCAAAGGCCGCGGTCGCCTCAAAACTTTCCTCGGCGGGCGGCTCCCCCGGGCTGCTGATATCCAGCGCACGCCCACTGTGATGCTCGCTGTACCCCGGCGCGGCATTGACCTGCAGGATCTCCTGCACGCTCAGCCCGCGCGCGCGCTTGCGCGCGAAAATGCCCAGCTGGTAATCGTGGCTGCGGTAGCCGGAAATCGCCTCGAGCGAGATGCCGTCCTGGGCTGCATGCACGTGCAGCCGACGCCATGCCAGTGCCGCGCCGTGCTGCAGCCACAGCGGCCGGCGGTAACGGTCGAACCCGGCCAGCCGGAGCTGCGCCGGCTCGGCTTCCAGCGCCAGACCGGTCTCGTCCTCGTATTGTTCCGCATCGATACCCAACTGCTGCAGCCGCAGCTGCAGTCCGCTGAGCGGCAGCAGTGTGGTCGGTTGCGGTCCGCGGCTGCGTCCCTGTTCAAGCCGCTCCAGCGCATCCAGCGCTTCGTCAATGCCCGGTTCGCGCATCAGGTGTGGCACCAGCGGCAGCACGCCCTGCGCCGTCACCACGGCGAGGTAGCGCCCGTCAGCCTTGCGTCGCAACACCCATTGCGCCTGCGCCAGCGCGCGCGCGTCGGCATTGCTGCGCGCGCGCAGCAGGCCGCCGGGCCACAGCTCGATGTCGGCGGTGTTGGTCAGCAGGGCAGGGAATCGACGCATGCCCCCAGCTTAGCCGATCCGCCCGCCCGGCCGAACGTCATCGCCGGCCCGTAGAGCCGGGCTTGCCCGGCTGCTCTTCAACGCCTCCAGCAGCTCGCGCGGCCGCTCCGGACTGATCAACACCACGCTGCCGTCGGCAAGCGGCAGGTACACCACACCGCTCGCATCACTGACCAGGCAGAACGCCTTGCGCCGGTCCTTCATGCGGTAGTGCCCCGACCGGAAACCGGGCATCCCGAATCCATTGATCTTCAGTGCCGGCTTCAGTTCCGGATGCTCATCCAGATCGACGACACGTGCCTGCTCAAGATCCAGCACGCTGACGGCCACACGCTTGCGGTAGAAGGTCGAAACCACCTCCAGCGCGTCTGCATGCAGGACGATCCGGCGCCGGAAAAATGCCCAGCTCATCGCCGCGGCAAGCAGCAGCACGAACGCCGTGGTGATGACCAGATCCATCGGCGTGCGCTCGAAACGGGACAGGTTGGCACCGACGATCAGTGCCAGCGTGCCCGCCAACGGTATCCACATCCACAGGCCGATCCAGACCGGGGCCGGTGCCACCGGAAAGTCCTTTGCGTTCGGTGGCGTGGTCATGGCTGCGCCTTGATCCAACGTGCCACGTCGTTGATCAACGTCGCATCCACGTGGCCGGGGTGGCGGTATTCCTCCAGCGAGCTGGGTCCCTCACCGGCGATGCCCAGGTGATTCAGCTGGCTGTAGCGGTGCAGCGTCGCCTTGCCCGACAGCGCCTGCGACCAGAGCTTCCAGTCGGTATCGATCACCTGGAAATCGCGGCCGCCGTGCAGGACCAGAATGGGCTGCGAAAGCGCCTTGGCATCGGCAACCGGGTTCACCTGCTCCAGCGTGCGCCAGTAATGCGACGGCAGCCCCAGCGGCAAGGTGGCCCGGTCCGTCGGCTGGTCGCTGCGTGCGGCGGCGATCTGCGTGTCCAGGCGATCCAGTACGGCCTGTTCGTCCGGGCTGATCTGCCCATCCAGATTGAAAATGTAGCGATGCTGCTCCGGCATCAGGTCCAGCAGCGAGCGCGCCGGTGCCGACCACAGCACCACACCGGCCACCTTGCCCGAGCGGGATGCGATGCGCGGTGCGACCATGCCGCCCTGGCTGTGGCCGATCACGTAGAGATGCCGCGCATCGATGCCGGGGGTTGAAGCGAGCAGCGCGAGCGCCGCGACCGCGTCGTCGGTGACCTCGTCATCCACGGTGAAGTCGCCGCTGAAGTCCTGCGGGCGCACCCTGGTGCGCTTCTCGTAGCGCAGCACGGCGATGCCCTGCGCGGCGAGGCCGCGCGCCACCTCCAGAAACGGCCGGTTCGGGCCGATGGTCACGTTGCGGTCCTGCGGGCCGGAACCGTGCACCAGCACCACCGCCGGGAACGGACCTTTGCCCGCCGGCATCGCCAGTGTGCCAGGCAGCGCGCCCTTGCCGCTGTCGATCTGAACGTCGCTTTCGCGGTAGGTCGCGTCGGCGGGCACCGGCGGTGGCGGCGGGACCGGGGCCTGCACCGGCTGGAAGAACAGCCCGGCGACGCGGCCCTGCGCATCCACACTGATCGCGACATTGACCGGGCCGGAGCCCAGCTGCAGTTGCTGCAGCACGGTCGATATGCCGTGCTGTTCCTCCACCCGTACCGGGCCGCGTGACTTCAGGCCGCCCAACTGCTGCCACAGGCTCTGCAGGCGCGCTTGGGGAACGTCCTTGGCCAGTTCCGGGGTGAACATGGCTTCGGCAGCGGCGATGTCGTCGGCCTGCAGGTGGTCCAGCAGCCGGCTGGCGGTCTGTTCGGGGCTGGCGGCGTGGGCGCTCATCGTGACCGACGCCAGCAGCAGGGCGAGAGAGGCAAGGCGGCTGCGCATGTCACTGCTCCTTCTTGAAGATCAGGATGGCCTTGCCCATCGCCGGCGGCTGGACCACGTTGACCAGCTCCCAGCCCAGCAGTCCCTGCCGGGTGAGTTCGGACTGGATGTCCTCCGTCCTCAAACCGGTCCAGGTGGGTTTCACTTCTACCGTCTGATAACTCCAGCGCTTGCTCATTCCTTGCTCTCCGGCGTCGGGGTGGGTTTCGGCAGGCGTCCTGCCTTGCGCAGTGCGTCGCGCAGCACGTATTCAATCTGCGCGTTGAGGCTGCGCAGCTCGTCGTCGGCCCAGCGCTGCGCCGCCGCCAGGACGTCGGCATTGATGCGCAGCGGGTAGGCTTTCTTTTCAGTCATGCGGAAGGCTCAGTACAGCAGGCTCAATACAGCGAGCCGGCGTTGACGATGGGCTGGGTGCCACGATCCGAGCACAGTACCGTAAGCAGGTTGCTGACCATGTGCGCCTTGCGCTCTTCGTCCAGCTGCACCACGCCGTTCTTCTGCAGTTCGGCCAGGGCCATTTCGACCATGCCCACCGCACCGGCGACGATGCGGGTGCGCGCGGCGATCACCGCATTGGCCTGCTGGCGCTGCAGCATGGCCTGGGCGATTTCCGGAGCGTAGGCGAGGTGGCTGATGCGCGCATCGAGGACCTGCACGCCGGCATCGGCCAGGCGTTCGGCCAGTTCGTCCTTGAGGTGCTGGGAGATTTCGGTGGCATGGCTGCGCAGCGAAAGCTGGCCGTCCTCATGCTGGTCGTAGGGGTAGCTGGTGGCCATCGCGCGCAGCGCCGATTCGGACTGGATGTGCACGAAGCTTTCGTAGTCGTCCACGTTGTAGACGGCCTCGGAGGCATCGACCACCTGCCAGACGATGACGGCGGCAATCTCGATCGGGCTGCCGTCCAGTTCGTTCACCTTGAGCTTGCCGCTTTCAAAGTTGCGCACGCGCTGGCTGACCTTCTTCTTGCTGAAGAACGGGTTGTTCCAGCGCAGGCCGTTGTCCTTGACCGTGCCCACGTACTTGCCGAACAGGCTGAGCACGGCGGCCTGGTTGGGCTGCACGGTGTACAGGCCGGTCAGGCTGAGCAGGGCGACCAGGGCCAGCACGACACCCCCGAACAGGAGCCAGCCATTCACGTTGCCGCGCTCTGCGCCGGCGACGAACATCCAGACGGCCACGACAAACAGGGCGAGCACGGCCAGCAGGAACGGCAGGCCGGAAAGGGAGCGGACGGGTTTTTCCTTCATGGCGGGGCATCCTTGGGTAGGTTTGGAATAGTGATATCAAAGTGATATCAGGTTTGCAACACCCCCGGGCCCGGGTCTGACCGCCTAAAATGCCATCCCGTCCCTTTGACCCCCTCGGAACGCCCATGACCACGCTTGGTACGCCGCTGTCTCCTTCCGCCACCCGTGTGCTGTTGCTGGGCTCGGGCGAACTGGGCAAGGAGGTCGCCATCGAACTGCAGCGGCTGGGGGTGGAGGTGATCGCAGCCGACCGCTACGCCAATGCGCCGGCGATGCAGGTGGCGCACCGCTCGCACGTGATCGACATGCTGGACGCGATGGCGCTTCGCGCATTGATCGCGCAGGAGCAACCGCACCTGATCGTGCCGGAGATCGAGGCGATCCATACCGAAACGCTGGTGCAGCTGGAGCAGGAAACCGGCCAGCGGGTGGTACCGACGGCGCGCGCGGCGCGCTTGACGATGGACCGCGAGGGCATCCGCCGGCTGGCGGCGGAAACGCTGGGCCTGCCGACCTCGCCGTACCGCTTCGTGGACACCGAGGCGGAGTACCGCGCGGCGGTGGCGGCGATTGGCCTGCCGTGCGTGGTGAAGCCGGTGATGTCGTCCTCGGGCAAGGGCCAGAGCACGCTGCGCAGCGAGGCGGACATCGCGCCGGCGTGGGACTACGCGCAGACCGGCGGCCGTGCCGGCGCGGGGCGCTGCATCGTGGAAGGTTTCATCGACTTCGATTACGAGATCACCCTGCTGACCGTACGCCATGCGGGCGGCACGTCGTTCTGCGCGCCGATCGGGCACTGGCAGAAGGACGGCGATTACCGCGAAAGCTGGCAGCCGCAGCCGATGTCGCCGCGCGCGCTGGCGCGGGCCGAAGAGATTTCGCAGGCGATCACCGACGACCTGGGCGGCTGGGGCCTGTTCGGGGTGGAGCTGTTCGTGAAGGGTGACGAGGTGTGGTTCAGCGAGGTCTCGCCGCGTCCGCACGACACCGGGCTGGTGACCCTGGCTTCGCAGGACCTGAGCGAGTTCGCGCTGCATGCGCGGGCGATCCTGGGGCTGCCGATTCCGGTGATCCGCCAGAGCGGCCCTTCGGCATCGTGCGCGATGCTGGCACACGGCGAAGGCGTGCCGTTCTTCAGCAACGTGGAGCAGGCGCTGGTGCACCCGGATTCGGCGCTGCGCCTGTTCGGCAAGCCGAGCGTGCACGGGCATCGGCGCGTCGGCGTCACGCTGGCGCGCGGTGCGGATATCGATGAGGCGCGGAAAATCGCGCGCGAGGCGGCCGAGGCGATCGGCATCGAGCTGCGCTAGCGGTGGCATATCGCTCCGCGGCAGCGGAGCGGTAGGGTCGGTCGATAGACGACTGCCGTGAACGGTTCAACGCCCGGTAACGCATTCACATCATCGACACCGCGGTGCCGGGCAACGCCCGGCACCGGATGCATCAACGCACGTCCACCCACACCAGGTGGTGGTCGCTGCCATCGGCAATCTTCGCCTCGGCACTTTCATTGGCCGGCCAGAACACGCCACTGCCCACAAACTCAAAGCCGGTCGACGGCAGCACATAATCCAGTCGCATGGTGCCGGACTTCGGACCGAAATCACCGGTGGCGTGGAACGGCGCGCCCTTGCGCACGATACCCTTGGCCGCGTACGCCGCGCTGGTCTGTTCGGCACCGACGCTGCGCGGGGTGGGGTAGCGCAGCACGCGGGCGTTCTCGATCAGCTCGACGATGGCGTCGTGCTGGCCATCCCCATCGACGGGGTCGTTGTTGAGGTCGCCCAGGATCACGAAGCGGGCGTCCTGCGCCAGGCCACCACACTGGCCACGGTCATCGCACAGCCACGGCTTGTCACCGGCCGACAGGTACTGCTGCCACAGGCGCAGTTCGTCGCCGTTACGCTGCGCATTGCGCTTTTCCGGGCCGTCGAACACCGGCGGGGTCGGGTGCGAGACCAGTGCGTGGACCACGCCTTCAGGGGTCTTCACCGGCACGTCCCAGTGCGACTTGGAGGACAGCCGCAGCTGCGACCATACCTGTGCGCTGTAGAACGGCTTGCCGGTGCGCGGGTCGACCGGGTTCACCGCACCCGGCAGGGTGTTCCACTTCAGCAGCTGGAAGGTGCGCACCTTGGCTTCATCGATCGGGTAGCGCGACAGCACCAGCATGCCGTACTGGCCGGGGTGCAGGCCGTAGCCCCAGGCGTCATTGCCGCGCGAACGGCCTTCGCCGCCGACTTCACCGTTGTTGTCCAGGTCCAGCCCGCTGGGTACGCCGGTGTTGACCGGGGCGAGGTAGCGGTACGGGTACTTCAGCGGTTCGCCGCCGCCGGGCTGGGCGGTTTCCAGGTAGCGCTGCTGGAACAGGTCGGCGGCGCGGTGGTCGTGGTCGAAGTCGAATTCGTTCAGCAGAACCAGATCCGGGCGGACCTGCTGCAGTACGGCGGCGATCTTGCGCGCGTGCGCGCTGTCGCCTTCCAGCTCGGCAATCAGGCCGCCGCGCTCGTCGCTGTACAGCGAGGTGTTGTAGGTGGCGATGCGCAGCGGTGCCGGCTTGGAATCAGGCATGGCGGCGGTCCGGTTCGGGGTCTGGGCGCAGCCGCTGCAGAGCAGGGCCAGGGCAAGGAGCAGGGCAGGGGTCTTCATCCGCCCATTTTACCTGTGCGCATTGCAGCCCTGCGTCAGCGCCCGTCCCGTTCGCCATCGAAGTCGTGCCAGCGGCGGCCGTCGTAGGCCTCCAGCGGGCGGAAGCGGCGCTTGTAGTCCATCTTGCGGTGGTCGCGGATCCAGTAGCCCAGGTACAGGTGCGGCAGGTTCTCGCGCTGGGCCCAGGCGATCTGCTGCAGGATGCCGAACGTGCCCAGCCCGCGGTGGGCCTGGTCGGGGTCGAAGAAGGTGTACACCGCCGATAACCCCTGCGCGGTGACATCGGTGACCGCCACCCCGAGCAGTTCGCCGCGGTGGCCGTCGTGCGCCGGCGCACGCATCTCAAGGAAGCGCCCCTGCGACCATTGCCCGATCAGGAACTGGTCGAATTCATGCGGCCCGTGGTCGTCCATGCCGCCCTGCGCATGGCGGTGGGTGAGGTAGCGGTGGTACAGCGCGAACTGTTCGTCGGTCTGCTCGGCGGCGACGATGCGTACTTCGAGGTCGGCGTTGCGGGCCAGGCAGCGGCGCTGGCTGCGGTCCGGCGTGAAGCGCGCCACCGGGATGCGCACCGACACGCAGGCGTGGCAGTTGGCGCAGTGCGGGCGGTAGACCAGGTCGCCGGAGCGGCGGAAGCCCCAGCTCAGCGCCATCGGGTACAGCGTGCCCAGGCGGGGGTCGTGCGGATCCAGCACCAGGTCGCGCGCGGCCCGATCCGGCCAGTAACCACAGGGGTGGTCGCCGGTCTGGAACAGTCGCAGCTCGTCGTCGCGGTCGCCGTGTATTGCCATGCCCACAGCATAGCGCCGCGTTGTCGCAGCCGCCGCGACTGTCTGTCAGATAAACACGACCGGTGCCGCTGTCAACGCACCCGGCGCTGGCGCGTTTTCCCTGCCGTGGGTGCCAACGCACCGCACAGCCAACCCCTGATACCGGAGTGATTCCATGCGCAACCGCAAACCCCTTCTGCTGCTGGCCCTGCTGATGACCACCGGCGCTGCCGGCCTGGCGGTGGCCGCCGACACCCCGACCGCGGGCGACAAGCCGGCCCGTGTGAAGCTGGACACCAACGGCGACGGCTTCATCGACCGCAGCGAAGCGGCCAAGGCTCCGCGCCTGGCCGAGAAGTTCGACACCCTGGACGTGAACAAGGACGGCAAGCTTTCGCGCGAGGAAATGCCGCGCTGGCACGGCAAGCGTCACGGCCGTGGCCCGGGCATGCATGACCGCATGGCCAAGCTGGACCTCAACAAGGACGGCCGCATCAGCCGCGAGGAAGCCAAAGCCGACCCGCGTCTGGCCGAACGCTTCGACACGCTGGACATCAACAAGGACGGCTACCTGGACAAGGCAGACCGCGAACTGGGCATGAAGCAGCACCGCGACGCGTGGTTTGCCGCGGCCGACACCAACAAGGATGGGCAGCTGAGCAAGGCCGAGTTTGATGCCGCGAAGCATCCGTTCGGCGGCCCGCGCGGTGGCAAGCCGCCGGTCGCGAAGTAAGGCGTCGTTGTGCGGGAGCCCCCGGTTCGAGGGGGCTTCCGCCGGACACACCGCCTGGGCCGGCCAACGGCCGGCGCTACCAGATGTCCGCAGTATCGGTAGCCCCGGCCGTTGGCCGGACCTCGGGGTCTTTGATTACACGGAGTACTTCATCCACAACACGAACCCGACGACGCCAAACACGAAGAGGTTCCCCAGCGCGATCCCGGTGCGCCCGTACATCGATTCGTACATCCAATTGGTACCGGTCCGGCCACGCCGCGCGTTGTCCCGCGCGATCATCGGCTTCATGATTCGCTGCAACGGCACCAGACACTGGTAGTTGATCACCATCAGGCCCACCAGCAGGACGCCCACGGTGATCCACAGGGGCGCGTGCACCATCGTGCAGAGCAGCACGCCCACGCAGCACAGCAGTGCGGTCAAGGTGCTGTAGTGCACGAAGCGCATGATCTGCTTCGTGTCTCCGGGCTGCCAGGCATACGACAGCAGATAGGCTCCGCCCAGATAGCTGCCGACCAGGCCACCGAACATGGCGACGCCGATCGTGGTCAGGCTGATCTGGGTCGGTATCAGGTGGCTCTGCTCCAGTGCCGCCGCCAATGAACCCAGGGCGGTACCGCTGGTGACACTGGCACCGCCCAATCCGAGCTTGCCGCTGCCCACCCCGACGCCGCTGCCCAGCAGGAGCGCGGCGCTGGCCGTGCCGGGCGCGGCGATCATCACCATCGACACCACGGCGGTCGCGAAGGCCGCGCTCGGCGCACTGCTGCGCGCGAACTCGCCGAAGCGGCGCAGCATTTCCTCACGCACGCTGGCGCGGGCCCGCGACAGGCGCTTGCGCACGGCGGCATCGCTCAGGCCCAGCAGGTCGGCCACCTGCTGTGAACTCTGGCCTTCGCGGTAGTACAGCAGCAGGGTTTCGCGGCTGTCCTCGGGCAGGGCCGAAATGATTTCTTCCGCTGCCAGTTCTTCCTCGACCCGCTGCAGGTGCTCGGGTGCGCTGGGGCTGGGGTCGGCGGCCATGCTGATGGCGATGTCCGCGGCGTCGCCGGACAACGGGCGGCCGCGATTGGCCCGCAGCCAGTCACGGGCCAGGTTGCGGGTGATCTGGCGCAGCCAAGGCAGGAAGCTGGCCTGGTTCTGCAGGTGTGACAGCTGCTGCCACGCCTTGATGAAGGCTTCCTGGGCGATGTCCTCGCTGGCGTGCACGTCGCGGGTGATCGCCAGGGCAATGGCGGTCACGGTGTTCTGGCAGGCCAGCACGATGCGGCCGTACGACTGCTGGCAGCCCCCGGCGGCGGCGGGCAGGTCGCGTTCCAGGGCGGCGGAAAGCGGGTTTACGTCAGCGAGCGTGTCCAGCGTCATGGCGGGTTCCCCGGTGGGTGATGCCATCATGACGTGGGTTCCCGGGGAATGTGACCGGATGGGGTGCCCGTGGAATCTACGGCTGCTTGGCCGGGGTGATGCGCACGCGGACCTCTTCTTCCTCCGGGGCCGCCGGGGCCGGTTGCGGTTGCGGCTGTACGACCGGGGCAGGGGCCGGCGGCGGGGCACTGCGATGGCGCATCGTGATGAACATGGCGACGGCACCGATCACCAGCAGCAGGCCGATGCGGATGCGCCAGCCCCAGTTGCGGGTCGGCGCGGCTTCGGCCGCTTCCGGGCGGAATGCGTACTCGGCGGTGGGGTGGTCGCGGCGGGTGGTGTCCAGCAGCCGGGCGTCGCGCAGGATCTCGCGGGCGCGCGGCTGGTCGTTGGCGTGCACCACCCACAAGGTGGGGTGCGTGGTGGCCTTGCTGGTGTCCAGATAGCTGAACTGGCTGCCGCGCTTGCTGTGGTAAGAGCGGCCATTGGTGATGCGCACCTCGATACCGGCTTCGCGCAGCAACTGGGCCACGCCTTCCACGGTTTCCACGCGCTGGCTGGTGAAAATCTGACGCATGGGGTTACTCCTTGGCCGGCACGGCGGCCGCTGCGCTGCTGTCTTCCACGACGCGGATCAGGCCTTCCTGCGCGGTGCTGGCGACCAGCACGCCGTGGCGGTCGAAGAACTGGCCGCGGGCCAGCCCGCGCGAATCCTGTGCGCTGGGGCTGTCCAGTGAGTACAGCAGCCAGTCGTCGGCGCGGAACGGGCGGTGGAACCAGATCGCATGGTCCAGCGAGGCCATCTGCACGTGCGGCTGGTAATAGCTGATGCCGTGCGGGAAGGTGGCGGTGCCGAGCAGATGGAAGTCCGACGCGTAGGCCAGCAGCGCCTGGTGCAGTTCCGGCGCGTCACCGACCTTTTCATTCAAACGCAGCCACACCTGGTGGTACGGCGGGCGCTTGGGCGGATGCAGTTCATCGCGCGGGTACACATGGCGGAACTCGAACGGGCCGCCGCGCGAAAGCCAGCGCTGCACTTTGATCGGCAGCCGCTCCAGCACTTCCGGCGGCAGTGGCCGGTTCGGTTCGATATCTTCGGGCTGCGGCACTTCCGGCATCTTCTGCTGGTGCTCGGCCCCGGTTTCGGCCTGCTGGAACGAGGCGGCGCAGAAGAAAATGACCTTGCCGTGCTGGATCGCGGTGACCCGGCGCACCGAGAAGCTGCCACCGTCGCGGGTGCGGTCGACGTCGTAGACGATCGGGTGGTCGATGTTGCCGGCGCGCAGGAAGTAGGCATGCAGCGAATGCACGTGGCGGCCGTTTTCAACGGTGGCCTGCGCGGCCGACAGCGCCTGGCCCAGCACCTGCCCGCCGAACACGTACTTGGTGCCGATGTCGCGGCTCTGGCCGCGGAACAGGTTGTCTTCCAGCCGCTCCAGCGAGAGCAGATCGATCAGCTCGGAAACGACGGGTTCTTGCGGCTGGGACAAGGCGGCGGCCTGATGGTGGAACGGAAGGGAATTATACCGGCCCTTATCCCTTCCCGATCCGCGCCGCCAGCGCGTGCAACGCGTTCTGCGCATCCGGGGCGTACCAGGCGTCGACGAACCGGTCCAGCTGGATCAGGTCCGGGTGCAGCGCCTCCTGCAGGTCGACGCGGGCCACGGCGCGGGTCAGCTGCATCGGCTGGCGCGGCAGCTTCAGCAGCTGCTGCAGCCAGGCCAGGGCGCGGCCCACCACCTGCTCGCCGTCGGCCAGTTCATCCACCAGCCCGATCTGCAGCGCCTGCTCGGCCGGCACCAGCGCACCGGTGGTCAGCAGGATGCTGGCGCGGTGTTCGCCGACCGCGCGGCGCATCAGGCGCTGGATGCCTTCCGGGGCGACCAGTCCCACCTGCACCTCGTTCAGGCCGATGCCGTACGGCCGCGCCGGGTCGGTACTGCGCGCCATCACCCGGTAGTCGCAGCACAGCGCCAGCACGCAGCCACCGGCGGGGGCATGGCCGGTGATCGCCGCCACCACCGGAATGCGGCTTTCGGCGATGGTGCGCACGGCACCGAAGAACGCATTCCAGCTGTCCAACAGCTTGTGCTTGTCATCGCCGTGCGAGAGCAGGTGCGGCACGTCCATGCCGCCGGTGAAGACGCGTTCGCTGCCCGACAGAATCACCCCGTGCGCGTCCTCGGCCATGGCCAGCTCCACCGCGTGGATCAGCTGCCGGCACAGTTCGGTGTCCAGTGCATTGACCGGCGGGCGCGCCAGGCGCAGCTCGCGGATGGGGCCGTGGTTGATCACCTCGATAAGCGTCGTCATGCTGCGGTCTCGTTGCGGACGGGAAACTGAGGCGATGATAACCAAACCATTCGTTGGCGTATTGTTGATGGCGTGTGCGGGCGCAGCATCCGCGGCCGAGCCGGGGTGCGTGACGCTGGAGCAGGGCTGGGCGCGGCTGCCGGTGGCGAAGATGCCGATGACGGCGGGCTACGGGACGATCGTGAACCGATGCGCGCTGGCAGTGACGGTCGTCGCTGCGGGCAGCAAGGCCTTCGGCGACGTATCGCTGCATGAAACCACGGTGGTCAACGGCGTCAGCCGGATGCGCGAGGTGGAGCGGTTGCCGATCGCGGCCGGGGCGCGCGTGGAGCTGAAGCCCGGCGGGCTGCACCTGATGCTGATGCAGCCGGAGGTGCCGCTGGCGGAGGGCAGGGAGGTGCCCCTGCGGCTCAGTCTGGACGATGGTCGGAAGGTGGATGGGGTGTTGCAGGTGCGCGGCACCGCGCCCTGACCGTCCCGGCTGCGCTGGGACAGCCGGGATGCCGGGGACGGCCGGGATGCGGAGGACGGCCGGGATGCGGAGGACGGCCGGGATGCGGGGGGCGGCATATCGCGGAATGTCGCGGAATGTCGGTAGGGTCGGTCGTCAGACGACTGCCGATATCGGGTCCACATCCGGTGACGCAAGGTCATTGAACGGAGAGGCGTGTCCCCGTTCGGATTCCCGTCGTCAAAGCAGTGCCGGGCGTCATCGGCAGTCGTCTGACGACCGACCCTACCGGCGACACCGGCAAGATCAACAGCGTCAACACCGCCATGCCCGGCACCGCATCGCGATGCTCAACTACAGGCGCTGCGCACGGCCTCCGGCAGCGGCGCGCTCTTGCCGGTCTGCGTATCCATCCACACCACCACCACGTTCCCGTCCGAATACAGCGCGCTGTCGTTCTTCTGGTCGACGATGCGGTGGCCGATGGTGACGCTGCTGTTGCCCAGGCGCTCCACGAACAGTTCCACCACGATGTCGTTCGGCCACACGATCGGCAGGCGGTAATTGACGTTCGTGGCGGCCACGACCGGCGCGATGCGGTCGGTCATCGCCACGCCTTCCACACCCAGCATCCAGCGCACGCGCGCCTCTTCCAGGTAGGAAATGTACTTGGCGTTGTTGACGTGGCCCATGCTGTCCATGTCGCGCCAGCGCACGCTGATCGGCACGCGGGCAATGATCTTGTGTTCGTTGCTCATTACTTCGTCTTCTTCGTGGTCTTGGCGGCAGGGGTCTTGCTGGCCTTGCTCGGCGCGCTGGCGGTCTTCGCGGCCACGGCCTTCTTGGCCACCTTGGACGGCTTCTCCGGCTTCACCTTGCGCGGCGGGCGCGCGTCGGGCTTGTTGGCCACGGCGGCCGGTCGCTCGGGGCGGGCGCTGGTCGAGGGCAGCATCTTGGCCAGGAACTGGCCGGTGTACGAACCCGGGTGCGCGGCCACGTCTTCCGGCGTGCCGGTGACCAGGATGGTGCCACCCCGGTGGCCACCTTCCGGGCCCAGGTCGACAATCCAGTCCGCGGTCTTGATCACGTCCAGGTTGTGTTCGATCACCACCACGGTGTTGCCTTCGTCGCGCAGCTTGTGCAGCACGCCCAGCAGCGCTTCGATGTCGTGGAAGTGCAGGCCGGTGGTCGGTTCGTCCAGGATGTACAGGGTGCGCCCGGTATCGCGGCGCGACAGTTCCTTGGACAGCTTCACGCGCTGCGCTTCACCGCCTGACAGCGTGGTCGCGCTCTGGCCCAGCTTGATGTAGCTCAGGCCCACGTCGACCAGTGTTTCCAGCTTTCGCGCGATGCTGGGCACCGGCTCGAACAGCTTCAGGGCATCCTCGACGGTCATTTCCAGCACGTCGTTGATGTTGTAGCCCTTGTACAGGATCTCCAGCGTTTCGCGGTTGTAGCGCTTGCCGTGGCAGACGTCGCAGGGCACGTACACGTCCGGCAGGAAGTGCATTTCCACCTTGATCAGACCGTCGCCCTGGCAGGCCTCACAGCGGCCGCCGCGCACGTTGAAGCTGAAGCGGCCCGGTGAATAGCCGCGCGCGCGTGCTTCCGGCACCTGTGCGTACAGTTCGCGCAGCGGCGTGAACAGGCCGGTGTAGGTGGCCGGGTTCGAGCGCGGGGTGCGGCCAATCGGCGACTGGTCAATGTCCACCACCTTGTCGAACAGGTCCAGGCCATCGACCTCCTTGTACGGGGCGATCGGGTGCGAGGCTCCGTTGATCTCGTTGGCGGCCAGCGAGAACAGGGTGTCGTTGATCAGGGTCGACTTGCCGGAGCCGGACACGCCGGTGATGCAGGTCAGCAGGCCCGACGGAATGTCCAGGTCCACGCCCTTGAGGTTGTTGCCGCTGGCCCCGCGCAGGCGCAGGGTCATCTTCGGGTTGGGCTTGTGCCGGCGCGCCGGAATCTCGATGGCGCGCTTGCCGGACAGGTACTGGCCGGTCAGCGAACGCGGTGCATCCAGGATGTCCTGCAGGCTGCCCTGGCCGACGATCTCGCCGCCATGCACGCCCGCGCCGGGACCGATGTCCAGCACGTAGTCGGCCAGGCGGATCGCGTCTTCGTCATGCTCGACCACGATCACCGTGTTGCCCAGGTCGCGCAGGCGGGTCAGGGTGCCGAGCAGGCGCTCGTTGTCGCGCTGGTGCAGGCCGATGGACGGCTCGTCCAGCACATACATCACGCCGACCAGGCCGGCACCGATCTGGCTGGCCAGACGGATACGCTGCGCTTCACCGCCGGACAGGGTGTCGGCCTTGCGCTCCAGGGTGAGGTAATCCAGGCCGACGTCGACCAGGAAGCCCAGGCGTTCGCCGATCTCCTTGACGATCTTGGCCGCGATCTCGCCGCGCCAACCGGGCAGGGTCATGCTGCTGAAGAACTTCAGCGCTTCATCAATCGGCAGCACCACCAGTTCCGGCAGTGCGCGGTCGGCCACGAACACGTTGCGTGCGGCCTTGTTCAGGCGCGCGCCGTGGCAGTCCGGGCAGTCTTGTTCGCTGATGTACTTGGCCAGTTCTTCCTGCACCGCCGCCGACTCGGTTTCCTTGTAGCGGCGTTCCAGGTTCGGAATGATGCCCTCGAAGCGGTGCTTGCGCTGGGTGCGGCCGCCGGCTTCGGTGAAGTAGGTGAAGGTGATGGTGTCATCGCCACTGCCGTACAGCACCGCCTGGCGCACGTCTTCCGGCAGGCTCTGCCACGGTGCGTCGACATCGAACTTGTAGTGCTTGGCCAGCGAGGCGATCAGCTGGAAGTAATACGCATTGCGGCGGTCCCAGCCGCGCACCGCGCCGGCCGAGAGCGACAGCTCCGGGTGCACCACCACCCGCGAGGGGTCGAAGAACTCGGCCAGGCCCAGCCCGTCGCAGCCCGGGCAGGCACCGATAGGGGAGTTGAACGAGAACAGGCGCGGCTCCAGTTCCGGCAGCGAGTAATCGCACACCGGGCAGGAGTACTTGGACGAGAACAGCACCGGCTCGGCACCTTCCACATCCAGCGACTGCACCGACACCATGCCGTCGCCCAGCTTCAGCGCGGTTTCAAAGCTTTCGGCCAGGCGCTGCTTGATGTCCTCGCGCGGGCGGAAGCGGTCGATCACCGCCTCGATGGTGTGCTTCTGGCGCAGCGCCAGCGGCGGCACCGCGTCGATCTCATGCAGCACGCCGTCCACGCGCACGCGCACGAAGCCCTGCGCGCGCAGCTGGTCGAACACCTGGGCGTGCTCGCCCTTGCGCTCGCGGATCACCGGGGCCAGCAGCATGTAGCGCTGCTCCGGGTCGAGGGTGAGCACGTGGTCGACCATCTGGCTGACCGTCTGCGCTTCCAGCGGGTAGCCGTGATCCGGGCAGCGCGGGCTGCCGACGCGGGCGTACAGCAGGCGCAGGTAGTCGTAGATCTCGGTGATCGTGCCGACGGTCGAGCGCGGGTTGTGCGAGGTCGACTTCTGCTCGATCGAGATCGCCGGCGACAGGCCTTCGATGTGGTCCAGGTCCGGCTTTTCCATCACGCTCAGGAACTGCCGGGCATAGGCCGACAGCGACTCCACGTAACGGCGCTGGCCCTCGGCGTAGATCGTGTCGAACGCCAGCGAGGACTTGCCCGAGCCGGACAGGCCGGTGATGACAATCAGCTTGTCGCGGGGCAGGTCGAGATCGATGTTCTTGAGATTGTGCGTCCGCGCGCCGCGGATGCGGATGAAATCCATCGCCATGGGGGATCCGTAGTGGGGCAGAGGGCAAGCAGAGACGCCAATCGGTCAGCCTACCGAGCTTGGGATTTGGGGGCAATCGGCGACATTGCCAGCCCCCTGTCTCACCCCGTGCGACCCGACCGGGCGGTTTCCTGAACGGGGTTCAGGCCTGGTTGCGTCAGAGCAGGGGGTGGGTTGACCCGGGCTGGGGTGAATGCGTAAAATCCCGCTTCTGTCCGCCCTCGATGGCGGCAGTCCAAGACCACAATAACTACAGAGGAAGTCTGGTCATGTACGCAGTACTGGTCACCGGCGGTAAGCAATACCGCGTCGCGCAGGGTGAAACCCTCCGCGTTGAAAAGCTCGAAGTCGAAGTCGGCAGCGAGATCAAGTTCGACAACATCCTGCTGCTGGGCGACAGCGACGGCATCAAGCTGGGCGACGCGCTGAAGGGCGCTTCGGTCACCGCCAAGGTCGTGTCCCAGGGTCGTGCTGACAAGGTCCGGATCATCAAGTTCCGTCGCCGTAAGCACCACATGAAGCGCCAGGGTCACCGTCAGTACTACACCGAAATCGAGATCACCGGCGTCGCCGGTGGCAGCAAGTAATAAGGAGAAGCAGTCATGGCACATAAAAAGGGCGTAGGCTCCTCGCGCAACGGTCGCGACTCCAACCCGAAGTACCTCGGCGTGAAGATCTTCGGTGGCCAGGCCATCGACGCCGGCAACATCATCGTGCGTCAGCGCGGCACCCAGTTCCACCCGGGTACCGGCGTTGGCCTGGGCCGTGACCACACCCTGTTCGCTCTGATCGACGGCAAGGTGGAGTTCTCGGTGAAGGGCCCGAAGAAGCGTCGCACCGTCAGCGTCGTCGCCGAAGCCTGATCTTCGCGCGTCGCAGGCACCCGCGCCTGGCGCGTGGGGTAGCCGACAAAAGCCCCGCTTCCAGCGGGGCTTTTGTTTTCCCGGCATCCGCGCCGGGCATCTTTTAGACTTGCGGTGGGCATTCCTGCGCCTGCCGCCTCCAGTTGGCATCCAGAATCATGAAACTTGTAGACGAAGCAGAAATCCAGGTCATTGCCGGCAATGGCGGTAACGGCTGCGTCGGTTTCCGTCGCGAGAAGTTCATCCCGCTGGGTGGCCCGGACGGCGGTGACGGCGGCAACGGCGGCAGCGTGTACATCCGCGCCGACGAAAACCTGAACACCCTGGTCGACTTCCGCCACGAGCGCATCTTCAAGGCGCAGCGCGGCGAGAACGGCATGGGCCGCCAGGCCTACGGCAAGGGCGGCGAAGACCTGACCATCACCGTGCCGGTCGGCACCGTGGTGATCAACGTGGCCACCGACGAAGTCATCGGCGACCTCACCCAGCACAACGACCGCCTGCTGGTCGCCAAGGGTGGCCGTGGTGGCCTCGGCAACATGCACTTCAAGAGCTCCACCAACCGCTCGCCGCGTCAGGCACTGCCGGGCGAGGAGGGCGAGGAGCGCCTGCTCAAGCTGGAACTGAAGCTGCTGGCCGACGTCGGCCTGCTCGGCTTCCCCAATGCCGGCAAGAGCACCCTGATCCGCGCGGTTTCCGCCGCCACCCCCAAGGTGGCCGATTACCCGTTCACCACCTTGTACCCCAACCTCGGCGTGGTGCGGGTGGAGAACTACCGCAGCTTCGTCATCGCCGATATTCCGGGCCTGATTGAAGGTGCGGCGGACGGGGCTGGGCTGGGCGCGCAGTTCCTGCGTCACCTGCAGCGCACCCGTCTGTTGCTGCACCTCGTGGACATCTCCCCGATGGAAGGTGGCGTGGAGGGTATTTCGCCGGTCGAGCAGGTGCGTGCCATCGAGCGCGAGCTGGCCAAGCACGACCCGGAGCTGCTGGACAAGCCGCGCTGGCTGGTGCTGAACAAGGCCGACCTGATGTTCGAAGACGAGGCCAAGGCCGCCGCCGAGCAGGTGGTGGCCGAGCTGGGCTGGACCCAGCCGTGGTTCCTGGTCTCGGCGCTGGGTCGTGAAGGCACCTGGCCGATCATGACCCAGGTGATGGCGTTCTTCGACCGCCAGAAGGAAGAAGAGGCCGATGCGCGCGATGCGCTCTGAGCGCCTCCACGCACACGTGAAAAACCCGGCCAAGGCCGGGTTTTTCTGTGGGGCTGTGGATCGTGCGCGTGCCTGCCGGGCGTGGCCCGGCACTACCTTCTTCAGCGCAACAAAAAACCCGGCATCGGCCGGGCTTCTGCGTTCCACCGTAGAGCCGGGCTCTGCCCGGCTGCACAGCAGCAACCACGCCGTATCAGGCGGCCTTGAGGGCCTTGATGCGGGCGGTCAGACGGCTCTTGTGACGAGCAGCCTTGTTCTTGTGGATCAGACCGCGCGAGCTGAAACGGTCGAGGATCGGCTGGGCGACGGCAAAGGCTGCCTCGGCGCCGGCGGCGTCATTGGCATCCAGAGCCTTGATCACCTTCTTGACAGCGGTGCGCAGCATCGAACGCTGAGCCGTGTTGCGCGCATTGCGCACGACGGTCTGCTTGGCGCGCTTCTTGGCGGACTTGATATTGGCCACAGTGGTGGTTTCCTGAAAAATCGGTGTAATGGGAACAGCAAGCTGGAAAGTATGATGGCTCGAAAAATGTACGTCAAGTCAATTGTCAAGAGGGAACACGGGTGAGTTCACCAAGGATGTTGCGCGGGCTGCTGTCGTTCAGCAGCATGACCATGATTTCCCGCGTCCTGGGCCTGGTCCGGGACCAGGTCATCACCACCACCTTCGGCACCAATGCGGTGACCGACGCGTTCTGGGTGGCCTTCCGGGTGCCCAATTTCCTGCGCCGGCTGTTCGCGGAGGGCTCGTTTGCCACCGCCTTCGTGCCGGTGTTCACGGAAGTGAAGGAAACCCGTCCGCACGCCGAACTGCGCGAACTGATGTCGCGGGTGGCCGGCACCCTGGGCGGGGTGCTGATGGTGGTCACCGCGCTGGCGCTGATCTTCGCGCCGCAGCTGGCTTCGCTGTTCTCCAGCGGGGTCGACACCGACCCGGTGAAGCACGGCCTGCTGGTGGACCTGTTCCGGCTGACCTTCCCGTTCCTGTTGTTCGTCTCGCTCACGGCCCTGGCCGGTGGCGCGCTCAACAGTTTCCAGAAGTTCGCGATGCCAGCGCTGACCCCGGTCATCCTCAATCTGTGCATGATCGCCGGTGCGCTGTGGCTGGCCCCGCAGCTGGGCGGCACGCCGGAGAAGCAGATCCTGGCGCTGGGCTGGGCGGTGCTGGCCGCCGGCCTGCTGCAGCTGCTGTTCCAGCTGCCCTCGCTGAAGGGGATCAACCTGCTGACCCTGCCGCGCTGGGGCTGGCGGCATCCGGGCGTGCGCAAGGTGCTGACCCTGATGGTGCCGACCCTGTTCGGCTCGTCGGTGGCGCAGATCAACCTGCTGCTGGACACGGTGATCGCCGCCCAGCTGACCGATGGTTCGCAGTCCTGGCTGTCGCTGGCCGACCGCTTCCTGGAGCTGCCGCTGGGCGTGTTCGGGGTGGCGCTGGGCACGGTGATCCTGCCCGCATTGGCCCGTCACCATGTCAGTACCGACAAGGCCGGGTTCTCCAATGCCCTGGACTGGGGCCTGCGCACCACGCTGCTGATCGCGGTGCCGGCCATGCTCGGCCTGGTGCTGCTGGCCGAACCGCTGATCGCCACGCTGTTCCAGTACCGCCAGTTCACCGCCTTCGACACCCGCATGACCGCGCTGTCGGTGTACGGCCTGGCCGCTGGCCTGCCGGCTTTCGCTCTGCTGAAGGTGGTGCTGCCGGCGTTCTACGCCCGCCAGGACACCCGCACCCCGGTCCGCGCCGGTATTGCCGCGCTGGTCGCCAACATGGTGTTCAACTTCGCCCTGCTGGCGGTGCTGTACCACCTGATGGTGCCGGACGCGCTGAAGGCCGAAGGGATGATGGCGGCGCTGGGCAAGCAACCCGGCCTGCATCTGGCCCTGGGCATTGCCAGCGCCATGTCCAGCTACCTGAACCTGGGCCTGCTCTGGTACTGGCTGGGCAAGACCGATGTGTATGAGCGCAAGCCCGGCTGGGCCGGCTATGTCACCCGGCTGGGGCTGGCCTGCGCGGCCATGGTGGCCGTGCTGCTGGCCCTGCTGTACACGATGCCGGGTTTCACCGGCATGGATAAGTGGCACCGGATCGGCAACCTGGCCTTGCTGGTCGGCGGCGGCGGCCTCACCTATCTGGTGGCGCTGGTCGCGATGGGCTTCCGCCCCCGCCACCTTCGCGAGCATTGACCCTTGACGCCCCGGCTATACTTGCGGGTCATACCAATCAACGCGTTGGCCTGGGTGGGCCGGAAATCCACTAGATGAGCAGGTTGTTCAGAAGCATCGAGGGCGGGCGTCTGTTCCCGCACGGAAGCGTGGTCTGCATCGGCGCGTTCGACGGCCTGCACCTGGGCCATCGTGCGCTGGTGCGCCACGCGGTCGCGCGTGCCCGCGCGCTGGGAGTCCCTGCGGTGGTGGTGGCGTTCGAGCCGCTGCCGCGCGAGTACTTCGCCCAGGGCGAGCCGCCACCGCGGCTGACCCTGGCCCGCGACAAGGTGGCCGGCCTGAATGAGTTGGGCGTGGACGCCATCGGCCTGCTGCGGTTCGACGCGCGCATGGCTGCGATGTCCGCGGAAGCCTTCGTCGAACAGCTGCTGGTGCACCGCCTGGGGGCCCGCGAGGTCTGGATCGGCCCGCAGTTCTGCTTCGGCAACCGCCGCCGTGGCGATCTGGCCCTGCTGCAGGCCATGGGCGAGCAGCACGGCTTCACCGCCGGCGCGATCGACCCGGTCGACCTGCACGGCGAGCGCATTTCCGCCACCCGCATCCGCCAGCTGCTGCGCGAAGGCAACTTCGCCCACGCCGGCGATCTGCTTGGCCGTCCGTATGCGATCGGGGGCAGGGTAGTGCGCGGCCGGCAGCTGGGCCGCACCCTGGGGTTCCCCACCGCCAACCTGCGCTTCCCGAAGACCCCGGCGCTTGCCGGCATCTACGCCACCTGGGTGCACGGTGTGTTCGACCAGCCATGGCCGTCGGTATCCAGCTTTGGCACCCGTCCCACCGTGGAAGGCGTCGAGCCGCTGCTGGAAGCACACCTGTTCGACTTCCAGGGCGACCTGTACGGTCGGCACATCCAAGTTGAATTCGTCGCCAAACTGCGCGATGAAGAGAAGTTCCATGATCTGGCCGCGTTGACCGACCAGATGCACCGTGACGCCGACCAGGCCCGTCACATCCTTTCCGAACACAGATTGCGAGCCACTGCGTGAGCCAGGACTACAAAGCCACCCTTCATCTGCCAGCCACTGAATTCCCGATGCGCGGCGACCTGCCCAAGCGCGAGCCGGGCATTCTGTCGCGCTGGGAAGACGAGGGCCTGTACGCCCGCCTGCGCGACAACGCGCAGGGTCGCCCGCTGTTCGTACTGCACGACGGCCCGCCGTATGCGAACGGGCAGATCCACCTGGGCCATGCGGTCAACAAGATCCTCAAGGACATCATCGTCAAGTCGCGCTACCTGGCCGGCTTCGATGCGCCCTACGTGCCGGGCTGGGACTGCCACGGCCTGCCGATTGAAATCGCGGTGGAAAAGAAGTGGGGCAAGGTCGGCACCAAGCTCGATGCCGTTGCCTTCCGCCAGAAGTGCCGCGAGTACGCCGAAGAGCAGATCGATCTGCAGCGTCGCGACTTCAAGCGCCTGGGCGTGATCGGCGACTGGGACAACCCCTACAAGACCCTCAGCTTCGACTTCGAAGCCAACGAGATCCGCGCGCTGGCCAAGGTGGTTGCCAACGGTCACCTGCTGCGCGGCGCCAAGCCGGTGTACTGGTGCTTCGACTGTGGCTCGGCGCTGGCCGAGGCGGAAATCGAATACCAGGACAAGACCTCGCCGGCCATCGACGTGGCGTACGCCGCGCGTGATTCGCAGCAGCTGGCCGCCGCCTTTGGCGTGCAGTTGCCGGCCGGCGTGGAAGTGGCGGTGCCGATCTGGACCACCACCCCGTGGACCCTGCCGGCGTCGCTGGCCGTTTCGCTGGGCGCGGAGATCGAATACGCGCTGGTCGAGGGCCCGGCCCACAACGGCCAGCCGCGCTGGCTGGTGCTGGCCTCGGCACTGGCCGAACGTGCGCTGGCCCGCTATGGCGTGGACAGCCTGGTGGTGCACGGCCATGCCACCGGTGCCGCGCTGGAAAACCTGCTGCTGGCGCATCCGTTCTACCCCGAGCGCGATATCCCGCTGCTCAATGGCGACCACGTCTCCGATGCCGACGGTACCGGTGCGGTGCATACCGCCCCCGGCCACGGCCAGGAAGACTATGCGGTGTGCCTGAAGTACGGCCTGGTGGAGAAGTACAACGCCGGCCAGATCAACCCGGTCGATGGCGCGGGCGTGTACCTGCCGTCGACGCCGCCGGCCGGTGAGCTGGTGCTGGCCGGCCAGCACATCTGGAAGGCGCAGCAGCCGATCATCGACGTGCTGCGTGCCAGCGGTGCGCTGCTGGCCGCGGTGGAGATCGTGCACAGCTATCCGCACTGCTGGCGCCACAAGAAGACCCCGCTGGTGTTCCGCGCCACGCCGCAGTGGTTCATCTCGATGGAGCAGGCCAACCTGCGTCGCGACGCGCTGGCCGCCATCGAAACGGTGGGCTGGTTCCCGAGCTGGGGCAAGGCCCGCATCGCCAGCATGGTGGAAGGCCGTCCGGACTGGACCATCTCGCGCCAGCGCACCTGGGGCGTGCCGATCGCGTTGTTCATCCACCGCGAAACCGGCGAGCCGCATCCCAACACCGTGGCGCTGATGAACCAGGTTGCCGATCGCGTCGCGGTGGAGGGCATCGACGTGTGGTACTCGCTGGACGCTGCCGAACTGCTGGGCGATGAAGCCGCGCAGTACGAAAAGGTCACCGACATCCTCGACGTGTGGTTCGACTCCGGCGTCACCCACGAAGGCGTGCTGCTGGCGCGTGGCTTCGGCAAGCCGGCCGATCTGTACCTGGAAGGGTCGGACCAGCACCGCGGCTGGTTCCAGTCCTCGCTGCTGACCGGCGTGGCCATCGACAAGCAGGCTCCGTACAAGCAGTGCCTCACCCACGGTTTCACCGTGGACGAGCACGGCCGCAAGATGTCCAAGTCGGAAAAGAACGGCATCGAGCCGCAGGAAATCATGAAGACCCTGGGCGCGGACATCCTGCGCCTGTGGATCGCCTCGGCTGACTACAGCAACGAAATGTCGCTGTCGCAGGAAATCCTCAAGCGCAACGCGGATGCCTACCGCCGCCTGCGCAACACCGCGCGCTTCCTGCTTGGCAACCTGGACGGCTTCGACCCGGCCCAGCATCTGGTCGCACCGGCCGACATGGTCGCGCTGGACCGCTGGATCGTGCACCGCGCCTGGCAGGTGCAGGAGAAAATCAAGGCGTCGTACACGGCCTACAACATGGCCGAGATCGTGCAGCTGCTGCTGAACTTCTGCAGCGTGGACCTGGGCTCGCTGTACCTGGACGTCACCAAGGACCGTCTGTACACCATGCCGGTGGATTCGCGTGGCCGCCGTTCGGCGCAGACCGCGATGTACCACATTGCCGAAGCCTTCACCCGTTGGGTGGCCCCGATCCTGACCTTCACTGCCGACGAGCTGTGGGGCTACCTGCCGGGCACGCGCAGCGACAACGTGCTGTTCTCCACCTGGTACGAAGGCCTGGCCCCGCTGCCGGCCGACGCACCGCTGAACGCCGCCGACTTCGACCAGCTGCTGGCCGTGCGCGAGCAGGTGGCGAAGGTGTTGGAGCCGATGCGCGCCAACGGGGCCATCGGTGCCGCGCTGGAAGCGGAGATCACCGTTGCCGCGAACGAGGAAACCGCCGCGCGCTGGGCTCCGCTGGCCGATGAACTGCGCTTCCTGTTCATCAGTGGTGACGTCAGCGTGCGTCCGGCGACCACCGACGAGGTGTTCGTCAGCGCCCAGCCCACTGAAAAGCAGAAGTGCGTGCGCTGCTGGCACTACCGCGCCGACATCGGCGTGGTCGCCGCCCACCCGGAACTGTGCGGTCGTTGCGCCAGCAACGTCGACGGTGCCGGCGAAAACCGCAGGTGGTTCTGATGAGCGCTTCCCGCGTGCGTCCCAATGCGCTGGTGTGGCTGCTGCTGTCGGCGGCCATCATCGGCTTGGACCAGTGGTCCAAGGCCTGGGTGCTGTCCAGCCTGCCCGAGTTCCAGCCGGTGGCCGTCATTGATGGCTTCTGGAACTGGTACCGCACCTATAACACCGGTGCGGCGTTCAGTTTCCTGAGCGACGCCGGTGGCTGGCAGCTGTGGTTCTTCACCGCGCTGGCGGTGGCCATCAGCGGCCTGATGGCGTTCTGGCTGTCGCGCACCCCGCGCGGCCACTGGCGCAGCGCCGCCCCGTACGCCCTGGTGATCGGCGGGGCCATTGGCAACGTCATCGACCGCCAGGTACACGGTCACGTGGTCGATTTCATCCAGTGGTATGTCGGTGACCATTACTGGCCCGCGTTCAACATTGCCGACGCCGCCATCGTGGTCGGAGCCATTGGCATTGCGGTATTTGGGCTGTTTGAGGGCAAGTCCGCCAAAAAGGCGGATAATGCCAACCCGTAACATCAAGCCGGCGCTGGCCGGGAGACCTGTCTGATGGATGTGCTGCTTGCCAACCCGCGTGGATTCTGTGCCGGTGTCGATCGTGCGATCGAGATCGTCAAGCGCGCGATCGAAACGCTGGGCGCGCCCATCTACGTGCGTCATGAAGTGGTGCACAACCGCTTCGTGGTGGACGATCTCAAGCAGCGCGGCGCGATCTTCGTCGAAGAGCTCGACGAGGTGCCGGACAACAACACCGTCATCTTCAGCGCGCACGGCGTGTCCCAGGCCGTACGCCAGGAAGCCGAGCGCCGCGGGCTGAAGGTGTTCGACGCCACCTGTCCGCTGGTCACCAAGGTGCACTTCGAAGTCGCCCGTCACTGCCGTGCCGGCCGCGACGTGGTGCTGATCGGCCACGCCGGTCACCCGGAAGTGGAGGGCACCATGGGCCAGTGGAACCGCGAAGCGGGCACCGGCCAGATCTATCTGGTCGAAGATGTGGAGCAGGTGGCCACGCTGCACATCAACCAGCCGGAAAACTTCGCTTACACCACCCAGACCACGCTCAGCGTGGATGACACGCGCGGCATCATTGATGCCCTGCGTGAACGCTTCCCGGCGATGCAGGGTCCGAAGAACGACGACATCTGCTACGCCACCCAGAACCGCCAGGACGCCGTGCGCGACCTGGCCAAGCGCTGCGACCTGGTGCTGGTGGTGGGTTCGCCGAACAGCTCCAACTCCAATCGCCTCAGTGAGCTGGCCATCCGCGAAGGCGTGGAAAGCTATCTGATCGACGGCGCCCACGAGATCGACCCGGCGTGGGTGGTGGGCAAGCAGCATATCGGCCTGACTGCTGGCGCATCCGCGCCGCAGGTTCTGGTGGATGGCGTACTCGCCCGTCTGCGCGAGCTCGGTGCCAATAGTGTCGGCGAACTGGACGGCGAGCCCGAATCGATGGTGTTCGCGTTGCCGAAAGAACTGCGGCTGCGCTTGATTTCCTGAGCATTGCAGGCGGTTGCAACGACCGCCCCGGCGCGATGTTGCATTGGTGCGGTGTTGCACCGGCACGATGTTGCATGGGTGCAATGTTGCACCGGCGCGTTGTGGGATTGGCGCAATGTGGCACCGATGCGGTGTTGCACTGGTAGGGTCGCACGACAGTCGACCGCCGATAACACCACTCCAGGCGACGAAGGCATGACCTTCGGCCATGTAACGCTCCCTCCCACAGGTCTAGCATCAAGGATCCAGCCCCACCGGATCCAACCTTGATGCACCTGCGCGCCGCCATCCTCTCCGCCCTGCTGTTCACCACCGCCGGCGCATCTGCCCAGACCCCGCCGCCGCAGGACGTCCCGTTCCCCGGCACCCTGCGCATCGACGTTGACGCCCGCGACATCGGCCGCCGCATCTTCAAGGTCAAGGCCACCATTCCGGCACAGCCCGGCCCACTGACCCTGCTGTACCCGCAGTGGCTGCCCGGCGCGCATTCCCCCAGTGGCCCGATCGACAAACTCGCCGGCCTGCAGGTCACCGCCAACGGCAAGCCGCTCACCTGGACCCGTGACCCGTACAACGTCTACGCCTTCACCGTAAACGTGCCGCAGGGTGCCAGCGACATCGTCGCCAACTTCAACTTCATGTCCTCGCAGGGCGGCACCCAGGGCAGGGTGGTGATGACCCCGGACATGCTCAACCTGCAATGGAACGCCAACTCGCTGTACCCCGCCGGCGTGAACACCCGCAACATCCAGGCCCAGGCAACCGTCACCCTGCCGCCGGGCTGGAAATACGCCACCGCGCTGGAAACCGAACGCCGCGACGGTGACACCGTGGTGTTCAAGCCGATCAGCTACGACCACCTGGTCGACTCGCCGCTGTTCGCCGGCCAGCACTACCGGCAGTTCGATCTCGACCCCGGTGCGAACGTGCCGGTGCGCTTGAACGTGTTCGCCGACAACGCCAAGTCGCTGGAGGCAAAGCCCGAGCAGATCCAGGCGCACCGCGCGCTGGTGCAGCAGATCTACAAGCTCTACGGCGCGCGCCACTTCGATCGCTACGAGTTCCTGCTGGCACTTACCAGCCAGCTGGGCGGCATCGGCCTGGAGCACCAGCGCTCCAGCGAAAACAGCGGCGACACCGGCTACTTCACCGACTGGGACAGCACCTGGCTCGGCCGCGATCTGCTGCCGCATGAGTTCAACCACTCCTGGAACGGCAAGTACCGGCGCGGTGCTGACCTCACCACCGCCAACTTCAACGTGCCGATGGGCGACAGCCTGCTGTGGCTGTATGAAGGGCAGACCCAGTTCTGGGGCCAGGTGCTGGCCGCGCGCTCGGGCCTGTGGAGCGTGGACCAGACCCGCGACATGCTGGCCAACGTGGCCGCCACCTACGACCGCGGTCGTCCCGGCCTGGCCTGGCGCAACCTGCAGGACACCACCAACGACCCCACCATTGCCCAGCGCCGCGCGCTGGCCTTCCGCAACTACCAGATGAGCGAGGACTACTACTCCGGCGGGCAGATGGTGTGGCTGGACGTGGAGGGCAAGCTGCGCGCCTTGACCGGTAACAAGCGCAGCCTGGATGATTTCGCCAAGGCCTTCTTCGGCATGCGCGACGGCGACTGGAACGTGAACACCTACACCTTCGAGGACGTGGTGAGCACCTTGAACGGCATCGCGCCGTACGACTGGGCGACCTTCCTGCGCGAGCGCCTGGACGGCCACGGCCCGCTCATCGGTGGCCTGGAAGCGGCCGGCTGGAAGCTGGCCTACACCGACACCCCGAACGACGCCTTCAAGGCGCTGCAGACGCGTGCCAAAGCCGTCAATCTCAGCTACTCGCTCGGTCTGACCGTGACCGACAGCGGCGTCATCGCCGACGTGCTGTGGGACAGCCCTGCGTTCAACGCCGGCCTTGCGCCGGGCATGACCGTGCAGGCGGTCAACGGCCGCGTGTACAAGAGCGACGACCTCAGGGACGCGGTCGCCAACGCGAAGACCGACAAGGCACCCATCACCCTGCTGGTGCGCAGCTTCGACCGCATCAACAGCGTGCAGATCGACTATCACGGTGGCCTGCAGTACCCGAAGCTGGAGCGCATCGCCGGCAAGCCGGACCGCCTGGCCGAGCTCTGGAAGGCGCGATGAACCTGCGCCGCGACGTGCCCATTCTGCTGGCGGCTGTGGCCGCCATCGTGGGCGCGTCGCTGGACGGCGACGGCCGCTGGCTGCACTACATCGCCAAGCCGCTCACCACGCTGCTGATTGCCGCCATCGCATGGCGGGCAAGTGGTGACCCCACCTACCGCCGCGCCATCCTGGCCGGCATGGCGCTCTCCTGCATCGGCGACATTGCCCTGATGCTGCCGTTCGACGCCTTCGTGCCCGGTCTGGTCGCGTTCCTGCTCGCGCACCTGTGCTACATCGTCGCCTTCCGCGCCGGCTTCAAAGCGGGCAGGGCACTCCTGCTGTCCGCCGCGCTGCTCGCCCTCTTCGCCGGCAGCAACCTCGTCGGCCTGTGGCCGCTGCTCCCCGGTGAGCTTCGCATCCCGGTCGTCGCTTACGTGGCGGTGCTGGCACTGATGGCCACCCTGGCACTGGCCCGCGCATGGACGCCGCGCACGCGCCTCGATCCCGCCCAACGTGACCCGCGTTTCGCCGCCGTGGGTGCGGTGCTGTTTGTCATCAGCGATTGCACGCTCGCCTGGGATCGCTTCGGCGGTGGCCTACCCGCCGCCAGCCTGATCGTGCTGGCGACCTACTACCTCGCGCAGTACTGCATCGCTCGATCCGTACAAAACCGGACGGCATGACCTGCGATCGCATCGCGCGGCCCCACGCCAAATGCAATGACCCGCTCTGACATCGCGCGACCACCCGCCAAATGCCATGACCCGCTCTGACATCGCGCGACCACCCTCCAAATGCCATGGCCCGCTCTGACATCGCGCGACCACCCGCCAAATGCAATGACCCGCTCTGACATCGCGCGACCACCCGCCAAATGCAATGACCCGCTCTGAATCGCGCGACCATTCGCCAAATACCATGACCCGGTAGGGTCGGTCGTCAGACGACTGCCGTGAAACGCTCCACGCCCGGTAACGCATGATCCCAAACCGAAACCGGCTCTACGCGAACGAATACCCCGTCCACACCGTCACTCCACATCCCCCGCACCCTCACATCGCTTCCCTTCCGCACACAACCGATCCAACAACGCCAACGCCACCCCGTTGCTCCACCCAAATCCATCCTGCAACGGGTACTCACCCCCGCCGCCGCCGCCGGCCGACCCATCCACCACATACTTCTCCACCAGCTTCCCTTCGCGGTCATACACCGCCTGCACCGTGTGCAGGAACCGCACGCCGATCTGCCGCGCCAGCGCCTCCTGCCCATACGCCTGCAACCCATCCACGGCCACCCACTGCAACGG
Source organism: Stenotrophomonas maltophilia (assembly GCA_002387845.1). GTDB lineage: Bacteria > Pseudomonadota > Gammaproteobacteria > Xanthomonadales > Xanthomonadaceae > Stenotrophomonas > Stenotrophomonas maltophilia_AG. The sequence goes on along the minus strand of DGLB01000041.1, from coordinate 36,734 downwards.
AGCCCAACCGTTCGGCGCATCCCATTGCTGCCCGGTGTTCTCGGTCGTGGTTAACAGTCCACCTTCGCGTACCAACTGCGTTTGGACCCCGTCCGCCGTGCGGCGCGCCTGCGCCGGACTGGCCACCTTCAACCAGAGCGGAAATAGTGCAGCCGCTGTCAGCGCCGGGCGAGGCGTTCCATGTTCCAGATCACGGTCTGCATACCAGCCCTGACGCTCGTCCCACAGCAGCGTGTTGATCGCGCGCTCGCGCTTCTCCGCCATGTGCTCAAACACGCGCGCTTCCCCGCGTTCACCCGCCGCCTTGCTGGCCCGCGCCACCGTCTTTTCCAGGTGGAACAGCAAGCTGTTCAGATCCACCGGCACAATCTGCGTCGTATGAATGCTGCTCAGTTCCGCCGGATGCACCAGCCAGCGCGAACTGAAATCCCAGCCCGATTCCGCCCCTGCGCGCAGATCGCGATACACCTGCGATGGCGCACGCTCCGGTGCCTTGGCGGCCGTCGCCAGATCATCCGTCCACGACTCGGTACGCGGCACCGCACGCGCATCCCAGTAACGATTGAGCAGGCTGCCATCGTTCATCCGCACCACGCGCTCACTCGCCGCACCGGGAGCCAAGCCCTCTGAACCCCGCATCCAGAAGGCATGCTCAGCGCGCAGTTGCGGCAGATAACGCTGATACGCCGCATCCCCCTCATGTGTCGCCAGCAGATCCACCATCAAGCTGAAGAACGGTGGCTGCGACCGGCTCAGGTAATAGCTGCGGTTGCCATTGGGAATGTGACCGTACTGATCCAGCTGCCAGGCGAAGTTGTCCACCATGTCGCGCACCTGATCCCAGCGCCCGCTGGAGGCCAGCCCCAGCAGGGTGAAGTAGCTGTCCCAGTAATACACCTCACGGAAGCGGCCGCCGGGTACCACGTAAGGCTTGGGCAACGGCAGCAGTGAGCCGTTGGGGTCCGCCGTGGGCGTGGAGCGGGTCAGGTGCGGCCACAAGGTCTCGATATGCGCCCGCAGTGTCTGGCCAGCAGGCGGAACGTAGGCGGCGGCTTCACCCGGAAGGGTGAAGTGCTCTCCGACAAAGGTGCCCAGGTCGAACCCGGGTTGAGTTCGGGCACGCTGCCACTCCGCCACCAGGGCCGCCGGGTCACGCTTGGGCACCGCATCAGCGAAGGTCTTCTGGTCGGGGAACAGATGGGCGCGCTGGACCTGCTGGAACAGCGGCTGCCAATGCTGGTCGGGCGGGGTGGGCAGGGCGTCGCCCGGTGTGGCGGCAGTGGCCAGCGGGGACAGGGTCAGGGCCAGCAACAGGCCAAGGCATCGGGAGCGCAAGGGCATCAGGCAGTTCCAGCAAGGCTTTGCGCCACTCTACGGTCGATTGCGTCAACGCCCGGTGCCCGTTCAGCGCCTGGAGACTGCGACGTGGACGTGGCAGATTGACCCTGAGGGGCGGTCACCTTAGAATTGCCTGCTAAGCCGGAATAGCTCAGTTGGTAGAGCGGCGCATTCGTAATGCGTAGGTCGCAGGTTCGACTCCTGTTTCCGGCACCAGTTTCAGCAAAAAGCCCTGGCCTTGGTCGGGGCTTTTTGTTTGCGCGGTGCCTCCTGCTACGCTTGGCCCGGCGGCCACCCCCGGTGGCTGAAGGGGATTCAAGGAAGATGGCAAACGCATGGCTTCACCGCCTGGCGCTGGGCATTGCCCTGCCGCTGGCCACATTCACCGCGTCCGAGCTCCGGGCCGCCGCGCCCGATACCTCCGCCGCATCGACCCAGACCGAAACCGATGCCGCCCGGGCCGTGCGCTACACCCGCGCACTCGAAGCTGCGCCGCTTGCAGCCAACGCGCCGGAAATGCGCAACTGGTTGCTGCGCTGGATACTGGAAACGCCGGACTACACGGTGCTGGTCTGTGACATCCTGGACCTGCCCAAGAAGGATGACGCGCCGCTGTTCGGCGAGCTGCTGGTGCAGATGATGGGCGGCAATGTCGCCTGGCAGATCGAGCACCCGCAGGACGCCGACGAGGTGGTGCGCCAGCTGGCAGGCGCACGCAGCGCCTTGAAGGTGTACGCGGCTTACCTCGCGCATGACCCGAAATGGAAAGTGCCCGAACTGGATCCTGTCGTCGAGCACGAGCGCAGCGGCAAGCTCCGCGAACACGTGGAGCAGAAGCTGGCGGGCGAGTGCAGCGCAGAGAACCTGACAGAGAAAATCACACTGGGAGACGAAGGTGGGTCGCCCCCGTTCCTCGGTGGCTTCCTTCGCGAATCCCACGTGGTCTATCCGCTGAAGGTGCCCACCGGTTGGGTCATGCAGAACGAGCATCGCTATGATGAACTCCAGTCCGGTGTTTCGGTCCGTTTCCAGCGCGAAGGTGATGTCAGCGGCTGGATGGATGTGTACTTCTACCCGATCGGCGCGATCAACCAGCAGGATCTGGATACGTTGGCCAAGGCGGAACGTGAGCAGCTGGTGACTGCCTGGAGGGATGTATCCACCGGCGAACCGCTGAGCGCCCTGGATACATTCAGCGTGCCGCTGAAGGGCGCAATGTCCGTTCCCGCCGGGCGGCAGTCGCGTCCCGAAACGATCACCGCGTACACCGCTGATTTCACCTACACCCACCGGGACAACGGCAGGCGCTACCACTCGGTGCTGGTCTTCATGGTCGATCGCCTGTACGCCATCAAGCTGCGCTATAGCGCCGACGCCGACACGCTAAGCCGCAAACAAGTGCGGCAGGAGGCCGAGCACTTCGCTCGCACCCTGCTGCCGCAGGTGGACATCACCAGCACCGGACGGTGCGGCTCGCCCGACATGGCGATCAATGGGCAGATGGCCGATGGCTGCGTGGGCGAAGACCCCATCCAGCCGGCAGTACTGGATGGCCGTCGCGAACTGCGTTTTGAGTACCCGGTCATTCGCTGATCCACAGAGTGTCGTCGACGCCGGCGATGGAAAGAACCTGCGTCAGCTCCGGGCTGGGCTGGTCGGCGACCTGCTGATCGCCCAGGATCGAAAGGTCAACAAGCCCTCCACCATCTATGTCTTGCTGGCCGCAGAGAACCCTGAGCCCGTTTTGGACTACTCAAGCGTAAGCGGGTCTATCGAACGAGATCCCCACCGACCTTGCGGTGTCGATTCGTACCGGCTTGCCTACTACATAGGGCTGTCATAAGATCGCGATCTGCACGGGGAAGCGCGCCGTATGGCGGGCTGTGCGGGAGAGGGAGGCGTCGTTCCATAAGGAGCGACCGTCCGGTCGTTGGGTGCTCTGGTCTGAGACGTCATGTCCTATACGAAACTGCTGCTGGCGGTGGCTTTATCCATGCTGCCTATGTCTGCTTTCGCAGAGCGGCCCAATGTCATCCGGCTTTACGATGGCCCTGAACTGCCAAGGGAGCAGGTCGCTTCGCTTCTCCATCCGAGCGACATTGCGATGGTGCTTGTCATCGATGGCCGTAAGGCGGGGTTTTCCTGCCTGACGGGATGCATGTTCCAGCGGCCTGTGCAGATTCTTCCAGGGAAACATCGCTTCTTCTCCGCCAACATGCACATGGCTCCTTTTCCCAAGGGTCATGTATCCAATCCGGTGCCCCTGGACTCCGGTGTTGCACATCCATTACTGCTCAAAAAGTCTCTCTTGGCCATGAGCATGAAGTTCGATTTCGAGGCGACTGTCGAAGCTGGAAAGACATATGCCTTGAGTATCGGGTACGTTGACTCCGATGGTGCGCGGAGCAACTACGTGTGGTTGAAAGAAATGCCAAACGTTCCGTTGGAGTAGTGCGCCCATCGGGCGCGTTTCCGGGTACCGAACGCGCCAGTCTAAGCTGAGCGGCTACTTGTGCGCGCAGCCACGGTGCCAGAGCAACAAGCTGCACGCCCAGTAATAGCACCAGCACATCCGCGCCCACGGCATCCAGCACTGGCACCAGGGGTAACAGCTGCGGGTTGCATGCCATCACCACGATCAGCACGGTGGTTGCGAGGGTCAGTAGTCGGGCGCGTGACAAGGCGCGCATGCTGGATATTCTCCGGGGTGGCATTCCGGTTTACCGGGATCACGTCTGGCCAAGGCAACCCCATGAAGACTGCTGTTTTCAGTGCCCGTCCCTACGTCCGCCTTCTTCACGCCGCCCCGGCCAGTCAGTAATATCGCCGACAGCGCGGACCGCTGGGGAGCGGCGCGAGGTCAGTTGATTCAGGCCAATCCAACGGTTGTTCTCACCTGCCGGTCGGTGTGACCGGACTTCAGGAGAAAGTCGCATGCGCAGCTGGATGTTCGCGGTGGTGGTGTTGTTCGCAGTGCCCTGTATCGCGTCCGGTGCGTCTAAAGACCCCGCCAAGCTCGTGGCCACGCATGGCTACGCTTACATGTCCTTCTCCAAGGGTGGACAGGACATGCTGGTGGTCACCCCGGTTGGCAGCAAGCGCGAGATCCGCATCATCATGGCGGCGGACGTCCCCGCCGTGGCCAAGATGCAGGCCATTGGCGACTGGCTGCCCGCAGGCAGCTACCGCATCACCGGCTGGGGCGCGTTGGAGTGGAAGGACGGCCCCACCTTCGAAATCAAGCCAGGGCGGGTGACGGACCTGGGCGACTATGTGTCTGTCGATGTCGGCGGCTACAAGACGGTGATGCTGCCCATCGCGCACGCCAGCCGGCAGGACGCGGTGGCCGCCGCATCCCGCAACTTCGCGTCGCAGCTGGTGGACCCCGCGCCCATTCCGGTGGACGTGGCGATGTCTTCCCCGATGGAAAGGGCCTACGTCGGCTCCGGACTGGGCCTCGTCGGCGACCTGCTGATCGCCCACGATCGCAAGGTCAATAAACCCTCCACCATCAATGCGCTGCTGTCCGCCGAGGACCCGGAGGCGTTCGTGCGCTTGGCTCGCACAGTCACGCTCCCGTCTCAGGACGAGCCCGCCGTGTTACCCGACGGCACCCTGTATTTCCCCGCCGACTTCGGGCAACTGCGCAAGCGCACCCCCGACGGTCACTGGAGCAACATGGGGATGGATACCTTGCGCCAGATCACCTCGGTGGAAGCGCACGACGGCCGCCTGCTGGCGGGCAGTGACGACGGGCATATCCGCGAAAGCCGGGACGGCGGAGCCACCTGGAACGAGCTGGCGGCACTGGGCAGCAAGCAGTCGGTGATGGATATCGACCACGCGGACGGCTACTGGCTGGTGACCACGGTCGAAAACACCGATCCTTTCAAGGAAGGCGCCATCCGGGTTCCCAATCCCATCCTCAACATGCCGTTTGTGCCCCGAACCGTGCGCCTGCGCGTCCTTCTGGCACGCGCAGATGATCTGGGTGATCTGAAGCTCGCACGCGAGTTCGCCATGGACATCAATGACATGTGGGCGTGGGCCGGACCGCAGGGGCAGCTGGTCAATGGCCAGTACTACGTGCTGGCCGGCAATACGCCCCAGCGCCTGGACCTGGCGTCCGGGCAGTGGAAGGCCATTCCGCCCCGCGCGCGCACTTCCTCGCTGCGAGTCAATCCCAGCACGGGCGTGGTGTCTGCACTGTGGGGGCAGGGCGCATTCTCCAAGGTGTATTACTCCACCGACAAGGGCGACACCTGGCAGCAGATCGGCCGCCCGCCCTACGTCATCGGGGATGTGCAGATGGATACCGCGACCTCTGGCTGGGCCTTCCGCTGGAACGCGAATGCGTTCAGTGGTGTCTGGGAGTTGTACAGCTTCTCGTCCAGAAAGAACGACTGGGACCACGTGGGGGATGCGCCATTCAACTGCCAGCCCATGCGCGTGAGCACCCAGGTGCCCGTGTTCTGCATGACGCGGGATTCCAGCATTCTAGCGCTGCGCGACGGCAAGTGGAACGTGGAGTTCTCCGCACAGTAGGCCGCGGCGTATTGCCTGCCTTCAATCAATTTCCATGCGCCTGGAACAGCCCCTTGAGCCTTTCTGGAAAACGGTTGGCTGCGGCGGAGGCCGCCGCATAGATGTCGCTCATGCTGGCGAAATCGGCCTCGTTTCCTTCAACCAGGAAGCGAGTGCGACCTGAAGGGGCGGACACTGTGAATCCGATGACGTCCATGCCGTTGTGCTCATGCCGTTGATGCCAGATGCCGAAGCTGAACTCGTCCTTCTCGCAGGTGTAGCCGTTTATCAGCGATGTTTCCCATCGCGCCTCGCCGTTTTCGGTCGCATGCTTCAGCTCTTGCATGAATTCTCGGAACTGTTCGGGAATCATGGGTGCCTCTGTGACTGCTTCTCAATGGACGTTGCCGTTGACGCGGCAAGGTGACTGGTAATGGAGAGCACCGGACCTCTCAGCATCCGTGTGGCAACGCGCCGCTGAGCTGGCGTTGCGGCATCGCAGTAACGTTCCAGATGGAGTCTGTTCCGTCGGTGTTCGGAACAATGGTCGTTGATTTCGGCCGGAAAACAATAGCTGTACTGCTTGATTAGGTCATTCACGACAAAGAATGGACTCTCCACGCCCGATTCGATGAAGTGTGCGAGTCGATCCGCCGTGCTCTGGCACTCCTGCTATTGCCTGCTGTGATCCCCGTCGCCACCACGTCACGCAACCCTTGCTATCCTCCAAGTCGGACCGAAACCGACAACACAGGAATCAAGGACGATGGCATCCATCACTGCGCTTCGCCGCACTGCGCTCGCATTGGCGCTTCCGCTCTGCCTGGGCCTGGCCTGGCCGCTGCTGGCGGAAGAGCCGGCAGCGCCCGCCGACGCCGAGGAATCCACGCACGCCAAGGTCCTGCGCTACACCCGCGCGCTGGAGGAATCTCCAGACGCAGCCGACGCGCCGGAAGTGCGGAAGGCGCTGCTCGATTGGGCGATGAACAACGGCGAGTTCGAGGTCAACCTGTGTGACGTGATGGATCTGCCCGAGCAGGGGCACAAGGATCGCAGTCCGATCACCACCGAGCTGACCCAGCAGATGCTGTTCGGGAACATCGCGTTCCAGATCGAACATGGCACGGACACCCCCGAGCTGGCCCGACAGGTCGCCGCTGCGGAAAGCGCGATCAAGGTCTACCGCGTGATGCTGGCGAAGCACCCGGAACTGCGCATCGCGCAGATGGATGCGCTGATTGCCGAACAGAAGGCCGGCCGTCTGGACCGGCACCTCACGCCGGTGGTGACCGATTGTCTGGCCGCGCGGCTCACCCGTGTGAACGAGACGCCGGACGAGGTGCCGTTCCTGGGCGGTTTCCTGCGCGAGACCTCGGTAACTTTCCCGGAGCGTATCGGCAACTGGGAATTCGTTTACGAAAACCGGTTCGACGAAGCCCCCTACGGCGCGTCGCTGCGCTATCAGCGTCCGAATGACAACACGGGCTGGATCGACGTATACCTCTTCCCGGTGGGCATTGTGTCCCAGCAGGACGTGGCGGCACGGGCCGAGCAGGAGCGTGACGCGTTGCTGCGCGTGTGGGATGGCAAGTTGACCGAGCCGCCGATGTCGGCGATCTCCACCTTCAGCATCCCGGTGAAGGCTCCTGGAAAAACCTCTCCGCATCACCAGCCAAGGCCCAGTGCGGTCACGGCGTATCAGGTGGATTTCAGCTTCGAACGCGACGGCATGCCCCACACCTACGCGTTCGTGATGCTGGCCGACCGCCTGCACGGTATTGAGGTCCGCTACATGTCGGAGGCGGCCGCCCTCGGTCGCGCCGAGATCCGCAAGGCCGGCGAAGCCTTCACCCGTGAGATCCTGCCGCAGCTGGGCATTGTCAGCAACGGCAGCTGCGGCCTGCCGCAGATGGGCATCGACGGCAAGCTGGCCGACGGCTGCGACGGCATCGAACCGGTGACGCCTGCGGTGGGCAAGGGCATGCGTGAGCTGCGCTTTGAGTACGCGCCGCCGTCACCCTGAGGTGGCGGCCGTCTTCTCCGGGTAGATCTCCACATCCACGTGGTCGATGGTGCCGGTGAAGCGGAATGGCAGCGTGTAGCTCCAGTCCACTGCCGACCCGGTGTCCAGCCCGACATCCAGGCCTTCGCCAATGGAGAACTGGATCGGAATGGTGCGCTCCAGGCGGCCGCTGGCTACGGTCTGGCCGTCCACGGCAAGCGTGAGCGTGCCTCCCTTGCCCATGCCGCCGCCGTCGTAGTCGAAGCGCGCCTCGATGTGCGCCTTGCCCGGCGGCAGTGCTTTCTCCGCAGTGAAAACGGGGCGCTCCTGGCCGAGGAAGTTGTAGACGAAGGCCGGCTTGCCTTCCTTCATGTACAACCCGTAGCCCCCTTCCGAACCGCCCTGGGTGATGATCATGCCTTCGGCATTGGCCGGCACCTCTACCTGCGCGATGATCTTCCACGACTTGTTGAGCATCGGCAGGCAGGCCGCATCGGGCAGCGCCACCATGCCGGGGTAATAGGTCACCTGGGTACGCTTGCCCACCAGGCTGGGCCGGCCCATCGCTTCGGCGTTCATGCGGATCACCGCGCGCCAGTCCAGCGGCAGCACGCTGTACTTGGCCGCTTCCACCCACCACAGGTCCTGCAGCTCGCGTAGTTTGTCCGGGTGCTGTGCAGCCAGGTCATGCGCCTGCGAAAAGTCGCCATCCAGCTTGTACAGTTCCCACACCTGCTGGTCCGGCGTCCAGTCTTCAGAGCGGTTGGGAATCCACGGCGCGAAGCTGGGGGCCGAGGCCATCCAGCCGTCGTGGTACAGCCCGCGGTTGACGCCCAGTTCGAAGTACTGCGTACGCCGTTTGCTGGGTGCGTCGCCCTGTTCGAAGCTGAACGCGAAGCTGATGCCTTCAATATCCTTCTGCGGAATACCGTTCAACTCGCGCGGTGCGGTCACCCCGCACACCTCGTACAGCGTGGGCACGATATCGATCACATGCAGGAACTGCTCGCGCAGTGCGCCTTTGTCCTTGATGCGTTCGGGCCAGCTGATGATCAGCGGATTGCGGGTGCCGCCGAAATGACTGGCCACCTGCTTGGTCCACTGGAACGGCGTGTTCATCGCGTGCGCCCAGGACGACGGGAAGTGGTTGAAGTGCTTCGGCCCGCCCAGTTCGTGCATGACCACGAAGTTGTCCTGCCACTTTTCGGAGAAGCCGTTGAAGAACAGGTTCTCATTGAGCGAGCCTTCCAGCCCGCCCTCTGCACTGGAGCCGTTGTCGCCGGCAATGTAGAGAATGATCGTGTTGTCGGCGTCGGGCAGCGCCTTCACCGCATCGATCACCCGACCCATCGCAGCATCCACCTGCGCGCCGTACCCGGCGAACACTTCCATCATGCGGGCATACACGGCCTTCTGGTCCGGCTCCAGCCCTTCCCACGCCGGCAGCCCGGGCGAACGCTCGGTCAAGTCGGTGTCGGCCGGCACCACGCCCAGTTTCTTCTGGCGTTCCAGGGTTTGTTCGCGGTAAGCGTCCCAGCCCATGTCGAACTGGCCTTTGAACCTGTCGATCCACGCCTGCGGTGCCTGGTGCGGTGCATGCGTGGCGCCGGGAGCCACATACAGGAAGTAGGGCCGGTCCGGCGCGATGCTCTTGGCCCGGCGTACCCAGGCAATCGCCTTGTCGGCCAGGTCCTCGGTGAGGTGGTAGTCCGGGTCATCCGAGGCCGGCACCAGATCACGGTTCTCGAACAGCAGCGGGTTCCAGTGGTTCATGTCGCCGGCATTGAAGCCGTAGAAGTAGTCAAAGCCCAATCCATTTGCCCAGCGATCGAACGGACCGGCCGCACTCAACTCCCAGGTGGGCGTGTTGTGGTTCTTGCCGATCCACGCGGTCATGTAGCCGTTCTGGCGCAGCACCTCGCCGATGGTGCCGCAGCTGCGCGGCAGCACGCAGCAGTAGCCGTCATAGCCGGTGGCCAGCTCGGTGATCCCGGCGAACGAAGCCGAGTGATGATTGCGGCCGGTGATGAGTGCTGCCCGTGTCGGGCTGCACAGCGCGGTGGTGTGGAAGTGGTTGTAACGCAGTCCCTCGGCCGCCAGCCGGTCCATGGTGGGCGAGGGCACGCCACCGCCAAAGGTACTGAACTGCCCGAAGCCCACATCGTCCAGCAGGATCAGCACGATGTTGGGGGCACCCTTGGGAGCCTGGACCGGCTGCGGAAACTGCGCCGGGTCCGAATCCTGGTAGGTGCGTCCGACCTGGCCGTGGAAGTGGAAATCCGGGCGCGGCAGGATGTCCGGGGTGCCGGAGCTGGTGTCGTGGCGGGTATTCATCAGCAGGGCCAGTGGGGGATGAGGCGCTGAGCTTCCCACCGCCCCGGTGGCGGGGCATCGGCGAAAGCACCGGCACGCGGCCAGTACTTCTACTGGTGGCCGCACGAAGGGCCTAAAGAAGTTCGCAGCGTGGCCGATAACACCTGTGGGGCGCTCTTGGTGAGGGCGTAACCCGTTGATCGCCCTCAGGGCACAGGCATACTTGCCGCCCCCGCACGACGTGGGGTGTGGCAACAGAACGTGGGTGCACGGATGATCGGTAACAGGCAGGGAGGCCGCGCGGCGTGGCTTCTGTTGATGGCGGGCATGGCAACGCAGGCGTCGGCGCAGCAGGCTGAAGAGCGTGCCGCCCAGGAAGTCCTGCGCCAGCAGGAACGCGAACGCGTGCTGCGCGAAGAGCAAAGGTGAAATGAATGAACGGAATTTCGAGTCATTTTTTGGGCGATGATATCAATCAAAGTCCAGTCCTTGAATATTATAGAAACTACTTTCTCGACTATTCGGTTGATAAGTGGAGCGTCGCCACTGGTGATGGTGCCTTTATGTACGTCACGGATGAGGGCATGCTTTCGATGTTGTATGTCCTTGATAATGGAAAAGGTGGTATTTCTGTCAGGTACGATTGCGCAGCCCGCGGGGAGAGCTTTCATTCTGTTGGCTCAATCGAGAGCATGAGTGTGATTATTGATGCTGGAGATGATCAGCTTGCACCTGCGGGTTCTTTTGTTGCTCCGTCTGTAGCGTGGATGGCAGTTGAGGATTTCTTTGGGGCTCCATTGGTGAGGTCAGAGAGGTTGGAGTGGATGGACGTTAGCGATATCGACTGGCCTGAGTAGCTGGCCCGTATGTATTTCTCAGTCATCTCGAATCCATAGTCATTGCGCGCGAACTATTTTCCTCTGCGAACAAGCAGGGCGCAGGGCGGTTCCCGGAGAGATATCGGGGTAGAACCCCGAAGTAGCGTGAGAGGCGAAGGCCGGTATCGGCGGTGATCGCCCGGTCTCCCGTTACGATCTGTCCGATGCGGCGCTGTGGTACGTCGATGGACTTGGCCAAGCGGTATTGGGTGATGCCCATGGGTTCCAGGAACTCGTGCAACAGGATTTCACCTGGGGTGGGGTAGGGAGCCGTACGCATCGTCATCTCTCTGAGTAGCATGGGTCAGGCTACTTCAATCGTCAGAGAGAGCTTTCTAGTTCATTTCAGTTGGGCGGGTACCCTGATGCGTCGTTCGTCGGCAGTTGTCGGTTGGTCGGTTCACGACCGGCCGGATTGTGAGGCGCATGCGACACCTCAGATGCGTGCGAGTACGATCGGGTGGCTCGAGCTACGCGCCAAACTGCCAGCGGATAGTGGCCATTCTGGCGCGAAACATGCGCCAAAACGCCGTTTCTCGAGCCATACGCGTCAACGATAGATGGTGCCTATCGAAATCGCGCGGACTGCATGAAAACAGCGACTTCACATCCGATTCGCCTTCCGGCACGGTGTGCCTCGGAGACTAGAACCCTCCACATTTGCGAAGCTTGGATGTCCCAGGTCGGGAGGGCGGTGAATACAACACCCCCAAACGGGGGAAATAAGCCTGCTCCGTTTCGCAAATGACGGGTTCTAGCCTCCCGACGCCTTTCCCATAGGGGGAAAGGCCTTTCCCGGGAGTCTGAGATGTACACGTTCTGGGCCTTCATCCATCGCTTCGAGCTGCCCACTCGAGGCCTTCGCTTACGTCTTCCGCGCGCCTGCCGCCCTTTGGCGTTGCCTCTTCGCGCGCGCTTTCAATGCGTGTAACGCCGGGCACTACCCCGGCCATCTGATCGGAATCCCGCTGCGCCTTCGCTGCGCGCTGCGTTGCCCCTTCGTGAACTCATTCGTTACCCCGTATCGGGAGGATCCCATGTGCGAGCAGTGTTGCTGTGCAGGTGTTGTTGAACCCACAAACCCGGAGCGCCCGCAGGGCGCACCTGAAAGCGGAACGGCAGCGCCCGCGCTGCTGTTTCAACCCTCACCGAAGATCCATCCGGGGCGGGTGTTGATGGATGACTACCTGGGCCCGATGGGCATTTCCATTCGCCGGCTGGCCGACTCCATCCGGGTGAAGCGCGGGCGGCTGGAGTCGATCATTGGCGGACGCGGCAGCATCAGTGCGGAACTGTCGATGCGGCTCGGTCGCTACTTCGGCGAACCGAAGACGTACTGGCAGGACCTGCAGTCCAAGCACGACATGGCGCTGGCGGACTGCGCCTGGGGCGAGGACGTTGAACTGATCCGCCCGCTCAGGCGATGGTAGGTCGGGCAGGATGGAACGGCTTGCCCACGGTGCGGCGCGGGATTTCCATTCGAGCGCAGCCCGGCCGAAACGGCGGGCTGTCGCCCAAGGCGCAGGGGGTTCGGGTTTGAGCCTGATGATGGTGCTGGAAATCGAGTCGGGTGTGACGCTGGACGATGTGGTGTTCACGCTCCGCTCGCTGAGTCTGCCGAGCGAATTCGGCGATAACATCTGGGGTGGACTGCTGCCTGGGTGCAGGTGCGGGTTTGGCTTCAAGCAGCACGCTGTCCCGATTGCTTTAGGGGCAAGAGGCATGCAGGTGGAGTGGAGCGTGGGTTTGACGATGACGTTCCACTTCCGGGCTGCCCATATGTTGCGTAGCCTGCGTGAGATCTACCGGTTGATTGAGGTGTTTGCGAAGCAGCACGGGCATCGGTTTGTGCTGTCTTTTCAGTATGAACTTATCTACGCGGTCCGGGATGAGAATGGATTGGATCTGGTGCGGAAGATTTCGTAGAGCCGGGCTTGCCCGGCTGCTGTTGGTGCTGGGCGATCAGGCTTCGAGAATGTCAGATCGGCGGCGGTATCGATTTGGGGTCATGCGTTACCTGATGTTGGATGTTTCACGGCCGTCGTCTGTCGACCGACGCTACCAAGTCGCCGGACATCTGCGCGACTTATTCTGGTGTGGGAGATCTCGCAGAGCCGGGCTTGCCCGGCTGCTGGTACCATGATCGCGAAGGCACCATCGGCCTTTGGGCCGTCTAGCACAAGGAATCGCAACGATGTCGATGCAGTCTGCGAACATGGATGAGATGGACGTTGGATTCCTCGAGGTCAATGACCTCGATTGGTTTGCATTTGATCTGGAAGGGCGGCTCCATCACTTCGCTTCCGGAGGAACGGGCACGGTGCCGAAAGCGACCACTGCCTCCATATCCCGCTGGGAGGAGACAGGTTCCATCGTGGACGGACTGCCGAACCGGTTTGAGGTGGTTGTGGTTGACGACAGGTCTTTATATGAATCCGAGGCGTGCTATCAGTACGCAATTCGAACCTTCGTCGCTATGGCGCGCAAGGGGCTCTACAGTCACGACGTCACGCCACAGGGGTATCGGCTGACAGCCAGGCCGGTAGAGCCTTGTGTTTGCCTTTGCATGGAGGAGCAGTCCCGCCTGCTTTTTCCGCATGGCAGTCTGTTGTACGCCGATGATGGCGTGACGTTGCTCAACCGGGAGATTGTCCAGCTGGTGTTGCCTGAAGCAGGTGCTCGCTTTGCTGCAGTTTTTGAGATTGCAGATGATTGAAACCGTCGCCGAGAGTGGGTTGCCGCTCCGCTGCAGCATCAGTAGCTGCGAATGGATGAGAGATGAAAATTAAGGGGGTTCTGAAACGCCTCAGCTGCGATTCCGAGGACATCGCGACCTGGAGTCCTGAGAATCCGCGCGACTTCCATTTGAACTTGCTTCTGCAGATTGGGATGCCAGATAGCTCGGGCGCAGATAACTTCGATCTCTGTGTCCAGACTCAGATGACATGGGGCGAGCCGCTCCGTGAAGGGAAGGGGCTGTGGATCGTGGAAGAGTATGATCTTGCTGCGATCAAGGCCCGCATCCAGCAAGTCATCGATCGCTGTGAAGGATACGACTGGATGCAGATCGCCACCAAGCTATCCGAGGAGTTCGCCTGGGAGTTTGAAGGCTATCGCGGCACAGTCCGTTGAGCAACCTGCCCCGGTCACGGTTCGACATGGAGCTGCCAATCAGCATATGTGCGGTGAAAGGCGTTCGAGTTCGCCTGCGTCGATGAGGAGTGAGTAAGTTGCCGATGGACATTGGTGCTGCAGATCCGCTCACCCTGGAGCAGTCGTTTCTTGCGATGTGCTTCTTCTTGCGACGCTATGATGATCGCGGCCAGGGGCACGACTGCATCGTTGACGTGATTTCGAGCACTTCGTGCCATGTATGGGCTGATGGTTCGCCGAATGATCCCGCGATGCTTCGGGACTGGGCTGATGCGGTGGCTCAGGTAAGGGGGGCGGACGTCTTCGGGTCCGGTATCCGTGCATCTTCTGGCCGAGCTGATGCAGACGGTCCAGCCCTCTTTGGTGACCAGCAGGCCTATGACGCTATGAATGCATTTCTGGAGGCGAAGTTCGACGCGGGCAGTGGCGACGCGAAGCTGCGGGATCTGGTGGAGGTGCTTGAGTCTTTCTTGGCAGGCGATGGGGGAGATGGAGCCGCTCAGTTCGAGGAATGGTCAGGGCGGATTTGTGGTGTGGCGGGATTGGGTGGCGGCTAACGGAGTTGATGCTGGGCTGGTTGCGCTCGAGCATGTCGGAGCAACAGCGGTTTCGATTTTGGTTGATGCGTTACCGGATGTTGGGTGTTTCCGGGTCGTCGTCTGTCGACCGACGCTACCGAATCCGCGCACGATGATTTTCGGTGGTCGCCGACGATCAGTCGACCGTGGCCGGGCATTCGTGGTCGGCGACCGACAGCAAACGGCAGCCCCAGCGTGCCCCCGGTCACGGTTTGACATCTTTTACTGAGGTGCCGCCCCTACCATCTGGGTTACTGTTGAACTGCTCCCCCAGAGGCCACACCATGAAGACTGCCGTTTTCAGCGCTCGCCCCTATGACCGTCACTTTCTGGAGGCCGCCAACCAGCATGCGGGTGGTGAAGGCCGGTTCGAGTTCACCTACTTCGACGTAGGCCTTGACCTCACCACCTCCACCCTGGCCCAGGGCAGCGAAGCCGTCTGTGTGTTCGTCAACGACCGCCTGGACGCGCCGGTGCTCGAGGCGTTGCACGGGCAGGGCATCCGCGCCGTGCTGCTGCGCTGTGCGGGCTTCAACAATGTGGACCTGGCCGCCGCCGAGCGGCTGGGCCTGTTCGTCGCCCGCGTGCCGGCATACTCCCCTGAAGCCGTGGCTGAGCACGCACTGGCGCTGATCATGACCCTCAACCGCCAAACCCATCGGGCCTACAACCGCGTGCGCGAAGGCAACTTCATGCTCGACGGCCTGCTGGGCCGCACGTTGCATGGCCGCACGGCCGGCATCGTCGGCACCGGCAAGATCGGGCTGGCCACGGCACGCATACTTAAAGGCATGGGCTGCAATGTGCTCGGGTATGACCCATACCCCAGTTCTGCCTTCGACGGCATCGGCGAGATGGTGCCGCTGGCCGAACTGCTGGCCCGTTCGGACATCGTGTCCCTGCATTGCCCGCTGACGCCGGACACGCACCACCTCATCAACGAGGCCTCGCTGGCGCTGATGAAGCCCGGGGCCATGCTGGTGAATACGTCGCGCGGTGGGCTGGTGAACACCGATGCGGTGATCCGCGCCCTGAAGTCGCGGCACCTTGGCCATCTGGCCATTGACGTTTACGAGCAGGAAAGCGCGCTGTTCTTCCAGGACCTGTCTGGCGAGATCATCGATGACGACGTTTTCCAGCGCCTCATGACCTTCCCGAACGTGCTGGTGACGGGACACCAAGGCTTCTTCACCGCCGAGGCCCTGCAGGAAATCTCCGCCATCACCCTCGGCAACCTCACCGACTTCGCCGAAGGCCGCAGCTGCCCCAACAAAGTCTCCTGACCCGTAGAGCCGGGCTTGCCCGGCTGCTCTGAATTCCAAACCGCACGGAACCCCAAACCCATGTGGCAACAGAACTACGACCCACTCGGCAACACCTACCTGTCCGCCCTCATGGGCGCACTCCCAGTCCTGGTCTTCCTGTTAGCCCTGACAGTCCTGCGCCTCAAGGGTCTCACCGCCGCATTCCTCGCCGTAGCCGTCTCAATCGCCGTCTCCTGGTTCGGCTTCGGCATGCCGCTGGGCGAAATCACCGGCGCAGCCCTGCTCGGCATCGCCAACGGCATCTTCCCGATCAGCTTCATCGTGCTGATGGCGGTGTGGCTGTACAAACTGGCGATCCGCAGCGGCAAGTTCGAAGTCATCCGCGGCAGCATCGCCACCATTTCCGACGACCAGCGCATCCAGGTGCTGTTGATAGCGTTCTGCTTCGGCGGCTTTCTGGAGGGCGCTGCCGGCTTCGGTGTGCCCATCGCCATCTGCGCGGCGCTGCTGGTGGAACTGGGCTTCCGCCCCCTGAAGGCGGCCATGCTGTGCCTGATCGCCAATGGCGCGGCCGGGGCCTATGGGGCCATCGGCATTCCGGTGCTGGTGGGGGCGGAGCAGGGCGGGGTACCGCTGCAGGACATGTCGTGGAAGCTGGTGCCGCTGGTGCAGGTCTGCGCGGCGCTGCTGCCGGCGGCGCTGGTGATGCTGCTGGACGGCTGGCGCGGTGTGCGCGAAACCTGGCCGGTGCTGCTGGTGGTGGGCCTGGTGTTCAGTGGCGTGCAGACTGCCGTGTTGCTGCTGCTCGGGCCGGAGCTGGTGGACATCGTCGGTCCGCTGGCGGGCATGGCGGCGCTGGCGGGGTTCATGCAGTTCTGGCAGCCGAAGCGGATCTATCGCGAGGCCGAGGCTCCGCCGGTGTCGGCGCAGCGCTGGTCGTTGAAAGAGGTGCTGCTGGCGTGGTCGCCGTTCTATCTGCTCACCGCCACCATTCTGGTGTGGAGCCTGCCGGCATTCAAAGGGTTGTTCGCGGCGGGCGGGGCGCTGGCCGGCACGGTGCTGCATCTGCCGGTTGGGTTGCTGCACCAGCGGGTGCAGGAGCTGCCGCCGCTGGTGGCCGAAGCGCATACGCTGCCGGCGGTTTGGAATGTAGGGTGGCTGGGTGCAGCGGGGACGGCCATCCTGATCGCGGCGCTGCTGACGGCATTGTTGTCGCCGAAGCTGGGGCTGCGGTCGGCGGGGCAGGAGCTGGCCCAGGCCGGGCGGGAGATGTGGAAGCCGCTAGCGACGGTGGCGCTGGTGATGGCGGTGGCGTACATCACCAACTATTCCGGAGCCTCTTCCACGATCGGCCTGGCGCTGGCGGAAACCGGTGGGGTGTTCCCGGTGCTGTCGCCGGTAATCGGCTGGATGGGGGTGTTCATTACCGGGTCGGTGGTGAACAGCAACACCTTGTTCGCGCATCTGCAGGCGGTGACGGCGGAGCAGATCGGGGTGGCCCCGGCGTTGCTGGTGGCTGCGAACACCGCGGGTGGTGTGATGGCGAAGCTGGTGTCGCCGCAATCCATTGCCATTGCGGCCGCGGCGGTGAAGCTGGTGGGCCAGGAGTCGGCGATTCTGCGGTCCACGCTGGCGGCCAGCCTGGCGTTGTTGGCCTATGTGTGTGTGGTGACCTGGGTGTTGTCTGTAGCGATGGGATGATGGGCACGGGAATGGCTGTGCAGCTGGGTTGCTAGCGGACCTTCTTGGCTCTCATGGTCTTAGATAGCGAGCGGTATAGTTGATAATTGCTAATTCTAGGGAGTCCATCCATCTTTGATTGAAAGAAATCGATTGCGGTATTGAATATTTCTCTGTCAGTGCTCCATTTCCCGATAAGGTGCTGCTGCACAAACCAGCGTTCGATAACGTCGTTTCCGATTCTGTTGTTGTATGCGCGAACTGCATTTACAACAATCTGGACGATATCTTGGGCGCTGAGGTCGTCAACTTGGACGGCGATCCGGCCTGCCATCGCGACTTTTAGATCCTTTCTATTGTTGTAGAGCAACTCTCTGGAGGAATGGACGATTGCATGCCTGAGGGTGCACACTGATTCAAATTGTGAGATCGCGACGCCAAGTGAGCTATTTCGCTCAATGCTTATTCCCAACAGCTTCTGCGTGCGTGATTGAATTTCGCCCGAGGAGGTAAGTCCTTTTGTGTCAGAAATGCTAAAGCCCAGTCGCTGAGGGCCAAACATGGCGACGGACCCTAGGGGGATCTGTTGGCTTGCCGCTTGTTCCGCTGCTATTGGACACATCGACAGAACCTCTCCTATCACTCTGCGGAAGTAAGTTTCGGCAGCAGAGAAAAGAAGTAGTAGCAAATTTGCTCGAAGCTCCGGCTGCTGGGAAAAGGGCTCCATGAACAACCAGCTGAGAGTTGTATCGCGTGATGAATAAAATACATCAATCGCCGATCTGTTCTCGGGAGGCATGGGGGCGCAGATTGCATTTGGGTTGAGGTTGGCTGCGGATTCGCTAAGGTTGAATGTGGTCAACATCGTCGCCTCGCTCACATGCTCACAAATTCTTCTGCCGCCGCGCGAATGCGCTTGGCCCAGAAAGGTCCAATGTACGGAACACTGAGTAGCTTCTGCTTCTCATCAGCGAGAATGTCGTTGACTGTCCTCATGTGCGTTAGATTCTGAATGTCGGTGATCTTTCGTTCAGGTAACGGGAGGTTCGAAACCGGACTTCTTAGCAGCTGGTCGTAAATGCTTCCATCGCGTAGCTCAGTTCCACACTTCATGCAGAACTTTTGTTCCGAAAGACTCCGCTCCGTGCCACACTTTGGACAAGGAGATAGGCTCAGTTTGCAGCGTTCCTCATAGCCGTGACCTAGTAGAGTTGATGCTTTGGCCCGAGCTATTATGCTGGATGTGCCCCCCTGCAATCCGGCGGAGATTGCCCTGATCGGGAAGCTTCTTCCTAGTGAAAGTGCGTTTTCGGTTGCTATCAACGCGGAGTGCATCATGTACCTTCGGAACGTCCTTCCGCCTCGACTCTGACTGCCGCCGTCGCGAACGACGCCGGAGTACTCCAGCATGTGGAGCACACGCTCTAGATTTGGGGTTATGGGCTCTTCAATTCCGACCACCGTCGACTTTCGAGAGTGGATGGTGTGCGCGAAGTTGTAATGTCGCAAGTGCTCAATCATGGCACGATCAAGATCGGAGCCGAGATCGACAAAGTTCTTGAACTTGGGGAGTCGAATGGTTAGTGACTGAAAGACCTTCCTGATTGATTCTGCATGACCCTCAATCACAGGGCGAACCTCCGCCCAGCCGGTGCGTCCAGGTCCTTGATCAAGTAGCCCTTGTAGCATGTTCAGGAATCCGCGCGGGATGCCAAATGCAGCCATTGCGAGAACTTCAACTTGTTCCTGCTTAAGCTCCAGTCGTCGCTGGATGTCGCTGCCAAAGCGCCGCGCAATGAGGTCTCGCATGCTTGCAAGATACTGTGGGTCACTTGCGTCGTACCAAGCATTGATCTCCTCTGCTTCATGTCCGATGTGGAAATTGGGCGAATATGAAGTTATGCCGGGATAGACAGCAGCCTTGGGTGCAACGGACTTCGTACGCAGCTGGCGAAAAATTTCGAAGAACTCACTTTGCTGCTTGTCAGAGAATGCGTGGGCCGCGTCGTCGAGTAGGAGCACCGCGCGAGCAACGCCAAGCGAGCTACAAACGGCTTCGAGCCATGAGACCAATTCGGACGGAGAAAGTAGAAGTTCAGAGTCTGCAGGAACCTGGCCGCGCTCAAGTCCAGTTATAAGCTGGTCCGCCATCGCGGCGATTCGGGAGAGATCCTTGGGTAGTTGGGCGTTTAGCTCGTCAGCACTCGTCTTTACTTCCTTTGCGATCTTGCAAAGAACCCATTGCCTAAATATGAGTACAGCGTTTGCATTGGAGTGGAAGAGCGGCTCCAGTGCCAGTGATCTGGAGTAGTTCACGTAGACGGGGAACGCTGTCTTTTCAGACAGTAGGTCGAAGTATGCCTTCCGCATGAGTGTTGACTTTCCGCACCCGCGCGGTCCAATCAGCAGCTTTGCGCCGGCACCTTTGAGCTTCTTGATGCTCAATTGATCCTTAGAGGTGAGCGTAGTCCATACGGACAATTCGTCCTTCGACAGATTCTCGGCTCGTTCCTCAAATGCATTTGATTGGTCGATTGCCACTTTCTCTCTCACTCTGGCTTCCCCTTCCATAGGGAGGTATGTTAATTAGCTCGTCATCGATCTGGCCGCGCCGAAGAGATCGTCGGGCGTTGGTGGATGTATTTGCGGACTCTACATTTTGAGCAGTACGTCTTCAAGGTGGCGCTGGTGTGCGGGACGGGCGCAGATCACGATAGGGCACCGAAGAGCTGCGGGTTACTTGGTGGGTTGCCCGGGTGTAGGGGCCTCGGGCATGACAGTTGGAGGCGTTGAACTGGCGTCCTCACCCCGCGTTGCGAGGAGAGGGGCATGCTTTGGCTGCGTCTGGTGATCATGTTCCGAAAGTTTCCTCGGCCGTTAGGAGTGATTCGCTGTACAGATTCCTCAATCGAGGTTTTGATAGCGTCCGATGTCTGCATGACTGCGCGGGTATGGCGGGGGGGCGAAAGGTTGCCGTGCACCAGGAAGGCATTGGCTCTGGCTGGCTTGTCCGCCGTTGGCGCGCTCAGCACCACGTGGTCAACCGACCGCAGGCCTCGCCAAGCGCCCGTCTTCGCTGGGGCAGCTGCCCGCGGGGTCGGGGTCTGAACGAACGCCTCCAGTGAGCAGTTGCCCTCCCCGGTGCAGCTCGCAGCGTCCATCTGTGTCCCGAATCGTGTCGTGGTCTGCACCACCTTCAAGGTGGTCGCGAGCTTGGCCGCCTATCAGGACGTCGTCGCCCTGATGGCCGCGTAGAACGCCGTTTCCGCTCTCGCCAATCAGAAGGTCGTTCCGCGGGATATCCTCCTTGCCGCGCATCTGGCGAGAATCCAGTCTCTCCTGGTGTTCTTCACTTACCTCCTTGCCGGTCGAGTTGCTGTGTTCGCGGCGGAGCGCAATGGGTGCGCGCGTATTGTTAGGGTAAGTCTGCTGAATGTCGTCGCTGTCGAGAAGGCTTCGATCCGGGTCGAGGAAGATGGCAGCTGAGCGAAAGCTGTTGTTCCGCAATCGATCTGCCAATGTCGAGTGCTGGTCCCGTAGGTCTTCCATTAGCGCGTCAAGAGCCGGTTTGAATGCAGCTGCTACTGACGGTACGCGACCATACCCGCTCAGTTTGGCTTAATTCTCTGTACTCCTTGCGCAGCCTTTTTACCTTCCCGTGACGTCACGGCACGTGCGATTGACTGATGATGATGGCCTGCCCTCTGTCGGCGGTTCACTCCAACGCAGTACATCGTTCGTCGCAATCACTAGAATGTCGCTGTTATCGGCCTTGCGGATCAGGTCCACTTCCTCCCAATTGAGCGCGTCGCCCTGTAGCTCGGCGCGGACGAGGTGAATGGCACCATTACGGTTGCTCTGTATCGCCAGCACGGCGGTGTTACCCGCAACAGTGCCGATCAATGTGCCGTCGTCGATCTGACGCAGGTTGACCAGGGCTCCGCCGAAGTCGCCGCAGAGTCGGTTGCCCTCTTGAACTACGCTGATGTCAAACCCGCCGCAGTCCAGCTTGGGGTTGGTGCGGTCGCACCACTTCACGTGCCAGTCTCCGCTGAAGTCAGCCGTTGAGTGTGGCTTGGGGGTTGAGGCGCAGGCCGATAGTGCGCCCATCCCCAGTACGAGGCAGACAGCCATGATTGAGTGCTTGATGTAAGCCATTCTCAAATGCAGCATCCGTGATCCTTTCTCGTGTGGTTCTGGTTTTCGGCCGCGAGTAGGGGGGGGCTTTGGTGGAAGTCTACTGAGCCGTCGCTACCACGCCTGTAGGAGAAGTCTGGAATTTGGTGCTGCCCACAAGGGTCTCACTGGATTGGCGTAGTCATCGTGATGTCGGGTCGTCCGATGGACGGGCATGGCCCGTCCCTACGGGCATGGTCGGTGGTTCAGCCGGGCGAGCCCGGCTCTACGGGATCCCGGGTAGTGACACGCCATGCGTGTCATCGCGGTGCCGGACAATCCGGCTGTTCAGCTTTCCAGTCGATTGATGCGATCCATTCGCAAATGCCAGATTCCGCAAAGTGCGCGCCACTTGACCCATTCATGTCTATACAACATCATGCGCGGTCGCCTCAGACCCCCTGCGACCCCTGCGCGCACCCCGTGCGACAACGTGTCGCAGCAGAAAAACGGCCTTTCTTGCGCCGGATCATTGTCAACGCCCTTCTTAAATGGTGCGTGACGGCATAAAATTATAGGGCTGACATGTACGTCCACCGTGCGCGACCCCAGGTCGGGCACATCCGGTCTTGGCCGGTGTGGGTGCGCTTGACCTGGCATTCCCTACGCAATTGGATCGACCGATGATTCCGTTGAAAACCCTTGGGCGCTTCCTGCGTCCGGGCCTGTTGTTTGCGTTGTCCGTGTTCCTGACGGGCTGCAGCTCGGCCATTCTTGACCCGAAGGGCCAGATCGGCCAGGACCAGAAAACCCTGCTGATCACGGCAACGGTGCTGATGTTGCTGGTCGTTGTGCCGGTCATCATCATGACCCTGGCCTTCGCCTGGAAGTACCGCGCTTCCAACACCAAGGCCCGCTATGAGCCGAAGTGGTCGCATTCCACCGCGATCGAAGTGGTGGTGTGGTCGATTCCCTGCATGATCGTGCTGGTGCTGGCGGTGCTGACCTGGCGCTCCTCGCACTCGCTTGATCCGTACCGTCCGCTGGAATCGGACAAGAAGCCGGTGGTGATCGAAGCCATTTCGCTGGACTGGAAGTGGTTGTTCATCTACCCGGAAGAGAACATCGCCACGGTCAACGAAATCACCTTCCCGGTGAACACCCCGCTGAACTTCAAGATCACGTCCGATTCGGTGATGAATGCCTTCTTCATCCCGCACCTGGGCAGCATGATCTACTCGATGACCGGCATGGAGACCAAGCTCCATCTGATCGCCGATGAAACCGGCCAGTTCCCGGGCATGTCCTCGCACTACAGCGGCGCGGGCTTCAGCAAGATGCACTTCTCGGCCAATTCGGTCACCGAAGCGCAGTACCAGGAATGGCTGACCAAGGTGCGTGCCGAAAGCAGCACCCTGAACCGGGACGCCTTCAACGCCCTGGTGGCCGACAAGAACCACGACTGGCACCCGGTGACCTATTTCGGTACCACCGAAACCGGCCTGTTCAACTGGGTCGTCGAAAAGCACATGGGCGACAACAACCACTACGGCATGGACCACAAGGCCATGGGCCACGAGGGCATGTCGCACGGTGATGCCGCCGCGGGCCATGAAGGCCACGAAATGCCGGCCGCCGAGCACGCCGGACACACTGCAGACGAGCACGCCGCCGCCGGTCACACCGGCCACGCAGGCTCGGGAGAATAAGCATGAATCTGTTGGGTAAACTGACATTCGCTGACATCCCGCACGACCCGATCATCATCACCACGCTGATCGGCGCGGGGATCGGTGGTCTGCTCCTGCTGGCGGTCATCACCAAGTTCAAGCTGTGGGGCTATCTCTGGAAAGAGTGGTTCACCTCGGTCGATCACAAGAAGATCGGCATCATGTACCTCATCGTGGCCTTCGTGATGCTGCTTCGCGGCTTCGCCGATGCCATCATGATGCGTGCCCAGCAGGCCATCGCCGTCAACGGCGCTGAAGGCTTCCTACCGCCGCACCACTACGACCAGATCTTCACCGCCCACGGCGTGATCATGATCTTCTTCGTGGCGATGCCGCTGATCACCGGCCTGATGAACGTCGTGGTGCCGCTGCAGATCGGCGCACGCGACGTGGCCTTCCCGTTCGTGAACTCGCTGAGCTTCTGGCTGTTCGTGGCCGGTGCTGGCCTGATCATGATCTCGCTGGGCGTCGGTGAGTTCGCACAGACCGGTTGGTTGGCCTTCCCGCCGTTGTCGGGCAAGGAGTACAGCCCAGGCGTCGGTGTGGACTACTACATCTGGGGTCTACAGGTTGCAGGCCTGGGTACCACGCTGAGCGGTATCAACTTCTTCATCACCATCTTGAAGATGCGTACCCCGGGCATGAAGCTGATGCACATGCCGGTGTTCACCTGGACCGCGCTGGTCACCAACGTGCTGATCATCGCCGCCTTCCCGGTGCTGACCGTCACCCTGGTGCTGCTGACCCTGGACCGTTACCTGGGCACGCACTTCTTCACCAATGACGGTGGCGGCAACGCCATGCTGTACATCAACCTGATCTGGATCTGGGGTCACCCGGAGGTGTACATCCTGGTCCTGCCGGCGTTCGGTGTGTTCTCGGAAGTCATTGCCACCTACTCGCGCAAGGCGCTGTTCGGTTACAAGGGCATGGTGTACGCCACGGCCTGTATCGGCGTGCTGTCGTTCATCGTGTGGCTGCACCACTTCTTCACCATGGGCTCGGGTGCCAACGTGAATGCCTTCTTCGGCATAACCACGATGATCATCTCCATTCCCACCGGCGTGAAGATCTTCAACTGGCTGTTCACCATGTTCCGCGGTCGCGTGCAGTTCACCACTCCGGTGCTGTGGACGATCGGCTTCATGGTCACCTTCACCATCGGCGGCATGACCGGCGTGATGCTGGCCATTCCGGCCATCGACTTCGTGCTGCACAACAGCCTGTTCCTGATCGCGCACTTCCATAACGTGATCATCGGCGGCGTGGTGTTCGGCATGTTCGCGGGCATCACCTACTGGTGGCCGAAGATGTTCGGCTTCCGCCTGAACGAAACCTGGGGCAAGCGCGCGTTCTGGTGCTGGTTCATCGGCTTCTATGTGGCCTTCATGCCGCTGTACGTGCTCGGCTTCATGGGCATGACCCGTCGCATGCAGAGCTACCCGAACCCGGAATACCAGCCGTTCCTGATCGTCGCCGCCGCAGGTGCCGCGATCATCGGCCTGGGCATCCTGTGCCAGGTGATCCAGATCGCTGTGTCGATCCGCGACCGCAAGAAGACCGCCGACCTGACCGGCGACCCGTGGGACGCCCGTACGCTGGAGTGGGAAACCTCTTCGCCGCCGTCGTTCTACAACTTCGGCATGCTGCCCAAGGTCACCGAACTGGACGACTTCTGGGAGCGCAAGCAGCGTGGTGAAGCATGGCCGCGTCCGGAGAAGTACAGTGACATCCACATGCCGCGCAACACCGGTACCGGTGTGGTGATTGGTGCCTTCAGCCTGGCCTTCGGCTTTGCCATGATCTGGCACATCTGGTGGCTGGCCATCGTGGGCATGATCGGCATGATCGGCACCTACATCTGGCGCACCTTCGACAAGGACACGGATTACTACGTGCCGGCCGCTGAAGTTGAGCGGATCGAAAGTGAGCACCGCCGTCACCTGCAGGCGCAGGGTCTGGTGAAAACGGAGTTCAAGGCATGAGCAGCAATACCTCCACCCTGAACCATGGGCACGCCGCGCACGCGGCGGCCCACGGCCATGACGACCACGAGCACCACGACACCGGCGGCAACACCGTCTTCGGTTTCTGGGTGTACCTGATGAGCGACTGCCTCATCTTCGCCAGCCTGTTCGCGACCTACATCGTGCTGGCCGGCGGTACCGATGGCGGCCCGACCGGCAAGGAACTGTTCGACCTGAGCTTCGTCGCGTGGGAAACCACGCTGCTGCTGGTGTCTTCGCTGACCTTCGGCCTGGGCATGATCGCCATGCACAAGGCCAAGGTGGGCCAGATGTACCTGTGGCTGGCGATCACCTGGCTGCTGGGCTTCGGCTTCATGGTCATGGAAGTCTGGGAATTCCAGCACCTGATCCACGAAGGCTACGGCCCGGACCGTAGTGCGTTCCTGTCGGCGTTCTTCGCCCTGGTGGGTACCCACGGTCTGCACGTGAGCGCCGGTCTGCTGTGGCTGCTGGTGATGTTCATCCAGATCAAGCAGAACGGCCTGACCGCAACCAACAAGACCCGCCTGGCGTGCCTGAGCCTGTTCTGGCACTTCCTGGACCTGATCTGGATCGGCGTGTTCTCCGTCGTCTACCTGAAGGGAGCGCTGTAATGGCACACGACAATCACGCCCATCACGATGGGCACGGCGTGGGTGGCGAAAGCCACGGCAGCGTCAAGTCCTACCTGGTTGGCTTCCTGCTGGCCGCTGTCCTCACCATCATCCCGTTCTGGGCGGTGATGAAGGGTGGCCTGCCGACCTTCACCACCGGCGTCATCATCATCGTGGCGGCGATCCTGCAGATCTTCGTGCACCTGATCTTCTTCCTGCACCTGGACCGCAGCTCGGAGCAGCGTTGGAACGTCAGCGCCGCGGCTTTCACCGTGGTGGTCATCGGCATCATCGTGGCCGGTACGCTGTGGGTGATGTACAACATGAACGTGCACATGATGCACTGAGGTCGCAAGACCGGTTCATGCAGAAAGGCCACCCGCAAGGGTGGCCTTTTTGTTTGCGCTTTCCTCAGTATTTCTACTGAATCGCGCGAACCGTGATGTCGAACGTGCGGTTTTTCACCCGGCATTGATGATGCCGCCGCTCGAATGAAAGCTCCCAACATGGAGCGTTGCGCATGCGCGTTCGATCTCTGGTCCACGCCGTCGGGGCTGCATTTGCCATGCTGTCGCCTGCGCTCCATGCCCAGGTGGTGGTCGAGGATACGCGCAACAGCACGGTGAACCTGGACAGTGAGCCAGGGTCCAATGCGGCCACCGCCACGGTCACCGCCGTAGCGACGGTCAGCACGGCCAGCGGTGAAGCGCTGGTTGGCCAGAACTTCCGTTGGACGGTGGAGAACCTCGGGCAGCTCAGCAGCACCGACAACAACGTGTTCGCGGTACGGCTGCAGAACGGCGAAGCGTTCTACAACCGCGCGGGGGCCGGCGTACAAGGGGCTGGCGGCGGACTGGTCATGATCAACGCCGCCGGCACCGTCACCAACGAAGGTCGCATCGCCGCGACAACCGGTCCGGGCCTTGAACTGCGCGCCGGCGGCTTCCTGCTCAACGCGGCGGGCGCGGAGGTGAGTGGTGGCAGTTACGGTGTCCGCCTGATCAACAGCAGCAATGGCCTGGTCAATGCCGGTGTGATCCGGGCGACGGCCGGCGAGGGCCTGCACCTGGAAGGCGGCTCCGGCGAGGTGATCAACGCCGCCACCGCGCAGGTGCTGGGAACCACGCATGGCGTGAACCTGGTCAACGGCGCGGTCACCCTGATCAACGCGGGTCGTGTGGAGGCGACCGATGGCGTGGGCGTCACCACCAATTCCGGCGGCACCGTCATCAACCAGCAGGGTGCGGCGATTCGCGGCAGCCGGGTGGGCATCAGCATGACCAACGGCACCGCTGCGATCAACAACACGGGCCTGATCGAAGCCGGTGAGTACTCGCTGCGTTTCGAGACCGGCAACGGCATCCTGACCCAGGACTCGGGTGCCGTGCTGATCGGTCCGGCGTACGGTGCCGGCAGCAGTCAGATCGTCTTGCACGGGCTGGCGGTGGCCAGCAACGATTTCCTGCAGTTCGCGAGCCTGTCGGTGGATGCCCAGCGCTGGAGCCTGCTGGGCCGCACCGAAGCAGGCACCACCACCTTGAGCGCCGGGCAGCTGTGGCTCGGCAGTCCGGGGCTGAGCGGTGCCGCGCTGGTGGGCAATAGCGTGGATATCGCCTCGGGCACGGTGCTGGCGGGCATTGAAAGCCGGATCGAAGCCGCCGTGCACAACCACGGCACGCTGGCGGTGGGCTCCGGTCTGGCCGACTGGACCGCTACGCCTGGCCAACTCACTGTCGTTGGCAGCCTGGAAAACCGCGGCACGCTGGCGCTCACCAATGGTTCCCGCTTCGGCAACACGCTCAACGTCACCGGCTCCTATGGCGGCCTGGGCGCTCTGCGCCTCGGCGCTTCGGTCAATCTGGCGCATCAGGGCGCGCTCGCGAACCAGCAGGCCGACCGGCTGCTGATCCGGGGCGATGCCAGTGGGCTGACCGGCGTCGTGGTCACCGCCACCTCCGGCGCATCCGTGACAGGAGCGACAGCGGCACTGCACGGCCCGGACGCCGGGGTGTCGCTCATCCAGGTGTCCGGCCAGTCCAGCGCAGCCGCCTTCCTGCTGGCCCGTCCCTATGTCACGGGTGGTACGCCGTTCCGTTATCGGTTGTACGCCTACGGACCGGGCGCGGCCGAGGGAGCCGCCTCGGCCGCACAGAACCTCGTGGGCAATCCCGGCAGCTACTGGGACTACCGCCTGCAACGTGGCTTCGAAACCGCGATCCCGCTGCCACCCGGCGTCATCGAGCTGCCGGGCACGGGCGGCGGGGATGGCGATGGTGGCGGTACGGGTGGCGGCGGAGGCGGGGGATCCGGCGGCGGTGGAGGCAGTGGCGGTGGAGGCAGTGGCGGAAGTGGTGGTGGAAACAGCGGCGGTCCTGGCGGCGGCATCACCGGTGGTGGCGACGGCGACAACGAGTGGCGTTACGAACTGGCCCCGCAGGTGCCCGGCTACCTCGCCATGCTCAATGGCCTGATCGCCACGGGTTGGGATGACCTGGACAACCTGCACCGTCGTCTCGGCGAAACCCGTCGGCTCGGCGAAGGTGCAAGCGCCGCGCAGGATGCGGAGGTGTTCCTGCGGGTGCATGGCGGATGCGCCCGCTTCGCGCCGCATCTGTCGTTCTCGGAGTACGGATATGCGATGCGGCAGGATTACACCGCACTGCAGCTGGGCGGTTCGGCGCTGGTGCCGTCGGAAGGGCAGGGTGTGTGGCGCGTTGGCGCGGCGGTAACGCTGGGACGCGCCGAGCAGGAAGTGGAGCAGCGCGATGCCGATGCGGACCTGCGCGTGGACACCCGCACCTACATGCTGCTCGGCACGTGGATGGCCGCGTCGGGCATGTACGTGGACCTGCAGGCCGGGTTCGGCGTGGCCAAGGGGCGCAAGCGCGTGTACTTCGAAGAGGAGCTCGAGGTTGCGCGGCCGCGTGGCAGCCGCTGGCTGGCCTCGGTGGAAACCGGCTGGCCGTTCGGGCTGGGAACGTCGCCCTGGCACCTCGAGCCGCAGCTGCAGCTGGCGTGGCAGCGCGTAGAAGTGGACCCGTTCAACGACTCCGACGCGCTGTACGTGGCCGGGCGGCGGGAATCCGCGGGGCTGGGGCGGGTGGGCCTACGCGTGTTCCGCAGCAGCACCGACGGCCTCGCCCCGCGCGACTGGGAACCGTGGCTGCGCCTGGATTACCTGCACGGCTTCAATGACGGCGGCCTGGTGGAGGTCGGCGGCATTGCCTTCCACACCGATCACTACGGCCGTGCGTGGCGGGTCGGTGCGGGGCTGAGCGCCCGGGTCAGCGCTGTCTGGGATGTGTACGGCGAAGGCTACTGGCAGGGACGATTCAACGACCAAGGCTGGGAGGTCTGGAATGCCGTGCTGGGCGTGCGGGCACGGTGGTGAGGCGGGGTATCCGGCCGCTCAGCCCACGCTGCGCAGGAACGTATCCGCATCCATCGGCCTGCCCAGGTGATAGCCCTGCAGCAGGTCGCAGCCCAGCGCGCTCAGGTACTGTCGCTGCCCGTCGGTTTCCACGCCTTCGGCCACGATCTGCAGCTGCAGCGAGCGCCCCAGCGCGATGATCGACGAGACGATCGCCGCGTCCTCGCTGTTGTCTTCCAGGTCGCGTACGAACGCGCGGTCGATCTTCAGCTCCGTCGCCGGCATGCGCTTGAGGTACAGCAGGCTGGAATAGCCGGTGCCGAAGTCGTCGATGGAGATGCTCACGCCCATCGCGGTCAGTCCGTGCAGAATCTGCAGGCTGGCTTCCACGTCGCGCATGGCAGTGGTCTCGGTCACTTCCAGGGTCAGGAAGCGTGGCTCCAGGCCGTGTCGCTCAAGCGTGGTCCGGACCGTGTCCAGCAACGTGCTCGAGGCGAACTGCAGCGGCGACAGGTTTACCGCCATTTTCCATTCCGCATGGCCGGCGTCGTGCCATTCGCGCAGCTGCGCACAGGCGCGGTCCAGCACCCAGTCGCCCAGCGGCAGGATCACGCCGCTGCGCTCGGCCATCGGGATGAACGTGTCGGGCGACAGCAGGCCCAGCTCCGGGTGCTGCCAGCGCACCAGCGCCTCGGCACCGATCACCTGCTGGCCGTTGGCCGGGAACTTCGGCTGGTAGTGCAGAACCAGCTCGCCGCGCGGAATCGCCCGGCGCAGATCCTGCAGCAGCCGCAGCTGGCGGTTGGCGGTGACCTGCAGCGATTCGGTGAAGAAGGTATAGCCGTTCCGGCCGGTGTCCTTGGTGTGGTACATCGCCGCGTCGGCGTGGGCCATCAGCTCGCGTTCGGTGGTGGCATCGTCCGGGTACAACGCCACGCCGATGCTGGCGCTGACCTGCAGCTCCAGCGTGTCGATCTGGAACGGTTCGGCCACGCGGGCCAGGATCCGCTCGGCCACCACCGCGGCGTCTTCGGGTTCTTCGATCTGCAGCACCACCACGAACTCGTCGCCGCCCAGCCGTGCGAAGGTGTCCTGCTTGCGCAGCAGCGCATCGACCCGCTCGGTCATCTGCACCAGCAGCTTGTCGCCTACCTGGTGGCCGTAGGCGTCGTTGATCGCCTTGAACCCGTCCAGGTCGCAGAACATCACCGCGAACGGGAAGTTGCGGCGGCGCGCCTTCTCGATGGTCTGCTCGATGCGGTCGCGCAGCAGCATGCGGTTGGGCAGCTGGGTCAGCGGGTCGTGCAATGCCGCCTGCAGCAGTTTTTCATTGGCCTGCGCCAGCGAGTCGGCCAGCAGCCCGGTGCGGGCGCGCATCTGGCGGTCGAACACCGAGGCGATCAGCGCGATGCCCAGCGTGGCCAGGGTGGTCACGATCACCAGCACGGCCAGCCATTTGCTGTCCACGCCCTGGTCGCCCACGGCACCGCAGACGCTGCCGGCCGGGAAGTTCGCGGCGGCCATGCCGGTGTAATGCATGCCGATGATGGCCAGGCCCATCACCACCGAGGCCAGGCCACGCAGCAGCAACGGATGGCGTTGCTCGGAACGCAGCCGGAAGGCGATCCACAGCGCCGCGCCCGAGGCGACAATGGCGATCAGCACCGACAACGCCACCCAGCCCGGGTCGTAGTCGATGCCGGGCTCCATGCGCATGGCCCCCATGCCCAGGTAATGCATGACCGCCACGCCCAGGCCCATCAGCACCGCGCCCGCCGCGATCCGGTACCACGGCAGCACCGTGTGCGAGACCAGCCACAGCGCGTAGGCGGAAGCGCCGATCGACACCGCCAGCGAATACAGGGTGATGGCCAGGTCGTAGCCCATCGGGATGCCCAGGTCGAAGGCCAGCATGCCGATGAAGTGCATCGACCAGATGCCCAGCCCCATCGCGCAGGCACCGCCGGCCAGCCACCAGCGGGCGACCTTGCCCTGGGTGCTGGCCACGCGCGCGGCCATGTCCAGGGCGGTGTACGACGCCAGGATGGCAACCAGCAGCGAGAAAACGACGAGACTCTGGCTGTAGGTGCCGGTCATGGAAACGCCTGGAAATTCATGGGGGGAAGGGCGTGGGGGCCCGCCTCCTTATCGACCCGGTGGCGGGCGATCTTGAGGTGGGGCAGGGCGGCGGAATGGGTGGGGTTCAGGAAAGTGCCCGGCCGGCGATACTCCCGGCGGGCACCGTGCGTCTTAGGTCCTGCGACGCAGCTCGGCTATGCTGCCGTCCATTAGATGAACCAGGTGTGGAACGGAACATGGCCAAGCGGCTCACCGCCTACGTGTGCAGCGAATGCGGCGCGGAATACAGCAAGTGGCAGGGGCAGTGCACCGAATGCGGGGCCTGGAACGTGCTCAGCGAAATCACCCTGGAAAGCGCCGCCGCGGCCAAGTCGCCGGCCTCGCGACGCTCCGGCTGGGCCGGCAAGGTCGATGCGCCCAAGGTGATGGCGCTCAAGGACGTGCAGCACACCGAGCACCAGCGGGTCAGCACCGGCATCGGCGAGTTCGACCGGGTGCTGGGCGGCGGGCTGGTGGAGGGCGCGGTCGTCCTGGTCGGCGGCGACCCGGGCATCGGCAAATCCACGTTGTTGCTGCAGGCGGTGGCGAAAATGGCCGCGAACCTGCCGGTGCTGTACATCACCGGCGAGGAATCGCTGTCGCAGGTGGCGGGCCGGGCGATCCGCCTGGACCTGCCGCTGGAAGGCGTGAACGCCCTGGCGGAAACCCAGGTGGAAGCCATTCTGCAGCACGCCAGCCAGGCCAAGCCGCGCCTGATCGTGGCCGACTCCGTGCAGACCCTGTGGACCGAATCGCTCACGGCGGCACCGGGCTCGGTCAGCCAGGTGCGCGAAAGCGCCGCGCGGCTGGTGCGCTTCGCCAAGGAAACCGGCACCGCCGTGTTCCTGGTGGGTCACGTCACCAAGGAAGGCGGCATTGCCGGTCCGCGCGTGCTGGAACACATGGTGGACGCGGTGTTGTACTTCGAAGGCGAAAGCGGCAGCCGCTTCCGCCTGCTGCGTGCGTTCAAGAACCGCTTTGGTGCGGTGAACGAACTGGGTGTGTTCGCGATGGGCGAGAAGGGCCTGAAAGAGGTCTCCAACCCGTCGGCCATTTTCCTGTCCGGCGGCAGCACCCGCCAGCCGGGCAGCTGCGTGATGGTGACCCGCGAAGGCACCCGCCCGCTGCTGGTGGAAGTGCAGGCGCTGGTCGATGCCTCACCGCTGTCCAACCCGCGCCGCGTGGCGGTGGGTCTGGAGCAGAACCGGTTGGCGATGTTGCTGGCGGTGCTGCACCGTCACGGCGGCGTGCTGGTGGGTGACCAGGACGTGTTCGTGAATGTGGTGGGCGGCATTCGCGTGCAGGAAACGGCGGTGGATCTGCCGGTGCTGCTGGCGGTGCTGTCCTCGCTGCAGGACCGGCCGCTGGCCGAGAAGACCATTGCGTTTGGCGAGGTGGGGCTTTCCGGGGAAATCCGTCCCGTGCCCAATGGGGAAGATCGTTTGCGCGAGGCGGCCACGCATGGGTTCAAGCGTGCGATCGTGCCGAAGGCGAACGCGCCGAAAACCGGCAGCGTGAAGGGCATGGAAGTGATCGCGGTGGAGCGCCTCTCCGAGGCCATCGAGGCCGCGTAGTGCGCGCGTGCATGCCCGCGTAACGATGTGCCGGCCAGGTGTCTGGTGGAGAGCCCCCTTTTGTTAAAGGGGGCGCGCCAACGGCGCGGGGATTAGGTGGAATGCGGGATCAACAACAGTCACCGCAGGTGAGTGTTGTTGAACACCAGCTCAATCGCAAACCGGCTGCCGAAGAATGCCAGCCCCAGCAGCACCATCGCGGTCAGCGTCCAGTGCACGGCTTTCGCCCCGCGCCACCCATAGCGGCGGCGGCCGATCAGCAGCACCCCGAACACCACCCACGACAGCACGCTGAGCACGGTTTTGTGCACCAGCTTCTGCGCCAGCAGGTCGTCCACGAACAGCACGCCAGTCACCAGGGTCAGGGTCAGCAGCGCGAATCCCACCGCAATCACCCGGAACAGCAGCGATTCCAGATCTGCCAGCGGCGGCAACGCGCGCAGCCAGGGGCGGAAATCACGACGCCGCAGGGCGCGTTCCTGCAGCCACAGCATGATCGCCAGCAGCGCGGCCACGCTCAGCGTGGCGTAGGCCAGCAGTGCCAGCCAGGCGTGGGTGGCCAGCTGCCAGCCCAGCGCCTTGCTCGGCTCATGCCCATAGGCGTGGTAGCCGCAGAGCAGGGCAGCGCCGACCGGAAACACCACCACGCCCAGCGCGGCCATCCGCCCGCGTGCACCCACCAGCGAGGTCAGCCAGGCCATGCCCAGGCCCACCAGCGACAGCGCCGCGAAGAAATGCATGTCCGGCCCACCACTGGTGCGAACCGCCACCAGCGCGTGGTAGCCGCCGTGCAGCAGCATCGCCGGCAGCGCCGGCCACAGCCAGGTGGGCGACGTGGCGGCATCATCGCGGGCCACTGCACGCACCAGCAGGGCGGTGGCGGTCAGGTACAGCAGGGTCGCGATGAGAACGATTGTCATCGTGTCAGTTTCGCATACCCCCGGGATGGTGGCGATGGGCGCGGGTGCGACCGGGTGTCCGGGGCGCGGGCCGGTCCGGCGGACCCGCTATACTGTGCGTCTCTCTGTCTTTCGTTCTGAACAGGTTGCATCCATGTTCGAGTCCCTGACCCAGCGCCTTTCCGGCACCATCGAGCGCCTGCGTGGCCGCGGCCGCCTCACCGAGGAAAACATCCGCGAGGCCACCCGCGAAGTCCGCATCGCGCTGCTGGAAGCCGATGTGGCGCTGCCGGTGGTGCAGGCCCTGGTGGAACGCATCAAGGTGCGCGCGGTCGGCCAGGAAGTGCTGAAGTCGCTGACCCCGGGCCAGGCGCTGATCAAGATCGTGCGCGACGAGCTCACCGCCGTCATGGGCGCGGCCGCCAGCGACCTGAACCTCAACGTGCCGGCTCCGGCCGTGATCCTGATGGCGGGCCTGCAGGGTGCGGGTAAAACCACCACCGTGGGCAAGCTGGCCAAGCACCTGAAGGAAAAGCGCAAGAAGAAGGTGATGGTGGTGTCCGCCGACGTCTATCGTCCGGCCGCCATCGAGCAGCTGAAGACCCTGGCCGACCAGGTCGGCGTGCTGTTCTTCCCGTCCAGCGCCGACCAGAAGCCGGAAGCCATTGTGCGCGCGGCCATCGACGACGCCCGCAAGTCGTTCGTGGACGTGCTGCTGGTGGATACCGCCGGCCGCCTGGCCATCGACGAAGCGATGATGGTCGAGATCAAGGCGCTGCATGCCGCGATCAACCCGGCTGAAACCCTGTTCGTGGTTGACGCCATGACCGGCCAGGACGCGGCCAACACCGCCAAGGCCTTCGGCGAAGCGCTGCCGCTGACCGGCGTGGTGCTGACCAAGACCGACGGTGACGCCCGTGGCGGTGCCGCACTGAGCGTGCGCTACATCACCGGCAAGCCGATCAAGTTCGTCGGTGTCAGCGAAAAGCCGGACGGCCTGGATGTGTTCCATCCGGACCGCATGGCCAGCCGCATCCTGGACATGGGCGACGTGCTGTCGCTGGTGGAGCAGGTTGAGCAGCAGGTCGACAAGGACAAGGCCGCCAAGCTGGCCGAGAAGGTCGCCAAGGGCAAGAAGTTCGATCTGAACGACATGCGCGACCAGCTGGAACAGATGCAGAACATGGGCGGCATCGGCGGTCTGATGGACAAGCTGCCGGGCCTGGGCCAGATTCCCGAACACCTGAAGCAGCAGGTCAGCCAGGGCAAGGAAGTGCCGCGCATGATCGCCATCATCAATTCGATGACCAAGAAGGAGCGCCGCAACCCGGGCCTTCTGAACGGTTCGCGCCGTGCCCGCATCGCGCGCGGCTCCGGTCTGACCCCGGCCGACGTCAACAAGCTGATGAAGCAGTATCAGCAGATGGAAAAGATGATGAGCAAGATGGCCGGCGGCGGCATGAAGGGCATGATGCGCAGCATGAAGGGCATGATGGGGGCCATGGGCGGCCGCGGCGGTCTGCCGTTCCGTTGAGGCCGCGCCGCGCGGTGATGTAGGGACGCGCCATGCGCGTCCGGCGGTGGCGGCGTATGCTCTGGGGTAGATTCCCTTACGGTGCGTCACGCATGAGCGACCCGCGAATTCTTGAACGCGCCGACAGCTTCTGTCGGCGTTTTTCGTTGCAGTCCCCGATCCTGTTGGCCCCGATGGCCGGTGCCTGCCCGGTGTCGCTTTCGGCCGTGCTGGCCAACGCCGGCAGCATGGGGGCAATGGGCGCGGTGCTGTCGCAGCCGCAGGACATCGTGGCCTGGATGAATGACTTCCGCACGCAGTCGGCCGGCCCGGCCCAGGTGAACGTGTGGATTCCCGACCCGGTGCCGGTGCGCGATGCCGCGGCCGAAGCCGCCACCCGCGCGTTCCTCGCGCAGTGGGGGCCGGAGGTGGCCGCCAGCGCCGGTGATGCGGGCCCCGCCGATTTCGATGCCCAGTTCGATGCGTTGATCGCGGCGCAACCGGCGGTGGCGTCCACCATCATGGGCGTGTTCTCAGCGGCGCAGGTGCAGCGCCTGAAGGACGCCGGCATTGCCTGGTTCGCGTGTGCGACCACGCTGGCGGAGGCGCGTGCGGCCGAACAGGCCGGGGCCGATGCGGTGGTGGCGCAGGGCTTTGAAGCCGGCGGACATCGGGGTGCGTTTGATCCGGATGCGGCCGAACGTCAGCTGGTGGGCTTGTTCGCACTGCTGCCGCGCCTGGTCGATCACCTGCAGGTGCCGGTGATTGCCGCCGGCGGCATTGCCGACGGACGTGGTGTGGCGGCAGCGCTGATGCTCGGTGCCAGCGCGGTGCAGGT
Source organism: Stenotrophomonas maltophilia (assembly GCA_002387845.1). GTDB lineage: Bacteria > Pseudomonadota > Gammaproteobacteria > Xanthomonadales > Xanthomonadaceae > Stenotrophomonas > Stenotrophomonas maltophilia_AG. The sequence goes on along the minus strand of DGLB01000041.1, from coordinate 225 downwards.
CGGCACCGCGTTCCTGCGCACCCCGGAGTGCGCGATTGATCCGGCCTGGTCGCAGGCACTGGCGCAGGCCGAGCCGGAAGACACCTGGCCGACCCGCGCGTTCAGTGGTCGACTCGGGCGCGGACTGGCCACGCCCTACGTACGCGCCGCCGCCGCTGCCGCTGCGCCGCCTCCGCAGCCGTACCCGGTGCAGCGCGGCCTGACCGCGCCGATGCGCGCGCAGGC
>DGLB01000081.1 GCA_002387845.1 Stenotrophomonas maltophilia | reverse complement strand
GGCGACGCGCGGCCGCGGGCATAGGTGGTGCCGCCGCCGCTTCCGGCAGCTGGGCCGCAATCTGCTCCCAGACCCGTGCCGGCGGCAGGCGTTCTGCGGGCAGCGCCCGCAACCGCGCCTGCAGCGCCGGGTCCGGGGAATCGTCGTGGAATTGATCGTTCATGCGGTTTCTCCCAACTGCGCGCGCAGCAGTCCGCGCGCACGATGCAGATGTGCCTTCGAGCTGCCCACCGCCATCTGCAGCTGGTCGGCAATCTCGTGGTGCTTCCAGCCTTCGATGTCGTGCAGCACCAGCACGGCACGCGCGCGGGGCGGCAGGGTTTCCAGCGCGCGCTCCAGGTCCAGCGTGGTGCCGGCGCAGCGCTGTGGGCCGGGCAGCTGTTCCAACAGCGCTCCAGCGTCTTCAGCGTCGGCCTCACGGCCGGCCTGGCCACGCAGTTCCATCAATGCGGCATTCACCCCCAGCCGGTGCAGCCAGGTCGCCAGGCTGCTTTCGAAGCGGAAACCCGGCAGGGCGCGCCACGCCTGCAGGAAAGCCTCCTGCAGGGCGTCCTCGGCGCGCGCGGCGTTGCCACCACACAGCCGCCACAGCACGGCGTACAGACGCGGCGAATGACGTCGGTAAATGCGTTCGTAGGCACCGGTGTCGCCCGCCACCGCCGCACGCACCAGCGCGTCGTCATCGGCGTTGTGGCCTTCGGTGGCGGGCGGCGGAAGCATGGTGGTGTCGAGCATATCCCTTGGATGCGGGGGCGAGGAAAAAGGTTTAGCGGGCGGCCGCACTGATGTCGCTAAACCTTCCGGGCGCACCGTGCATCCAAGCCTGCGTCCCCCGCAGTGCGCCCAGACGCGCGGAGCTTCCATGCCTTCCCACTGCCTTGCCTTGCTGCTGTCACTGCTGAGTGCCTGCACGCTGCCAGGAAGCGCGCTGACCCTGCGTGTCTCGCTGGCTCCACACCCGGACCTGTGCGTGCAGTACCAGGCGCGGCCTCCGCTGTGCGGGTCGCGCCTGCTGGCGCTGCTGTCCGCGCCCTGGCAGCCGCAGGCGTCGTCGGTTGGCAACGCAGCGTAAGATGCAGGGCCCCACGTCTTACGCTGCACGCAAAGGCTTCACCGATGAAAGACCACCTGCCCGCCTGGACCCATGCATGGCTGCATTACGCGGTCCCCGCCCTGCAGATCGTCGGCACCCTGATGGTTGCCTGGCTGCTGCGCCTGATTGCCCGGCGGGTGATCCGGCGCATTGCCGAGCACTACACGCTGCCGCCGGAAATGGTGATGGGCGCGCGCCGGGTGTTCAGCTTCGTGGTCTATTTCACCGCGCTGCTGGTCATCCTCAACATCGTCGGCGTGTCGGCGACGGTGCTGTGGACCGCCTTCACCGGTTTCGCGGCCGTGGGTGCGGTGGCGTTCTTCGCAGCGTGGAGCGTGCTGTCGAACATCTTCTGCACGTTGCTGATTTTCACTACCCGCCCCTTCCGCCTGCACGACTACATCGAGGTGCTGGAGAATGGCGAGAAGCCCGGGTTGAAGGGCCGCGTGATCGACATCAACCTGATCTACTCGACCCTGCTGGAGCAGGGCAACGGCCATGAGGGCACGGTGCTGCAGGTGCCCAACAACATGTTCTTCCAGCGTACGGTGCGCCGCTGGCGCGATCCGTCCCAGGCCCCGGGGGGCATCCAGGGCGATGGTTGACGGCCAGGACGGTCAGCGGAGCTGGCTGTCCTTGCTGCCTCTGCGGTTGTAGCCGGCAGTGTCGTGCTCGGCGGCGTCCTGTTCTTCCTGGCAGGCTACGCACAGCCGCACGCCGGGCACCGCCTTGCGCCGCGCCTCCGGGATGGGGGCGTCGCAGTGTTCGCAATGGGACAAACCCGGCCCGTGCCGCAGCTGCGCGCGAGCGCGCTGGATGGCGTCATCAACCGTGGCGTCGATCTGGTCCTGGACCGCGCCGTCTCCTGCCCAACCGGTTGCCATGGGGCGTCTCCCGACAATGGATCAGACGCCCAGCATAGTCCCGCCCGCCGCATGGCGGCTGCCGCGCGGCTGAATGCCGACCGCGCGGATGAACGATTCAGCCAGGCTTACCAGATGAGGTCGTCCGGCACCTGGAACTGGGCGTAGTAGGCGTCGTCTTCGGCGTTGCCGGTGCTGGGCTCGCTGCCCTTCTGCTGCGCGTTGTCGAGCACGATCACCGCTGCATCGCGCTCGCGGATCTTGTCGGCGGCCACACGCGGCACCAGCTCGAAGCCGTCGCCGAAGCGCACGATCACCAGGCTGCCGGCCGCCAGCTGGCGGCGCAGGGCGGCATTGACCAGCAGCGTGCGGATCACGGTGCCGTCGTTGAAGCGGTATTCGCTGTCACCGTCGCGGGCCACTTTCTGGGTTTCAATGATCTGGCGGATCTGCGCCTGGCGCTCCTGCACCACCGCCCGTGCCTTGCGTTCGGCCTCGATGGCGCGGTCGCGTTCAGCCTTTTCCGCGCGCAGACGGTCCGCTTCGCGCTGACTGTCGGTGGGAGCCGCCGGCCCCTTGCCGTGCCGCGCCTTTTCCTGCTCGCGTGCGGCCTGGGAGACCTGGGACTTCTTCACCAGGCCGGCCTTGAGCAGTTGCTGCTGCAGGGGATTGCCCTTTGCCATACGCTTTGTGTCTGTATCTACTGGATTCCGGCAAGCATCATACTGCCCCGGCCGCCGTCGCCCCAAACCCCCATGACCGCTCTGAAGTACCTTGCTGGCTACCCCGCCGCCCTGCAGCAGCAGGTGCGCGAGCTGATCGCGGCCGACCGCTTGGGGGCGTGGCTGCAGCAGCGCTATGTGCAAGCACATGACGTGCGCAGCGACCGCCAGCTGTACGACTACACGCAGGCGCTGAAAGAACGCTACCTGCGGCAGTCGGTGCCGTTGTCCAAAGTGATCTACGACAACCGCCTGCAGGTACTGAAGCACGCGCTGGGTACCCACACCACGGTATCGCGGGTGCAGGGAAGCCGGCTCAAGTCCAGCCGCGAAATCCGCATCGCCAGCGTGTTCCGCGATGCGCCCGCGCCGTTCCTGAAGATGATCGTGGTGCACGAACTGGCGCACCTGAAAGAATCTGACCACAACAAGGCCTTTTACCAGCTGTGCACGCATATGGAGCCGGACTATCACCAGCTCGAGTTCGGGCTGCGCATGTACCTGACCCATCTCGACGTCCGCCCGGACTGAGTGACGTACACTCCCCGCCCGCGTCCGCTATCCGTTGCCTGCCCCATGACCGACCCGATCCGACTCGACAAACGCCTGACCCAGCTGCTGGGCTGCTCGCGCGGCGACGCCCAGCGCTACATTGAAGGCGGCTGGGTGACAGTGAACGGGAACGTGGTGGAACAGCCACAGGCACTGGTCAGCGACGAGGTCGTGGCACTGCGCGAGCATGCCGAAGCCGGTCGCACCGCGTCGGCCAGCATGTTGCTGCACAAGCCGGCGGGTGCCCGTGCCGACCAGCTGTGCGCGCTGGTCACCCCGGACAGCCGCAGCCACCTGGACGTCACCGGCGTACACCTGCTGCAGCGCCACTTCCATGGCCTGCAGCTGGGCATGGCGTTGTCGGCCGAAGACAGCGGCATGGTCGTCGTGAGCCAGGACGGCCGCATGCTCTCTTTCCTGAAAGACCGCAGCCCCACGCTTGAACAGGAATATGTGGTGGAGGTCCGCGGCGAACTGGCCCCCTATGGCCTGGCGCGGCTGGCGCATGGCCTCAGCTACCGGGGCCGGCCGCTGCCGCCGTGCAAGGTCAGCTGGCAGAGCGAGGCCCGGCTGCGCTTTGCGATCAAGCCGGTGCAGCCGGGCCAGTTGCGCGACATGTGCGCGCAGGTCGGGCTGCAGGTGGTCAGCATCCGGCGCCTGCGCATCGGCCGCGTCGCAATGGGCAAACTGGCCCCGGGCCAGTGGCGATACCTGGCACCCGACGAGCGCTTCTAGACCCATGCGCCGCCTGCTGCGCTGGACCTGCCTGCTGCTCGCCCTGTTGGCCCTGCTGGTGCTGAGCGGGCTGCTGCTGGCCGACCATCTGACGCCGAAGGCGGTGGGCATGCCCAGCACGACATTGCCGTTGCAGCCCGCCCAGAGCGCAATCGACCGCGAAGTGGAACGACTGCAGGCACAGCACCCACGGCAGTCGGGCGTGGCGTTCCTGTCAGACGGACTGGAGGCGTACGCCGCGCGCGCCGTGATCACCCGGCATGCAGGGCGCAGCCTGGATCTGCAGTACTACATCTGGCACGACGATCTCATCGGCCACCTGATGGCGCAGGAATTGCACCAGGCCGCCGAACGTGGCGTGCGCGTGCGCATCCTGCTTGATGACATGAACGCGCACGACAAGGACGCGTTGATGATGGCGCTGGATGAACACCCCAACATCGAGATCCGCCTGTACAACCCGTTCCGCAACCGCGACGGACTGTGGCGGCTGGTGGAAATGGTGCAGCGCTTCTTCAGCGTCAACCACCGCATGCACAACAAGGCCTGGATCGCCGACGGGCGCGTGGCCATCGTCGGTGGCCGCAACATTGGCGAGGAGTACTTCAGCGCACGCCAGGACGTGAACTTCCGTGACCTCGATCTGCTGGTGGCCGGCCCGGCCGTGGGCCAGGCCAGCAGCATCTTCGATGCGTACTGGAACAGCGAAACCGCCGTTCCGATCGCCGCCCTGACCGACCACACGCCCGCGCAGCTGAACCTGCTGCTGCGCGAATCGGCCAACGAAGCCCGGTTGGACAGCGCGCAACCCTATCTGCAACGGGTGCAGCAGTCGCCTACCGCCCGGTCGCTGTTCCTGGAACCCGCCCACCTGCACTGGAGCAGCAACGTGGAGATCGTGTCCGACCCGGCGATGAAGCACCGCCAGGACGACCGTCGGCAGTGGCTGGTGACGCGCCTGGTGCACGAACTGGACGCCACCACGCACAAGGCGCTGCTCATTTCCCCCTACTTCGTGCCGGGCAGCGAAGGCACGGAGGGTTTCGCCGCACTGGTCGCGCGCGGTGCCACGGTCGGCGTCGTGACCAACTCGCTGGCGGCCAATGACGTGGCCGCGGTGCACAGCGGCTACATGCACTATCGCGCCCCGCTGCTGCGTGGCGGTGTGCATCTGTACGAGCTGAAGGCACATGGAAGCCCGGATGGCGGCGGCCTGTTCGGCAGCAGCGGAGCCAGCCTGCACACCAAGGCGTTCGTGCTGGACGACGCGCGCGGGTTCGTGGGCTCGTTCAACCTTGACCCGCGCTCGGCCTATCTCAATACGGAAATGGGCGTTCTGTTCGACGATGCGGTCCTGGCCGCACAGCTGCGTGAGGAGTTCCTGCGCCTGGCCGCGCCGGCGCAGAGCTACTGGGTGACGTTGGACGCACACGGCGACGTGCGCTGGCTGGACCGTGCGGCGCGGCCGCCACACCTGCTGCAGCAGGAACCGGACACCTCGTGGTGGCAACGCGCCAGTGCGCGGGTGATCAGCTGGCTTCCGCTGGAATCCCAGCTGTAACGCTCGATAGACCATGAGCGTCCGGTAGCGCCGACCGATCAGGCATCCAGAGATTCTTCATCGCCATCAGCGGTTTCCACCGAACGCCCGTGCAGCCGTCGCCAGATCCACTGCAGCGCATGCGGCGGGGTGTCGTCCAGCTGCTCCAGCAGTGCCGTTGCCTGCGCCTGCCCGATCTGACCGTGGCGGCAAAGCAGGCTGGCAGCGGCCGCCGCGCGGGCGAAACGCAGACTGCCGGCCAGCCCTCCCTCCGGGGAGGAGGTATCGCGCAGCAGCGCTTCATGTACGGCCGGTGGCAGTTCCCAGGCCGAGGCGATGCGACTGGCCACAGGCAGGGTCCAGGTGTCGAGCAGCGTGCTGGCCAGCGCCTGCGACGGCGGCGCATCGGAATGGCGTGCGCCTGCATCGAGCAGGTGCCGCATCACCAGGGCCGCGCCCAGTCCCTGGGTCAGCCCCATCCATTGCGCCGCGAAGCCATCTTCACCGGTGACCCGCCGGGCATGGTCGGCCGCCGCGCGCGACGCCAGCAGCGCATGCTCCCAGATCACCGTGCCGAACTGCGGGAAGGCCTCGCAATGCAACTGCATCACCGGCTGCACCAGCACGGCGCTGATGATCTGGCGGATGCCATCGGTGCCGACCAGGGTCACCGCACGTTGAAGGCTGTCCACGGGCTTGGCCTGCAACCGGTACAGCGGGCTGTTGGCAATGCGCAGCAGGTTGCCGGTCAGCACCGGGTCCTGGCCGATGATCAGGGCCATGGCACGCGCCGAGGCATCGCTGTCGTTCACGGTCTGGATCAACTGCGGCAGCAGCTGCGGGCGGCGCGGCAGATGCCGGGCGGACCAGTCCTGTGCCTCCAGTGCCTTGATCACCGAAAGCCGCAGTCCTGTTTCATCGGCCGCCGGCGCGGCCTGGTGGCGGCCGCTGCGCGGGACCAGCGCCAGGGCGTGCAGCCCGGCCTGCAGGATCGACGCGGCCTCCCCGGTCGGTGGCGGAACCTCGCGCAGGGTGGATTCCGGACGCCGGGCCGGGCGCGCGTTGACGTCCCCGGCCGGGCGATCGACCGACACCGGCCTGCGCAGGTACAGCCAGCCCAGCAGCGCGCAGGCAGCTCCGGCGGCCGCCAGCCCGACCATCACCGTCAGCATACCGCCACCTGGCCTGTCGCCGCGGCCCGTGCACCCATCACATTTACTGCCTGCACCTGATCCACCCAGCCCCTGCCGGTGCCCACGCACCGTTGCCACAGCATCGGCGCGGCACGCGACAACTTTAGAACTGCGTCACAGTTGGGCCGCCGGTCGGGGGGAGCCGATGTGACGGCACCCTCCACCGGAATGCTCTAGAATGCGACCGCGCGACCCGTCTCCTGCTTCCGACGATGTCGCTTTTTTTGTTTTACGCCCTTCTTTTTGCTGGTACGTTCGCCGGTGTTGACCGCCGTTCGCCCCATCGGAGTCGCCATGTTATTTGAAACCCTCGAAACCGCCGGTCACGAACAAGTGGTGTTCTGCCACAGCCGCGACGCCGGGCTGAGGGCGATCATCGCCATCCACAACACCACCTTGGGCCCGGCCCTCGGCGGCGTGCGCATGCGCCCCTATGCCAGCACCGACGAGGCGTTGGCCGATGCGCTGCGGTTGAGCCGCACCATGACCTACAAGAACGCCCTGGCGGGCTTGAACGTGGGCGGCGGCAAGGCAGTGATCATCGGCGACCCGCGCCAGGACAAGACCGAGGTGCTGTTCCGTGCCTTCGGCCGCTATGTCGACTCGCTGGGCGGGCGCTACATCACCGCCGAAGACGTCGGCACCGATGTCAACGACATGGAAAACATCTACCTCGAAAGCGAGTACGTCACCGGCGTGCACCAGGTGCATGGCGGTTCGGGCGACCCGGCCCCCTTCACCGCCTACGGTGCCCTGCAGGCACTGATGGCCTGCCTGCAGCACAAGCTGGGGCACGAGGAAGTGGGCAAGACCAGCATTGCCGTGCAGGGCCTGGGTCACATCGGCATGGAGTTCGTGAAGCTGCTGCGTGACCGCGGGGCCAAGCTGTTCGTTACCGATCTGAACAGTGCGCTGGTGGACCGTGCGGTCACCGAGTACGGGGCCGAAGCGGTGAAGCCGGACGAGATCTACGACGTCAATGCAGACGTGTTCGCACCGTGCGCGCTGGAAGGTGCGATCAATCCCGACACACTGCCGCGGTTGAAGTGCAGAATCGTCTGCGGCACCGCCAACAACCAGCTGTCCAGCCTGGAGCTCGGCGACGAGCTGCAGGCACGCGGCATCCTCTATGCCCCCGATTACGCGGTCAATGCCGGCGGCGTGATGAACGTCTCGCTGGAGATCGACGGGTACAACCGCGAGCGCGCCATGCGCCTGATCCGCAGCATTTACCACAACCTGGGACGGATCTTCGCGCTGTCAGCGAGCGAGGGCATTGCCCCGCAGCGTGCCGCCGACCGGATTGCCGAGGCACGTATTCTGTCGATCGGCAAGTTGAAGATGCCGCTGGGCCGCGCAACGCCGCGGCTGGGGACGCTGCGCGGTAGTTGATGCGGAAGGCAGCCGGGCAGAGCCCGGCTCTACGTTGCGGTCGGTCAGAACGCTGTGGCGAAGCGCAGCGCAACCTGGCTCAGGTCACCGCGCGGCCCAAACCGCTGGTCGTAGCCGAGCGACAGCTGGCTGTTGCGCCCCAGCCACGACTGCACCGATACGCCGAACAGTCCGCCGGAACGCGCCGGCTCGAACGCCGCCATGGGTGACCAGCTGTCCAGTGCGGTGAAGCTGGCCTGTGACTGCAGTCCATCACTGGAAAGCAACTGTTGCCACTCGGCGTAGCCGCGCAGCGACCAGCTGCGCCAGCGTTGCTCGGCGCGTACGCCGGCAAGCGCCTGGCTGCGCGTGGACACGTTGTCGAGCGTGCGCAGGCCAAAGCCCAGCCCGCCCTGCTCGTTGAAGCCATCGGTGCTGACCCGGGCGTAGTCGGCCCCCAGATAAGGCGTCAACGCCAGCCCACCGGTCTGGAAGCGATAACCTGATTCAATGCTGGCGGTACTGAACTGACCGCCGTAGCGCGTGCTGACCCCATAGGCACCCGGCCCCAGCAACAGCTGTCGGTCGATTTCACGCGTGTACTGACCTGCGCCCAGCTGGGCCAGCGCATAACCGCCCTGCCCCATCCGCCAGCCGGCATACAGCTGCGCCTGCGACTGACGATCATTGCCGCGGTCGCTGCCCCAGTTGCGGCTGCTGTGGTTACGGGTTTCGCCGAACGCAAAGCCCATCACGCCGTTGCTGCCCAACGCCGTGTCCTGACCGATCATCCAACCACGGGTATCGCCGGCGCTGCCGGCAAAACTGCCCTGGCCGACCTCGCCCAGCTGGCTCTGCCAGGCCCCTTGCAGACGCGGGGCGTGACGTACGTCATCGAATCGCGAGGACAACGCACGACGGCTCATGTCGATGCTGTCGAAGGTCATCGCCGAGGCCAGCGAATGCGCCTGCCCGGACAGACTGTCCAGGCTGGCCTGCAGTGCACTGGCACCTGCAACCTGCTGCAGCTGGCCTGCACCGTCAGCGAAGCCGGCTGGAATGATGCCGCCCGCGTCACGGTCCAGCAGCTCGAAGGCAGATTCCACGCGGCCCGCGGTACGCAGCGCGGCACCGGTGATGTTGGCCTGCTGGCTGGCCAGGGTCACGTCGATGCGGTCGGTGGTGAGCACGACGTTGTTGGCGTTGTAGGACAGCGAGGCTTCCAGCAGCGTGCCGGCCGTCAGACTGTTGGTGATACCGACGAACGTTCCGCTCACGCCCTTGTCGGCGTGCAGCACGGTCTGCGTTCGCCCGTTGGCCGCGACGTAGCCCGGCAGAATGTTGCTGACATGCACATCACCGCCCAGCAGATTCGCCGTGCCGGTGATGTTGAGCGGATTGGAGCCCAGCGAGACCATCAAGCGTGCACCCTCGCGGTGCAGGTAGTCGCCGTCGATGACCGCGTTGAGGTTGGCGTCGCGCACGATCACCATCGCCCCGTTGTCCACGTTTCCCTTGACCCGGCTGGTGCCCATGAACTGCAGCGCGGCAGCATTGGGCGAGCCCGTCTGCGGTACCAGCACCACGTTGGAGGTAATCGAACCACCATCGCGCAGCGCCAGCGTGCCGCGCTCGATGCGGGTTCCGCCGGTGTAGGTATTGGTGCCTGACAGCCCCAGCGACCCGGCGCCCTGCTTGATCAGGCCACCGCTGCCGCTGATGTTGCTGCTCCACACCGAGTTGAGGCCGAGTGTGGGGTTGTTGACGGTGACGTTGCCCCAGTCGAACTTTGCCGGGCCGTTGATGGCCCTGGCAATGTTGAGCAGACCGTAGCCGAAGGTGCTGTCCACGCCCGCCGCGCCCAGGTCGGTCGCGGTGCCGAGCAGGGTCTGGCGAACCAGGTCATTGCTGAAGTACGGATACTTCTGCCAGACCAGCGCCGCCGCACCTGAAACCAGCGGCGCGGCAAACGAGGTGCCGTAGTTCCACAGATAGGTCGGCGTCGTACCCGCGGCACCGGTGTAATCCGGGTCCACGAACACCGCTGCACCGGGCGCTGCCAGGCAGTAGTTGGCAGCGACGCCACAGGCGTTGGCATACGAGGCCAGCTTGCTGGGATCGGTGGAGTCGACCGCGGTGACGCTGAGCCAGCCGCGCTCCAGGTCGGCCGCGGGACGGCTGCCGCCGGGGCCGGCCTGACTGGGCAGCGCCGCCATGCTGGACGGATTGGGCTTGGACTCGTTACCGGTGGCGAACACCACCAGGCCGCCATTGCTGACGATGAAGGGGCGGTACTCCTGCGCGATGGCGGCGGTGGCCGACGGATTGGTCCAGTACAGACCGCCCCAGGAGTTGTTCATGATCTTCACGCCATTGGCGATCAGATCCTGGTGGATCGGGGCCAGCCCCAGCGCGCCGCTGACTTCATTGCCGTTGCCAGTGCCATCATCCGTCGGGGATTTGTCGGCGATGATCCGTGCCGACACGATCTGCGCACCCGGCGCGATGCCACCCGGCCACGCGCCCACGGCCTTGCCGGCGGCCAGTTCGGCCACCGACGTGCCATGGCCCACCACGTCATCGATGTTCACATTGTTCGCGCGCGGGTCCACGTAGCTGTAGTTGGCGACCACGCGACCGGCCAGGGTGGGGTGATTGCGCATGACACCCGAGTCGACCACGCCGATCGTCAGCCCCGCACCGGTCAGCCCGGCCGACTGGGCGGCGGCAGCCTGGGTGATGGTCAGATGCGCGTTGATGGCCGGTTCGGCCGGGCGCGTGGGCGTAGGGGTCGGTGTCGGCGTGGTCGGGGGAGGTGTGGTGGGCGGGGTGGGCGCGTCCACGCGCACGTTGCTGCCACCACCGCCGCCACCGCATGCACTCAATGCCACGCCCAACGCACTGACCAGAACCGCCTTGCGAATCACCACGTGTTTCATCCTTGTTCCCCAACTTGAAATGAGCGCCGCACGCGATGCGCCATCATCCCCGACGGCCATCTGCGACAGACTGCCGGACGGTTGCCGGATCAGGCGCGCAGTGTGCCCCGAAATGCCGCCCCCTTCCAATGTCCGGGGTCGCAGATTGCCCATTCACGGTGAACGATGAACGAAAAAAGGGCGCGAAATCCTCGCGCCCTTTCCTGAATCGCCATGCCGCCCTAGATCAGAACGCGGCGGAGTACCGCAGCCCCAGCTGGCGCAGGTCGCCGCGCGGTCCGAAGCGCTGGTCGTAGCCGAAGGACAGCTGCGACTGGCGGGTCAGCCACGAGGACACCGACACACCGAACACGCCTCCCGAGCGGGTCGGCTGCAGGCCGGCCATGGGGGCCCAGGCGTCCACGCCGACGAAACTGGCGTCGAATCCCGCGCCGTCACTGGACAGGATCTGCTGCCATTCGGCGTACCCGCCGAACGACCAGTCACCACGCTGCGCCTGCGCGCGAAGACCCGCCAATGCCTGGCTGCGCTGGCTGCTGCTGCCGTCGCTGCGCAGGCCGAAACCGAAACCGCCGGCTTCGCTGAACGCATTGCTGTCCACCCGTGCGTAGTCCGCGCCCAGGTAAGGCGTCAGCGATGCACGACGGCCGCCGAAGCGGTAGCCCGATTCGACACTGGCGTTGCTGAAACTGCCGCTGTAGCGCGCATTGACGCCGTACATTCCCGCGCCCAGAAGCAATTGGCGGTCGATCTCACGGGTGAACTGCCCCGCACCGAGCTGACCCAAAGCGTAGGCACCGCCCTTGTTCCATCCGGCGTACAGCTGCGCCTGCGACTGGCGGTCGCGACCGCTTTCGCCGCTCCAGGCGCGACCGCTGCTGCTGCGGGTTTCACCGAAGGCAACGCCCACCACGCCGTTGCTTCCCATCGCGGCGTCCTGGCCCATCATCCAGCCCTGGGTCTGGAACCCATTGCCGGCGAAACTGCCCTGCCCGGCTTCGCCCAGCGCGCTGTGCCAGGCACCACGCAGGCGCGGCGTCGAAGATACTTCATCGAATCGCGAGGACAGCGCCCGGCGATTCATGTCCAGGTTGTCGAAGGTCATCGCGGTGGCCAAGCCATGCGCCTTGCCCGAAAGGCTTTCCAGACTTGCCTGCAGCGCCGCTGCGCCCTCGACACGTTGCAACTGTCCCGCTGCGTCGGCAAATCCCGCTCCCCCGTCCTCGCCCTGATCGAGCTGGACGAACGCCTGCTCCACGCGACCGGCAGAGGCGACCGCCAGGGTCCCCAGTCCGGCCGTGGCCGCTGTCGCCGACACATTGGCGCGACGGATGTTGAGTGAGGCGCTGTTGGCGTCGTATACGAATGAAGCGTCCAGCAGGGACACCGTTCCGCCACGACGTGTCGTCCCGAACCGACCGGTCAAGCCCTGGTCCGCCCGGATGATCGGCTGCACCTGGTTTTCGGTCGGCACGTAGCCTGCCACGGCCTGCTCCACCACCAGCGTGCCACCCTGCAGCGTGGCCGTACCGGTCACCTGCAGCGGCGAAGCACCCAGTGCGGTGATGAACTCCGCAGTAGAGTGCTGCAGGTAATTGCCCTCGATTACCGCCGTGGTATTGGCAGTTACCAGCGCCACCCGGGATTCGTTGTTGACGTTGCCGGTGATGCGCGTGGTGCCGGCTCCGAACTGCAGCGTTGCCTTGTTGCCGGGAACAATCACATACGCCTGGCCGACCTCGACTGGCGAGGCAAGCGTAGCGCCGTCGCGCAGTGACAACGTTCCACGCACGATCGACACCTCGCCGGTGAACGTGTTCTTGCCGGCGAGCGCAAGAATGCCGTCACCGTCCTTGCGCAGGCCATACGGGTCATCGCCGCGGATGTCATTGCTCCACACGCTCGTGCCGATGTTGTCCGGTACGTTCGCCACCAGCGTGCCGAACTGGGTGGTGGCCGGACCGTTCAGCGCTTTGGCAACGTTCAGCAGGCCATGTCCGAAAACCGCGTCCACGCCTGGGGCACCCAGATCGGTGGCGGTGCCCAGCAATGTCCGCTGCACGTCATAGTTGTTGAAGTACGGATACTTCTGCCAGACCAACGCGGCCGCGCCGGACACCAGCGGTGCTGCGTAAGAGGTCCCCGCCCCCCAGTAGTAATCCGGAGCCGGCGTTCCCGTGTTGGCCGGGTCAATGAACACCGCTTCGCCGGGCGCGGCCATGCAATAGTCCGCGGCCACGCCACAGGCGTTGGCATAGGACGCCAACTCATCCGGCTTGCTGGAGTTGACCGCAGTCACCGCCAGCCAGCCCTCTGCCAGTTCCTCTGCAATGGTGTTGCCCGCAGGGGCCGGCTGGCTCGGCAGTGCGGCCATGTCGGACGGATTGGCCTTGCCCTCGTTGCCGGTGGCAAACACCACCAGGCCGCCGTGCTGGAACACGAACGGGGCGTATTCGGCAGCGATCGCCGCCGTGGTGGCCGGGTCGCTCCAATACAGTCCGCCCCACGAGTTGTTCATGATCATGACGTTGCTCGCGATCAGATCGGCGTGCACCGAGGTCAGCCCCAAGGCTCCTTCGACCGCGTTGCCATCGCCGCTGCCGTCGTCCGTCGGTGCCTTGTCGGAAATGATCCGGGCAGAAACGATCTGCGCGCCCGGTGCCACCCCACCCGGCCAGCTGCCGGATGCGTTGCCGGCAGCGAGCGATGCCACGGTGGTGCCGTGGCCGACCACGTCGTCGACATTGAGGTTGTTGGTGGCCGGGTCGACATAGGTGTAACGCTGGACAACCCGCCCCGACAGCGTGGGATGGGAACGGTTGACACCCGAGTCCACGATACCGATGACCACGCCTGCGCCGGTCAACCCCTGACGGTCGCCCGCATTGATGAGCGACAGGTGGGCATCGATCGCCGGCTCCTGTGGCTTGACTCCGGTGGGAGGAGGCGTTGTTGGTGGATTGACCGGCCCCGGGCCGGGAGTGACAACGGGTGTACCCCCTCCGCCGCCGTTGACCCGGACGTTCTCACCGCCACTGCCCCCACTGCATGCACTCAACGCGATTGCCAGAGCCCCGGCCAGCGCGGTCCTGCGGCTTGCGAACTGCTTCATCCCTGTTCCCCCAGACGTTGATATGACCGTCCGGTGCCGCGCTTACCCCACAGACACCGGTGGTAAACCTCGACCCTCTATACTGGGTCTCCCCCGCAGTCTGACGGGAATCGTGGCCGCTTCCAATGCCCCGGTTGCCAAAACGCCAACGCATCAACGAGATTGCCATGTCCAACATTGTCATCGCTGCAGCCAAACGCACCGCCATCGGTTCCTTCCTGGGTCAGTTCAACGGCGTGCCCGCGCCGACGCTGGGCGCGACCGCGATCCAGGCGGCGCTGGCGCAGTCCGGCGTCCCTGCCGCAGACGTCACCGAAGTGATCATGGGCTGCGTGCTGCCGGCCAACCTGGGCCAGGCCCCGGCCCGCCAGGCGGCCATCGCCGCCGGCCTGCCGCTCTCCACCGGTGCGACCACGCTGAACAAGGTGTGCGGTTCGGGCATGAAGGCGATCATGCTCGGGCATGACCTGATCAAGGCGGGCTCGGCCAGCATCGTGGTCGCCGGCGGCATGGAGTCGATGTCCAATGCCCCGCACCTGCTGCCCAATTCGCGCACCGGCAACCGCTACGGCAACTTCCAGGCAGTGGACCACATGGCCTTTGACGGCCTGACCAATGCCTATGACGGCAACCCCATGGGCGTGTTTGCCGAGTACGCGGTGGACAAGTTCCAGGTCAGCCGCGAGGACCAGGACGCCTATGCGATCGAATCGGTGCGGCGTGCCCAGGCCGCGCAGGCCAGTGGGGCCTTCGACGGGGAAATCGTCGCGGTGAAGGTTGCCGGTCGCAAGGGCGACGTTGAATACGCCCAGGACGAACAGCCGGGCCGCTCGGACATTGCCAAGATCCCGACCCTGCGCCCGGCCTTCAAGAAGGATGGCACGGTCACCGCCGCCAGTTCGTCCAGCATTTCCGACGGCGCGGCGGCGGTGGTCCTGCTGGCCGAAGACGACGCCGTTGCCCGCGGCCTGCAGCCGCTGGCCCGCATCGTGGCCCACGCCACCCACTCGCAGGAACCGGAATGGTTCACCACCGCCCCGATCGGAGCCATCCACAAGGTGCTGGAGAAGGCGGGCTGGTCGCTGGACCAGGTTGACCTGTTCGAAATCAACGAAGCGTTCGCCGTGGTCGCCATGGCTCCCATCCGTGAACTGGGCATTTCCCACGACAAGGTCAACGTGAACGGTGGTGCCTGCGCACTGGGCCACCCCATCGGCGCATCCGGTGCCCGACTGGTGGTGACCTTGGTCAATGCCTTGCGCAAGCGTGATGCAAAGCGCGGAATTGCCACCTTGTGCATCGGCGGTGGCGAAGCAACCGCCATCGCTATCGAATTGATTTAATTGAACTTAACTCGCATTTCGCAAAAATGAATGCGCGATCGCTTGACAGCCATTCGTGGCTTGTCATCATGTTGCCGGGCGCGCAATAGCGCGTTGCCTAATCTAACGACGAGGATTCACACTAATGAGCATCAACAAGCTGCTGATCGCGATGGCCCTGGGCCTGGCTCTGACCGCCTGCTCGAAGCAGGAACAGGCTGCTGACGCCGCCGCTTCGGCTGACGCCGCTGCTGCTGAAGCCCAGGGCGCTGCCGACCAGGCCGCTGCTGCTGGCGCCGCCACCGCCGACGCTGCCCAGGGCGCTGCTGACGCTGCCGCCACCGCTGCTGACGCTGCCGCTACCTCGGCTACCGACGCTGCTGCTGCCACCACCGACGCTTCGGCTGAAGCCGCTGCTGACGCTGCCAAGGCTGCTGAAGGCACCGCCGAGCAGGCCAAGGACGCTGCTGAAGAAGCCAAGAAGTAATCACTTCTTTCTTCAAGCAAGTCTGAAGAAGCCGCTGGTTCGCCAGCGGCTTTTTCTTTGCCCGCAGTGTGCCGGCACCTGCACCCACCGCGCCTTCACAGGGGGATGAATAGGCTTTCCCTCCCCTCCGATGAAACAGGTGCGCGCCATGAACCTCCGCTCGATCACCCCGACCCTGCTGGCCGCCTCCCTGCTGCTGGCGCTGGCTGCGTGCAAGGGCCCGGAAGCCGAACAGGCCCGCGACGATGCTGCCCAGGCCGCCGATAGTGCAGCGGTCGCCGCACGCGAGGCCGTGGACCAGGCCGCGGCCTCGACCCGCAATGCCGCTGACGAAGCCGCCGCTGCGTCGCAACAGGCCGCTGCGGACGTGCAGCCGGCGCTCGACCGTGCTGCCGCGGCCACCTCCGAAGCCGCAACGGAAGCGAAGGACGCCGCCAAGGACGCGGCCGCCCACGCCAGCGACGCGACTGCCACCGCCGCCCAGAAGGTCGCCGACAAGGCGCGCGACGTGGCTGACGATGCCCAGAAGAACGCCGACGAAGCCAAGCGCTGATCTCGAGCGTACGTGGAGCCACGCAGGGCGTGGCTCCACGCTGTGATGTCACTGCGGGTTCAGGGCAAGGCCCGCTGCATGATCGCGGCGCAGTCGATGTCCCCAGGCAGCGTCCCGAACGCCAATCCATGCTCACCACCCAGGCGCGAGCGCACGAAGGCCGCCGCCACCGGGCTTTGTGCACGCAGCAGCACCGCAGCCTGCAACTGCAGCGCCAGGCGTTCGCAGATCACCCTGGCCTGACTTTCCGCGGGCACCTGCGCGAGCTGCGCACGCAACCACTGCAGCGACGTGTCATAACGGGCATCGCGTCCCTGCGCACTGTCCAGTTCGTCCTCCACCGCCACCAGCGCCTGCGGTTCGCGCCCCAGCGCGCGCAGCACGTCCAGGCACTGGATGTTGCCACTGCCTTCCCAGATGGAGTTGAGCGGTGCCTGGCGGTACAGGCGCGGCAGCATGGATTCCTCCACATAGCCGGCACCCCCCAGGCACTCCTGCGCTTCATTGACGAACACCGCCGCACGCTTGCACACCCAGTACTTGCCGACGGCGGTGGCAATGCGCGCGAAGGCGGCCTGCTGTGGATCGTGCGCGGACTGATCAACGGCGCGTGCCACGCGCAGGGCGAAACTGGTGGCCGCTTCCGATTCCAGCGCCAGGTCGGCCAACACATTGGCCATCAGCGGGTGGTCGCACAGGCGCTGGCCAAAACTGTGCCGGTGACGCGCATGATGCAGCGCCTGCGCCAGTGCCATGCGCATTTCCGCGGCGGCACCGAGCATGCAGTCCAGCCGGGTCAACATCACCATGCCGATGATGGTGGCCACGCCGCGCCCCTCCTCGCCGACCCGCTGCGCCCATGCACCACAGAACTCGACCTCGCTGGACGCGTTGGACCAGTCGCCCAGCTTGTCCTTCAAGCGCATCAGCCGGAATGCATTGCGGTTGCCATCCGCCAGGCGCCGTGGCATCAGGAAACAGGTGAGCCCACCGGTGGCCTGCGCAAGCACCAGGAACCCATCGGACATCGGCGCGGAAAAAAACCACTTGTGCCCGACCAGGGCGTAGCTGCCGTCTGCCTGCAACTCGGCGCGCGTGGCGTTGCTGCGCACGTCTGAACCGCCCTGCTTCTCGGTCATGCCCATGCCCAGGGTGATGCCGCTCTTGTCGGCGATGGGTACATCGCGCGGATCGTAATGCGGCGCGGCTGCCTTGGCCGCCCATTCGGCCAGTGCGGGGTACTGCCGCAACACCGCCACGGCCGCGTGTGTCATGGTCAGCGGACAACTGGTGCCGGCTTCTGCCTGATGATGCAGGTAGCTCAGGGCCGCGCGCGCCACATGCGCGCCCGGCCGGGCATCGTGCCAGGACAGACCGGCCACGCCATGCCGCTTGGCCGCTTCCATCAGCTGGTGGTACGCCGGGTGAAACTCGACCACGTCGATACGGTGACCTTGTGCGTCGTGGGTACGCAGGCGCGGCCGGTCGCGGTTGGCATCGAAGCCCAGTCGATACAGGTTGTCACCCGCCAACCCGGCGTACTGTTGCAGCTGCGGCACGAAGGCCGCGCCACCTTCGCGCTGCACCGCGTCGGACAGCGCCACGTCGTCGGCCCACAGGTTGCGACCGCCGAACGGCGGCGGCTGGTTGTCGACATGATGGGTATCGAATGCGGACGATTCAGACATGAGCGCATGGCCTCCTGGCAGTGGCTGCTGATTCTGCCGCATCGCGGCGGCGCAGGCTGTTCAGCCATGCCTGCCGGATGATGCGTGCGTCGATGTGGGTTCTCATCTTGTGCACGGCAACACGGTCAGAGTGCGTGCATGAGTGCAAGCGGCGAACCCGACGATCTGGTGGTACTGCGTCCGGAAGGCCTGTACTGTCCGGCCGGCGACTTCCATATCGACCCGTGGCGGCCGGTGCCGCGCGCGGTCATCACCCACGGTCATGGCGACCACGCACGCAGCGGGATGGGTTTCTATCACTGCAGCCAGGACAGCGTGCCGATCCTGCGCTGGCGACTGGGTGAGGTTCCGCTGCGGGCGCACGCGTACGGCGAACCGTTCACCCTGGGCCGGGTACAGGTCTCGCTGCACCCTGCCGGGCATGTGCTGGGTTCGGCACAGGTACGGATCGACGATGGCCATCAGGTGTGGGTGGCGTCCGGCGACTACAAGCGCCAACCTGACCCGACCTGCGCGCCCTTCGAGGTCGTGCGCTGCGACACCTTCATCACCGAAGCCACCTTCGCATTGCCGGTGTACCGTTGGCAGGACACGTCCGAGGTGGCCGCTGACATCGTCGCCTGGCGGCGCGAGTGCGCACAACGCGGCGAAGCCGCCATCCTGCTGTGCTACGCACTGGGCAAGGCGCAGCGCGTGCTGGCCGAACTATGGCCGCTGGACGATCAACCGGCATGGCTGCATGGCGCGATTGCCAACGGCGTGGAGGTGTACCGCGAGGCGGGCGTACGCATGCTGGCAAGCGACACGGTTGCCGAGCAGGGGCGTGCTCCGGATGCGGCCGGCAGATTGATTCTGGCCCCGCCTTCGGCCGCGGGCACGACCTGGCTGCGCCGCTTTGGTCGCCATCAGCTGGGATTCGCATCCGGATGGATGCAGCTGCGTGGCAATCGACGTCGACGCAATGTCGATCGCGGCTTCGTGGTCTCCGACCATGCCGACTGGCCGGCGCTGCTGCGCACCATCGAACAGACCGGCGCGACGCGCGTGATCGCCACGCATGGCAATACCGATGCGCTGGTGCCCTACCTGCGCGAGCGAGGGGTGGCAGCGGAGACCTTCCGCACCGATTTCGGGAACGAGGAATGAAGGCGTTTGCCGCGCTCTACCAGCGGCTGGACCGCAGCACCGCCACGCTGGACAAGCGCGCCGCGCTGCTCGACTACTTCCGCAGGGCGCGTCCACACGACGCGGCATGGGCGTTGTATCTGCTGAGTGGCGGCAAGGTCGGCGGCGCACGCCGCCGCATCGCCTCGAGCACTGAGCTGCGCGCGTGGATCAGCGAAGCGTCGGGCCTGCCGCCGTGGCTGGTCAGCGACAGCTACGACCAGGTGGGTGATCTGGCCGAAACCCTGACGTTGTTGCTGGATGACCCGATCCAGCCGGCCGCGGACCGCCCGCTGGCCGAATGGATCGAGCAGCATCTGCTCAGCGTGGCCAACCAGCCCGAGGATGTACGTCGCACCGCGGTGATGACAGGCTGGACGCGCCTGCCCGCCGCTGAGCGATTCGTCTTCAACAAACTGCTCACCGGCGCACTGCGCGTCGGGGTCTCGCAACGCCTCGTGCAGCAGGCATTGGCCGAGCTTTCAGGGCTTGATATCGCGCGCATTGCCCAACGCATGCTCGGCGACTGGGTGCCCTCCCCCGGCCTGCTGTCCACCTTGCTGACAGCGGAGGAACTGCCGCAGGACCGCCAGCAGCCCTACCCATTCTTCCTGGCCTCGCCGCTGGAAGCCTTGCCGGACACGCTGGGCCCGGTACAGGACTGGGTGCTGGAGTGGAAGTGGGATGGCATCCGCCTGCAACTGCTCAAGCGCAAAGGCGAGGTCGCCTTGTGGTCGCGCGGCGAAGAACGCCTGGATGGTCGGTTTCCAGAGATTGAACAGGCCGCCATGGCCCTGCCTGATGGCACGGTGATCGATGGCGAACTACTCGGATGGCGCGATGCAGATACGCAACCGCTGCCCTTCACCGCGCTGCAGACCCGCATCCAGCGCCGCAAGCCCGGCCCGAAGACCTTGCGCGACACGCCCGTACGCGTGCTCGCCTACGACCTGCTGGAGCTTGACGGACAGGACCTGCGCACGCAACCGCTGCGGCAGCGACGCCAACAGCTGATGACCTTGCTGGATGCCCTTCAGGATCAACGCATCGCGCTGTCGCCTGCGGTAACGGCCGACAGTTGGGAACAGGCCACCGCGCAGCGTGCCGAGGCCCGCGAGCGCGGCGTCGAAGGTCTGATGCTGAAGCGGGAAAATTCCGCCTACCAGAGCGGTCGCCGACGCGGCGACTGGTGGAAGTGGAAAGTCGAACCGCTGACCATCGATGCGGTATTGATCTACGCGCAAGCTGGCCATGGCCGTCGCAGCACGCTGTACACCGACTACACGTTCGCGGTGTGGGATGGTGACCGTCTGGTACCGGTGGCCAAGGCGTACTCGGGGCTGGACGACAAGGAGATCCTGGCACTGGACCGCTGGATACGCGCGCACACGCTGGAACGCTTCGGACCGGTACGCAGCGTACCCGGGGAACAGGTATTTGAACTGGGCTTCGAAGCGGTCAACCGCAGCAGCCGGCACAAGTCCGGCATCGCCGTGCGCTTTCCACGCATTCTGCGCTGGCGCCATGACAAGCCGGCGCGCGAAGCGGACACCCTGGCGCAGCTGCAGGCGCTGGCGCGATGACGCGACGCGAAGCGATGGCGCGGCTGAGCGCCTGGTTCGCAAGCCGCGGCTGGTCCCCGCTGCCGTTCCAGAAAACGATGTGGCGGCATTATCTCGCCGGCGAATCCGGCCTGCTGCATACGCCAACCGGCAGCGGCAAGACCCTGGCGATGTTCGGCGGCCCGCTGCTGCAGGCCCTGATCGATCCGGTCAAGCGCGTCACCCTCGGCCGTGCGACGAAGCCGGTGCCGGTGCTGCAGGTGCTGTGGATCACGCCGTTGCGTGCATTGGCCGCCGATACCGCACGCGCCCTGCGCGAACCCCTCGACGCGTTGGGCCTGGATTGGGAGGTGGGCCTGCGCACCGGCGATGCCAGCGCCCGCGACAAGCGCCTGGCGCGCGAGGGGCGCGTGGACGTGCTGGTGACCACGCCCGAATCGCTGGCGTTGCTGCTGAGTTATCCCGACACCCTGGAGAAGCTGCGCCAGTTGCGCTGCGTGGTGGTGGACGAATGGCATGAGCTGCTCGGCAACAAGCGCGGCGTGCTGCTGCAGTTGAACCTGCGCCGTCTGCGCGATGCCCTGCCCACGCTGCAGGTGTGGGGCCTGTCGGCGACGCTGGGCAATCTGGAGGAAGCACGCAAGGTACTGCTGCCGGACCGCCCCGAGGCTCCCATGGTGGCGGGGGCGCGACCGCGCCCGGTGCAGGTGGAGACATTGCTGCCGGCACAGGGCGAGCGCTTTCCGTGGGCCGGGCATCTGGGCCTCGCACAGCTGCAGCGGGTGCAGGAACGGCTGTTCACCGCAGGCACCAGCCTGCTGTTCACCAACACCCGTGCGCAGGCCGAACTGTGGCACCAGGCGCTGGCGGCGGTGTGGCCGGAATCACTCGACACGCTGGCGTTGCACCACGGCTCGCTGGACCCGGCGCTGCGCCGCGAAGTGGAACAGGGTCTGCGCGAGGGGCGCCTGCGCTGCGTGGTGGCGACCTCCAGTCTCGATCTGGGCGTGGATTTCCCGGCGGTGGACCAGGTACTGCAGATCGGCAGCCCCAAGGGCATCGCACGGCTGGTGCAGCGCGCCGGACGTGCGCGGCACCGTCCTGGCGAATCCGGCCACATCGTCTGCGTGCCCTCGCATGCACTGGAGATGGTGGAGTACGCCGCGGCGCGGCACGCGTTGGCGGATGGCGTGATCGAAGCGCGGCCCCCGCCGCGGCTGTCGCTGGATGTACTGGCCCAGCACTGCGTGAGCTGTGCGTTGGGCGGCGGCTTCACCGCCGATGCGCTGTTGGCGCAGGTGCGGCGCACGCACGCGTTCGCTGCGCTGGACGAGGCGCAGTGGCACGGCGTGCTGGACTTCATCGTGCAGGGCGGCCGTGCGCTGGCGCAGTACCCGGACTTCCACAAGGTCGTACGCGACGAGGACGGCGTGTACCGCGTGCACGACCGTCGCGTGGCGCTGCGGCATCGGCTGTCGATCGGGACCATCACCAGCGACGGCAGTGTGCAGGTGCAGTTCCTGCGCGGCGGGCGGCTGGGGGCGGTGGAGGAGCAGTTCGTCGGTCGGCTGCGGCCGGGTGATCGTTTTCAGTTTGGCGGGCGTCTGCTGGAGCTGGTGCGACTGGAGCATCTGACCGCCTACGTGAAGCTGGCCAAGGGCGGCGACGGCGTGGTGCCGCGCTGGCAGGGCGGGCGCCTGCCGATGTCCGAGGCGCTGGGCGCGGAAATGGAGGTGCTGTTGTCGGCGTCGCCGGCCAGCCCGGAACTGCGCTGGCTGGCTCCGCTGCTGGACCTTCAGCAGCGGCTGTCGGCGCTGCCGGGGCCGGACCGACTGCTGATCGAGGTGGTACGGCGGCGCGAGGGCCAGTTCGTGTTCGTGTATCCGTTCGCGGGCCGGCAGACGCATGAGGGCATGGCGGCGCTGATGGCGCTGCGGTGGACGCGACTGAAGGCCAACACCTTTGGCTACGCAGCCAATGATTACGGCTTCGTGCTGGCCCCGGCGGTGGCCGTCGACGTGGAAGTGAACACGCTGGAGGCGTTACTGCAACCGGAGGGGCTGTTGGACGACCTGCGCGCCAGCCTCAACCTGGGCGAACTGGCGCGCCGACAGTTCCGCGACATTGCACGGGTATCCGGGTTGCTGATTCCCGCCCTGCCCGGCCGTACGCCGCGCAGCCTGCGGCAGCTGCAGGCGTCAGCGGGGTTGCTGTACGACGTGCTGCGACAGCACGACCCGGACCACATCCTGCTGGGTCTGGCCGAGCGCGAGGTGCTGAACACGCAGCTGGACGTGGCGACGCTGACTGCCGCGCTGGCGCGCTGCCAGAGGCGTACGCTGGTGCTGCGGCGGCTGGAGACGCTGGGTCCGTTGTCGTTCCCGCTGTGGGCGGAGCGGCTGCGCGGCCAGGTGAGCAACGAGGACTGGAAAACGCGGGTACGTCGGGCGGCGGAACAGCTGGAGACACGGCATGCACGATGAGGTGACGGTGACGCTGGCGGGAGAAACGGTGCAGCTGCTGGGCGGGCGGGCACTGTACTGGCCCGCGCGCGAGACGCTGATGATCGCGGACCTGCATCTGGGCAAGGCGGACGTGTTCCGGCGAGCGGGCATCGGGTTGCCGAGCGGCGGCACGGGCGACGACATGGCGCGGCTGACGCGGCTGGTGGCGGCGCGACCGGTGCGTGCGTTGTGGATTCTGGGCGATGTGCTGCACGGACCGGCGCATCGGGCGGCGTGGTACCGGCAGTGGCAGGGTTGGCGGGAGCAGCAGGCAGCGTTGGAGATCGGGGCGCTGGTGGGCAACCACGACCGGGCATTGCCGAAGGCGGACCTGGGAATCGAGCTGTTGGGGGCACAGATGGCGGTGGGGCCGTTTTTATTGCGGCATGATCCGGAGCCGCATCGGTCATTGCATGTGCTGTGCGGGCATCTGCATCCGTTGGCGAAGCTGCCGGGGATGCAACGGCGCTGGCCGGCGTTCTGGTTGCGGGAAGGATTGACGGTGCTGCCGGCGTATTCGCGGTTCACGGCGGGGATTGCGCCGGTGTTGGCACCGGGTGAGCAATTGGTGGCGTGCGTGGAGGACGAGGCGATTGCACTGCCGGTTGTGCGGTGACTGACTCGCGTAGGGACACGCCAAGCGTGTCCGCTGCCGGATTCGCGCGAACAACCGGTGCGCAACGGTTGCGCATTTTGGCGGGACGGTGTGCATGCGGGTTGATCGTGACGCCCGAAATCTGACGCTTCAATTTTTATACCGTGATCGACATCTGACACCGAATGTCATGACGCATGCGGCGCGGTCCTTGTAGGGTTTTTGTCGGCAGCGGAAGCTGTGATGTGTGACGTGGAGCACAAGGTGCGCAGGGGTGAGGTCGGCGCGACCGGGTTGGATGCGACAAGCGCATGCGTTACGGGCAGCGGTAGAACACGGAATAGCTGTAATCCTTGCCTGCCTGGCGAGCGGCCGTCTCAGTGGACACCGGCCCGCTGTCGCATTTTTCTTTGGCCTGGCTTTCGCAGGCGCTGGTGTCACCGAAGCGTTGGGTGAAGCAGGTGGTGGAGAAGTTGGAGCCGGGGGGCACTTTGGTGAGGGGGGCCAGTGTGCAGCCGGTGAGACTCAGCAGCACAGCGCAGGTGATGACAGCGGTTCGTTGAATCATCGGTGCCTCGGGGAGAGTGGCCGGGCAAGCCCGGCGCTACGTTCCTTTCGGTAGAGGTCATGCGTTACCGGGCGTTGAGCGCGGGTCGGGCACCGCCTGGGCCGGCCAACGGCCGGCGCTACCGACAGGTCGACGAGTTCTGCCTGCTGAAAAGCCCCCTTCTTGTTGAAAGGGGCGCGGCAACGGTGCGGGGCTAAGGTGAAATGCGTGAGGCAGCCGGGCAGCGCCCGGCACCAGGCGTGCGCGTGCGATCAGGCCGCGGTGGGCATCAGCAGAATTTCGGGCGCGTTCGGATTGACCGCTGCGGGAAGCCGCCGGATCTCCTCCAGCATGGCCTGCGCGGCACGACGGATGCGCTGATGGTGTTCCGGCGCGGAATGGGTGATCAGGCTGGTGACATGGAACTCGAACACATCGTCCATCACATCGGGCTGATCTTCGTGCAGCATCTGCAGCAGGCCGCGCAGTTTGCGGATTTCACTGTCGAGCACGTCAGCCGGGAACAGCATGTCTTACTCCTGGGGGATAAGTGACGTATTTGTCCCATATTGACAGTGAGTTCACTGTCAAACCCATCGCGTCATGTCTTCACATGGGGCATGACGATTGCGCATGAGCAGATGCCCGATGCGGGTTCAGTCATCCGTTGGCGGCGACATGGCCGCGATGAACCCCGGTGAGAGCGCCCACTTTCCCCACCAGCCCTGCTGGGTTCCGCTCAATACGCGCAGCATGTGGCCGCGCCCGCCCGGCAGCCGGCCCATCGGTCCGAACAGCACATCACGCGCACGTGCAACGGTGTCGCGATCGGACTGGAACAGCGGCGTCAGCCACCGGCTCCAGAACTGGTAGATCGACACGTGCGCCTGGCGTCTTGCCTGGTAGGCCTGCAGCGCCGCGTCGCGATCGGCATGCATGCGCAGTGCGTCGCGCAGCGCCACCGCATCCAGCAGCGCCATGTTCACCCCCTGCCCCAGCTGCGGGCTCATCGCATGCGCGGCATCACCTGCCAGCACCAGTCGCTGGTGGTGCCACCGGTGCATGACCGCATCGCGGTAACCGGCGCGGGCCAACTGATCGGCACGGGTGAGTCCACACAGCCGGCTGTGCGCCTGCGGCCACAGCGTGGCGATCTCTTCGAGCCAGCGCGGCAGGCCGTCCTGCTCCCATTGCCCGAACTGCGTGCGCGGCAGGCTCCAGAAGAAGCTCAGCCGTGGGGTGTCGTCGCCTGGACGGGTCCCCACCGGCAGCATGCCGATCATCTTGCGCGCGGCTACATAACGTTGGCGCAGCTCATCCAGATGCGGCCAATCGTCGCACGGCAGCAGACACCACAGCGCACCCCAGGGATACTCACGATCCAGCAGCGTGCCCTGCACGCTGCCGCGCAGCGTGGACGCCGCGCCGTCGGCGGCGATCACCAGATCGTAGGGGCCATGCCACTGGCCCTGGGCATCACGCAGTCGACCACGCTCGCTGTCGACCTCCACGATCGTGGTGCCGGCCTGCAGGTTCTGTGGAAACTCCCAGGCCTGCGCCAGCAATGAAAACAACGCGCCGCGCTGCATGCCAACGCCATGCAGGTGCGGATGCAGGCCGGCATAGCGCATGTCCATCACCGCGCGCCCGCAGGGTGTTTCACCATGAAGGCGACGCACATGGGCACCGTGCTGCAGTACCTGCGGCAGCAGGTCCATCTGCCAGAGCACGTCCAGCCCGCTGGGCTGCAGCAGGAACCCCGCCCCAACCGGCCCGGGGGACGGCGCACGCTCGAAAACGTGGACCTTGTGATGATCGCGTGAAAGAAGGACCGAAAGCGTCTGGCCTGCGGTGCCGTAGCCGATGATGGCGATGCTGCGCTGCTGCATGGGACGTCCTGTCAAAAAAAACCCCGCCGAAGCGGGGTTCTCAATGCAGAACCGAGTGGATTACTCGGCCGGCACGATGTTCGAGGCTTGGGCACCCTTCGGGCCCTGGGTCACGTCGTACGAGACGCGCTGACCTTCCTGCAGGCTACGGAAGCCCTTGGACTGGATGGCGGAGAAGTGCGCGAAAACGTCGGCGCTGCCGTCCTCCGGAGAAATAAAGCCAAATCCCTTGGCGTCGTTGAACCACTTGACGGTACCGTTCGGCATGGTAGTGCGAGACCTTCTTCAATGAATGGGTGGTGTACGCTCAACCAGCGCACTCGCGGAGTATGCAAAGCTTGTTACGCAATGACAATCACCCGCGTGCCAATTCGCCAATCAGTTCCGGCAATCCGGCCGACGCCGCGTCCACATTGGCCAATACTTCGGCCATGGTGATCTCCTCGCCGGTGCCGCAACCGGCCGCCCAGTTGGCCACGATCGCCAGGCAGGCGTAGTCCAGCCCCAGCTCGCGCGCGAGTCCGGCTTCGGGCATGCCGGTCATGCCAACCAGGTCGCACCCGTCGCGGCGCATGCGCGCGATTTCCGCATTCGTCTCCAGACGTGGGCCCTGCGTGGCTCCATAGCAGCCACCATCGTGCAGGCGCACGCCGGTGACCTTGGCCGCGGCCAACACCTTGCTGCGCAGCAGCGGTGTGTACGGATGGCCAAAATCCACATGCAGCACCTCGGTGCCGGGCTCTTCGCTCAGCGTGGAGATGCGGCCCCAGGTGTAGTCGATCAGCTGGTCCGGGCAGGCCAGCACACGCGGACCGAAGTGTTCGGTAATACCGCCGACGGTATTGAGCGCGAGCACACGTTTCGCACCGATTTGCTGCAACGCGGCAAGATTTGCGCGGTAGTTGATCTTGTGCGGCGGCAGCGAATGGCCTTCGCCGTGACGCGCCAGAAACGCCACGCGCTGCCCGAGCAGCGTGCCGACCCGGATCGGGCCGGACGGCGTGCCGTAGCGGGTGTCCACGGTGTGGCTGTTGACGTCGTCAAGCTGGGCCAGCTTGTAAACGCCGGTGCCGCCGATGACGGCCAGTGCAATGTGTTCCATCATTCCTTCATCGCGTAGATGGCCGGCACGCAGCGCAGCGCTTCGTTGACGTCCATGCCGAAACCGAACACATAGCGGTCCGGCAGTTCCACGCCGGCGTAATCCGCCTTGACGTCAGGCAGCGCGCGGTCGTGCTTCTTCACCGTGAGCGCGGCGATGCGCACGTCGGTGGCCCCCTGTTCCAGGCACCAGGTGCGCACGCCCTGCAGGGTGAAGCCTTCGTCCAGGATGTCGTCGACCAGCAGCACGCGGCGGCCGAACAGCGAGGTCGCCGGCTTGTGCTTCCAGACCAGTTCGCCGCCGGTGGTCTCCCCGCGGTAGCGGGTGGCGTGCAGGTAATCGAACTGCACGTCCTGGCCGCGCGCGCCCAGCTCCAGCGCCAGCTGGCCGGCAAACGGCAGCGCACCGTGCATGATCGACAGGAACAGCGGCACCTCGCCCTTGTAGTCGGCCGCGATGGCATCGGCGATGGAGCCGATGGCCTTGTCGATGGTGGGGCGGTCGACCAGCAGGTCGGCCTGGGCCAGCGCCTGGGAAATGGTGAGGTTGGGCATCAGACGGTTCTTCCAAGAGATTCAAGCAAACGGGATTGGGTGCTGCCATGACGGGCGTCGGCCAGCAGGCCATCCCAGCCAAGGCCGCCGCGGCCGATCAGGCCAAGCAGTGCAGCGGTGTTGAGGGTACGACCCTGCACGGCCTGCAGGGCGTCGTCGACCAGTTCCGGGTGACAGACCAGCACGACGTCGCAGCCGGCGTCCAGGTGCGCGTGTACGCGGGCGGTGACACCGCCAGCCGAGAACGAGGCGGCCATGCCGATGTCGTCGGAGAACACCACGCCACGGAAACCCATCTGCTCGCGCAGGATCTGCTGGATCCAGCGTGGCGAGTAGCCGGCCGGTTCCGGGGCGACCTGCGGGTAGACCACATGGGCCATCATCACCGCGTCGGCCCCGGCGGCGATGCCGGCGGCGAACGGGACCAGGTCCAGCGCACGCAGTTCATCCAGCCCGCGCGGGTCCACCGCGGTGTCCACGTGGGTGTCTTCCAGCACGGTGCCGTGCCCGGGGAAATGCTTGAGGGTGGCGGCCATGCCCACGGCATGCATGCCGCGCACATAGGCGGCGGTGAAGGCGGCCACCACCTCGGGGTCTTCGTCGAAGGCGCGGTCGCCGATGGCGCGGTTGCCACGGCCCAGGTCGACGACAGGGGCGAAACTGAGGTCCACGCCGCTGGCGCGCACTTCACTGGCCATCAGCCAGGCGTGCTGCTCGGCCAGGGCCAGGGCGTGTTCCGGATCACGGCGGTACTGGGCACCGAGGTCCTGCAGCGGCGGCAGGGCGCTGTAGCCCTCGCGGAAGCGCTGCACGCGCCCGCCTTCCTGGTCCACGCAGATCAGCTGCGGGCGGGGGGCGGCGGCACGGATCGCCGCGCTCAGCTCGGTGACCTGCTGGCGCGAGGCGAAGTTGCGCTTGAACAGCACCACCCCGGCCACGGCGTCGTGCTGCAGCCAGTCGCGTTCCTGGGCGGTCAGTTCAGTGCCGGCAACGCCGATCAGCAGCATGGTCGATCTCCACAACAAGCGCCCGCATGGCGCAGTGCCGCATTGTCGCAGAACCGGCGAATGGGCGCAGGGGGACGCCGTGGGCGCTCCCGCAGGCTCAGACGCTGCAGCCCTCGGGACCACAGGCGTCGGTGCCGGCCATGGTATCGGCGGCCTGCTCAGCGGCGATCTGGCGCAGCGCCTGGGCGAAGGTTTCCGGCGACTGCGCTCCGGATATCGCCCAGCGCCCGTCGATGACGAAGGTCGGCACCGAAGAGATGCCCAACGCGTGCGCCTGCGCCAGGGCCGCATTCACCTCCGCGAGCCCCTGATCGGAGCCCAGCATCGCGGTGATGTCGTCCGCCGCCAGACCGGCCTCCACGCCTACCTGCAACAGCACCGCAGGATCGGCCAGATTCCGGCCCAGCACGAAATGCGCGCGGAACAGGGCCTCGCCGACGGCGTCCTGGAGACCGTGCTGGCCTGCCAGCCACTGCAGGCGGTGCGCCGGCAAGGTGGTCACCCGCACCTGGCCCTGGCTGAAGTCCATCGGCAGGCCTTCGGCCCGCGCGGTGGCCTGGGTCTGGCCCAGCAGCTGTTCGGTGCGCTCCGGGCCGCCGAACTTCCGGGCATAGGCCTCCCGCAGCGGGACCGGGGAGGCATCCGCGTCCGGGTCCAGCTGGAACGGTTGCCAGTGGACCGCCAGCGCCGGGGCATCGGCCCCGAGCAACGCGACACCCTGTTGGAAGCGATGCTTGCCGATCCAGCACCAGGGACACACCACGTCGGAATAGATATCGATTCTCATCCCGGTGAGATGGGGGCCGCCCGGCGTGGAAAAAAGGGTGCGCGGCCTACCAGCGTGAATACGGATGGCTGGCCAGGGCAACGTTGTAGTAGCGGGGATCGTCGGTCACTTCAGCCCCCACCCAGTCCGGCAGCACGATGGCCTGATCGGCGTGGTCGAGCTCGACTTCTGCCACCACCAGGCCGGCGTTGTCGCCCAGGAATTCATCCACTTCCCAGGTCAGGCCGGCGTGTTCGACCAGATGACGGCGCTTGTCGATCAATCCGCCGACACACAAGGCCAGCAGGTCCCGCGCGTCCTCCACCGGGATCGGATAGTCGAACTCCTGCCGGGAACGGCCGAGCGTGCGCGACTTGAGGTTGAGCGCGGCGCGGTCGCCTTCGATGCGCACCCGCACCGAGGCGTTCTGGTCGCCCCGGTCCAGTGCACCCATGTCGTTGATGTAGCCCTGCGCCATCGGGATGACCCGATGGGCAGCCGCCTTCCAGGCGTCGCTGGTGACGAGAAACTTGCGTTCGATCTCAATGCCCATGGGCACAGTATGAGGCCGAAAGCGTCAACGCTTCTCGAACACCGCGATGCTTTCCACATGGGCCGTATGCGGGAACATGTCCATGGCCCCGGCGCTGACCAGGGTGAAGCCCTGTTCGTTGACCAGATAGCCGGCATCGCGGGCCAGCGAGCCGGGATGGCAGCTGACGTAGACGATGCGCTTGAACTGCTTCAGCGGCAGCTGCTGCAGCACTTCGATCGCGCCCGAACGCGGCGGGTCGAGCAGCAGCTTGTCGAAGCCCTGGCGCATCCACGGCGTGCTGCGCTGGTCCTGGGTGAGGTCGGCGGCGAAAAACTGCGCATTGGGCAGATCATTGCGCTCGGCATTCTCCTTCGCCCGCGCCACCAGCCCGGGGTCACCCTCCACGCCGACCACCTCGCGCACGATGCGCGCCAGCGGCAGGGTGAAGTTGCCCAGGCCACAGAACAGGTCCAGCACACGCTCATCCGGGCCAGCATCCAGCAGGTCCAGCGCCAGCTGGATCATTTTCACGTTGAGCTTGGCATTGACCTGGATGAAGTCCAGCGGCCGGAACGCCAGTTCGACGTTCCAGGGTTCGAGCTTGAACGACAGCGGCACTTCCGCCGGCCACAGCGGATGCACCGACTCCACCCCGCCCGGCTGCAGCGAAATGGCGAAGCCGTGTTCCTGGCCGAACGCGATCCAGGCGGCACGGTCGCTGTCGCTGAGCGGCTGCATGTGGCGGATGGTCAGCATCACCGCCTGGTCGCCGGCGATGAATTCGATCTGCGGGATGTCCCGCTTGCCATCCAGGGTCTCGATGAAGGCAGAGAGTGCCGCCACTTTGGTCCCCACTTCCGGGATCACGGTCAGGCACTGGCTGAGGTCCGCGACGAAGCGCGGATCCTGTTCGCGGAAGCCGACCAGGGTCTTGTCTTTCTTTTCCACCCGGCGCACGGAGAAGCGGCCCTTGCGGCGGTAGCCCCAGCTGTCCCCAACCAGCGGCGGCAGCACCGCGCCGGGCGTGACATGGCCGATCCGGGTCAGGTTGTCCATCAGCACCCGCTGCTTGGCCACGATCTGCTGCGACTCTTCCAGATGCTGCAGCACGCAGCCGGCGCAGACGCCGAAGTGCGGGCAGCGCGGAGTGACCCGCTGCGGCGAGGGCTGCAGCACCTCCACGGTGCGCGCCTCGTCGAAATGACGGTTGCGGGCGGTCGGCTCAGCGCGGACCACTTCGCCGGGCAGCGCGCCGGTGATGAAGGTGACCTTGCCACCCTCCCCTTCACGGCGGGCCACGCCACGGCCATCGTGGCTCAGGTCAAGGATGTCGGTCTGGAAGGGGGTACGGTCAAGGCGGGAGCGGGATCGGGCCACGTGGCAACAGGCTGCGGGCAAAAAGGGTGCGTATTGTCGCAGATACCGCTGCCGGGTTTGGTCGCCGGGCACGTAGACAGCTTGCACACCGCGACATCATGTTTAATATGGCCCCAGCTGACATGGAGGCAGCCGTTATGCAGATGACCCCCCGGGAGTCCCTTCCCCGCTTGCTGCTCGTCGAGGACGACACCATCAGCCGTGGCTTTTTCAAGGCCGCGCTGGAAGCCCTTCCTGCCGAAGTGGACACCGCTGACTCACTTGCCAGCGCGATGGACTGTGGCTCGGCGGCCCGCCACGACCTGTGGCTGATCGATGTGAACCTGCCTGACGGCAATGGCAGCGAGCTTCTGCAGCGGCTGCGCCGCAGCCGCCCGGATACCCCGGCACTGGCCCATACCGCCGACGCGGACACCAGCATCCACGCCCGCCTGCGCGAGGCCGGCTTCCGCGAAACACTGGTCAAGCCGCTCACCGGCGAACAGCTGCTGCAGGCCGTGCGCCGCGCGCTGGCAAACAGTTCCGGGGCGATTGCGACATCCGCAACGGATCCCGAAGGCGAACGCGAGGATTGGGATGAAATCACCGCGCTGGCCGCACTGAATGGGCAGCGCCATCATCTGATCGCGCTGCGCGAGCTGTTCCTGGCCGAGCTGCCAGGCGTGCGTGACGCCGTTGCCCAGGCCGTGCAGCAGCATGATGAGCCGGCGCTGCGCGGACAGCTGCACCGGCTGCAGGCCAGTTGTGGCTTCGTGGGCGCGGCGCGGTTGGCGCGGGCGGTGCGGCAGTTGCACCAGGCACCCGAATCGGTCGGCGCGCAGACACAGTTCCGTGCGGCGGTGGAATCGTTGTTGCATTGAGGCCCGTGTCCGCGGATCACCGCCGACGGGCAAGATCTTCCAGCATCTCCCAGGATTTCAACCCGCGCCCGCCCAGATGGTGCAGCAGCACCGTGCGCATCGGCCGCCGCAGGCTGGCCAGGTCGTCGCTTGCTGGCGCTTCATCGGCGGCCAGCGCCAACAACGCACTGCCGGTGGCCGTGCCTCGCCGCGCATCGATGCCACGCTCGCTGAGCAGCCGGCGCGGCCCCTCCAGCGGATCCAGCTCATAACGCGCAGCCGGGTCGATGGGTTCGCCGTCGCCGCCCAGGGCCAGGTCAAAGCCGAAACCCAGCCCCTCCAGCAGATCACGCTCAAAACGCCGCAAGGTCCAGGCCAGGGGTTCAGCCTGCGCAAGCCGCTGCCGAACCGTGCCGTAAGCGTCATACAACTCCGGCACCGGGTCCTGCCGCGGAGCCAGCCGCAACAGCAGCTCATTGATGTAGAAGCCCGCCAGCATGCGCTCGCCGCTCAATCGCGGTGCTGCATCCAGCGCCTCGGCCTGGCGCAGCTGCGCCAGCTCACCGCGCTGCACCGCGCTCAGGCGGATCCATTGCAGCGGCTGCAATGCCGCGCGCAGCGCCTGGCTGCGCGGGCTGCTGACGCCGCGTGCCAGCAGCCCCAGCCGCCCATGCTGCTCGGTCAGGACTTCCACCAGCAGGCTGGTCTCGCGCCAGGCCCGGGCGTGCAGGACGAAAGCCGGTTCGTCATCGATGCGCATCGCTCAGCCGCTGTCGCAGGGGCGCGCCGCATAGGCCGGCGCACCTGTGGGGATCATTCGTAACCGAAGGCCTTCAACGCGGCTTCGTCGTCAGACCAGCCTTCGCGCACGCGCACCCAGGTTTCCAGGAACACCTTGGCTCCGAACAGGCGTTCCATCTGCAGGCGGGACTTGGCCCCGATCTCCTTCAGCCGGGTTCCGCCCTTGCCGATCACGATCGCCTTCTGGCCTTCGCGCTCGACCCAGATGACCGCACCGATGCGCAGCAGGTTGCCATCTTCGGCGAAGCGTTCGATCTCCACCGTGGTTGCATAGGGCAGTTCCTCCCCCAGCTGGCGCATGAGCTGCTCGCGCACCAGCTCGCCGGCGAGGAAGCGCTGGCTGCGATCGGTGATTTCGTCTTCGCCGAACATCGGCGGCGCTTCCGGCAGCAGCTTGAGCAGGTCGCGCACCAGCGCTTCCAGGCCGTTTCGCTTCTGCGCGGAAACTGGATGCACGGCGGCGAAGGTGCGGCCCTCGGTGATCTGCTGCAGGAACGGCAGCAGCGCGCCCTTGTCCTTCAGCCGGTCGACCTTGTTGACCACCAGCACCACCGGAATGCCGGCATCGCTGAGCACGTTGAACGCCAGGGTGTCTTCCTCGTCCCAGCGCCCGGCTTCAATCACCAGCATGCCGGCGTCGACGCCTTCGAGCGAGCCGCGCGCAGCGCGGTTCATCACCCGGTTCATGGCGCGCTTCTGCACCTTGTGCAGCCCCGGGGTGTCGACCAGCACGATCTGGCCTTCCGGATAGCTGGCAATGCCGAGCAGCCGGTGGCGGGTGGTCTGCGGCCGGTTGGAGACGATGCTGATCTTGGCCCCGACCAGGGCATTGGTCAGGGTTGATTTGCCGACGTTGGGCCGGCCGATGACGGCAACGCTGCCGCAATGATGGGAGGATGCTTCGCTCACTTGGAATCCAGTTGCTCTAGGGCGGCGGCGGCCGCCTGTTGTTCGGCCAGTCGTCGCGAGGCCCCTTCGCCTTCGGTACTGACAGCGGGTTCGGTTACGCCACAGCGTACCCGGAAGGTCTTGGCGTGGTCGTCACCCGACTCTGACACCAGTTCGTACTGCGGCAGGGCCTTCTGCCGGGCCTGCAGCCATTCCTGCAGACGGGTCTTGGGGTCTTTCTCGGGCCGGCCGGTGGCCGGCAGGGCCTCCATCGACGCGCTGAACCAGGGCAGCACCACCGCCTGGCAGGCGGCAAAGCCGGCATCCAGGTAGATGGCGGCCACGACGGCCTCCAGCGCATCGGCCAGGATCGAGTCGCGACGATGGCCGCCGGACTTCATTTCCCCGGGCCCCAAGGTCAGACGCTCGCCCAGCTCCAGGCTGCGCGCGATGACCGCCAGCGCGCCCTCGCGCACCAGTTCGGCGCGGGCACGGGTCAGCGCACCCTCGTCCGCCTTGGGCCAGCGCTGATACAACGCCTGCGCCACCATCATGTTGACAATGCTGTCGCCGAGAAACTCCAGCCGCTCGTTGTTCGGCGTTCCGGCGCTGCGATGCGTCAGGGCCTGCTGCAGCAGGCCCGGATCGTTGAATGCGTGACCGATGCGGTCACCACGTTGGAAGGTGTTATTGGGCACCGCTGAAGGTCAGTTCCTGATTGGTTTCAAACTTGCCCACCACGTCCAGATTGCCGACCAGCGGACGGCGCACCTCGTAATTGACCTGCATATCCCAGCCGCCGTTGATGCGCTTCATCTTCACGTTCTCCGGCTTCACGTTCTCGGAGTAGTTGATGTAGAGGCGGCGGAAGAACATCTGCTGCACCTGGCCGGGCTCCATGCCCGCCACGCCCGGCTCCTGCGCCACGCCCTTGAGCGCGGCCTTGACCGAGTAGTACTCCTGGTACATCGGGAACAGCTTCATCCCGACGTACAGGCCGAAGCCGACCACGATGGCCACCACCAGGAACGAGGTCAGGGTCATGCCACGTTGCGTTTTCATCGTCTTCATTG
The DNA here is from genome assembly GCA_002387845.1 of Stenotrophomonas maltophilia. GTDB lineage: Bacteria > Pseudomonadota > Gammaproteobacteria > Xanthomonadales > Xanthomonadaceae > Stenotrophomonas > Stenotrophomonas maltophilia_AG. The sequence goes on along the minus strand of DGLB01000081.1, from coordinate 4,149 downwards.
CGTTCTCCCCAGATACGCGTAGGTAATGAATCAGTTGATCCCGGTGCCGATCCGCGACGGTTCAAAACCGTCCTTGCAGAACCAGCCCGAGCAGTTCAGCCAGATCAGGAACGCCTTGCCGCGGAGATTCTCCTCCGGCAGCAGGCCCCAGAAGCGGCCGTCATCGCTGTTGTCACGGTTGTCGCCCATCACCAGATACTTGCCCGGCGGCACGGTCCACTGGCCTTCACCACGGGGGTAGTCGGTCTCCAGCACGGTATGGGTACGGCCCGGCAGCTGCTCGACCAGCAGCGTGGCACCTTCGCCCTGCCCACGATGGCCAGCATACAACCCCTTGTTCTCGTACTTCACCGGCTCGCCGTTCAGGACCAGGGAATCGCCCTGGAACACGACCTCGTCGCCCGGCACGCCGATCACGCGCTTGATGAAGTTCTCACCCTTGTTCGGGTCGGTATCGGAATGACCCGGGAAGTGGAACACCACCACGTCGCCACGGGCAGGTTCACCGACCGGCACCACCTTGGCATTGTTCAAAGGCAGGCGCAGGCCATAGGCGAACTTGTTGACCAGGATGAAGTCGCCGATCAGCAGGTTGGGCATCATCGAGCTGGACGGAATCTTGTACGGCTCGGCGATGAAGCTGCGCACCACCAGGACGATGGCCAGCACCGGGAAGAACGCCCGCGAGTAGTCCACCAGTACCGGTTCGGAATCCAGCAGGCCGGCCCGCGCGGCACGGCGCTTGGCGAAGTACAGCTTGTCGGCCAGCAGGATCAGGCCGGACGACAGGGTCAGTACGACCAGAAGGATTTCAAACAGTTTCATGCGGTGTCCTTGGGAGCGGGTACGGCGGCGCGGGGTCCAGGCTTACTTGTCCATCTGCAGCACGGCAAGGAAGGCTTCCTGCGGAATCTCCACCCGGCCCACCTGCTTCATGCGCTTCTTGCCTTCCTTCTGCTTCTCCAGCAGCTTCTTCTTGCGCGAAACGTCGCCACCATAGCACTTGGCCAACACGTTCTTGCGCATCGCCTTGACCGTGGTGCGGGCGATGATCTGCGAGCCGACCGCGGCCTGGATGGCCACGTCGAACATCTGCCGGGGAATGAGATCTTTCATTTTCTCGCACAGCTCACGGCCACGGCGGTCGGCATGGCTGCGGTGCACGATCAGCGACAGCGCGTCGACCTTGTCGCCATTGATCAGCACGTCCACCCGCACGAACGGACCGGCGTCGAAGCGCACGAAGTGGTAGTCCAGCGAGGCGTAGCCGCGGCTGACGGATTTGAGCTTGTCGAAGAAGTCCAGCACCACTTCGGCCATCGGCAGCTCGTAGCTGATCTGTACCTGGCTGCCCAGGTAGTTGATGCCGATCTGGCTGCCGCGCTTTTCTTCGCACAGCTTGATGATGTTGCCGATGTACTCCTCGGGGGTGAGCACGTTGGCGCGGATGATCGGCTCGCGGATTTCCTCGACCATGTTGACCGGCGGCAGCTTGGCCGGGTTGTCCATGTTGACGATGGAACCGTCGGTCTTGAGCACTTCATACACCACGGTCGGCGCGGTGCTGATCAGGTCCAGGTTGTATTCGCGCTCCAGGCGTTCCTGCACGATTTCCATGTGCAGCATGCCGAGGAAGCCGCAGCGGAAGCCGAAGCCCATGGCCTCGGAGCTTTCCGGCTCGAAGCGCAGCGCCGCGTCGTTCAGGCGCAGCTTGTCCAGCGCTTCGCGCAGGTCCGGGTAGTCTTCGGCATCGACCGGGAACAGGCCGGCGAACACGCGCGGCTGCATTTCCTGGAAGCCCGGCAGCGGCTTCGGAGCCGGGTCACTGGCCAGGGTCAGGGTGTCGCCGACCGGCGCACCGTGCACGTCCTTGATGCTGGCCGTCACCCAGCCCACCTCACCGGCGCGCAGGGCCGGCAGCACCTTGCGCTTGGGGGTGAACACGCCGACGTTGTCGACCTGGTGGTTGCGGCCGGTGGACATCACCTGCAGCTTGTCGCCCGGCTTGATCTCGCCCTGCATGACGCGCACCAGCGACACCACGCCGAGATAGTTGTCGAACCAGGAGTCGATGATCAGCGCCTGCAGCTTGTCGGTATCGCGCGGCTGCGGCGGCGGAATGCGGTGCACGATCGCTTCCAGCACGTCCTGCACGTTGAGCCCGGTCTTGGCGCTGACCGGCACCGCGTCGCTGGCGTCGATGCCGATCACGGCCTCGATCTCACCCTTGGCGCGGTCGATGTCGGCGGTGGGCAGGTCGATCTTGTTGATCACCGGCACCACTTCCAGGCCCTGCTCCACGGCGGTGTAGCAGTTGGCCACCGACTGCGCTTCCACGCCCTGGGCGGCATCCACCACCAGCAGCGCGCCTTCACAGGCTGCCAGCGAGCGGCTGACTTCGTAGGAGAAGTCGACGTGCCCGGGGGTGTCGATGAAGTTCAGGTGGTAGGTTTGCCCATCTTTGGCCACGTACGGCAGCGACACCGACTGGGCCTTGATGGTGATGCCACGCTCACGCTCGATCGGATTGGAGTCGAGCACCTGCGCCTCCATCTCGCGGGCCTGGAGGCCGCCACAGAGCTGGATGATGCGGTCGGCCAGCGTGGACTTGCCGTGGTCGACGTGGGCGATGATGGAGAAGTTGCGGATGTTCCGCATCGAATCAGAGGACATAGGTGGCGGCGGCGCGGCGCGTCGTCAGGATAACGGTGCATTATCGCATGAGCGGCCCGGTCCCGTGTGTCCCCGGCCGCCGAACGCTGCTGCCGGGTGCCGGACACGACCGGGCCCGCCGTAGCGGGCCCGGGAAACAACGCTGCAGCAAGGGTTACGGGGCAATCCGGATCGGCACGAACGAGGTATTGCCGCCCAGGCGGATCAGCAGCATCACCACGTCGCCCTTGCCGTAACCGGCCAAGGCTTTGTTAAGCGCGGCCACGCTGCCGACCGGGGTGCGCCCGACCTGCAGAATGACCATGCCCGGGCGAAGACCCGCGTCACGGGCCGACTGGCCGGTGACCTTGGTGATGCTCACGCCCTCGCCCGCATCCAGCTGGTTCCTTTTGCGCTGGTCGGCGGTCAGGTCGATGACCTCCAGGCCCAGCAGGGCATTGGCCCCGGCCTGCGGCTTGGCGGCTTCGGCCCCGGCGTTGGCGGTTTCGCCGCGGGCGGCGTCTTCGGCCAGCTCCGTCAGGGTAGCGGTCAGCTCGCGCTCCTTGCCGTCGCGCAGCACCACCAGCCGGACCTTGCTGCCCGGCGGCAGCGCGCCGATCAGCGGGGGCAGGTCGCTGAAGCTGTTCACCGGGGTGCCGTTCACCGAACGGATCACGTCGCCCACTTCCAGGCCCGCCTTGGCCGCGGCACTGCCCGGCACCAGTTCGTTGACCAGCGCGCCGCGGCTGTCAGGCAGCTTGAAGCCCTGCGCCACGTCGCCGGTGATCGCACCGACAATCGCACCCAGCTGGCCCCGGCTGACCCGCCCGGTCTTCTTGATCTGCTCGACCGCGCCCATCGCCAGGTCGATCGGGATCGCGAAGCTGATGCCCATGTAGCCGCCCGAGGCCGAGAAGATCTGCGAGTTGATGCCGACCACCTCACCACGGGTATTGAGCAGCGGACCGCCCGAGTTGCCCTGGTTGATCGCCACGTCGGTCTGGATGAACGGTACGTAGCGCTGGTCCTGGCCGCCCGTGCTGCGACCCACGGCGCTGACCACACCCGCCGTCACCGAGTTGTCCAGGCCGAACGGCGAACCGATCGCCACCACCCACTGGCCCGGCTTGAGGGTGTTGGAATCCCCCACGCGCACGGTCGGCAGGTTCTTGCCGTCAATCTTCAGCAGCGCCACGTCGTACTGCTGGTCGCTGCCGATCACCTTGGCGGTGAACTCGCGGCGGTCGCCCAGTTTCACTTTCACTTCGCCGGCATCAGCGACCACATGGTGGTTGGTCAGCACGTAGCCGTCAGGCGAAATGATGAAACCCGAGCCCATGCCGCGGCCGCGGATGCTGGGACCTTCATCGCCGCCACCCGGGCCCTGCCCCGGCATCGGGAAGTCGGGACCGAAGAAGCGACGGAAGAATTCCGGCATTTCCTCGTCGCTGGGGCCAGCCCCGCGCGCCTGGCGATTGCTGCGCACGATGGTGGTTT
>DGLB01000080.1:40735-44186 GCA_002387845.1 Stenotrophomonas maltophilia | reverse complement strand
CGTCACCGGCGCCGGCCGCCGGTTCCGCCGGTTCCGCCAGCGCAGGCGGCGCAGCGGCGGGCGCACCCGACCTCAATGCGCCTGCACTCTCGGCGCTGCACCAGTTGCTGGAAGCCGCCCGCCACGCACACGACACTCCCCCGCCTTCACCTGCGGCAGCCGCTGCAGGCCCGGGCACCGGCCCCACACCACCGCCCCTGCCCACGCCCGGCCAGCCGGGCGACACGACAGGCGCGGTGGGTGCCGCGGCCATCGGCAGCGGAGACAGCGAACCCGCCCACGCGCTGTCCAGCGCCAGCCTGCACGCAACCCTGGCCAAGCTGCAGCCGCAGGTGGCCAGCGCCCGCCGCAGCATGGCCGACCTGCACAACGCCCTGCTGGCGCAGATGCGCGCCGACCACGGCCCGCAGGCCACGCTGACGGTGAAGGACAACGACACCTTCGACCTGCTGAACATGCTGTACGGGCAGATCCAGCGCGAGGTACGGCCCGACGCCGCCGCGGTGGACCTGCTGACCCGGCTGCAGGTGCCCGTTGCCCGCGCCGCGCTGAGCGACCCGGCGTTCTTCGTCCGCGACCAGCACCCGGCACGCGAACTGCTCAACGCGGTGGCCGAGGCCGGCGCGAACTGGCTGGGCGAGGAAGACGTCGACCCGCAGCTGGTGCAGAAGCTTGATCGCGCGGTTGACAAGGTGGTCACCGATTACCAGGGCGACGCGGCGGTGTTTGAAGCCGCCAACGACGAGATCCAGCAGCATTTCCGCGCATTGGCGCACAAGGCCGAGCTGGCCGAGCGCCGCCATGTGGAAGCCGCGCGCGGCAAGGAACGGCTGGAATCGGCCAAGCAGCAGGCCGGAACCAGCATCGAACAGCTGTGTGCCGACGCGGCCCCGCCGCGCTTCGTGCAGTCGCTGCTGAAGCAGGCCTGGTCGGACGTATTGACCCTGACCCTGCTGCGCAACGGCGAAGGCTCCGAGCAGTGGCAGCAGCGTACGCAGGAAACCGCGCGCATTGCCGAGATCACCTGCCAGGCACCGGGCAGCGCAGGCAGCGACGCCGAGCTCGGCCAGCAGGTGGAGGCGGCGTTGCTGCAGGTGGGCTACCACCAAGACGAAGCGGCGGCGATCTCGCGCCGGTTGTCCACGCCCGGCGGCGAAGACGAAAGCAGCTCGCGCACCGAGCTGACCGCGCGCCTGCGTGCGCGCAGCCGCCTGGGCGAACAGGGCGATGGGCATGACCCGCGCAAGACCGCCCCGCTCGCCCGCAGCGCCGCCGAAGAAGAGCTGTACAAGCAGCTGCGCACGCTGCCGTTCGGCACCTGGTTCGAGTTCACCACCAACCAGCAGGGCGACGTGCGCCGCCAGCGCCTGTCCTGGTACAGCCTGATCACCGACAACGCGTTGTTTGTGAATCCGCGCGGGCAGAAGGTGGCCGAGCATTCGCTGGACGGGCTGGCGCGGCTGATGGCCCATGGCCAGGCGCGGATCGTGAATGAAGACAAGAGCCGGTTGATCGACCGCGCCTGGCAGGCCACGCTGCGCACCCTGCGCTCGCTGGCCGGCGGCGGTGCGGCAACGGAGGGGGCAGCATGACCGAGGACAAGAACACCCGCCGCGCACGTCGCCGCGAGGTGACCGAGCAGATTCCGGTCACCGACATGATGGTCGAGGCCGTCATCGGGCGGCTGGGCAACGTTTCGGAAACCGGCATGCTGATGATCGCCTCGGTGCCGATGAACGACGACGCGCTGTTCCAGTTCCGCTTCGCCATTCCGGGCCCCGGGGGTCAGCCGCTGCCGCTGGACGTGGGCGCGCACCTGTTGTGGCACGAGGAAAGCAATGCACCGGGCCAGTTCTGGACCGGCTTCCGCTTCCTCACGTTGAGCAGGGAACACCGGGAGCTGCTGAAGGCCTGGGTGGAACAGGAGACTTCGGCGACCTGAGCGCCGGTTCCAGCACAGCGCAGGCGGTGTAATTGCGGCAAAATCAGGGACTGCAATCCGCACTGCCCTGTGAGCTGCCGCAATGACCCTGCCCGACCTCGCCGCCCTGTATTCCCATCACGTGCGCGTGCTTGCCCAGCGTGCCGACGAGGCGCTGGCGCGCGGTGGGTTCGACCACCTGGTGATTCCCAGCGGCACTCTGCATTACCAGATGTTCGACGACCGCGACTATCCGTATGCGGTGAACCCGAACTTCAAGGCCTGGCTGCCACTGACCAAGGTGCCGAACAGCTGGCTGGTGTATACGCCGGGCCAGCGCCCGAAGGTGATCTTCCACCAGCCGTTCGACTACTGGCACGTGGTACCGGACGCCCCGAGCGGCTGGTGGGTGGAGCATTTCGACATCGAGATCATCCGCACCCCGGACCAGGCGCTGGCACTGCTGCCGGCCGATCCGGCGCACTGCGCGATCCTGGGTGAGCCGCAGAGCGCACTGGGCGCGTTCGCGCCGAACAACCCCGAGCCGGTGCTGCACTACCTGGACTGGCACCGGGCGGTAAAAACGCCGTACGAGATCGCCCTGATGCGCCAGGCCCAGCAACTGGGTGTGCGCGGTCACCGTGCAGCGGAAGCGGCGTTCCGTGCGGGGGCGAGCGAATTCGAGATCCACATGGCCTACTGCAGCGCGGTGGGCCAGGACGCCAATGAGCTGCCCTACGGCAACATCGTGGGACTGAACGAGCATGCCGCGGTGCTGCACTACACCGACCTGGGCAAGACCGCGCCGCAGCCGTTGCGCAGCTTCCTGATCGATGCCGGCGCAAGCGCCTTCGGCTATGCCAGTGACATCACCCGCACCTACGCGGCAGCCGGCCACGACGAGTTCGAGGCGATGATCGCGGCGGTGGACGCGGCGCAGCAGCAGATGTGCGCGGGCGTTCGCGCGGGGGTGGACTACAAGCAGCTGCATGTCGATGCGCATCTGTCCCTGATGGGCATCCTGAAGGACTTCGGGGTGCTGAAGGTTTCGCCGGAAGCGGCGCTGGCCACGGGCGTGAGCGCGGCCTTCTTCCCGCACGGCCTGGGCCATCTGATCGGCCTGCAGGTGCACGACGTGGCCGGCTTCGCGGCCAGCGACCGCGGCGGCCGCATCGAGCGCCCGCAGGGACACCCGTACCTGCGCCTGACCCGCACGCTGGAACCGGGCATGGTGGTGACCATCGAACCGGGCGTGTACTTCATCGACATGCTGCTGGACGAAGTGAAGCAGCGCGGCCACGGCAACGCCATCGACTGGGGCCGCGTGGACTTCTTCCGCCCCTACGGCGGCATCCGCATCGAAGACGAAGTGATGTGCACCGAAGCCGACGCCGACAACCTCACCCGCCCGGCGTTCGCCGAGGCCTGATGGTTGCCTGATCTACGGATCGCCGGGCCTTGCCCGGCTGCTGTTGGATTTGTGCGAACAGCCAGTGTTCACGGCATCCCTGGTTTGGCGGCTCGGGACGG
>DGLB01000080.1:0-40490 GCA_002387845.1 Stenotrophomonas maltophilia | reverse complement strand
GTCCCGCAAACCCACCCCGGCGCGACCAAACACGGGACCCGATGACCACCGGCTGTTCGCACAAATCCAACAGCAGCCGGGCAAAGCCCGGCGGCCCGTAAATCGTGCAATCGCGCAATCAGGCGATCAGCGCGAAGAAGCCATCTCCGCTTCGATCTCATCGGCACTGCGCGCCAGGCCCTCGGTCAGCACGCGGTGTCCGTCGTCGGTGATCAGCACATCGTCCTCGGTACGGATGCCAATGCCGCGCCAGCGCGGATCCACGCTCTGGTCGTCCGCACTCACATACAGCCCCGGCTCGATGGTGAACACCATGCCCGGTTCCAGCAGGCGCGAGTCGCCGGCCAGGCGGTAATCGCCCACGTCGTGCACATCCAGGCCCAGCCAGTGGCCGGTCTTGTGCCGGTAGAAGCGCTGGTAATGACCCTGCGTGATGTTCTCTTCCAGGGTGCCCTTCAACAGACCCAGCTGCAGCAGGCCCTCGGTGAGGGTCTGCACCGCGGCAAGATGGCCTGCCTCGTACGGCACGCCTGGGCGCGCCTGCGCCAATGCTGACGCCTGCGCTGCGCCGACCAGATCATGCAGCGCGCGCTGCTCGGCGCTGAAACGGCCGTTGACCGGGAAGGTACGGGTGATGTCACTGGCATAACCGCGGAATTCCGCGCCCGCATCGATCAACACCAGGTCGCCGTCGTGGCTGCGCGCATTGTTGCCCCGGTAATGCAGGATGCACGCGTTTGCCCCCGCCCCCACGATGCTGCCGTAGGCCGGCCAGGCATCGTTGGCGCGGAAATCGCGCTCCAGGTCGGCCTGCAGTTCGTACTCGAACATGCCCGGGCGCGCCACCCGCATCGCCGTGCGATGTGCCTGCACGGTGATCTGTGCCGCACGCTGCATCAGCGCCACTTCCGCCGGCGACTTGAACAGACGCTGCTCGTGCAGCAGGTGGCCCAGTTCCAGGAACTCATGCGGCGGCTGCGCGCCGTGCCGCACCTGCGAGCGCACGCGGTTGACCCAGCCGATCAGCTTCAGGTCGAAGTCCGCATCGCGGCCGAAGTGGTAGTAAACGCGGGAACGACCTTCCAGCAGCCCCGGCAGGATGTCGTCGAGGTCGTCGATCGGATAGGCATCGTCCATGCCGAAGTCGGCCACCGCGCCTTCCTGCCCGGCGCGCGCGCCATCCCAGGCTTCGCGATCCGCGTCGCGCTCGCGGCAGAACAGGATCACCTCGCCGTGCCGGCGGCCGGGAATCAGCACCAGCACCGCGTCCGGCTCCGGGAAGCCGCTCAGGTACCAGAAGTCCGAGTCCTGCCGGAACGGGTAATGCGTGTCCAGGCTGCGCACCCGCTCGGACGCGGCGGGCAGCACCAGAATGGCGTCGTCACCGGCCATCTCCATCAGCTGCTGGCGGCGGTGCCTGTATTCGCTTGCGCTGATTCCGGTCAGCTGCTGGATATCCATCTCAGTTCAGACGCTGGCGATGGCGCGCGCCCATCACGCAGTCACCGTGCAGCAGCAGCACCGCCACGCGCACGAACTCCTCGATCTCGGCCAGCGCATCTTCATCGTCATCGTTACCGCTTTCGAGCTCTTCCATCGATGCCTGCGCCAGCTTGGCCAGGTCGGTCAGTGCTTCTTCGCCCTCTTCGGACAGCACCGGGCGGTTGCCGCCCGAACCCAGCCCGAAACCGCCCAGGAAGGCGCGGGCCCAGGCAAACAGCGCGTCGGCCTGCGCGGTGGTATCGGCGTCGTCGGTCAGCAGCAGCTCGAAGGCGAAGTCGCGGTCTTCCAGCTGGGCCACGGTCGCGGTCAGCAGGTCATCCAGGGTGTCCCCTTCCTGCACCGCCGGCAGGCTGTCGTCGGCCAGCACCTTGGCCGGCCACTCGCGCACAGCCGCGCCACCGGCCGACAGCCAGCCGCACAGGCCGCCGTGCAGCTCGGCCGCGCTGGCCCCCAGGCCCAGGGCCTGGCTTGCCTGGGTTACGTCTTGGACAGTCGGAAGTTCGGTCATTTCGGGCTCGGTCACACATAAGGGTTGGCAGCTTCGCAGTGTAGCAATGGACAGGTAGCGGCCGGGGCGCTGCCTGCGCTATCGTGCGGAACATGGAACCCTCAGATGCCATCACCCAGCTCCAGGCCTTTGCCACCCGGGTGGAGGCATTGCTGGAGCGCAACCAGCGCCTGGCCGAGGAGAACCGCAGCCTCCGCCACCAGCAGGAGCAGCTGGTCAACGAGCGCTCGCAGCTGCTGGCCAAGAACGAGCAGGCCCGCTCCCGGGTGGAAGCGATGATCACCCGGCTCAAATCGTTGGAGCAGCACACATGAGCCAGTCCGAACCGGTCAGTGTCCGTATTCTGGATCGTGAGTACACCGTCGGCGTCGGCGCGGACGAGCGTGAAAGCCTTACCGCCGCCGCCCGCCTGCTGGACGCCAAGATGCGCGAGATCCGCGGCAGCAACCGCATGGCCGCCGTGGATCGCATTGCCGTGCTGGCCGCGCTGAACCTGGCCCATGAACTGCAGCAGCTGCGCGATGAACATGCGCAGCAGGCCACTGCGCTGCAGCAGACGCTTTCCGACCTGAACCGGCGCTTGGACCGCGCATTCGACGGTGCCTGAATTGGCCTGCAATCCGACCGACGAACGGGGGTACCCGAATCGGTGGGGTTGGCTATAATGGCAGCGCGTTCTCTGCTGTGAACGACGGCGTGTGCAAACATTCGCCTTGTCCCTTAATTACGACCACGGGTGCGCGACGACGCCGGGAGTGCAGGTCCGCCTTGTAGCGGGAAGCCCGATGGAGTCCCAGCGTACCCACTTGAACCCCGGGTTCAAGGTCGTTTCGCACGCATCGTCACCGCGGAGAATGCAGTATTCCTGCAAGAGCGACGTTCCACCGGAACGTCGCTCTTGTTTTATCCGCCGACCTGTACCGCTGCCCGGACCCTGGCATGACCGACCCGCGCTCCGCACTGCGCCAGCAGTTGCGCCAACGCCGCCGCGACATTCCCGCCGCACAGCGCATTGAAGCGGCCGAACAGCTGGCCGATGCCCTGTTCGCCCTGCCATTCGCCCCGCAGCACGGCCCGGTGGCCGGGTACTGGGCGCTGGATGGCGAAATCGCGCTGCATCGCTGGCAGATGCGCCTGCCCGACACCCTCACCTACTGCCTGCCGGTCCTCACCGGTGACGTGCTGCGCTTCGCGCCGTGGCGTCCCGGCCAGCCACTCACCGCCAACCGCTACGGCATTCCGGAACCGGACGTGGGCGCCGACGACACCCTCGCCGCCGAGCAGATGTCGCTGGTGGTGGCTCCGCTGGTCGGCTTCGACGCGCAGGGCCGGCGGCTGGGCATGGGGGGCGGCTGGTATGATCGCAGCTTCGCATTCCGCCAGGCCCGCCCGGCTCCACCGTGGCTGGTGGGCGTCGGCTTCGCTGCCCAGCAGGTCGAGGACCTGCCCGTGCAGCCCTGGGACGTCGGCGTGGACGCGATCTGTACCGAGACCACTACGTTCATTTCCCGATAGACCCCACGCATGACCGCACGCAAGCGCTACTGGCTGATGAAGTCCGAACCGGACGCCTTTTCCATCGACGACCTGCAGCGCGTGGGCCAGGAGCCCTGGAACGGCGTGCGCAACTACCAGGCGCGCAATTTCATGCGCGACGGCATGAAGGTCGGTGACGGCGTGCTGTTCTATCACTCCAATACCAAAGTGCCGGGCATCGTCGGCACCGCCACCGTGGCCACCGAGGCCTACCCGGACGAAACCCAGTTCGACCCGAAATCGGACTACTACGACCCCAAGGCCACCCGCGAAGAACCGCGCTGGCTGCTGGTGGACGTGGCCTTCGAGCGCAAGCTGCGCGACACCATTTCGCTGGACGAGATCAAGCTGCATGCCGACGCGCTGGGCGAGGGTTTCCCCTTGATCGCGCGTGGCAACCGACTGTCGATCCTGCCGGTGACCGCCGCGCAGTGGAAGCTGCTGCTGTCGCTGGAAAAGCACTGACCCCTTTCCTTCTGCCTTTCACGAGTACTGCCCCATGTCCGAAGCCAAGCGCCTGGCCGCCGAAAAAGCCCTGGAATACGTCCAAGACGGCATGATCGTCGGGGTCGGCACCGGTTCCACCGTGGCCTATTTCATCGACGGCCTGGCCCGCATCAAGCACCGCATCAAGGGCGCGGTGTCCAGCTCCGAGCAGAGCACCGCGCGGCTGAAGGAACACGGCATCGAGGTGATGGAACTCAACCACACCGGCACGCTGTCGCTGTATGTGGACGGCGCTGACGAGTGCGATGGCAACAAGTGCCTGATCAAGGGCGGCGGTGCCGCGCTGACCCGTGAAAAAATCATTGCCGAAGCCAGCGAGCAGTTCGTCTGCATCGTCGACCCCAGCAAGCAGGTGCAGGTGCTGGGCAAGTTCCCGCTGCCGGTGGAAGTGATTCCGATGGCCCGCAGCCTGGTCGCCCGCCAGATCTTGGACATGACCGGCGGCCAGCCCGCCTGGCGCGAAGGCGTGGTGACCGACAACGGCAACCAGATCCTGGATATCCACCACCTGCAGATCACCGACCCGGTGAAGCTGGAGCGCGATCTCAACCAGCTGCCCGGCGTGGTCTGCGTGGGCCTGTTCGCGCGCCGCCCGGCGGATGTGGTGATCGTCGGCGGCGAGCCGCCGCAGGTTCTGTAACTTTCCCCCGAGGACACCCGGTATGCGCTCTTCGTCGTTGCTGCGTCTGTTGTTGCCGTTGTTGCTGCTGGTCTCGCTGAGCGCCTGCGCCAGCGGTGGCACCCGTCATTGGGTGGAGCTGGCCGGTACCCGTTACCAGGTGGAGCTGGCCACCGATGATGCCAGCCGCGCGCGCGGGCTGATGTTCCGCGACCAGATGGCCGAGGACCACGGCATGCTGTTCATCCACGACCGCCAGGAACTGCAGGCGTACTGGATGAAGAACACCCGCATCGCGCTGGACATCCTGTACTTCGACGCGCAGCGCAAGCTGGTCAGCCAGCAGCGCGACGTGCCGCCGTGCTCGGCCGGCGACCGCTGCCCGCCCTACCCCAGCAGCGGCCCGGCCAAGTACGTGCTGGAACTCAACGCCGGCCAGGCGCAGAAACTGGGGCTGCAGGACGGCGCGCAGCTCACCTTCGGCCCCGGCATCGAGGCCAACTGAACGCGACCGCGCCGGGCCCGCCCCGGCGCGGTCTTTTCACAGCGCGCCGCTTGAATCGCGGCGCGTTTGTCGCCAGTCTGTGGCCATGCAGGGGAAGATCACATTGCCGGCGTGGGACAGCCTGGCCGAGCTGGACGACGAGGCGCTGCCGCTGTTGCCCACCGCGCTGCTGATCGCGCGCGACGAATACCCCGATCTGGACCCGGCCGCGTATGACGCCCTGGTGCAGAGCCACGCCGACCACCTGCGTACCGAGGTGGACACGCTGGACCGCTTCCCGCTGAAGATCGCCGCGGTGAACCGCCACCTGTTCGATGAACTGGGGTACGGCGGCGACCATGGCGAGTATTACGACCCCCGCAACAGCTACCTCAACCAGGTGCTGGACCGTCGCCTGGGCAACCCGATCTCACTGGCCCTGGTGCAGATGGAAGTCGCGCGCCGGCTGGGCATTCCGCTGGACGGCGTGTCATTTCCCGGTCACTTCCTGGTGCGGCTGCCGGTGGACGACGGCATGCTGGTGATGGACCCGTTCAATGGTGGCCGCCCGCTGGACGTGGACGAACTGCGCGAACGCGCGCGTTCGCACCTGGGCGGCGAAGTGCCTGACGACCAGGTGCTGGCGCAGATTCTGGACGCCGCGCCGGCGCGGGCGATCCTGATGCGCATGCTGCGCAACCTGCACGGCGTGTATGCCGAGCGCGGCGAATGGGACCGCGCCGCGCGCAGTGCCGATCGGCTGCTGAAGCTGGCGCCTGAACAGGAAGACGCACTGCGCGACCGGGGCTTGGCGTACCTGCAGCTGGACCATCTGGCCGGTGCTCGGCATGACCTGGGGCTGTACCTCAAGCGCAATGCACAGGCCAGCGACGCGCAGTGGGTACGTGAAAAGTTGATCGAGTTAGGCGCTGGCGCGCCGCGGTTGCATTAAACGCAGCCGGGCAAGCCCGGCTCTACGGTCAGTCGATCTCCACCATCTCGAAATCATCCTTGGTCACGCCGCAATCCGGGCAGGTCCAGGTATCCGGCACATCCTCCCAGGCCGTCCCGGGCGCAATGCCCTCTTCCGGCAGGCCATCGACCTCCCGGTAGATGAAACCGCAGACAACGCACATCCAGGTGCGGAAGGTGGTGGCAGCAGTGTCGCTCATTGGATAATCAGGGGCTGGGCAGTACGGTTGACCGGCATTGTCCCACTCCCGTCGCGCTGCTGGTAGCCATTGATGAACACCCCTGTTGCCTCGACCACGCCCCCGCGTGGCGTCTATCTGATCACCCCCGACGACGCCGACACCGCGCGCCTGCTGGCGCGGGTGGAACCGCTGCTGGCCAACGGCGCGACCTGGCTGCAGTACCGCAACAAGACCGCCGGCGTGGCCCTGCGTCAGGCCCAGGCCGCCGCCCTGCAGCCGTTGTGCGCCGCCCACGGCGTGCCGCTGATCATCAACGACGACGTCGCCCTGGCCCAGGCCGTGGGCGCGGCCGGCGTGCATCTGGGCGCGGACGACGGTGACATCACGGCTGCCCGTGCCCTGCTCGGCCCGCAGGCCATCATCGGCACCTCCTGCTACGACAGCGTCGAGCGCGCCCGCAGCGGAGCCGCCGCCGGGGCCAGCTATGTGGCCTTCGGGGCCTTCTTCCCCACCACCACCAAGGTCACCAACAGCCGCGCCAGCGTGGACCTGCTGCGGCAAAGCGCCGCATTGGGCGTGCCGCTGGTGGCGATTGGCGGCCTGACCCCGGACAATGTGGGCCCGATCATCGCCGCCGGGGCCGACCTGGTCGCCGTGGTCAGCGGCATCTTCGCCGCCCCCGACCCGGTCGCCGCCCTGCGCGCCTGCCTTGCCCGTTTCCAGGACCCCACCGCATGAACCACGACAACTCCCACGCCCTGTTCACCCGCGCCCAGGCGCTGCTGCCCGGTGGCGTCAACTCGCCGGTGCGCGCGTTCAAGTCGGTCGGCGGCGAACCGTTCTTCGTCGAGCGCGCCGACGGCGCGTACCTGCATGACGTGGACGGCAACGCGTACATCGACTACGTCGGCTCCTGGGGCCCGATGATCGTCGGCCACAACCACCCGGCGGTGCGCCAGGCGGTGAAGCATGCGATCAACAACGGGCTGTCGTTCGGCGCGCCGTGCGCGGCCGAGGTGACCATGGCCGAAGCCATCACCCGGCTGGTGCCGTCGTGCGAAATGGTGCGCATGGTCAACTCCGGCACCGAAGCCACGCTGTCGGCCATCCGCCTTGCACGCGGCGCAACCGGCCGCAGCCGCATCGTCAAGTTCGAGGGCTGCTACCACGGCCACGGCGATTCGTTCCTGGTCAAGGCCGGCAGCGGCATGCTGACCCTCGGCGTGCCGACCTCGCCGGGCGTGCCGGCCGGGCTGAGCGAACTCACCCTTACCCTGCCCTACAACGACTTCGAGGCCGCCACCGCGCTGTTCGCCGAACAGGGCGAGCACATTGCCGGCCTGATCATCGAACCGGTGGTGGGCAATGCCAACTGCATTCCGCCGCGCGACGGCTACCTGCAACACCTGCGCGCACTGTGCACCCAGTACGGCGCGCTGCTGATCTTCGACGAAGTGATGACCGGTTTCCGCGTCGCCCTCGGCGGTGCGCAGGCGCACTACGGCATCACCCCGGACCTGACCACCTTCGGCAAGATCATCGGCGGCGGCATG
Source organism: Stenotrophomonas maltophilia (assembly GCA_002387845.1). Lineage (GTDB taxonomy): Bacteria > Pseudomonadota > Gammaproteobacteria > Xanthomonadales > Xanthomonadaceae > Stenotrophomonas > Stenotrophomonas maltophilia_AG. Next base: position 32,626 of record DGLB01000080.1, on the reverse strand, counting down.
CCAGTGGGGGCCTATGGTGGCCGCCGCGGCCTGCTGTCGCAGATTGCCCCGGCGGGCCCGATCTACCAGGCCGGCACGCTCAGCGGCAATCCGGTGGCGATGGCCGCCGGCTTGGCGATGCTGGAACTGGTGCAGGAGCCGGGCTTCCATGAGCGTCTGAGCGCGGCCACCGCGCGCTTGTGCGCAGGACTGGAAGCTGCTGCCGCTGAAGCCGGCGTGGCGGTGACCACCAACCAGGTCGGTGCCATGTTCGGGTTGTTCTTCACCGATGAGAAGGTGGAAACCTATGCGCAGGCGACCGCGTGTGACACCGCCGCGTTCAACCGGTTCTTCCACGCGATGCTGGAACGCGGGGTGTTCCTGGCACCGTCAGCGTATGAGGCCGGGTTCCTGTCCAGCGCGCACGATGATGCAGTGATTGATGCGACGATTGCCGCCGCGCGTGAGGCGTTTGCGGTGGTCGCGGCAGGGTGATGCGGTGCGTGGACACGCCCTGCGTGTCCACGCGGTTCAACCGAAGGTCAATTTGCCCTTCATCATCGCGAAATGCCCCGGGAACGAGCAGAAGAACGTGTAGTCCCCGCCCTTCACCAGCTTGGCGGTGGAAAACGTCACCGACGTACTCTGGCCACCGCCAATCACTGCCGTATGCGCCAGCACCCGCGCATCACCCTTGGGCACGTACGCGTCGGCCAGCTTCATCCGCATCCCCGCCATCGCCACCGGCTGGTAATCCGCCGTCCTGGTCAGCACCCAGTTGTGCCCCATCGCGGTGGCCGCCAGCTTGCCGGTGTGGCGCAGGGTCAGCTTCACCTGTGAGCAGTCGCCGGCCACCTTGATGTCCTTCTGGGTGAAGGTCATCTGGTCGGTGCTGTCCACGTTGACCGCGCAGACGCGCGCATAGGCGGATGGGGCGAAGGCCAGTGTGGCCAGCAACAGGGGGACGAGCAGTTTCACGGTGGATCTCCTTGCGGGTACACCGTGAATTCTAGAGAGCATGGTGCGATGGCACCTGCGACGGGGTGTCGCAGGTGTACGCCAAAGGCAGCCGGGCAAGCCCGGCGCTACGTTCAGCGCGAGGCGATGAACGATTGGATCGCCGCCCGCAACCGCTTCAATCCTTCCGCCACTTCCTCATCGCTGATGTTCAACGACGGCACGAAGCGCAGCACATCCGGCCCGGCCTGCAGGGTCAGCAGCCCATGCTCGGCCGCATGATCCAGAATCGGCCCGGCCTGCCCGGCAAAATCCTTGTCCAGCACCGCGCCCAGCATCAGGCCGCGACCGCGCACCTGGCTGAACACCTTGAACTCGTCATTGATCCGGCCCAGCCCCTCGCGCAGTGCCTGCGACTGGCGGCCCACGTTGTGCGCGATTTCCGGTGACGACAGCTTGCGCAGCGCGACCCGGGCCACGGCGGCGGCCAGCGGATTGCCGCCAAAGGTGGTGCCGTGCGCACCGAACTGCATCGCCTCGGCCACCTTCGGACCGGCCAGCATCGCGCCAATCGGGAAACCGCCGCCCAGCGCCTTGGCCAGGGTCACGATGTCCGGCTTGATGCCGTCCTGCCAGTGCGCGAACAGGGTGCCGGTCCGGCCCATGCCGGCCTGGATTTCATCCAGCACCACCAGCGCGTTGTGCTGGTCGCACAGCTCGCGCACGCGCTGCAGGAAACCGGACTTGGCCGGCATCACCCCGCCCTCGCCCTGGATGGGCTCCAGCATCACCGCGGCGACGTCGCCGGCGGCCATGGCCGTTTCCAGCTGCACTTCGTCGTTGAAGTCCACGTAGCGGAAGCCACCGGGCAGCGGTTCGTAGCCTTCCTGGTACTTGGGCTGGGCGGTCGCGGTTACTGCGGCCAGGGTGCGGCCGTGGAAGCTGCCACGGAAGGTCACGATCACCCGCTTGTCGGCCGGGCGGCCCTGCGAGGAGGCCCACTTGCGCACCAGCTTGATCGCCACTTCGTTGGCTTCCGCGCCGGAATTGCACAGGAACACCCGCTCGGCGAAGCGCGAGGCGGTGACCAGCTCTTCGGCCAGGCGCAGCGGCGGCTCGCTGTAGAACACGTTGCTGGTGTGCCAGAGCTTGCCGGCCTGCTCGATCAGCGCGGCCTTCAGGTCAGGGTCGTTGTGGCCCAGGCCGCACACGGCGATGCCGGCGGCCAGGTCGATGAACTCGCGGCCGTGGTTGTCCCATACGCGCGCGCCCTGGCCGCGTTCCAGCACCACCTGGCGCGGCTTGTACACCGGCAGGTAGTAATGCGACAGGGACAGAAGCGGATCGGTGGCAGCGGCGGTCATGGCGGTCAAGGGTTCCGGGAAAGGGGTCATTCTCCCCCTACCCCGGCTGGGGCACAATGCGCCGCATGCGACCGTTCAGTGCCCCCCAGCTCAACCCCGCAACCGAGTCCGGCTGGCGCCGGACCTGGTTCGACATCATCTACCGCCACGACACCCGGCCCTCGCGCAATTTCGACCTGCTGCTGGTCTACGCCATCATCGCCAGCGTGCTGGTGGTCATGTTCGACAGCGTGCAGCGCTTCCACCTGGCCCATGCCAGCTGGCTGTATGTGGTCGAGTGGGGCTTCACGATCCTGTTCACCGCCGAGTACCTGCTGCGGCTGGTGGTGGTGAAGCGGCCGCTGCGCTATGCGTTCAGCATCTGGGGCATCATCGACCTGGCCTCGATCCTGCCCACCTACCTGTCGCTGTTCATCCCCGGCGCGCAGAGCCTGCTGGTGGTGCGCGCGCTGCGCATCCTGCGCGTGTTCCGCATTCTCAAGCTGACCCGCTACATCGAAGAAAGCGGCGTGTTGATGGAGTCGTTGTGGCGCAGCCGGCGCAAGATCCTGCTGTTCCTGTTCACGGTGATCACCATCACCATCATTGCCGGCACCATGATGTACGTGATCGAGGGGCCGAATCATGGCTTCACCAGCATTCCCAGTGCCATGTACTGGGCGGTGGTGACCATGGCCACGGTGGGCTTCGGCGACATCGTGCCGCAGACGGTGCTGGGGCGGTTTGTCACGTCTGTTCTGATTCTGATCGGTTACAGCATCATCGCGGTGCCGACCGGGATCTATACCGCTGAGCTGGCCAACAGCATGCGCGATGCCGAGCGCGCGTCGCGGCGCGATGCGCGCGGGTGCCCGCATTGCGGGCTGGAAGGGCATGAGACGGATGCGCGGCATTGCCGGCGGTGTGGTGAGGGGTTGCCTGAGGTGTTCAATCAATAGCCCGGCGGGGCTTTGGTTGGCATTTGCGTCATCCGCAAAAGCGAAATCACACGGCGCATTGCATAGGAATACGTGCAATCACAGAGGCCCAACCGCCCCATTCTGCGCACCACGTCTCAAAAATCCCGGGTCAGAAACGTCACGCCGGCAGTGACACCGCGTGACAGCGAAAACACGTCGGAAATGGCTGTATCCATTCGAAAGTGATGCGCGCATTGTCCGCTTCGGGTGTAGCAACCCTTTGGTCGGTAGTAATGTTTGTACGTCCCATGGTCGGGAGGGTGGTTAATACAACACCCTCGCGAGGGGGAAATACGCCACACCGTTTACCGACTGGCGGTTGCTAACCTCCCGACCCCCTCGCCTCCCGGCGAGGGGTATTCCCCGACTCTGGAGAATTAGCATGCATAAGCGTCATGAAGCCCACACCGACAGCCAACCGCTGGTGCAGCGTTGCCAGTGCTGCAACAGCCTGCTGCGACCTCCGGTGCTGAACCACGACCCCATTCCCTTCATCATGGTCCACGGCACGTGGCTGCGTGACATGGGCATGGACGTGGGTTCGCGCATCATCGTCGAAGCCGGTAAAGGCGTGGTCACCCTTGCCTTGGTGGGCCCGCGCGAGCGGATCGAAGCGGTCATTCCAAATGGACCGGATGGGGTGATCCATCAGATTCATTTCACCGATGTGCACGCGGACCCGATCCGCGTGATGGCCAACGCCGCGTAAGGCCCCGCGTCCGACCGGCCGGCGGACGCGTTCCAGATGTGCCTGGATACACCATACCCGCGATGTAGGGACACGCCATGCGTGTCCGCTTTTCGCTCCGGGATCATGAACGCCTGACGGGCGGCTTCGGCCTGATCTGAACGTCGGTCAGCATGGCCGGCGAAGGGGCCATGTGCCTTCGGAAGCTTGTGCCGCGCGGTGCGCGGTTGACGCGCATGGCGCGTCACTACGAATTGTTACGTGCGCAGGACGATGGCGCTGTAACAGCGCGGCGGTCGTTGTTCCGCCGCGCTCTTGAACGCTTTACATCCGGTTGCTGCGTTGAACCAGGTCGTTGTATTTGGCCAACAGCTTGGTCGACGAACCGCTCGGGGCCAGCGTGGGATCATTCATCCACTGGATTTCCAGCTTGCTGTACGGCTTCTTGTCACGCACGCGGGCCACGCGCTCCTTGCTCTCGCGGCGGAACGCCTCGGCCGACATCTCGAACGTGCTCCACTTGGTGTCGCCCTGCGCCGGCTTGACCTTGGCGTGCGCCTCATCGGACAACGCATTGAACGCCGCCACGCGCTTTTCGCCTTCGGCCACGTCAAAGCCGTCTTCGCCCATGAAGTCCACCAGGCTCTTGGCTTCCAGCATCAGCGACAGACGGTAGAACTCCATCGTGCGGCCTTCGGCCTTCTCCAGCGCGGCCAGCTGCTCACGCTGGGCCTGGTCGTTCTGCTTTTCCAGCTCGTCGCTGAAGGTCTCGCTGGCGTCGACAAACCCACCCCACGTCGCCATGAACGGCCCGTGCATCTGCTTGCCCTTGGCGAAGTTGTCGTCTTCATAGTCTTCGCGGGTGTAGTAGTCGCTGGCTTCCTTGGCCAACGGCTCCAACGCGTGCAACTGCGTCAGATAGTTCTTGGCGGCAGCATCCAGTGCCGGCAGCTTCGGCTCGGCGGCCAGCGCGCGCGTCACCGTCTCATCGCACTTCTTCAGGCCGTAGCTGTCCACCGTCCGCGGGCCGATAGGACGCGATTCCTTGCCGGTCGGGCCCGCTTCCGGGTCCTTGATCCAGCTGAGGTAGTTGTCGATACCCCGATGCTGGTCGGCATCGATGGCGTTGTAGCAGTCAATGTAGTCATTGAGCTTGACGGTCAGCGCTTCCTGCGCGTCCAGCTGTTCGCTGGCGGCGGCCGTCTCGGCCTTGGCCGGATCGGCCGATTTGTTGCCGCAGGCGCTCAGGGCCAGGGCGATCGAAACGGCCATCGTGGCCGTGCGTACTGCGTGCTTCATCCAACCTCTCCGTGTTGAAAACGTTTCCAGAGAGGGGATTCTAGCAAACAGCGAGGTGGGGAGCAGCAGTTGGTACCGGACGGGATCGAAACATGGAAGCCGTGGAAGTCGATTTACACCACGCTTCTGCGTTCCTCACCTGATGACCCCACACATGATCCCCAACGGCCTTCCGCCCGCGCCCTCCATCACGACCACCATCAAAGCACCGTCGACCACTCCCGCTTCAAACGAGAATCGCGGTCCGGACACCGTCGCCAATGCCAACATCACGTTCGGCCTCCAGGAGTACCACGCACCCGCATGTGCAAGGCAGGCAGGTGTTGACCACGAAGCCGAACAGACGCGGCACAAGCAGGAAGTGTCGGCACAAGCGTATGACCAGTTGGTAGGACTCGCTACGAACTTCTTTACGATCAAGAACACGATGGCGCAGCAAGCTGCCGATGCCGACAAGAGCTTTGTCACGGGCCTCTGAGTACGCCTCCCGCTCAGGTCCGACTGATTGATCTGAGCGGGAACTCACAAAGCTGCAAGGATTCAGAGCCCATAGAGTGAATTGCAGAATTCTTTCCAAAGCCGTGTCGCGCGTTCACCCGTTCCGCGCCCGAGCAAGGCCGCGAGCGTCGCAGCCAAGGCACACGCCAGCAACACCCCTCCGGCCGACACGCCGATCCAGCCGGGCAACGCGTAGCAACTCAACACGCCCAGTGCGGTGACGATCACGACCACAAGCGCGGTGCGGATCGGGCCCATCGCTCAGTCGAGGAACAGATCCGGCAGCAACGGCCGCGACGGGTCCACCGCATAGCCGCTGAGGTCGGTGACCCCGGCTTCGGCCAGCACTTCGTCGTCCAGCAGGAAGTTGCCGTGGAAGCCGGCGGCTTCGCGGGTCAGCACGGCATACGCGGCATCCGCCATGATCTGCGGGGTACGGCAGCCGGCAGCATCGACGCCCGGAATCATGTTGATGGCATCGGTGGCGATCACGGTGCGCGGCCACAGTGCATTCACCGCCACGCCCTGCGGGCCGAATTCTGCGGCCAGCCCGAGGGTGACGAAGCTCATGCCCATCTTGGCCAGGGTGTAGCCGGTGTGCGGCCCCCACCACTTCGGGTTGAGGCTGGGCGGCGGGGCCAAGGTGAGGATATGCGGGTTGGCGGCCTGCAGCAGGTGCGGCAGACAGGCTTGGGCGCAAAGGAAGCTGCCGCGTGCGTTGACCTGCTGCATCAGGTCGAAGCGCTTCATTGGCGTATCCAGCGTGCCGCGCAGCCAGATCGCACTGGCATTGTTGACCAGGATGTCGATGCCGCCAAAGGTGTCCACGGTGGCGGCGACTGCGGCATGCACCTGGTCTTCTTCGCGGATGTCGCATTTCAGGGCCAGGCCCTGGCCGCCGACGGCATTCACGGCTTCGGCGGCGCTGTGGATGGTGCCGGGGAGCTTGGGGTTCGGGACCGACGACTTGGCCGCGATGGCCACGTTGGCCCCCTCGCGCGCGGCGCGCAGGGCGATGGCCAGGCCGATGCCACGCGAGGCACCGGTGATGAACAGGGTTTTACCTTGCAGACTGGCCATGTGCGATTCCGGGGCGGCGTAAAGATGGAGACATTATGCATCCGCCGGGCGGGTTCAATTCGAGACGCCAGAAGAGGTCCTCACCCGATCAGGCACCAAGCGGGCTATTGGAGCGGATCACGTGTCAACGATCCATAGGTGCTCGTCGGTGGATAAAGCCGTACAGCTCACACATCCAAAGAGGCATACTTGAGCTGGGACAAGGTCTTCCCCGATCCTGCGAACTACTCCTCATACAGCACGGTCGTCTCCTCGCCTTTCGCCAGGCGCTCTACCGCCGAGAATGAATCCACTACCATGACGGAGTAGGTCAACTCGATTCCAGCTTCCAGCGGGGTCTTTTCCTTTCCGCTATCCACCTGGGCTTCAATCAACTTGCGGATGCCCGCAAAGTGATAGGCTGCCTTGTTTCCATCCACTTCCAGATGACCGTCCTTACTGGAAACCTCTTGCTCCCTGGCCAAGGCTTCGGCGTTCCCCCATGCAGCTTCAGCGGTATCAGACTGAATCAGGTAAACGTTCTCGTGCAGCCGGTAGGACTGCTGCCCTTCATACTTGAAGTAGAAAATGGCGTGAGCGCAGTACCACATGGAAGCTCCTTAGAGTACGACCGATGCTTGGCTCGACTACGGAACCGGATGACGTCCAGAGTGTCGAAGTTGATGCTACGACATCAGGTTTGCAAACGAGCTGGCTGCTGCGTGCAAAACCACCCGCCAACAGCCTGACTTAAGCAGATCCACGCTCACGTGGACCACTGAATGATTATGTCGAGCGAAGGCCGGGGAACCGCACTACGCCCTGTCCAGACTTCCTTCGAGCCAATGAACGCCACGGTGACGCTATTCAGCAGATCGAGCTGGCGCACGATGACCATGCAGACCAGCCCTAACCCGCCAGTGGCGAGCCTGGTCTGCCGACGCCGAGCGGATAGTGTCCAATTCTGGATCACATGGAGGGAGGACACTCCGGGCGTGCCTCTACTTCCTCCAATACCGACTGCAGTGAGCCGTAAGTGCTCGTCGGCGGATAGAGTGAAATCTCCCCGAGGGGCACCGAGTCATCCTTAAGCTTGGACAATGAGCTTCTGATCACAGGAATCGCCAATCTTGCTGAGCAACCACCACGAACAATTATCTGCCCGAGATATCGGACAGTTATGCGATCGTCCTCAGACGACATGTCGAGACTCGACATAACCCTACCCAATTGGCCGATGTGCGATCTCACATATGCCTCCGCCTTTGCATCATCGAGCGTTGCGACGAACCGAAGAATGGCCTGCGCCTCCCTCGGCGGGAGCAAAGCTTCAGCTGATCTGGCTGAAGCAGCAGTCATCAAACACAGTGCAAACGCGCAGAGAATTTTCACCCTCATAAACACCCCTACCAAGAAGTACCGAAGTTCACGATGACAGCATTCGACGCGCCACGACCATCAAGCTTTGGATCCTCATAAGTACTCAAAAGATCTCCTGCCTCCGCAGCCCCACCCGGAGTGAATGACGATGGAAGAGTCAAACCTTCATAGAATCTGGCGACCCCTCTCCAACTGATGTTACCCGAGACGCTCTCTCGGGCTCCCACCGTGAATTCATCAAATGTAGGGAAGGGGCCGGTTGTACCGGGGTCAACGCGCCAAGCCTCCCAGTAGTTGATTGAGAACGGTGTCACTGTGCCTCCAGGCATAGTGTACTTCCCAGTAGTGTTAATCTCCTGAACTACGTAGCCTCCTTCTTCGCTGACACCGTCAAGTGTCCACTCGCGATACAACTGCCTTGTCCGGCCAGCTCCGGTCGCACGAACGTTCTCTTCGAGCAATGTACGGCTAGTGTTTGCCGGCGAGGATCCGCCCCCTGCTGGCACAGAGGACGAGGGTCGAGGAACACCAGTTGCCATAGCCGCACTTGCGGACTTGTTACCTGGGATGTTAGACCCGGTGACCTTTTCAGGCTTTGCGGACTTCGAGCGCCGTCCATCTGGATCAACAAATCGATAAGGATTTCCGTTTGCGTATCGATATCTTGCAAACGCAACCTGCGTTCCACTGTAAGCGGTAACGGGGTCAACCGATAAGAATCCACCGATCTCCGGGTCGTAGTATCGCTGCTGCATGTACACCAGAGCTGTTGCACCGTCGCTAACGTGCCCTCCATAGCCCGGCCTGTTTGATCGGCCGGAATCGGTTCCAGCACCATACGGCTCGTAACCAGCACGAGCAACAATCTCTCCGGATTCGTTGGAAAACGCGACTGGGGACCCCAACGCGTCAGTATGCACGTACCGAACTTCTTCCATCGCGGCCGTGTTATCAGACCCCGCACAAAGAAGCGCGCCGATCAGTAGATGGATGGTAAGTTTTACGCGTGTTGCACTCATCGCGGCACTCCCGTGTCACCTTCATCCAATGTCCCCAAGTCATTGATACCCTGCGGATACGGGGGATCCGACCAAGGCGAACAACCACTGGCATTACATGCACGAATCACATGCGACGGCGCGCAGTACGGTCCGTACGTAGAGGAGACCGAGGTCGCTGGACCATCGTACTGAAGTACGCCATTGGGTACCTGCAGCTGATAGCTGGTCGCCCCAACGGATGCCGTCCACTGCACCTCGCAGCGCAGCTTGCCCAGGCCACCAATACGCCACCGCGTCTGAAGGTTCTTGACGAACTGGGGCGTGGCCGGTGGCGGGGTTGATGTCACCGAAACCACGTTGGAGAACCCGCTACAGCCGGCACGGTTGCAACCACGCACGCGATACGCGTAGGTGGCGAACCCAAGACCGGTACGTGTGGACTGGGTCGACCCGTCACTCTGCACGAGATTGAACACGCCGCCGTTTACGCTTTCGTCAAGGTAGTAGCTCACTGCCATTGCGACTCCCGTCCACTGCACGGTAACGCTGCCCGTACTGGACGCACCCGGTGCCCAGAGCTCCGGTACAGCCGGTGGGCGGATAACAGTGATCGTCACGACCGACGAGTACGGGCCCCAGCCCGCATCATTGCGGCCGCGCGCGCGGTAGGCGTAGCTACCGGTGGGCTTGGAGCTGAACTGGGCGGAGGTACCCACAGTGTTCAACTGGGTCCAAGTGCCGCCATTGGCACTTTCCTCCAGCGCATAAGCGGTTGCACCGCTCGCACCCGAGAAAGACACCACGTAAGCGCCATCAAGGCTCTCTGCCGGCACCGAAATCGATGGAGCGGTTGCAGGCCGGTACAGAACGCTTGTGGTGGCCTGATCCGACTGGGGACCGCACCCCTTGGCGTTGCAGGCCAGGACGACGTAGGCATAAGTGCCGGCCGGCTTGGAGGCGAAGTTCAAGCTCCTTGTCGCACTGTCCTGAATCACCACCCAGGCAGCGCCGTTGGCGCTCTCGCTGAGGCGGTAGCTGGTCGCGCCGGCCACCTCGCTCCAGCTAAGCGATAGGACGCCGTCGTACGCCACGGCAGGCACTGCAAGCGTGGACTTCCCGGCTGGCGGGCGCTGCACCACCACGGTCGAAGAGGCAGACCACTCACTGCAGGCGTCTGCCTGGCATGCGCGCACCGCGTAGGTAAAGGTACCCGTCGCAACGCTGGAGGCACCCCAGGTCAGGGCAGCACCGGAGTACACCGTCGTCCATGCTGCGCCTTCGACCTGTTGGCGCAGCTCATAGCGCGTGGCATTGGCTACCGCAGTCCAGTCAGCCTGGATCGACGTGTCATTGACACTCTTGACCGAGAGCGTGGGAATAGTAGGAGCGACAATCGCTGTCGCCTCGGCGACCAGGCTGCCGTTGAGGTACACGTACTCGGTGACCTTGCCCTCGCGTGCGTTGTCCTGCCGACGCAGAACACCATCATTGCCGTAAAGGGATCGGATGGTGCCGCGACCGTCCAGGGCTTCGGAGAGGATGCGTCGGCCGTGGGCATCATATCGGTAGGCCTCTGCGCCGGTAACCGAACGCAGCCGGTTGCCGTAATCGAATCGATAGCCCACGCCGTTCCTATTGGACAGATTGCCCTGCACGTCATAGGTCAACCCGATGGTCGTCGAGCCCGCACTGTTCTGTACGTTGGTCAGGCGATTGTTGGCGTCGTACCAGTACTGGTGGTCCTTCACCCCCGCCAGGGTGGACGAGCGGATGTTGTCGACCGCGTCGTACGTGTAGCGGAAGGTTCCATCGCCGCCGAAGCTGGGAGAGCTGGCTGCAACGAGGCGATCCAGTCCGTCGTAGGCCATCGTGCGGGTTTTGGCCGCGTCCAGGTGATCGACGATGCTGGTAACGTTGCCATTGGCATCGTAGGTGTACGTGCCGTCGATCGCACCGCTGGCATCCACCACACGGGAAGGCAACTGACGCTGGTTCTGCGTCATCGTGTGGACGATGCCGTTTCCGTAGGTGAACTGCTGCATGCCCCCATTGGGATAGTACGTCACGCCGGTCGCATAGCTGCCCGCACGCGTCGGCTGTCCCAATGCATTGGGGGCGTAGTCGATGTAGCGTCCACTCGGGTAGCTGACGCCCGCAAGTGAGCCCTGTGCGTCATAGCCGTAGCCGAGCGACTGCACGCCCAAGCTGCTGTCGCTTGAGGTCTCTGCGGTCAGCAGCCCGCGCTTGTTGTAGGTAAAGGTATTGATGGCCTGGCTTGCGCCGGCGTCGTTGCGGGTAGTAACGGTGTACGGCTTTCCGTCGGCCGTGTACCGCCATTCCTGGTCACCGTTCAGGTCGGGAAACGACAGCCGGACAAGACGATTGCGGGCATCGTATTCACGCACAACCCTGCGGGCGGTCGCGATGCCAGCGTCGCAGCCACTAGCGGCCGCAAGATCAAGACCTGTTGCAGACCCGGTGAGGTTTCCGGCTGCATCATAGTCCATCAGCGTTGCGCCGGTCTCTGGCTCGACGCTTTTGCAGAGCTGCTGGTAGCCGTTGTAGATGTAGTCGCGCCGCACCTGGGTGGTGCCGTCCTGGTTTCGGCGGGTGATGTGGCGGGGCTTCCCAAAGATGTCACGACCAATCTCGGTGAGTACACCCTCTACTTGGGCAATGGACACCGGGGAGTCGGTGGACGGGCTACCAAATGCCTGGAAGCGGGTGGTGGATGCACTCCCGCGCGGGTCGACAACCCGCACCTCACCGCCAGCCAAGTAGCGGGTGGTAGTGGTCAACAGGCCGTGCTCACTATCAACCGACACCGAAGACGTGCGGCCGAGCGCGTCGTACTCCGTCCACGTACCCGCAGACAGGGTCGCCGTCCCTCCCGGATAGGAAGCGAATGCCTGCCGCCCGGCCTTGTCGTATGCGAAGCGTTGGAAGCGCTGGGTCGCGCCCCGATTGGCTTCGTCGTACTCTTCGGTTACCAGAGGCCGCCAGAACGCGTCGAAGTAGACATTCTTGCGCGCGTTGCCAGTCGCCACCGACTGCCGCCAGTGCCCGGCCGGAATGCCGTACTCGTCGCCATTGATGATCGAGAAGCTCTGGGTGGTACGCGCCCACGCCACACTGTCACCGGCCGGCCAGTCGATGGATGCAAGGCGCCCCATCGCGTCATAGCCGTATCCGGTCGTCGCACCATTCTCATCGGTTACCGAGCGCACCCAGCCGTTGTCATCGACGGTGGCAGACTGCGCTACCCCATCTGCAAACGTGATCAGCTGCGGCGTGCCGCGCTTCCATGAGGAGAGCTGGGTCACGTTGCCACGGCCGTCGGCCACGGTGGCAACCGTGCCGTCCCCGTTATAGGTCAGCACCTGCTCAAGCCGACCAAAGCTGCGTACCTGCAACGGTCGCATCAGGGCGTCGTAGTCGGTGGATTCAACAATCGCGTTGGTGTCCTCGTTGGTCAGCTTTGCCTGCTGACCCAGGATCCAGAGAGATCGATTGTCTGCATACTCGATGGCGTCGGTCCGGGTGCCCAACGCACTACTGCTATTCACTCGCGTGGGGCGCGCCAGGGCGTCAAACGCCAAGGTCGTCGTCTGATAGGCCACACCATCCTGCTCAATAGCCTCAGCCACCACAGGGCGAACCTGCGCCGTACTGGGGTCGTCACCACCGTAGATCAGACCGTAGGTCGGCGCGAAGGGCTGACCGGCGACTTCGGCGGTCGTCATGTGGACTGTGGTTGACGTACGAACCGTGTTGCCGGACGCGTCAAGAATGCTGCTCCCCAGCAAGCGGCCCTCATTCAGCGCGTACTGCGCGCCGTAGCGGTACACCGTGCTGGTGCCATCCGGATTGGAGACGATGGTCTGCTTTTCCGTCTTACAGGTCGTGCAGGGGTAGATCGCCGCACCGCCCGAGCCTCCCCACAGTCGCTCGTAAGCGCCGCCGTAGCCGTAGGTCCAGCGCAGCGGTTCGGTAATACCCGGCCCTGAGATGGTCTTGGATGCCAAGGACACCACGTCGAAGAAGTTGGGCACCATCAACTCGTAGGTGATGACCCCCGAACTGATGCGTGGTGCGCATTCGCTGGCATGGACGCCGCTGCGGTACTGTCGCCCATTGCCGAATACAAACTGGCCAACCGCGCCTGCAGGGTGGTGCGCCGTGAGCGTCAGTTCACCGTACCGCTCGGGCGGCTGCTCGGCGCAGTCAGAAGTACTGTTGCCGTCCCACATCGGCGAATCCGCCCACGCACGCAGCGCGCTTGAATAGGAATAGGTCCAGGCGCTGCCGTCTGGCAGGGTCACGCCGGTCAGGCGAGGTTGCTCTTCCACCTGGCCATAGCTGTACGTCCAGGTACGACCGGCAGCGGTAACACTGGCCAGACGTATGCCGTCATATGCCAGAGCGATCTCGCGACCGTCGCTGGACCAGATGCGGATAGGGTTGCCGTTCCCGTCGTACTGGTACTGGACCCAGTTGCCCGATGCGTCTTCGACCTTGCTGGCCAAGAGATAGATGCGAGCACGCGTGATCCGGGTGATGCTGCCTTGTCCGCCCGACTTGTTGAGCACGCCGGCAAAGCGCGATGTGGCGGTGTCGAAGTAGTAAGCCCTGCCCCCGCTGGTCCTGACCCGGAAGCCTTCGCCATCCAGCCCGGCGCGCATGGGAATGCAGTCGATTGCATCCAGCTGCGAAGTCGACCATTTGCGTGCGACCCCGTCGGTCGGGAGCGGCGTGTTGGCCTGCGCCCCCAGCATGGGGCGATTTCCGCTACCGGGAATGTGGATGACGTTGCCCTGCCACACGTCGGTCAGGCGTACCGTGGTCGGCACCTGCGGCACCATGTGTCCACTGCAACGATTGGCCGCCCAGCCATTGACGCCTGGGAACATTCCGGTGATGTGGGGAACGTCCACCTCCCAGCCACCCATGCTGTTGAGGTTGGCGTTGAAGCTGCTGGCCCCCACCAGGTCCATTTCGACGCTGAAGCGACGGCGCATCTCCACGGGGAGCGCGTTGTTGCCTGGGAGGCTGACGTCGGTGACGGAAAACTCGGTCTGGCCGTTGTAGAGGCTTACGCTTTCTCCGAAGAGATCGTCCTTGAGCGCGGTGAGATTCTGCGCGGTCTCAATGAGCTTGCGGTATTCCTGGTACGGCTGTACTGCGTTGGCCGGTTGAATGCATGCACCCGCAGCCAGCACCATGGCGATGCCGATAGCGCATCGCCCAACAAAGAATTGCGTCACCCCTTTCTCCTTGAATCGCATGTCGCCCACGCGAAAAGGCGAGCGTCGCTTCCATGCGAAGTCATGGTTCGATTCTAGGAGGTTTGACGCAGGCTTAACAGATGTTCAGTTGAGCAATTCGTCGCAGTTTGATTCGTTGGTGCATTGTTGGGGTGTTGTGTGGTGATGTTGGTTGTCGCGGGAGCGCGTCTTCGTTCTGGGTCATGCCCTAATGAAGTGCCGATTGTTATCGGCGGTCGACTGTCGTGCGACCCTACCATCCCCCAACATCCCCCCAAACATCCCCATCCAGGTTGCCATCCAGGTTGCCGTCCATGTTCCCGTTGGCGTTGGCGTTGGCGTTGGCGTTGGCGTTGGCGTTGGCGTTAACGTTGCCACCGCGCACCGCGAATCACGCATCACGCGCCACGCATTGACCACCGGCAGCCAACAGCTTGCCCGCTCAGGGCTTCGGCCCCTGCCCTTCGTTGTCTTCCCAGTGCAGAATCTTGCGGGTCACGAACCGGTACACCGGTTTGCCGGTGCGGAACCACACATCGCGCACCCACGAATGGCGCTTGAGCAGACGCTTCTCCACCGGGGTGAGGTACTCGCGGCAATACATGCGCTTGTGCTTGAGCAGGTGGCGCAGGTCTTCGCGGGCGAGCAGGCGCATCCAGCGCGAGCGCGGGTTGCCGATCACCGCCAGCTGGAAGTCGATCAAGGCGGGGCGGCCATCTTCGCGCACCAGCCAGTTGGCTTCCTTGGCCAGGTCGTTGTGGGCGATGCCGTGGCGGTGGACCTGCTGCAGCAGCCGGCGCGCGGCGCGGAAGTACGCCAGGTCGCCGCGCGGCGGGCGCTGGTACATGGCGTCGCCTTCCATGAAGCTGCGGTCCAGCCAGTGGCCGTCCCAGGCCAGCAGCCGGGGGGTGTCGGGCATGCCGTCCAGATGGGCCAGCGCGCGGGCTTCGCGGCGGGCCAGCCACCACGCCGGCAGGCGCAGCCACCAGGGGGTGGCCCCGAGGTCGCGGCGCACGAAGCGCTGGCCGTCCTGCTCGATCAGCAGGATGCGGCCGAAGCTGTCGGCTTTGAGGGCGTGCGGGGCGGTGGGCGGCGATGACGTCATGCCGCCATTCTAGGCGGTTCACGTTCATTGCCGGCAGATGACGTCGTTTCGGAGCACACCGGTGGCAGCCAGTCAGTGTTGCCCCCCTATAATCCGCCGATGGACTCTTCATGGATCGATGCCACGCTTGCGTGGATCGCAGCTCACCCCGTGCTTGCCGGCGCGGTCGTCTTCCTCATCGCCTTCTGCGATGCGGTCATCATTCTGGGCGCGATCGTGCCGGCGCTGCCGCTGCTGTTCGCGGTGGGCGTGCTGATCGGCCTGGGCCAGATCTCCGGCCCGTACGCGGTGGCCTGCACGGCGCTGGGCGCCCTGGCCGGCGATGCGCTCAGCTACTGGGTCGGGCGCCGCTGGGGCAACCGGTTGCGCGGCATCTGGCCGTTCAGTCGCTATCCCCAGTTGCTGGACCGCGGCGAGATCATGTTCCGCCGCAATGCGTTCAAGAGCATCCTGGTCGCCCGCTACGTGGGGGCGATCCGCCCGTTCGTGCCGGCCATCGCCGGCATGATGAAAATGCCGGTGCCGCGCTACCTGCAGGCCAGCAGCATTGCCGCGATCAGCTGGGCGCTGCTGTTCCTGGCCCCGGGCTGGGTGCTGGGCGAGGCCTATGACGCGGTGGCGGCCGTGGCCGGCCGGCTGGTGCTGGTGCTGGCACTGGTCGGCGTGGTGCTGGGGGTGGTCTGGGCAATCGTGCTGTACGGCTACCGCTGGTCGGCCGCGCGCATGGACAGCTGGCTGGCCGGGCTGCTGCGCTGGTACCAGCGTCACCCCACGCTGGGCCGCTATTCGGTGGCCGTGTTCGACCCGCAGCGGCGCGAATCGGTGCCGCTGGCGATGCTGGCGCTGATGCTGCTGTTGCTCGGCTGGTGCTGGTTCGCGCTGTTGATGGCCGTGGTGGCGCACGGTGAACCGCTGGCGCTGGACCTGGCCGTGCACGAAGCCATGCTGGCGCTGCGCAACCCGCTGGCGGACTACCCGATGGCCGCGCTGGCCTCGCTGGGCGCGTGGCAGGTGCTGATGCCGGCCACGGCGGCAGGCATGGCCTATCTGATCTGGCGGCGGCGCTGGATGGCGGCCGGGCACTGGCTGGCCGCGCTGGCGTTCGGCTATGCGCTGACCGAACTGCTGGGCACCACCGTCGACGTGGTGCGTCCGCCGAATGCCAGCAGCGGCTTCGGCTTCCCGTCGGTGTCGGTCACCATGGCCACCATCACCTTCGGTTTCTTCGCGGTGCTGATCGGGCGCGAGCTGCCGGGCCGCACGCGGGTATGGCCGTACCTGCTGTCGGGCGTCGTGGTCAGCCTGATCGGCTTCGCCCGCATCTACCTGGGCGCGCACTGGCTCAGCGACGTCATCGGCGGCATGTTGTTCGGCATCTTCTGGCTGCTGGTGCTGGGCATTGCCTACCGCCGCCGCTTCAACCGCTCGTTCTGGGTCAAACCGGTGTCGTGGCTGTTCTACGGCACCTTCGCGGCGGCGGCGTTGTGGTACGCGCCGCGCAACATTCCGGTCAAGCTGGAGCGTTTCGAGCCGGCCCAGCCCGCGCCGGTCACGTTGACCGCGCAGGCCTGGTGGGACGGCGGCTGGCGCGAGCAGCCGGCACGCCGCAATGAGTTCGACGACGACCAGCGCTGGCCGCTGGACGTGCAGGTGGCCGGCCCGCTGGATCCGCTGCGCGAGCGCCTGGAGGCCCAGGGATGGCATGTGCAGCCGCAGGCAGGCTGGGAAGAAGCGCTGCTGATGCTGGATAAATCCGCCGCACCGGAAGAAGTGCCGGTGCTGCCGGCCACGCTGGACACCAAGGTCGAGTCGCTGCTGATGATCCGGGCCGGCAATGCGCCGGAGGAAATCTATGCACTGCGGTTGTGGCCGGCGCAGGCGGTGTTGATGCCGGGCCAGCAGCCGCTGTGGCTGGGCAGCGCGCAGACGCTGCGCTACGAACAGCACTTCAGCCTGATCGGCATGTGGCATCCGATGCGCGGCATTGATCCGTCGTTGAATGCGGTGCGTGAAGCGGTGGAAGCATTGCCGCACGCCGTTGATCAGCATCCGGAATCGAAGACGCCGGTGTTGCGGGTGCGGACCGATTGATCCGTTGGACACGCATGGCGTGTCCCTACGGAATCCACCCCAACAGATCGTCCAGCCGCTGATGTGGATCGTCGCGCTGTAATAACTGCAGTCGCTGCGATTCCTCCAGCGGCATCAGCTCGGCCAGCTTCCAGCCGACCCAGGCGGCCTGGTCGAGCAGCATCGGCACCTTGGGCGCATACGGATTGCCGGCCTGCTCGATGATGTGCTCCAGCACGGTGGAAAGCAGCGCGTGCTCGGGGCGCAGTTCATCGTCGCTGTCCGGCTCGGCCCACTGCACCTCAGCCACGATCAGCCCATTGTCGCGCACCCGCACCTGGTCCACATGGAAGCGACGGTGCCCGCGCAGGGTCAGCACCAGAACGCCATCCGGACCCACGTCGAAGTCAACGATGCGTGCTTCCACACCGTGTGCTGCCGGGGTTGCCGGGGCACCCACTTCCTCGCCCTGCAGAATGAGGCAGATGCCGAAGCCGGTTTCATTGCGGCTGCATTCGCGCACCATGTCCAGGTAGCGCCGCTCGAACACCCGCAAGGTCAGCGAGGCACCGGGCAGCAGCACCGCATGCAGCGGGAACAGCGGCAGCGAGGTCGTCTCGGTCATGCCGCTCAGCCCTGCAACTGGGCCAGGAAGCGGCGCGGCGCGCCGTCGAAGCCGCCGTTGGACATGAACACCACATGGTCACCCGGCTGGGCGATGGTGCCCAGCTGTGCCAGCAGCGCGTCGGTATCGGGCACGGCATGGGCGTCGCCCTGCACCGCAGCGATCACCTTGGCCGCGTCCCAGGCCAGTTCGGGCCGGTGCAGGAACACCACCGCGTCGGCCCCGTCCAGCGAAGGGGCCAGCGCGTCGGCGTGCGCCCCCAGGCGCATGGAATTGCTGCGCGGCTCCATCGCCACCACGATGCGCGCCGCACCGACCTTGGCACGCAGGCCTTCCAGCGTGGTGCGGATGGCGGTGGGATGATGGGCGAAGTCGTCGTAGACGGTGATGTCGCGTGCCGTGCCGATCACTTCCAGGCGGCGCTTCACGCTGCGGAACTGCGCCAGCGCGGGAATCACGGTGACCGGATCAACCCCCACCGCGTGCGCAGCGGCCAGTGCCGCCAGGCCGTTGAGCACATTGTGCCGACCGAGCAGCGGCCAGTTCACCTGGCCCACCGCCACGCCACGATGGTGGACGATGAAGGCGCTGCCGTCGGCGTGCACCAGTTCGGCATGCCACTCCAGCGCGGGATCAAACCCGAAGCGCTCCACCCGGGTCCAGCAGCCCATCGCCAGCACCTCGGCCAGGTAGGCATCCTCGCCGTTGACGATCAGGCGGCCACGGGCAGGCACCGTACGCACCAGATGGTGGAACTGGCGCTGGATCGCGGCCACGTCCGGGAAGATGTCGGCGTGGTCGTATTCCAGGTTGTTCAGGATGGCCACGAGCGGCCGGTAGTGCACGAACTTGCTGCGTTTGTCGAAGAAGGCGGTGTCATATTCGTCGGCTTCGACGACGAACTCCCGGCCCTGCCCGGCGCGGGCGGACACGCCGAAGTCCTCGGCAACGCCGCCGATCAGAAAGCCCGGTTCACGGCCGGCAGCCTGCAGCAGCCAGGTAAGAATGGTGGTGGTGGTGGTCTTGCCATGGGTGCCAGCCACGGCCAGGGTGTCGCGGCCCGGCAGCACCTGTTCGGCCAGCCACTGCGCCCCGGAAATGTAGCGCTGTCCGGCGTCCAGCACGGCTTCCACCGCCGGGTTGCCACGCGACAGGGCGTTGCCGACCACCACCTCGTCGCAGTCGGCGGCGACGCTGTCGGCCCGGTAGCCGGGGTCGAGGGTGATCCCCAACTGCTCGAGCTGGGTGGACATCGGCGGGTAGATCGCCTGGTCGCTGCCACGGACCGTATGGCCCAGTTCCCGCGCCAGCGCGGCCACGCCGCCCATGAAGGTGCCGGCAATTCCAAGGATATGAATGGTGCTCATCAGCCGATTGTCGCCGATCATCAATGCGGAGGGTGAATGGCTCCGGAGGTCCCAGCCACGCCCGGCGAGGCTGCGTAGGGAAAATCTGAGCTGTGTAAGGGAATCCCCGATACCGCTGTACTGTGAAGACGGACACAATTCACGTCGCCAGCCGCAATACCCCCATCGGTCCTACTCCCCAAGAGGCCAATCCCCAGGGGGGCTCATGTTGTGGGGCTCTGAGCAAGCCCGCTCGCTGGTTCTACACCGCACGCCCAGCCCTTCCCCGGGCTGGGCGTGCAGGTGTAGGACGTTGGCGCTGCCGTAGCAGCGCCCCGCCGCATCAGGCCTTGATTGCCTTGTGAATGCGCGCTTCCACTTCGTCCAGCTCACCCACGCCGTCCACACGCTCCAGCGTGCCGCGACCGGCGTAGAAGTCCACCACCGGGGCGGTCTGCTCGTTGTAGACGTTCAGGCGGTTGCGCACCGATTCCGGATTGTCATCGGCACGGCCCTGTTCGGCGGCACGGCCGGCGATGCGCTGCACCAGCAGGTCGGTGGCCACGTCCAGCTGCACCACGGCATCCAGCGGCTGGCCGATCTTGGCCAGCAGGGCATCCAGCGCGTTGGCCTGGGCCACGTTACGCGGGTAGCCGTCGAGAATGAAGCCCTTGGCCACATCGGCCTGGGACAGGCGCGATTCCAGCATGCCCAGCAGAATCTCGTCGGAAACGAGATTGCCCGCGTCCATGACCGCCTTGGCCTGCTTGCCCAGTTCCGAACCCGCCGAAATTTCCGCGCGCAGCATGTCGCCGGTGGAAATATGGGCCAGGCCCAGCTTGTCCTTCAGGCGCGTCGCCTGTGTCCCCTTGCCCGAACCGGGCGGTCCCAACAGAACCAATCGCATCAACCTGACTCCAACTTGGTAAAAAAGGAAGGGTAAGCGCGCCGTGGGAAAGCCCACGTTCACGCTGCACCGCAATACACGCACTTTACCTCATCCGGGTAATGTCCCTGCAATGTCCTCCTCCCCCGACCAAGGTCGCACCATGTCCAAAGGCACCCTGCTGTATGCCCAGTCCGGCGGCGTCACCGCCGTCATCAACGCCACCGCCTCGGCGGTGATCAGCACCGCCAGAGCCAAGGGAATCAAGGTCTTGGCCGCACGCAACGGCATTCTGGGCGCACTGCGTGAAGAGCTGATCGACACCTCGAAGGAAACCGCCGCGGCCATCGCCGCGCTGGCGCATACCCCGGGCGGGGCCTTTGGCTCGTGCCGCTACAAACTCAAATCGCTGGACGCCGACCGGGCCCGCTATGAGCGTCTGCTGGCGGTGCTGCAGGCCCATGACGTGCGCTGGTTCCTGTACAACGGCGGCAACGATTCCGCCGACACCGCCTGGAAGGTGTCGCAGCTGGCCAAAGCGTTCAACTACGACCTGACCTGCATCGGCGTGCCCAAGACCATCGACAACGACCTGGCGGTGACCGACACCTGCCCGGGCTTCGGCTCGGCCGCCAAGTACACGGCGGTGTCGGTGCGCGAGGCCGCGCTGGACGTGGCGGCCATGGCCGAGACCTCGACCAAGGTGTTCGTGTACGAGGCGATGGGCCGGCATGCGGGCTGGTTGGCCGCCGCGGCCGGGCTGGCCGGCAACGGACCCGACGAGGCCCCGCACATCATCCTGCTGCCCGAGCGCGCCTATGACGAGGCCGCCTTCCTGGCCCAGGTGAAGCAGGTGGTGGAACGCGTGGGCAACTGCGTGGTGGTGGCCTCGGAAGGCATCCAGACCGCCGATGGCACGTTCGTCGCCGACGCGGGCGGCGGCAAGGACGCGTTCGGGCATTCGCAGCTGGGCGGCGTGGCCTCGCTGCTGGCCGGGCGCGTGAAGGATGCGCTGGGCTACAAGGTGCACTGGACCCTGCCGGACTATCTGCAGCGCTCGGCGCGGCATGTTGCCTCGAAGACCGACTGGGAACAGGCCCAGGCGGTGGGCAAGGCGGCGGTGGAGTACGCGCTGAAGGGGCACAACGCGGTGATGCCGGTGATCGTGCGCAGCAGTGATAAACCGTATCGCTGGAAGATCGAGCCGGCCCCGCTGCACAAGGTGGCCAACCATGAGAAGAAGATGCCGGCCGGGTTCATTCGCCGTGATGGATTTGGCATTACCGAGAAGGCACGGGCGTATCTGTCACCGTTGATCAAGGGCGAAGCGCCGTTGCCGTATGGGGCGGACGGGTTGCCGAAGTACGTGACACTGAAGAACGTGGCGGTGAAGAAGAAACTGCCGGCGTTTGAGGCCTGACGCGCGACCGGGCACCTCGTGGACGCGCATGGCGCGTCCCTACGGGGTGTGCGTGTATCCCGTCATCACCGGCAGGCCTTGCCCTCCACTTCGGCCTTCGCCGCAAACATCGGCACCTGCGCGGTCTTGCCGGCGGCGGCCTGCTTCTTTGCGTCCTCGAGATAGATGCGTGACTGACCCTGCCCGTCCAGCTCGGGCTTCTTGTCCACCGGCAGACGCCACACGCTGACCACCGCCTGCTGCGACGGGCAGGCCGCGCTGGGCACGCGGATCACATCGTTGAGTTTCCAGCCCTTGGCCGCGCTGGGCTGCGCTTTGTCGAAGTCGACGTAGCGCGAGCGCGGCTGGCACTGCTCGCTGGTGCGTACCACGGTGAAGCGATACGGCTGGGCCGCGTCGCCGGTGAAGGTGCCTTCCAGACGCGCGCAGGCCTCCGGAATCTGGCGCAGGGTATGCACGGCACCGATGGCTTGCGCGGAACCCGCGGGGCGGTTGATCTCGGGGCTGTCGGCCGCATGGGTAGCGAAGGCAGACGCCAGCAGCGCGAAGGGAAGGAGGTGGCGAGGGGACATGGGGGCCTCCGGTCGGATGGGAATGGACGGAGGCTGGCAGGAAAGTGATGAACGGGGTGGGAAGGTGGGGCATACTCGGAGTCGCACCAGGATTGCTGAACAAAGCCACACGCAGGAGGACCGGGCACGGTCTGATCGGGTTGGTCCATCGTTGCAGCCCGTTGTGCCCTTTACGTGGTGAGGTTCGTCCATCCGCTGGATGCCAATCCATCACCCGGGAGGGGACATGCTGGAACGTTATGGGCTTTCTCTGGCGCTGCTCTGCGCCATTCTCGCGATTCTCTTCGGCATCATTTCAGCGCGCTGGATCCTGCGGCAACCCGCCGGCAATGCCCGCATGCAGGAAATCGCCGCCGCCATCCAGGAAGGCGCGCGCGCCTACCTCAACCGTCAATACCTGACCATCGGCATCGCCGGCGCGGTGCTGTTCGTGCTGGTCGGCATCTTCCTCAGCTGGTACACGGCGACTGGTTTTGCGATCGGCGCGGTGCTGTCCGGCGCGGCTGGCTACATCGGCATGAACGTGTCAGTACGCGCCAACGTGCGCACCGCCGAGGCGGCCCGCAATGGGCTGAGCGCGGCGATGGACGTGGCATTCCGGGGCGGTGCGATCACCGGCATGCTGGTGGTGGGCCTGGGCCTGCTCGGCGTGGCCGGTTACTACGCATTGCTGCTGCGGCTCGGGCTGGCCCAGGACCAGGCACTGCACGCGCTGGTGGGCCTGGCCTTCGGCTCGTCGCTGATCTCGATCTTCGCGCGCCTGGGCGGGGGCATCTTCACCAAGGGAGCCGACGTCGGTGCGGACCTGGTCGGCAAGGTCGAAGCCGGCATTCCCGAAGATGACCCGCGCAATCCGGCCGTGATTGCCGACAACGTGGGTGACAACGTCGGCGACTGCGCGGGCATGGCGGCTGACCTGTTCGAAACCTACGCGGTGACGGTGATCGCCACCATGCTGCTGGGCAGCCTGATGCTGGCCGAGGCCGGGCGCAACGCGATCCTGTACCCGTTGGTGCTGGGCGGGGTGTCGATCATCGCGTCAATCATCGGCGCGCTGTTCGTCAAGGTGAAGCCGGGCGGTTCGATCATGGGCGCGCTGTACAAGGGCGTGATCGTGTCCGGGGTGCTGGCGGCGATCGCGTTCTACCCGATCACCCAGCAGCTGATGCCGGACAACGCGCACGGGGCGTTCAATCTGTACATCTGCGCGTTGATCGGCCTGATCCTGACGGGCTTGATCGTGTGGATCACCGAGTACTACACCGGCACCCAGTACAAGCCGGTGCAGCATGTGGCGCAGGCGTCCACCACCGGGCATGGCACCAACATCATTGCCGGGCTCGGTGTTTCCATGAAATCCACCGCCCTGCCGGTGATCGCGGTATGCGCGGCAATCTGGCTGGCGCATCTGCACGGGGGCCTGTACGGCATCGCGATTGCCGCCACCTCGATGCTGTCGATGGCGGGCATGATCGTGGCGCTGGATGCCTACGGCCCGATCACCGACAACGCCGGCGGCATCGCCGAGATGGCCGAACTGCCGTCGGAGATCCGCGACATCACCGATCCGCTGGATGCGGTCGGCAACACCACCAAGGCGGTGACCAAGGGCTATGCGATCGGCTCAGCGGCATTGGCCGCGCTGGTGCTGTTTGCCGACTACACCCACAACCTGCAGGCCGCGCACCCGGGCGAGGTGTTCACCTTCGACCTGTCCGACCACACGGTGATCATCGGCCTGCTTATCGGGGGATTGATCCCTTATCTGTTCGGTGCGATGGCAATGGAGGCAGTGGGCCGTGCAGCTGGCGCGGTGGTGGAGGAAGTGCGCCGCCAGTTCCGCGAAATCGCCGGCATCATGCAGGGCACCGGCAAGCCGCAGTATGACCGTGCGGTGGACATGCTGACCCGTTCGGCGATCCGCGAAATGATCGTGCCCTCGCTGCTGCCGGTCGCGGTGCCGGTGGTGGTTGGCCTGCTGCTGGGGCCGCGCGCGCTCGGCGGGTTGCTGATCGGCACCATCGTCACCGGGCTGTTCGTGGCCATTTCGATGACCACCGGCGGCGGTGCCTGGGACAATGCCAAGAAGTACATCGAAGACGGCCACTTCGGCGGCAAGGGCAGCGAGGCGCACAAGGCCGCAGTGACCGGCGATACGGTGGGTGATCCGTACAAGGACACCGCTGGTCCGGCGATCAATCCGTTGATCAAGATCATCAACATCGTGGCATTGTTGATGGTGCCGTTGTTGTAACCCGTCACACGTCGCCCGACCCTGCGTCGGGCGACACCTTCACGGTATCGGTGTGGGGCGCGATAACACATAGATCGCGCTGGCGAGGAAAAACGCCCCCACCCCCAGCAGCAACGGCAGCGACGGCCGCGCGCCCCAGCAGAACATCACGAAGCCGAACGCCATGCCGCCGGCGGCAAAGGCCTTGCCCTTGCGGCTGACCGCGCCCTGCTCACGCCAGGCGCGCAGCGCGGGGCCGTACGTCGGGTGCTCCAGCAGCTTGCGTTCGAACTTCGGCGAACTGCGCGCGAAGCAGCCCACTGCCAGAATCAGAAAGATGGTGGTCGGCATCACCGGCAACAGCGCGCCGATGACGCCCAGCGCCACCATCACCCAGCCAAGTGCGAACCACAGCCAGCGCATCAGCAGTCCTTTTCGCTCAACGCCCGAACTCCTGTTCCACGTGCCCGTGCACGCTGCGGAAGGCCGCATCGGCGGCGTCGATCACCTGTTGTTCCTGCTCTGCGCTCAACGGCACGCTGTCCAGCGCGGCGGTGAAGCTGCGCCAGTGGCGCGCTGCGCCGTCCGGGTGCGCGGCCAGGTGGCGCGCGCCAAAGCCGGCATCCAGCCCCAGCTTGGCCGCCATCTTGTACAGCACGGTGCCACCGAGGTTGGAGCCTTCGGCGACATACAGCCAGCCCAGCGCGGCGGCCAGCGGCAGATCGGCCGGCAAAGGCTCCGGCAGCGACGCCGGCAGGGTCTGTTCGAGGTCCTGCAGGTCCTGGGTGACCTGGTTCAGCCGGCGACGCTCGACCAGATCGGGCAGCAGCGCATCCAGCGCCGCACTGCCGTACAGCGCGTCCACGTCACGGTGGAAGCGGTACTGCACGCGCAGGAAGCGGGCGAACTGCGCACGGCTGGCGAAGATGTCGCCGGCCATGATGCGCGCGTCCAGTGCGCCATGGCTGTCACGGGTGGCGGCCTTGAGGCGCTGGCTGCGGGTGGCGTCGGGGGAGTCGAAAGCAAGCATGCGGTTCAATTCTGAGTGGGCGTTACCTGGGTTAGGACGCGCGAGGGGCCGCGACCCCCAAGCCGATTACAGCACAGCGGGCGGCTCCCCCATTCCGGCGATGCCATCCTCACCTGTCCTTGTCGATAATGCCAGCTTGACCGCCCCCCGAGGATTTCCTGATGGACACCACTGAAACCCGCATGACCACCCTGTTCGAGCAGCTGGGGCTGGATGCGAGCAACGACGGCATCGCCGCGTTCATTCTCAAACACCAGCTGCCGGCGGACGTGGCCGTGGCCGAAGCGCCGTTCTGGAACGACGGCCAGCGCCAGTTCCTGTCCGAGCAGCTCAAGTCCGATGCGGACTGGGCGATCACTGTCGATGAGCTCAATGAAGCGCTGCATGCGGATTCGATGAAGCGGTGATCGGTGAAACGCGGCATTGACGTGCCGCGGTGCCTGCGCTCCGTAGAGCCGGGCTTGCCCGGCTGAAACAGATGCATCACCTGCCCAGCCGGGCAAGCCCGGCTCTACAGCGCCAACATCACGCCATGCCGGCCCATCCCCGTCATCCCGGGGACGGGCCATGCCCGTCACTGCCGGATCAGTACCGGTACGTCAACGCCAGCCGCATCACCCGGCCCGGTGCCGGCATCACGCCCAGTGCCAGCGGGTCCAGGTAGTAGCGGTCGGTCAAGTTGTCCACGTTGAAGTCCAGCGCCAGTTTCTCACTTGCCTGCCAACTGGCGAACACATCCACGATGGTGGCCGGCTGATACAACTGCTGGATCGCCGACAGCCCCACGTTCCACTCCTTGTCCAGCTTGCTGATCGGACCGGCGCTGTGCACCACGCGGGTGCCGAAGCTCAGCCTCTCATCGAACAGGCGCGAGCCCAGGGTGAAGTTCACCGTGTACTTCGGTGGGTTCTGGGTGTTGCTGTAGGAACCTTCAAAACCACCGTCCACGCAGTCCGGCGTAGCCGCCAGCTCGGGAATCCTGCGCTGCACGCCATAGGCCCGGCGTTCGGCGGCAATATCCGGCGCGCAGGTCTTGGCTTCGAAGTAGTAGTGTCCGGACAGGTCGGCAAACACCTTGCCGGCATCGTAGGTACTCTGGAACTCCAGGCCGGACACCTTGAAGCGGTCGATGTTGCGGATGTACCCGGCCGACAGCGTGCGGTAATCGCGGGTGATCAGGTCATCAATGCGGGTATTGAAGTACGCCAGCTTGAACGCGGCATGGTCGCCGTCAGTGAACACGCCGTGCATGACCGTGCTGGCCCCCACTTCCCAGGTGGCGGCACGCTCGGGCTTGAGCTCGTCGCCCACGGGCTTTGCGGCGGTGAACAGCCCCAGGGTGCTTTCAAACAGACTGGGCAGCTTCACCCCTTCGGCGTACTTCACGTACACCAGGGTGTCCTCATTGAAGCGATAGGTCACGCTGGCGGTTGGCATGAAGGCGTTGTCGGTGCGACGGATCGGCTGCGACCAGCTCCAGGCAGTCGGCACGATCAGGTCTTCGGTATCCGGGGTGTCGTGGAAATTCCAACCGGTGATGTCGGCCACGGTCCCCTTTTCATAGGGCGAGGCCAGCAGCGAGGCTTCCGTGAACTGCCCGTTCGCATCCGGGTACCAGTTGAGCATGGCAATGCGCTTGGCCCGCCACGCCGGCAGCGCCGGGTTGCCGTTCAGCAGCTGGGTGTAGCGGTACTGGCCGATCACCGACTCTTCGGTCACCGTCGCCAGGCGGTTGCGGTCGTGGATGCTCACGCGGTTGAAGCGCCCGCCCAACAACACGTCCCAGTGGTCGTCGGGCTGCCAGCGCATCGAGGCCACCGCGCTGTACTCCTTGCGCTGCGCATTGCGCAGGAAACGGTTGTTGATCAGGTCATCGAACATGATCGGCGCGTTCTTGCCCGGGCCCACGTCTTCATTGCTGAAGGACAACCCGTAGTCGAACGTAAACAGACCCGCGGCGTCGGTGAGCAGCAGCGTGGTGTTGGACACGTCCAGGCCGAACCGCTCCTGGTTCATGCTGTTGCGGTATGCGTCCTTGTAGCCCGGGTTTTCGTTGAAGGTCGGGCCGTCATACCACTCGGTGCGGCGGTCGAAGTACCACGGGGTGATGCCGGTCAGGCCGTTGTACATCAGGCTGTCGGCATTGGTGTACCAGAGGTTGGCTTTCAGATCGACGGCGTCGTTGCCCGGCGCGAAGCGGTAACGCAGGTTGTAGGCGTCCAGGTCCACGCTGCCCGGCTCCCACTGCGGCACGCGGTCGCGGTTCACCCGGATGATCTGCGAGGCCATGATCTCGCCCTGTCGGCCGCTGTAGTTGCGGTAGCCCATTTCCAGGGTCTGGCTGTCATCGATCCGCCAGGTCCCCTTCAGCAGCACCGAATTGGACTTGGACGAGGTGTTGAACACCTCGGTGTTGGGCGGATTCAGCGGTGCCAGCGTGCGGCGGGTCTGCGGGAAATCCTCGTACCCGTGCTTGCCGGCGTAATAGTTGCCGGTATCGCGCCAGGCGTAAGCGGCGACCAGGTCGAAGCGGTCCCAGTGTTTGGCACCGGCGATGTTGAAGAACTGGCCGCCCAGGCTGTTGCGGTTGGTGCCCGGCTCGCCCTCATACGCGGGCAGATTGCGCGCACTGCCACTGGAGATGCCACTGCGCACGCGCAGGCCGCTGTCCTGGCCTTCGCGCACGACGTCATCGAGCTTGAGCGTATCCATCTCCACCACGCCACCGATGCCGCCGGACGCGTTCGCGCCGAGGCTGGGCCCCTTGGTGACGGTGAAGCTGCTGATCAGGTCAGGATCCAGGTAGGTACGCTGCGACTGCCCGGCGTAACCGCGGTAGGTGTCCATGGTGGACTGGCCACCGTCGATGATGACCGGGATGCGGCTCTGGCCCTGGATGCCGCGGATGTTCAGATCCAGCGCATTGGCGGTGCGCGGATCACCGGCAGTCACCCCGACCACGCCCTTGACGATGTCGGCGGTGGAGGTGCCACGGAAGCGCTCGATGGTGGCGCGCGGCAAGTACACACTGGAGCCGGTGGCGCGGTAGGTCTCCAGGGTGCGTTCGGTGTCCTGCGCGGTGCCGGTCGGAAGGCTGTCGCCGGCCACGCGCAACGGCTGGGTCACGGTGACGCCGTCGGTGCGGCTGGCCTGTGGCGCACGCTCAAGCGTCACCGCGCCGCTGCCGACCTGGCGCACACCCAGCCCACTGCCCAGCAGCAACTGGGCCAGCGCCGACTGCGCGTCCAGTTCGGCATTGACCGGGTTGGACGTGATGCCGGTGGCCAGCACTGCCGGGTAGGCCACTTGTACGCCGGACTGGCGCATGTAGCTGCGCAACGCGTCGGCCAGTGGCTGGGCGGGTATGTCGAAGCGGCGGGTGGCCGACAGCGCGGAGGGGTCTGACGACTGCGCCAGCGCCGGATACGCGGAGGTGGCGATCAAGCCAGCGGCAAGCAACGCTGTGCAGAGTCGGGACTGACGCAGGCCCCGGCGGGAAACAAGTGACATGTTGAAACCTGTAGATGAGACAAGCCGCTCAGGCGGCATTCCCGCGCAAAGGGCGGGCGCTGCGAAGTACGTGGCGGCGGCGGGTACGTTCGGGAGGTAAGACGCATGCCGCTGCGCAATCCCCAAGGGGAATCGCAGCCGACACCCACCACCGGTTCACTGCGGCGGTGTTTCAGCCGGCGTGGCCACGCGCACGATCGCAGTCCCCAGCGGCAACCGGGTCACCTGCAGGCCCGCCGTTGCCGCAAGGGCGTCCAGCGCCTGCTCGGGCTGGTCCACGCGCAGCGCGGCATTCACTGCGGGCAAGGCGGAAAGATCGCCGCGCACGAACGTGGCCCCGTCGCGATACCGCGCAATCTGCGCCACCGCATCGGCCACCGGCGTGGCGTCAAGCAGCAGCTCACCTTCGCGCCATGCGGCAATGCGGTCCGGTGCCAGGTCCGGCTGACGCTGCACCACGCCACCGCGTGCGAACGCCGCGCGCTGGCCGGCCAGCAGATAGGTCCAGCCACCGTCGGACTGCGCAGCCACCCGTACCTGCCCCTGCTCGACGTCGGCCTGCACCCCATCCGCACCGGTGGCAACGGCGAACGCCGTGGAGATGTCTTCCACCACCCCGCCCTGGGCCAGTACCCGGAACGGTTGCGGATGGCCGGGAGCTACCTTGAACCACACCCGCCCACGCAACAGCCGCACCGCGCGCTGGGTGGTGCTGTAGTCCACGGCAATGGCCGAATCGGCATCCAGCACCGCCGCACTGCCATCGGGCAGGGCCACCGTGGCAACGGTGGTGTCGGTGCGGTAATCGGCGCGCAGGCGCAACCACGCCTCCGGTGAAACCCAGAGCAGCGCCAGCACTGCGGCCGCCGCCACCGCCAGGCGCGCACGACGATGCCCCGGGCGCGGCACCGCGGTGGTGTCTTCCGCAGCAGGCGGTCCCAGCACACGCCACAACTGGCGTTCGTACTCGAAGGCGCGGCGGTGCCCGGGCACCGCCAGCCAGCGCTCGAAATCCTCCATGCGCGGCGCGTCCACCGCGCCGGATGCCAGCCACGCGATCCACGCCCGCGCCTGTTCGGCAGGCGGGTCAGAGGCAAGCGGCGGTGCGGGTGACGGTTCGGGCGGGCGCATTGGCTGGCAGTGACGGGGTGTCAGACGCAGTCCGGCATGGTAGCCGGCGTGCGGGCTCTCGTCTCATGACGATTGCGCACCCACCTTCCCCAAGGGGACATCGCTTCAGCGCCCCTGCCGTGCCCAGGCCAGCCGCTGCAGCGCGGCGCGCACGTGGTTCTCCACGGTGGTGACCGAGACCCCCTGCCGCCGTGCGATCTCGGCCTGGGTCAGCCCCTGCAGCCGGTTGAGGCGGAAGATGGTACGGGTGGGTTCGGGCAGATGTTCCGCCGCCGCCAGCACCCGCTGCAGCTCATCCTGGGCCATGGCCTGTTCTTCGGCGGAAAGCACTTCGTCAGGCCCCCACAGATGCTGCTCGGCCAGCAGGCGGGCGCGGCGGGTGCGTTCGCGGCCGTGGTCGGTGGCCAGGTTGCTGGCCAGCCGGTACAGATAGGCACGCGGGTTGTCGATGCAGAGGTCGTTGCCGACCCCACGCGCCTTGAACCACACCGACTGGATCACGTCCTCGGCGCTGCCGTCAGCACCGAGGATGCGCTGCACCAGGCGCAGCAGCGCCGGCCGTTCGCGGATCAGCAGTTCGGTCAGGGTCGAGGCATTGGACATGCCGCATGGTAGCGTCCAAATGCGAATGCGTCACGTTAAGTACTTGGGCGGCGCACCGCACGGACCTTGCCGCTGCGCCCGCCGCCGGCGTAGAACAGCTGCGCGCCGTCCGACTCCAGCCCGCTGACATGCATGCCGTCGGGCATGACCAGACGTTCCAGCACCGCGCCGCTGGCCGGGTCGATGCGGCGGATGTCGCTGCGCTCGCCGTCATCGGTGCCGTGCCAGAGCTGGCCGTCCACCCAGGTCACGCCGGTGACGAAGCGGTCCGATTCGATGGTGCGCAGCACCGTGCCGGTGGCGGGGTCGACCTGGTGGATGCGGCGCTCGCGGTACTGCCCCACCCACAGGTAGCCCTCGGCCCAGGCCATGCCGGAATCGGTGCCGCCCCCCGGCGCGGGAATGGACCCCAGCACGTCCCCGCTGCGCGGATCGATCTTGTCGATGCGCGCTTCGGCGATCTGGTACAGGTGGGTGCCATCGAAGGCGGTGCCCGCGTCGCAGGGAACCGGCAGCGAGTGCACCGGCGCGCCACTGTCCGGGTCGAATGCCACCAGCGCCGGCCCGGTGGCGGCCCACACGCGCTGGCCGTCGAAGCTCACGCCGTGGATGGCCTCGGCTCCATCGAAAGGACCATACTGACGAAGCACTTCAGCGTCATGCACAACGGCGGGGGTGGTGGCACGGTTCATGGCATCGCTCCTGGTCCCTCGGGATGGGGGCCTGCGGCTGACACTAGTCCCCTGGCAGCAACCTGGGGAGTAACAAGATCGTCGTGAATCCGGACAGCGGCATTGCCCGCCAGCGCTGCGTGCGCCCCTGCCCGGTCGAACGCACCCGCCCCTGTACCTGCAGATCGGCGAGCGCCCGCTGCACCCCGCGCTGACTGATTCCAAGGGCCAGTGCCAGCGCGGAACTGGACCAGCCCGCGCCATCCGCCAGCAACGCCGCCACCGCAGCGGGGGCATCATCGAAAGGCGGTTCCAGCACCGCCACGCGTGTCGCGTTACCCACGTCCAGCCGGTAGCCCTGCGCCGTGCTGACCACGCTCACGCCCTCGGGCAGCAACCGCCGCAGTCGGCCCACCTCGACCCGCAGGCGTATCCGGTGGGTGTCATCTGCCTGGCGGATGCGGAACAGCGACGCGATCAGCGCATCGCGCGGTGCCGCGCCCGGCCAGGCCGTGCCCAGCGCGTGCAGCAGCGCAAACAACAGCGGACGGCGAGCCAGCGAATGCCAGTTGCCTGCGGACCATATGCCGCGACGACAACCATCCACCACGCAATCCGGGCCTTCCAGCAGCGCACACACCTGCTGCAGATCCAGCGCCCGCCCGTTGCAGCGGGCGGCCGGCTGGCGTAACTCCGCCCGGGCCTGGCCCACTTCTGCCTGCAGGGCGGAAATGCCGGACCGCTGCGCCGCCGACGCGGCTTCCTGCAGCGCGGTTTCGACCTCGGGAATCTGCAACGCGCGCGCGGCCAGCGTGGCGCGGGTCAATGCGGCCATCGCCGCCAAGGGCGGAGGCAGCGCCCCCCCTTGCAGACGACCCAGCGCCTCTGCCGCGTCCGCGCCACGCCCCAGCAGCACTGCGCGCCGCGCCACGACCAGCCAGGCCTGCAGGGCATTGGCGGTGTCATGGGCATCCTG
>DGLB01000083.1:36472-60301 GCA_002387845.1 Stenotrophomonas maltophilia | reverse complement strand
ATCGGCGGGCGTCTGTCGACCGCCCCCACCGGCCCGACATTACGGTGAGTTCGAGGCGGAGAATTCGAGGCCGGCGGCGTTGCACGCTGCGGTGATCACCCGCTGTGCTTCCTCCAACGCCGGCGTCGGCACCGCCATGCGCGGCCTTCTGTCCAACGTACACGCCAGCCCGACATCCAACAGCGCGGCGTGCGCTTCGTGCAGGCCATCGCGTGTGCCACCCGGCAGCCACGCCATCTCCGCCAGCGCATCAATCAGGCTGGGGGTGTCTCGCGGCTCCAGTACCTGCGGGTGTTCTGCGGCGCTGTCGAGGACGCCGGTCTGCAGCAGGAACTCAAGGTCCACTACCCCGCCCGGCCCCTGCTTCAGGTCCAGCCGCCCGGCATCACTGCGGTCCAGTTCGGTGCGCATGCGCGTGCGCATCTTCAGCACATCGGCAAACAATACCTCGCGGTCACGCACGCGACCCAGCGTCTGCGCACGTACGCGCTCGAAATCAGCCAGCAGGCTCTCATCGCCGGCAATGCCGCGCGCGCGCACCAGGGCCTGGTGCTCCCAGGTCCAGGCGCGCTCGCGCTGGTATTCGGTGTAACTGGCCAGCGAGGACACCAAGGCTCCCTTGCCGCCATCCGGGCGCAGGCGCACGTCGATGTCGTACAGGCGACCGGCGGCGGTGACCGCACTCAGCAGCGCCATCACCTTCTGCGCGAGACGCGCGTACCAGCGGCCAGGGTCGAGCGGGCGCTTGCCGTCGCTGCTGTCCTGGTCACTGGGGTGGTCGTGCAGGAACACCAGATCCAGATCGGAACCAAACCCCAACTCAAGCCCACCCAGGCTGCCGTAGCCGATGATGGCGAAGCGGCCGCCGGGAATCACGCCGTGGGCCTGCTGCATGTCGGCCTCGGCCATCTGCAGCGCGGTGACGACCACGGCCTGGGCCAGCTGGGCGAGCTGGCGGGTGCTGTCCACGGCGCGCTGGCGGCCGTCGAGGGCGGCCAGGGCCATGCGGAAGCTGAGCGCGAGGCGGGTTTCGTTGAGCAGGCGCAGCGCGGCTTCAGGGTCGTCGACGTTGAGCGCGGCGCTGCACTCGGCCTGCATGGCGGCTTTGTCCGGCATCGGGCCGGAGACGCGGATGTCGAGCAGTTCGTCCAGCAGCAACGGATACGCGGCCAGACGTTCGGCCAGCAGCGCGCTGCGGGCAAGCACGTCGACCAGGCGGGCCAGCGCGCTGGGCTGTTCGTCCAGCAGGGCGAGGTAGCTGGTGCGGCGCAGGATGGCCTGCAGCAGGCCGAGCACGCGCTTGAGCGCGGCGTCGGGCTGCGGTGAGCGGGTGGCGGCGTGCAGCAGCGCGGGCAGTACGCGATCCAGGCGTGCACGCGCGGCGTCAGACAGCGACTTCACGCCAAGCGACTGGGCGAAGTCACGCAGCGACTGGTCGGCCCCGTGCGCATCACTGAAACCGGCTTCGGCCAGCACCTCGGCGCTGCCGCCTTCGGGCAGGCCGCGCCAGTAACTGGACAGCGCATCGGGGGCGGCCTGGCCGGCGCGCGGGGCCAGCAGGGCGGCGAACTCGGTGCTGACGCGTTTGCGCTGCACGTCCAGCGCGGCGACCAGGGCGTCCCAGTCTTCGTAGCCGAGCGTGCAGGCCAGGCGCAGGCGATCGGTGGGGTCGCTGGACAGGGCGTGGGTCTGGGCGTCGCGCAGCATCTGCAGGCGGTTTTCCAGCCGGCGCAGGAAGTCGTAGGCGTGCAGCAGGTCGGCCCCGTCCTGCGGGTCCATCTGGCCGCACGCCACCAGGGCGGGCAGCGCATACAGCAGGCGGCGCTCGCGCAGGGTGGCTTCGCGCCCGCCGCGGATGAGCTGCAGGGCCTGGGTGAGGAATTCGATTTCGCGGATGCCGCCGGGGCCGCGCTTGATGTCGTCGAACATGTCCTTGCGCGCGACTTCGGCGGTGATGGCCGCCTTCATTTCGCGCAGGCCGTCCAGCGCGGTGAAGTCGAGGTAGCGGCGATACACGAACGGGCGCAGGGTCTGCAGCCAGGCTTCGCCGGCGGCGATGTCGCCGGCCACGGCGCGCGCCTTGAGCCAGGCATAGCGTTCCCAGTCGCGGCCTTCGCGCTGGAAGTAGTTGTCCATGCCGGCGAACGACAGCGCAACGCGGCCGGCGTTGCCGAACGGGCGCAGGCGCAGGTCCACGCGGTGGCTGAAGCCGTCCACGGTGGTTTCGTCCAGCAGCTTGGCCAGGCGCTGGCCGAGGCGGGCGAAGTATTCCTCGGCGGCCAGCGGGCGCGGCCCGTCGGATTCACCGCCCTGCGGGTAGGCGTAGACCAGGTCGACGTCGGAGCTGAAGTTGAGTTCGCCGCCGCCCAGTTTGCCCAGGCCGAACACGACCAGGCGCTGGGCGCTGCCGTCGGTGCTGGCGCGGACGACGCCGTGGCGGGTGGCGAATTCCTGTTCCAGCGCGGTGAGGGCCAGGCCAAGGCAGTCTTCGGCCAGGGCGGTGGCCCCGCGCAGGGTGGCGGGCACGTCGTCCAGCCCGTTCAGGTCACGCCAGATGAGGCGGGTGGAGGCGGCGGTGCGGTAGCGTCGCAAACGGACCGGCCAGTCGCTGGGGTGCTCGGGGTCGAGTTCCGGCAGCGGGATCGGCGGGCAGTCGTTCTGGGTCAATTGCGACAACAGTGCGGGCTGGCGGCACAGGGTGTCGATGGCGAAGTCGCTGGCGAGGGCGAGTTCGCGGAGCTGGTCGAGCACCGGCTCGGTGGGGGGCCAGTGGGGCGTGTCGGCCAGGCTGAGGGCCAGGCGCGCCAAGGCGCGGTCTACCAGGGGAACAAGGGCGGCGGGGACGGCGTTGGCGGGAATCGGCATGACGGGATTATGCCCGGGTCGCGCGATTCCCAAATCGCGGACATAAAAAAGCCCGCTTGCAGCGAACTGCCAGCGGGCTCTGCTCCCTCCCCCACGTCGGGATGCGGGGCCATCTTGTCGGGCATTCGTAACAGTTGCACGCTGCACTGCAAAACAATACTGGTGGGTACAGAAGCTGGACAGAAACTGAATACGGACGCCTATTTTGTGAAACCCCCATGCCACCTTGGTCGCACGCCGGGTCAACCATGGATGTCCGATAATGTGAATCCCTCACACAGCTGCTGTCTGCCATGTCTGTTGATCGCATTGCCAACGCGCGCCTGCGCGACCGGGTGGTTTCTGCCGAAGCTGCCGCTGCACTGATTCAGCCAGGTGAAACCGTCGCCATGAGCGGATTTACCGGCTCAGGCTATCCGAAGGCGGTGCCGGTGGCGCTGGCCCAGCGTATTGAAGCCTTCCATGCGCAGAACCAGCCTTTCCAGATCAGCCTGATGACCGGTGCGTCCACCGCCCCGGAACTGGACGGCGCGCTGGCCAAGGCCGACGGCATTGCCATGCGCATGCCGTTCCAGAGCGACCCGGATGCGCGCAACCGCATCAACGAGGGCAAGCTGGATTACATCGACATCCACCTCAGCCATGTGGCCCAGCATGTGTGGTTCGGCTTCTACGGCGATATCGACACGGCGGTGGTGGAAGTGTCGGCGATTCGCGAAGACGGCTCGCTGGTGCCGTCGACGTCGGTGGGCAACAACAAGACCTGGCTGGACCTGGCCAAGAAGGTGATTGTCGAGGTCAACGAATGGCAGCCGGCCGGCGTGGACGGCATGCACGACATCTACTACGGCACGGCGCTGCCGCCGTACCGCAAGCCGATTCCGCTGGTGCACGCGAACGACCGCATTGGCGACACCGCGCTGCGCTGCGACCCGGACAAGATTGTGGCGGTGGTGCGCACCAACGGCCCGGACCGCAACAGCCCGTTCAGCCCGATTGATGCCACCAGCGAGCAGATTGCCGGGCACCTGATCGAGTTCCTGCAGCACGAAGTGGCCAGGGGCCGTCTGCCGGCCAACCTGCTGCCGCTGCAGAGCGGCGTGGGCAATATTCCCAATGCGGTGCTGGCGGGCCTGGGCAAGAGCGGCTTCCGCGACCTGAGCGCGTTCACCGAGGTGATCCAGGACGGCATGCTGGACCTGCTGCGCGACGGCGTGCTGAGCTATGCCTCGTGCACCGGCTTCGCGCTGAGCCCGCAGGCGAATGAGACGTTCAAGGAGAACATCGACTTCTACCGCGAGCGCATCATCATGCGCACGCAGGAGATCTCGAACCACCCGGAACTGGTGCGCCGTTTGGGTTGCATTGGCATGAACGGGATGATCGAGGCGGATATCTACGGCAACGTGAATTCCACCCACGTGATGGGCACGCGGATCATGAACGGCATTGGCGGTTCGGGGGATTTCGCGCGCAATGGGTTCCTGTCGGCGTTCCTGAGCCCGTCAACGGCGAAGAACGGGACGATCTCGGCGATTGTGCCGATGGTGAGCCATGTGGATCACACCGAACACGATGTGTCGGTGATCGTGACCGAGCAGGGCCTGGCGGACCTGCGTGGGCTGACCCCGCGCAAGCGTGCGCGCGTGGTGATTGATAACTGCGTACACCCGGAGTTCCGGGACCAGATCAATGATTACTTCGAACGTGCCAGCCGCGAGAGTTACGGCAAGCACACGCCGCATCTGTTGCCGGAAGCGCTGTCGTGGCACCAGCGGTGGCTGGATACGGGGACGATGAAGGCCTGAGGTGTGGTTGATCGGTGGTGCCGGCCAACGGCCGGCGCTACCGGATCACGAACGGAGTGCGTTCAATGACCCGTCCTGCAGACGCTGGTAGATCCCGAACTCGTCCTCCACCTTCAACCCCAGCGCCTGTTCAAACGCCTCGCGGTTGGCGTGCGCGGCATACGCACGCTGCTCTTCCCCGCCCAGGTTGGACTGGAA
The DNA here is from genome assembly GCA_002387845.1 of Stenotrophomonas maltophilia. Classification (GTDB taxonomy): domain Bacteria; phylum Pseudomonadota; class Gammaproteobacteria; order Xanthomonadales; family Xanthomonadaceae; genus Stenotrophomonas; species Stenotrophomonas maltophilia_AG. The sequence goes on along the minus strand of DGLB01000083.1, from coordinate 55,430 downwards.
AATACCGGCCGCGCTGACCGGCAGGAAATCCTCATAAACGATGGGGTCGGCCGTGGCCAAACCCGCTGCGATCAACGCCTCGGCTGGCAGGTCACCCACCGCGGCCTTGTCCGCACGCCCGGCTTCGGTGAGTGCGTACCGGTAATACCCCAACCCCTCACGCCGCAGGGTGTCATGGTCGTCCGGGAATGCGGCAAACGCATTCGCCAGCCGCGTGGTGTAGTCACCGCCGGTGCTGCCCGCGCCACCGGCATCGCGCGCCTGGTTCAACAGCTGGTCGTACAGCGCGCGGCCCTTGGGGGTCAGCGCCAGGCCACGCTGCTCGATTTCGCCGAAACGCGCTGTGTGAGTGCCGACATCGCTGCGGCCGTCTTCGGGGAAGTTCACCTCTTCCTCCAGCGCCTTGAAGCTGGTCTGGCGCAGCAGGATCGGGCAGCGGCGCGGCGGCGGGCCTTCGACCACGGCCTTGGCGTCGATACCGCGTGCGAGCATGCCGGCCTGCGCAGCGTCGATGTCCAGCGTGCGCGGGGTGAGGTGGTTGATGTGCGGGCCGCGGAAGCTGACCACGTCGGCAATCAGGCGGTGCGCCTTGCTCAGGGCGTGGTAGGTGTCCAGCGAGACGGTGGCGTCGCTGTGCCAGCGGAAGGTTTCCAGCGCGGCCAGCACGAAACGGCGCGCTTCGGTTTCTTCCAGGCCGCCGTCACGTTCGGCCTGGGCGATGAGGTGCAGGCATTCGTCGGTGAAGATGTGGCGGCGCGCGAGGATCTGCGCGGCCTGCTCGCGCAAGGCGGGGTCTTCAATCAGCTCCAGCCGCAGCAGCGAGGTGAATACACGGAACGGGTTGTGCGCGAGCGCGGCGGCCGTGCGCGGGCGGAACGCGGTGGAGTGCACCGGCACGCCGGCCACCGAGAGGTCGTAGTACCCCACCGGGTGCATGCCCATCACCGCGAACAGGCGGCCGAGGGTGGCCAGTTCCGCGGCGGTGCCGACGCGGATCGCGCCGTGGCGTTCCTGGGCGAGGCGGGCGCGCTCGTCGTTGCGGTCCAGCTGTTCCGCCAGGGCCGGGTTGTCGGTGAGGACGGCGTCGTTGATTTCAGCAACCAGGTCCACCAGCGTGCCGTACAGCGGCACTTCGGTGCGGTACATGCTGGACATGGCCTGCGCGAACAGGGTGCGGATGTCGTCGGGCGAAACGAAGGCAGTGGTGCTCATTGCGTACTCGGCAGCGGAACCCGGGGGATACGGGCATTGTCGCGCAGGTGGGTGGGGCCCGGCGAGGTGCAAAGCAGCAATGGGGGATGGGTTACGGCGTCGCCGCCGCCCGCGCGCGCTTGTCGCGCTGCGCACGATCGCCCAATTGCCGCTTCAACGTGGCATCCAGCTCCACCGGGCGGTCCCAATGGTCATGACTGGCCACGATGGCGTGCCGCAGCGCGCGCCAGTGCAGGTTGGTGGGCTCGGTGCCGAGGTCGTCGTTCACCACGTCGGACCACTGCACGAACCCGCCCTCTTCCGGCACGTGCCGGCTGAAAGCGCGCACGCTGTCGCGGCAGGAATGCTCGGTGACCTTGCCCCAGAAGCAGGCGAAATAGATGTCACCGGCGTGCCAGCCGTGGGTGTACATCAGCGCGGCGATGTAACCGCGCGACACACCGGCGTAGCGCTGCACTTCATCCAGGAAACTGTCGGGGAAGCGCTCGGCGTAATGGTTGATGTCCTGCAGCTGCGCATCCACCCAGGCGTCACCGGTGTGCACCTGGTAGGTATCGGACTTCTCGGCGGTCTGCTGGGCCAGGGCGGCCAACGGCAGCCCCAGCCACAACACCAGCAGCAGGCACAGGCGCTTCACCGGCTCAGGCCTGTGCGGCCTTGGCTTCAATGGCACGCAATGCCTGCGGCCAATCGAAGGCGGTGGCGGCTTCGACCATGCGCGGTTCGTCGGCGGCCACGCCGTGCTGGGTTTCATGCGCCCAGGTGACGGCATACGGGGTGTGGATGCCCCAACCGCCGAGGGTGATCACCGGTTCGATGTCGGAACGCAGCGAATTGCCGACCATGACGAAACGGTCCATGGGCAGGTCGAATTCCTCCAGCACGCGGGCGTAGGTTTCGGGATCCTTCTCGGACACGATCTCGATGCGCGGGAACAGGTCGCGCAGGTTGGCAACCTTGATCTTGGCTTCCTGGTGGAACAGGTCGCCCTTGGTGATCAGTACCACGGGGTAGTCGTTGGCGATGGCGGCGACCGATTCGCGCACGCCGTCGATGAGCTCGACCGGGTGGCGCAGGGTGTCGTGGCCGATGTCGAGGATCTGCTGCAGGTCACGCGCGGTGATCATCTGCTGGCTGATGTCGATGGCGGCTTCGAGCATGGACAGGGTCATGCCCTTCACGCCGTAACCGAACACCGCCAGGTTGCGCTGCTGCACTTCCAGCAGGTGGCGCGCGGTGGCGGTGTCGTGCACGTCGATGTAGCGCGACAGGATGTCGAGGTAATCCTGCTCGGCCTTGCGGTAGTAGTCCTCGCTCTTCCAGAGCGTGTCGTCACCGTCGAAGCCGACCAGGCCGATGCGGCCGGTGGGCGTGGGTTGTGAGGTCATCATGGGGGCAAGGATACCGGCTATGCCGGGATATGGGGCAGCGCTGGGATGCGGCCACGTACGGCTGGGATGCGGTACGGCGGGGATGCGGTACGGCTGGGACGCGGCCTTGCACGGCTGCGACGCGCCCCCGTAGAGCCGGGCTTGCCCGGCTGGGCGACCCACCCAAAAGGAAGGGCGGCCGAAGCCGCCCTTCCCCCCTCACTGCCTTTCACCGTTGTCCAGCGGTGTTGGGCCCTTCTGCGCTCGGTGTTGCCTTGGTTGCCGGGTAGAGCAGCCGGGCAAGCCCGGCTCTACGGTTATCGCGCGCGCCCGATGTCATGGGTACACGCGGTGTTTCATCAGCGGCCCGGGGCGTTGCCGCCGTTGGCGGCACCGGTCTGCTGGGCGGCGACGTAGGCCTTGTATTCATCCGGCGTCAGTTCGCCGTCCTTGTTGGTGTCGGCCTGGTCGAAGACCTGGGCGAGGCCGGCGTTGACCTGGGCTTCGGACTTGCTGATGGTGCCGTTGCCGTCGGTGTCGACGCTGGCCCAGGTCTGACCGCCACCGCCACCACCAGCCTGCGCCGATGCTGCTGCGGCAGCACCGCTGGCGTTGTCAGCGGCCTGGCCGGCGGCACCGGCGGCCTGCTGCGCCTGGGCGGCCTGCTGCTGGGCCTGCGCGGCGCTCTGCTGCGCGGTCTGTGCCATTGCCGGAACGGCCATCACACTGCCGGCGGCGATCAACAGGGCGATCAGGGGCTTGCGGTTGCGATTCGTCATTGGGTGGTCTCCGTCAAAGGGGTGTTGCACGGGTCGTTGTTTCCGTACGGCCCCTACCCTGCCACCGCGTTTGTGAATCAACCTTGCCCTGCAACCGGCGTGCGCACGCGGTCTTAACCACTCACGCAGACGCGTGCATTACCGCCGTGGTTACGTGCAGGTGAGGGGTCGGTAATGTGCGCATTCAGCGCGCCTGCGTTTAACGCGCGCCGAACGAAAAATCAGTTCGAGGTCTCAGTTTTTTCGGCTGACCGGGAACTGAATATCACCCAGCCCAGGGCGACACCGGCGAGTGCGCCGGCCACTTCAATGACCACGCGCGAGCCCAGTTCGTTGGGATCGTGGATGGTGGCCAGGTACATGCGCGCGTAGAACGGCGACTCCAGCCGCACGATGCCCATGTAGAACAGCTTCCAGGCATCGATGCCGGCGCTGATGACCACCGCGATGAAGCAGGCCCAGCCAATGGCATGACCCATCGACCAGCCGGCCCAGCGGCACAGGCGCTGCCACAGGCTGTAGACCAGCAGTCCAACGAGCAGCGCGATAAGGCCGGCTTCCAGGGTTCCCAGCAGTCCAAAGTGCAGCGGCAGATTCATTGCGTTCCGGGCGAATGGCGTCCGTTGGCATTGTACGGGCGCGGTGGCGGTGACACGCAGGGCGTGTCACCACGTCATTCGATGGGCACGTCGTAGGCGGTTCTGGGGTCGGGCTCGGGGTCCAGGGTGTAGTGCCACCATTCCAGCGGGTAGTTCTTGAAGCCCTGCGCCTGCATGGCGCGCAGCAGGCGCTGGCGGTTGTTGTACTGGTCCGGGGTGATCTGGGCGGTGTCGGTGTGCGCTTCGGGCCCGAAGTAATCGAAGTCGGTGCCCATGTCCACGTCGGTGCAGGTGCCGCTGCGGCAGTCCACCAGCCCGAGGTCGACGGTGGCCCCGCGGCTGTGGCCGGAGGTCTCGGCGATGTAGCCGCCCAGCAGCTGCGGTTTGTCGATGCCGGGGTACTGGATGGTTTTGCGCGAGAGTTCAGTGGGGTCGTTGGCCCAGTCCACGAACGCCTGCACCGATTGCGCCGGGCGGTAGCAGTCGAACAGCTTCAGGCCCAGGCCTTCGCTGCGCAGGTCGGCTTCAACCTGGGCCAGTGCGGCGGCGGCGGGCGCAAGCAGCAGGCACTTGGGGGCGTCGTAGCCGGGCACGCGGCGGCCGGTGAAGTTGTTGCCGCCGGCGTAACGCATGTCGCGCTGGATGTTCGGCGACAGCGTGGTGATGTCGACCAGGCCGGCCTGTTCGGCGGTGCGTACGAGGGCGGTCTGGACCGGTTGGGCGTGGGCGGTGGTGAGGGTGAGCGCCAGCACGAGTGCGGTCGCGACCCACGGTCGTGGCCTAGCGGGGGCAGCTGCCGGTGCGGGTGAAATGCAGGTCCTGGTAGTCATAGCTGAAGTCGATATCCGGGTCGATGGCCCGCAGGCTCAGGGTGTGCGGGGTGCCCGGCGATACCTGCAGCCAGGGCTCGGCGTCCGCCCCGAGGGTATCCCACTGCACCAGCCAACGGGAATCGAGCTGCATCACGGTTCCGCGCAGGCGCGGGGATTTTTCGACGGAGAAGCGGAGCTGGTTGTTTTCCGGGCAGATACGCGCGGTGCCGAGCCAGGGATCCTGGTAGAGGCCCTGCCAGGGGACGGTGGTGGGGGCTGGGGTGCGCGCGGAAGTGTCGGGGCGGGGTTTGCGGGTGGTGTGTTCGGATTGGAGTTCGGTGATGTAGGGGGCGAGGGTGGGCGTGGTCGCGTTGTCTGGGCATGGCAATGACGCGCATGGCGCGTCACGACGGACCTTCAGTGCGGCCTGCATCAGGACGGTGCGGGCGTTTTCGCCTTCGCCTTTGATGAGGATGACGATCCCCGTCTTCCTGTCTGGCAGCAGGGCCAGCGAGGAATACGCACCGCTCAGGGTGCCGGTATGGGCCACCTTGAATTGGCCGTCCATGTCCGACAGCCGCCAGCCGTAGCCATAGGCCGAGAAGTGCGCGTTGTCCCAGCGCCGCTGGCGTTCGCCCAGTGGCATGGGCATGTGCGCGGTCCACAGCTGGCGGCGCTGTTCGGCGTTGAGCCAATCGGGAACCCGCGCCGGGTCCAGCAGCACCTGCATCCAGCGGGTCATGTCACGCAGGCTGCAGCGCACGCCACCGGCGGCGAGCGAGGTCTGGGTGGCGTCGGTCTGGCAGCCGGTCATGCCCAGCGGGGTGAACAGCTCTTCCTGCAGCAGCACGTCGATGGGCTTGCCGGCGGCGGCGGCGGCGACCTCACCGGCCACCACGTACATCAGGTTGTCGTAGGCGTAGCCACTGCGGAAGCTGGTGACGGGTTTGAGGTGGGCCAGGCCGGCAATGATGTCGGCGCGGGTGTAGGCGTTGGGCTCCGGCCAGAGCATCAGGTCGCCCGCGCCCAGGCCGAGGCCGCTGTTGTGGATGAGCAGATCGCGTACCTGCATGTGCTGGGTGACCCACGGGTCATGCATGCGGAACTGCGGCAGGTGCTGGATGACCGGGTCGTTCCAGTGCAGGGTGCCGCGCTGGACCAGGCGGGCCAGCACGGCGGCAGTCATGGCTTTGGTGTTGGAGGCGATCTTGAAGCGGGTCTGGTCGGTGATGCCTTCGCCGCGGGTGGCGCTGAAGGTGGTCTGGCCGTGTTCGACGACGGCCATGGCGATGCCGTCCACCGGGTAGTGCTGGACGGTTTCGTCCAGCAGCGGGGTGTAGGGGGAAGCAGCCGCGACAGTGGGCGCGAGCAGCAATGCGTAGAGCCGGGTCTTGCCCGGCTTGGTGAGGGGCCGCGGAAAAGCAGCCGGGCAAGGCCCGGCTCTACGGAAGCGCGCCATCCCCCGTGCCCACGCTCCCATCAGAAATTCCACGTCGCCTGCAACTGCGTATACCGCGGCGCCTGCCAACGAGTACCCGTGTTGAACGTGCTCTCACGGTACTGCCCCGGCTGGGCTTCATAACGCTGGTGCACGTTGACCACGGTCTGGTTGTTGAACAGGTTGAACACCGACAGCCGCACGCTCAGGTCCACGCCTTCCACCGGCAGGCGCCAGGTGACATTGGCCCCCATGGTCCAGGTCCACGGCAGGCGGCCATAGGCACCGCGCGGGCTGTACTCGAACTGGCGCTGGGCGTAGCTGCCGCTGCAGTTGGCCACGCACAGCCAACCGGTTCCGCCGCCGCTGCTTTCGCTGCTGGTGCTGCCGCCGGCGGTGCTGTCGTTGGGCCACATCACGCCGAACGCGGTTACCGGACCACCGGACTGCACCTGCAGGGTGGTGCCGAAGCTCCACTGCTCGCTCAGCGCATAGGCGGCGCGGAACTTGAACTGATGGCGGAAGTCGTTGAACAGCACGCCATAGCGTTCGTTGTTGGCCGGGTGGTCCCAGTGCTGGACCATGCCGGTGTCGCCGTAGCCGGTGTCGGAGTTGACCGGGCCTTCGAAGTTGCCGTCACTGCGCGACCACAGGTAGGAGGCGTTGAACAGCCACTTCTCGTCCCAGGCGCGGTCGATCTGGAACTCCAGCGCCTTGTAGGTGCGCTTGGGCTTGGAGTAGCCCACCACCTCGCCACTGCCACCCTTGCGGTAGCCACTGTTGGCGGTGTCGATGGTGATCCAGCCTTCCTCGGCGCAGCCGATGCTGGAGTCGCCCCAGATGGTCAGGCTTTCACCCGGGTTGGCGATCGGCCACAGGGTGGTGCCGGTGGGACCGCACGGGGTGTAGTTCAGGCGCATGTCGTCCAGCGCGCGGGTCATGCGCCGGTAAGTGGCGTTCACGCCCCACGACCAGGCCTGGTTGAGCATGCTCTGGAAGCCCAGGATGTATTCATCCTGGTACACAGCCTTGAGGTCACGGTCCACGCTCTGGCGCAGGTCGGCGGCACCGGTGTTCATGCGGGTGTCGACCGGGCCGATCTGCTGGCCGATGATCGGCGCGGCATACGGGGCACCGGTGACCGGGTTGGCCTGGGTCTGCCAGCCGTTGAGGACGTAGTAGCTGTATTCGTCGGTGAGGCCGCCGGCGAAGTTGACGTTGATGTTGTTGGTGACCGGCAGGTAATAGCGGCCGGCGTTGCCGAACAGCTTGGTGGTGCCGTCGCCCTTCATGTCCCAGCTGAAGCCGAAGCGCGGGGCGATGAGGTCGTCCATCTTGATGAAGGCATCGCCATCGGCGGTGCGGTTTTCGAAGCGGTCCCAGCGCACGCCCAGGTTGAGCATCAGGTTGGGGGTGATGTTCCAGATGTCTTCCAGGTAGAAGGCATTGGCTTCGGTTTCAAAGGTGCCACCGGACACGCGGTTGCGCGCGCGCAGCATCTCGGTCACGCCGGGCGGCACAAAGGCGTTGGCACCGTCCCACACTTCATCGCCGGGGCGGGCCACATAGGCGGTGTAGCTGAGCTGGGTGGGGCCGGGGTAACGGGTGCTCTGCTCGGTGGTCATCAACTCGCGATCCACGCCGAAGCGCAGCAGGTGCGTGCCCAGCTGCCATTCGAAGTCGAGGCGGGCCACGTCGCGGGTGTCGTCGCGCTCGGCCACAGCGGCACCGGTGGGGTGGCAGCCGGGGCGCAGGCCGTTGAGCTGACCCAGGCGGGGGGCGTAGCTGGCGTCGGTGAACACCGGGCTGCACAGCTCATCCAGCGAAGAGCGGGTGAACGCGCGCTGGTTGTTCTGGCCGACCATGGCGCGGGCGGTGAAGGTTTCGCCGAAATGGCCGGTGTAGGTGGCCGACCAGTTCTTGCCGCCGGCTTCGGTGACCGAATCGCCACCCCACGCACCGATGACGTTGTCGTCCCAGTCGTAGTTGTAGGCACCGGCGGTGGTTTCGGTTTCGTCGCTGAAGGCCAGCAGCGCCAGGCTGTGGTTGTCGTTGATGTTCCAGTCGAGCTTGGTGCCCCAGAAGCCGTTGTCGGCTTCGTTCTTGAACCAGGTCAGCGCATCGTTGGAGGTGTTGTGGCCGTTCTCGTCGCGCTTTTCATACATGGCGAACAGGAACAGCTTGTCCTTCACCACCGGGCCGCTGGCCCACACGTTGGTCTTGAAGAAGCTGCTGTCATCGCGGCTGGCGTAGGAATGCGCGCTGCCGTCGCGGTGGAAATGATCGCGGCCGCTGGAGCGCCAGGCGGACGGCTCGGCGGTGACTTCAATGCCGCCTTCGAACTCATTGCTGCCCGATCGGGTCACCGCGTTGATGACACCACCGGTTGAGCGGCCGAATTCCACCGAATAGCCGCCGGTCTTCACCTGGAACTCGCTGAAGAACGCGAACGGGGCGCTGGAGAAGCCGCGCCGGGTGTACATGTCGGTGACATTGAGGCCGTTGATGAACACCGCGTTCTCGGCCACCGAGGAACCGGCGAAGGACAGCCCGCCGAAGGTGGAGTTGCCGCCGACCACGCCCGGCGCAAGCAGCGCCACGGCGGAAAGATCCTGCGCCACCGGCAGGCGCGAGATTTCCTGGCGGTTGACGTTGAACGAGGTTTCGGTGGAGAACACGTCCACGCGGTTGACCACGCGCGTGCCCACCACCTGCAGTGCATCCAGGTTGACCACGTCGCCGCTGCTGGCCAGGTTGACGTTGGTGGTGCCGCCAATGGCCACGCTGACCGCCACGCTGTCACCCAGGTTTTCGCCGTTGCGGCTGACCTGCAGGCGGTAGTCACCCACCGGCAGCTGGCCAAGGCGATAGGTGCCGTCGCTGCCGACGGTGACGCTGCGGCTGGCCCCGGTGCTGGTGCTGATGACGGTGACCTGGTCACCGGCGGTGGCGCGGCCGGCCACGGCACCGCTGACCGCCTGCGCCCAGGCAACGCCGGGAGCCACAATGCCAAGACACGTTCCGAGTGCGACGCACAGCGCCGCCCGCTTCAAACTGTTCGCATTCATCCCCTGCTCTCTCCTGCAGATTGTGAAAGGGTGGTGGTGGGTTACTTGATGTGCGACTGGAAGTCGTAGGTCCACTGGTCGTAGTACAGGTTGCCGCCGGACCACTCCACTTCACCGCGCTGGTTGTCGACGGTGTCCGAGCGCGGGTAATGCTTTGCCGGCGTCAACGGCCGGTCGTAATCGTCATTGAAGGCAATGCGGTAGGCGTCCAGGCCGCCCAGGTAGAAGTCGCGCAGCGCGGGGGTGCCGCTGTGCAGGCGGCCGGTGGTGACGTCCATCGGCACCCAGCCGTACGGCGCGAGGTACACCGCGCCCCAGTCGTGCAGGTTGTTGTAGCCGACCGCGTCGTCGGAATAGACCATGCCGGACTGCCAGCGCGCGGGAATGCCGTTCAGGCGCAGCAGCGTGATCAGCAGCAGGGTCTGCTGGCCGCAGTCGGCGTGGCCGGCGTGCAGGGCGTAGTCGCTGATGTTGGACAGCGTGGAGTATTCGCGCGCGCCGGCCCAGGGGATGCGGTCGACCGCGTCGAACAGTTTTTCGAAGATGCGGTAGGGGTTGGTTTCGTCGCCCACCACGCGCTGGGAGAACGCGCGCAGCGCGGGCGTGAACAGCACATGCGGGGCACGTTCGGCCAGGTAGGGCTGCAGCGACGGGTCAGCCGGGGTGGGCTGCACGGTGTCGGGGTCGATGTCGGTGTGGCGGGCGTAGACGGTGAGTTCGTAGCGCACCTGGAAGGTGGTCGGCTGGCCGGCCACGGCCGGGGCCTGCAGGTAGGCGCTGCGCTGCGGGGTGTCTTCGGGGGCCACCTGCGCCGGCGAGGTGCCGCCGCTGCTGCCGAGGAAACGGATGTTTTCCTGCTGGCCGGGAATGTGGCGCGGATACGGAATCCAGGCGCGTACGGTTTCACCGGCGGGTACCGCGTCGGGTTTGACGGTGAGCGATTGGGTGACCTCGACGCGGCGCGGAACGAGGCTTTGCGGGCCCACGACCACCGGTCGTCGGCTGCCGGCGGCGACCACTTCCTGATGATGCGGGCCGAGGGTTTCGTACGGGCCGTCCTTCGGCACCGGCACGCCGGGCGCGCGACGGGCACGGGCCTCGGCACTCACCCGGAACAGGTTGGACGGCGCGCGCTTGAACCAGCGGCGCTGGCCGTCGATATCCAGGTGCTCCAGCTGCCCCTGTGCATCCCAGCGGGCGAATTCGGCGTCGGTCAGGTCGGGAATCTGTTTGCGCACCTGCGCCTGCGCGGCCGCGGCGTCGAGGCTGAAATCGAGGCGGATGCGGCGCATGCGCTCGCGCTGGAAAGCGTAGGCGTCGCGCTGGTGCTGGCTGAGGCTGGAATCGGCCAGGGCGCGGCTGATGTCGGCATCGGCCTGGGCGAAGTGGCCGGCGTCGATGCTGGCGATGAGCTCCGGCAGCGCGGGCAGCGGCTGCGCCCACAGCGCCGGCGACACCAGCAGCAGGCAGGCTGCAGTGTGCCAGGCGAAGCGACGGAGCACGTGCGGTTTGCGAACTGCGGATTCCACGGCGACACTTCCCAAGGTGCGGGTGGTAATCGCTGTGTAACACGCGGCAGGTAGGCGGTCAATAATTTATTCTTGCTTTCGGCGGAGAAAGGAATAAATATTCCAAGAGATTCCGAGGAGGTTGCCGCGTGAGGATTCGAAGTGGGTCGATGACACGCATGGCGTGTCACTACGGGGATCAGGTGCGCGGGGTGGCGCTGGCGCTGTTGCTGACCGTCGCGGGGGCGGCGGGGGCGCAGGAGCAGGCGCGGCCGCTTTCGGGGTATGGCGATGTCATCGGGTTGACCGACTCGTTCCTGTACCCGCAGTTCTGGTCCGATCAGCAGGACGACAGCGCGGGCAGGCCTGCGCTCGACCTCACCAAGGCGGACCGGATTCTGCTCAGCCGGTCCGACATCGACGCGCAGAACGCGCGCATGCGGGCTGAAGATTCGTCCATTCACGACCTGTCGGCGCTGCCGGCTTCCCTGACCCGGGCCAAGGTGAAAGCGGACCTGGATGCCCTGTCGCGCTGGCCCGAGAAACCGCTGTATGGCGAAGACGGCCAGCCGATCAGCGCTGCACAGCGCGCGGCCGTCATTGCCAATGCGGGGGCCGATGCGATCGCCGCCAGCCGCCCGCTGCAGTACGGGCTGGTGGTGCACCGCGCGGCGCTGCGCACGTTCCCGACGATGCTGCGGGTGTTCAGCCGACCCGGCGATACCGATATCGACCGTTTCCAGGAGTCGGCGCTGTTCCCGGGCGACGCGGTGGCGGTGCTGCATGAAAGCGCGGATGGCCAGTGGCTGTTCGTGACCAGCGAGCGCTACACGGCGTGGGTGGAAAAGCGCCACGTGGGCGTGGGCGACAAGGCAACGGTGCTGGGCTATGGCACGCCGGCGCAGTACCGCGTGGTGACCGGAGCCACCGCGTTCACCACCTTCACCCCGGAAGAACCGCGCGTTTCGCGCCTGCAGCTGGACATGGGCGTGCGCCTGCCGCTGCTGGCCGACTGGCCGCTGCAGCAGCCGGTGAACGGCCAGCAGGCGCACGCCAGTTACGTGGTGCAGCTGCCGGTGCGCAACGACGATGGTTCGCTGGCCCTGGTGCCGGCGCTGATCGCGCGCTCGCAGGACACCAGCGACGACTACCTGGAACTGAGCCCGCGCAACCTGTACGCGCAGGCCTTCAAGTTCCTGGGCGAACGCTATGGCTGGGGCCATTCGTATGACACCCGCGACTGCAGCGGCTTCGTGTCCGAGGTGTACCGCAGCTTCGGCATTCTGATGCCGCGCAACACCAGCGCGCAGGCGGTGAGCCCGGCGCTGGACCGCATTGCGTTCACCGCGAAAGACGGCAAAGCCAAGCGCATGGAGGCGGTGAAGAATCTGCAACCCGGCGACCTGGTCTACATTCCGGGCCACGTGATGCTGACCCTGGGTCACTTCAACGGCAACACCTGGATGATTCACGACACCGCCGGTGGCAGCTGGTTCGGGCCGGACGGCACGCGTGTGCAGGCGCACCTCAACGGCGTTTCGGTAACCCCGCTGGAGCCGATGATGGCCAGCGACACCGCCAGCTACATCGACCGCATCACCAACATTCAACGCATGCGCGCCAAGACCCCTTGATGAAAATCACCGATATCGAACTGGGCATGCTGCGCGTGCCCCTGAAAACCCCGTTCAAAACCGCACTGCGCACGGTGGACACCGTGGAAGACGTGGTGGTGCTGATCCGCACCGACAGCGGCCACACCGGCTATGGCGAAGCGCCCGCCACGGCAGTGATCACCGGCGATACGCACGGCTCGATCATTGAAGCGATTGACCGCTTCATCAAGCCGCGCCTGATCGGCCAGGACGTGGCCAACCTCAACCGCAACTGCGCGCTGGTGCAGTCGTCGCTGGAGCGCAACACCAGCGCCAAGGCGGCGGTGGAGATCGCGTTGTACGACCTGTGGGCGCAGCTGCACGATGCACCGCTGTACCAGATGCTGGGCGGTGGCGACCCGGTGATCACCACCGACATCACCATCAGCGTGGACTACATCGACAAGATGGTGGCGGACTCGCTTTCGGCGATTGATCGCGGCTTCGAGTCGCTGAAGATCAAGGTGGGCAAGGACATTGGCCTGGACGTTGAACGGGTGAAGGCGATCCACGCCGCGGTGCAGGGCCGCGCCCTGCTGCGCCTGGACGCCAACCAGGGCTGGACCGCCAAACAGGCGGTGCAGGCCATGCGCACGCTGGAAGAGGCCGGGGTGGTGCTGGAACTGCTGGAGCAGCCGGTGAAGGCCGCCGACATCAGCGGGCTGAAGTACGTGACCGATCGGGTGAACACACCGGTGATGGCCGATGAGAGCGTGTTCAACCCGGGCCAGGTGTTCGACCTGATCCAGCAGCGTGCGGCCGACATCATCAACATCAAGCTGATGAAGACCGGCGGGCTGTCGAACGCGATCCGCATTGCCGATATTGCGGCGATCTACGGGGTGCCGTGCATGATTGGCTGCATGATCGAATCCAGCATCAGCGTGGCCGCGGCGGTGCACCTGGCGGTGGCCAAGAGCGATGTGATCACCAAGGTGGACCTGGACGGGCCGTCGCTGGGGCGCTTCAACCCGGTCACCGGGGGCGTGCATTTCAACGAGTCTGAGATCACCATCAGTGATGCGCCGGGGTTGGGGATCACCGAGGTGCAGGGGTTGGAAATGATCACGCCACCACGTTGGTAACCGATGCCGCCTTTGCTGAAAATCCGCTCTGAACGCGACCAGATGTCGGCGATTGAACGCCGCATTGCCGACTTCATCCTGGACAACGCACACCTGCTGCGCGACTACTCCTCGCAGCAGCTGGCCAGCGCGCTGGGGATCAGCCAGTCCAGCGTGGTGAAGTTCAGCCAGAAGCTGGGCTTCAAGGGCTACCCGGACCTGAAGTACTCGATCGGCCAGGCGGTGGCCCGTGCCGGCAGCGACCCGCAGGCCGCGCCGCCGGCGGGTGAGCCGGGCAACGGCTATGCACGGCTGGGCGAGCGCCTGCGGCACAGCCGGCAGGCCGCCGATGACGAAACCCGCGTGGCCAATGCGCAGGCCGACGTGGAACGCATCGTGGCGCTGGTGGATGGTGCACCGAAGGTGTTCGTGTACGGGCTGGGCGACGATGGCCTGTATGCGCGCGAGTTCGCGATGCGGCTGTCACTGCTGGGCATGCTGACCGTGCACCATGCCGACCCGATTCTGATGATGGCCAATCTTTCCGCGGTGCGGCCGGGTGACGTGCTGCTGGTGTTTTCCGAGTTCGGCAAGCTGCCGCAGCTGTACCAGTTGTCGCGCCAGTTCCAGGACATGGGCGGCAAGGTGGTGTCGATCACGCGCCACAGCGCCAACCCGCTGCGCGCGCACGCCGATGCGGCGCTGGTGGTGTGCGCGCACGACCCGGCCCCGTCGATGGCACAACTGTTGTACCGTTCAGCCTTGCAGTCGCTGCTGGATTTTCTGTTTGTCCTGCTCTGCCACGCCAACCCGGACCGGCACCGCCAGCTGGGGGTGAACCTGGAGCGGATTGAACACCTGATCGACACCTGATTCCCGGAGTTGACGATGCTGCCGTACCTGCGAACCGCTGTTGCCACTGTTGCCCTGGCGTGCGCGCTGCCTGTGATGGCGGCGCATCCGCTGGAGGGCACCACCCAGCTGGTGGTGGTGACCACGACTGACTGGGACGCCACCTCGGGCACCTTGCAGGCGTACGCCCGCACCGAAGACGGCTGGCGGCCGCAGGGCGAGGCATTCACCGTGGCGGTGGGCCGCAGCGGCAGCGCCTGGGGCACGGGCCTGCACCCGGCGCAGCGCGGCGGGCCGCAGAAACAGGAAGGCGACGGCCGCAGCCCGGCGGGCATCTTCGCCATCGGCGAGGCCTTCGGCTACGCGGACAAGGTGACCACCTCCCTGCCCTACCAGCCAATGCGCGAAACCAGCTACTGCATGGATGTGCCGGATTCGAAGTACTACAACCGCATCGTCGATGCGGAGGTGGTGGGGGCCGAGGCGGTGGAGGGTTCCACCGAACCGATGCGGCTTGACCTGCATAACAAGGGCGACGTGCGCTACCGCGAGGGCTTTGTGATCGAGCACAACCCGAAGGCGGTGCCGCGCGGTGGCAGCTGCATCTTCGCGCACCTGTGGCGCACCCCGGGTGAGGCCACCGCCGGCTGCACGGCGATGGAGCCGGCGCACATGGCCACGCTGCTGGGCTGGCTGACGCCGGCGGCGCGGCCGCGCTTCGTGCTGCTGCCGAAGGCGCAGTACGCGCAGCTGCAGGCGCAATGGCAGCTGCCGGCGCTGGGCGCACCATGAGCGTTCCTTCCCAGGGCACGCCTTCCGAACCGCAGCTGGAGCGTGCGGTCAGCCGCTGGCAGATTGTCGGGCTGTCGATCAACGACGTGATCGGCAGCGGGATCTACCTGCTGCCGGCGGCCACGGTGCTGCTGCTGGGGCCCTTCAGTCTGTGGGGCGTGGTGGCGGCGGGGATCGTGGTGGCGCTGCTGGTGCTGTGCTATGCGCAGGCGGCGAGCTACTTCGACGAACCAGGTGGCAGTTACCTGTATGCACGCGAGGCGTTCGGGCGCTTTGCCGGGTTTGAGATCGGCTGGATGATCTGGCTGACCCGGATCAGTTCGGCGGCGGCATTGAGCAACGCGTTGGCCGATGCGGTGGCGCGGTTCTGGCCGTGGGCCGGGCATGACCTGGGCCGGGTGGCAGTGATCGTGGTTTCACTGGGCTTCCTGACCGCCGTGAACGTGATGGGCGTGCGCTCGGCGGCGCGCACCGGCATTGTGCTGGTGATCGGCAAGCTGCTGCCGCTGCTGCTGTTCGTGCTGATTGGCGCGTTCTACGTGGACATGGACCTGGCGTTCTCCGGCCAGCGCCCGGACCCGCATGACCTGCAGCGCATGGGCGAGGCGGCGCTGTTGCTGCTGTACGCCTATGCGGGTTTCGAGAACATTCCGGCGGCGGCGGGCGAGTACCGCAACCCGAAGCGGGATATTCCGTTCGCGCTGATCACCATGATTGTGACGGTGACGGTGATTTACGGCGCGGTGCAGTTCATTGCGCAGGGCACGCTGCCGGGCCTGTCGTCCTCGGCGACGCCGCTGGCGGATGCGGCGGCCGGGTTCGGGGGTGAGGCGCTGGCGCTGATTCTGACCGTGGGCGCGACGATTTCGATTCTGGGCACCAACAGCAACACGATGATGATGGGGCCGCGCTTCCTGTTTGCGCTGGCCCGCGATGGCTATGGGCCGAAGCTGCTGGCGCAGGTGCATCCGCGCTTCCGCACGCCGGCGGCGGCGATTGTGACCCAGGGCTTGATCGCGCTGGTGCTGGCGCTGAGTGGGTCGTTCGTGCAGCTGGCGCTGCTGTCGATGACCACGCGCTTGTTTGCGTACATCGGCACGGCGGCGGCGGTGCTGGTGCTGGCGCGGCGCTTCCGCGACCGGCCGGGCGCGTTGAAGTTGCCGGGCGGCCCGTTGATTCCGGTGCTGGCGCTGGTGTTGTGCCTGGCGCTGTTTGCCAGTGCCAGCTGGCAGAACATTGCCGCGGCGTTGATCGCGTTTGCGGTGGGTGGAGTGATCTATCTGTTGCCGCGCAAGGGCGATTGATGCCGGCCATCGCATGAATGGCGTTTGATGGGGGTTTCACCTGCGCTGCCCACGGCGTTAACCGGCACATGGCTACGGTAGAGCCTCACCCCACCGGAGCCAGACATGAGCCCTGATTACCAGATTCCCGGCCGGGTGCCGGAAGATGGCGTGCCGCGCGAAGCGGTGTCCGATTACTGGCGCGAGCGCTTCAGCGCTGAGCCTTACTACGACAGCAGCAGCGACCTGATCTTTGATGACTACGAGCCGGCCTATTACCTGGGTTACAGCGCGCGCCATCAGCGCACGCGGGCCGATGAGGTGATTGAAGCGTATGAGCAGGTCGAGGCGGAGCTGCAGTCGCGCTGGGCAAGTGAACATGCGAAAAGCAGGTTGACCTGGGAGCAGGCGCGTTCCGCCGTGCAGCGCGGGTGGGATGAGTCCACCGCGTTGCGGGAGGCGCATCTGGGTAAAGGTGTGCCGCGCGGGACGTGATTCTGGGCGGTGAGGCATTGGCCCCGGTTGGGTCCATGCGTTAATGGGCCGATGCGTGTTATCGGCAGGCGTCTTGCGACCGCCTCCACCAACGCGGTCGAGGCAACCGGTTGGGTTTCAACCGGTTGCCTGGCTACTCGTTATTCGCCCGGCAGCGGCGGCAGCTTGGCGGGGCGCTTGGGTTCATCAGCACCTGCGGCCATCAGGTCGCGGGTGTTTTTCTGTACGGCCACTGCGCCGAACAGGCTGAGCGCGAAGGCCATGCCGTAGAAACCCTTTTCACTCAGCAGCAGGGTGGCGTTCCACAGGCCGACCAGCAGCAACAGCAGCGAGGCCAGCAGGGCAAACCAGCACAGCGCGTAGTACAGGCCGCTGACCGGAATGCCTTCCACACGGTCGCGTACGCTCTTCTGCAGTGACACCGCCGCAAACAGGCCGAACAGCAGCAGGGTGAGGTAGTAGCCCTTCTCGTTGAGGGCCATTTCCGCGTTGAAAAGGCCGATCAGGTAGGCCGCCGCGCCCAGCAGCAGGGCCGTCCAGGAGGCGGCGATGAAGGCGGGGGAAGGCTTCTGTACGCTGGCATTCATGCTGCAA
This sequence comes from Stenotrophomonas maltophilia, assembly GCA_002387845.1. Lineage (GTDB taxonomy): Bacteria > Pseudomonadota > Gammaproteobacteria > Xanthomonadales > Xanthomonadaceae > Stenotrophomonas > Stenotrophomonas maltophilia_AG. Next base: position 37,909 of record DGLB01000083.1, on the reverse strand, counting down.
ACTCCGTTTTGAGGCGTCCGTGTTGCTGCGTACGTTAGCTGAATCCGGGCGGCGCGCCTATCCGGGGTGACCAATGGTCCACGCGGCGTTGATGGTCATGCTGTACAACCGAGGCTTCCCATTGCGCCCCTGACGGAGACGCCTCATGCCCCGCCATCTGCTGCTCACCCTGGCCCTGGCCGCCACCCCCGCCCTGTTCACCACCGCCTGCGTGGCCGCCGGCCCCGCCGCTGCGCCGGTGATCCAGCAGGCCGAATGGCCGTTCACCGCCACCGAGGTCGCCAAGTTCGACCAGCCGTGGGCGATGGCCTTCCTGCCCGATGGCAGCCTGCTGGTGACCGAGAAGGAAGGCGCACTGCAGCACTTCAACGTGCAGACCGGCAAGCGCGCGGCGATCACCGGGCTGCCGAAGGTGGCCTACGGCGGCCAGGGCGGCCTGGGCGACGTGCTGCCGCATCCGGACTTTGCGAAGAACGGCCTGGTGTACGTGAGCTACGCCGAAGAGGGCGAAAACGACACCCGTGGTGCGGCCGTGGCGCGCGCGAAGCTGGTGCTGGCCGCCGATGGCAGCGGCACCCTGCAGGATTTCAAGGTGATCTGGCGTCAGACCCCGAAGGTCAGCGGCAAGGGCCATTACGGTCACCGCCTGGCGTTCGGCCCGGACGGCAAGCTGTGGATCACCTCCAGCGAGCGCCAGAAGTTCGACCCGGCCCAGGACATGAGCGGCAACCTGGGCAAGATCATTCGTCTGAACGACGACGGCACGGTGCCGGGCGACAACCCGTTCGCCTCGCAGGGCGGCGTGGCCGCGCAGGCGTGGTCGATCGGCCACCGCAATGCGCTGGGCATTGCCTTTGATGCGCGCGGCAAGTTGTGGGTGCATGAAATGGGCCCGGCCGGCGGCGATGAGCTGAACCTGATCGTGCGCGGCAAGAACTACGGCTACCCGATTGTCTCCAACGGCAATCATTACGACGGCCGTGAGATTCCGGACCACAGCACGCGCCCGGAATTTGAAGCGCCGAAGATCACCTGGACGCCGGTGATTTCGCCGGCCGGTTTCATCATCTACAACGGCTCGCAGTTCCCGCAGTGGAAGGGCAGCGGCTTCATCGGCGGGCTGTCGTCGACCTCGCTGGTGCGCGTGGCGTTTGACGGTGACAACGCGAAGGAAGCGGAGCGGTTTGCGATGGGGCAGCGGATTCGCGAGGTGGAGCAAGGCCCGGATGGCGCGATCTGGGTGTTGGAAGATGGGAGCAATGGGCGGTTGTTGAAGTTGACGCCGAAGAAGTGATGGTGCGGTGTGGGGGTGAAGCGGTTTGCTTCGTTTTGGTCCCCTGCGCTAATGGGTTGATCACGTTATCGGCAGTCGACTTACGTTCGACTCTACCGAAGCAGGCATGCCGGCGGTTTGAGCGATTCCGCCCGGCATGCAAG
>DGLB01000083.1:11831-36430 GCA_002387845.1 Stenotrophomonas maltophilia | reverse complement strand
CGGTTCGTGCGATTCCGCCGGGCATGCAATCCCGCGGTTCGTGCGATTCCGCCGGGCATGCAATCCCGCGGTTCGTGCGATTCCGCCGGTGCTCGTGGCGGCGGATTGTGCACCGGGCATGATGCGAGCGCCGGTAGGGTCGGTCGACAGACGACCGCCGATACGCTGCCCACGCTCTTTAACGCATGGACCCCTATCGACATCCCGGCCGGAACCTCCGGCAATCACCCACCGATGTTGTTGACCTTCACCTCGGACTTCGCGCACGCCTTGTCCACGCACGTGCCGGTGATCCACACCTCGCCCTGCCCCAGCATCACGCCCTGCTGGTTGACGAACAGGGTGTCGAAGCGCTGTCCGGCAATCAACGTCTTCAGCGCCGGGGTGACGATCTTCGCGTAATCCCGCTGGAACGCAGCGGCATCGGCCAGCTTCAGGCTCTTGCCCTCCACGCTCACCCGCACCGGGTAGCGCAGCAGCGCGGCCACGGCGGCACTGTCATCCGCAGCGACACCGCGCTGCAGCTCGGTGAACACCTTTTCATACTGATCCGCGTCGCCAAGCAGGCGTTCGATGCGCTGGCGCGCATCGCCTTCGGCAGCGGCTGCGTGATCGTCACCCGACGCGGCGGCTTCACCGGCGGCCACTTCGGTGGTGGCGGGGGCCGGCGTGGTGGCCGGAGCCGGTTCGCTGGTGGCGGGCACGGCGTCGGGGGAGTTGCCGGCGACCGGCGCGTCTTCCGCCGGTGCGGTGGCAGCGGGGGCTTCAGTGGTGCTGGAGGATTCGGGTTTGCTGCAGGCGGTCAGCCACAACGGGGGGGTGAGGGCGAGCAGCAGCGGCAGCGGGGTCAGGCGCATGGGGAACTTCCATCATGATGCGGTGGAAGCAGCGTAGGCCAGCGCATGTCACCTGATGATGACGGGATCCGGTGGGGCCGGCGCTTGGCCGGCCCACCGGATGTGTGCAACGTTCATGAGAGCCGGCCAACGGCCGGCGCTACCGGATTCAGCCCAACAATTCGAATTGAACGGCGTCGCCGGCAATCGAACTCGCGCACACCCACACATCGAACAACCCGGGCTCGGCGCGATACACCCCATCACGCCCGGTGAAGCCCAACGCATGCCGGTCCAGGGTGAACACCACCTCGGCGCTTTCACCCGGTTGCAGCGCGATCTTGCGGAAATCCTTCAGCTCGCGCACCGGCCGCACACGGCTGGCCACGCGGTCGTGGATGTACAACTGCACCACTTCCTCACCGGCCACGGCACCGGTGTTGGTAACGGTGGTGGTGATGGTGAGGGTGTCATCCCACCCCAGCTGCGCCTGGCTCAGCTGCGGCACGCTGTAGCCATAGGTGGTGTAGCCCATGCCGTGCCCGAACGGGTACAGCGGCGCGTTCGGAATCTCGCGCCAGCGTGCCTTGAACTCGGACATGGTCGGCAGCTCGGGGCGGCCGGTGCGCGGGTGGTTGTAGAAGAACGGCTGCTGCCCGCTGACCTGCGGGAAGCTGACCGGCAGGCGACCGGACGGGTTGTAGTCACCGAACAGCACGTCGGCCACGGCCGGACCGGTCTGGGTGCCGAGGTACCAGGTGACGGCCACGGCGGCGGCATTGCGCACCGCGCCCTGCAGGGCCAGCGCGCGGCCGTTGCGCAGCAGCACCACCTGCGGCTTGCCGGTCATGGCCACGGCTTCGGCCAGCGCCTGCTGCGCGGGCGGCAGGGTGATTTCCACGCGCGACTGCGCTTCACCGCTGTAACGCTGCGGTTCGCCCAGGGCCAGCACCACCACGTCGGCACGCAAGGCGGCAGCCACGGCCTGTTCCACGCCATCCTGCAGCGCGGCTTCCAGATCACAGCCGGGCACGATCTCAAGCAGGCTTTCATCGCTGATCGCAGCGCGCACGCCGGCTTCCAGGGTGACATAGCGCGACTTGTCACCGAACAGGGTCCAGCAGCCTTCGATGTTCTCGCGGTCCTGCACGAACGGACCGATCAGCGCGATCTTCTGCCCGGCCTTGCGCAGCGGCAGCACGTTGCCTTCGTTCTTGAGCAGCACGATGGAACGGCGTGCGGCGTCGCGCGAGAGTTCATCGTGCGCGGCGATGTGCGAGGTATCGGATTCGCGCGCCAGGTCGAGCGAACGGTACGGGTCGTCGAACAGGCCGATCGCTTCCTTCAGGTTGAGGATGCGGCGCACCGATTCATCCAGCGTGGCCATCGGCACTTCGCCGCTTTCAACCAGGCCGGGCAGGTGGTCGGCATAGAAGCCGCTCTGCATGCTCAGGTCCAGGCCCGCGGTGAAGGCCTTGGCGGTGGCGTCGCGGTCATCGGCGGCGTAGCCGTGGGCAACCAGTTCCATGTCGGCGGTGTAATCGGAAATGACCACGCCGGGGAAGTTCCACTCACCGCGCAGGATGTCGGTGAGCAGTTCGGCGTTGGCGCTGGCCGGCACGCCGTTGATGTCGTTGAACGAGGACATCACGGTGATGGCACCGGCATCGAAGGCCGCCTTGAACGGCGGCAGGTGCACGTCGCGCAGGGTCTGCGGCGAGATGTCGACCATGTTGTATTCCATGCCGGCCATCACCGCGCCATACGCAGCGAAGTGCTTGGGCGTGGACAGCAGCGCATCATGCGCGCGCAGGTCGCTGCCCTGGAAGCCGCGCACGCGGGCGGCGGCGAACGCGCAGCCCAGCACCACGTCTTCGCCGGCGCCTTCGGCACCGCGGCCCCAGCGCTGGTCACGGGCGATGTCCACGGCCGGGGCATAGGTCCAGTGCAGGCCGGCGGCGGTGGCTTCCACCGCGGTGGCACGGGCGGTGCGCTCGGCCAGGTCGGGTTCGAAGCTGGCCGCTTCACCCAGCGGAATGGGGAACACGGTGCGCATGCCGTGGATGACGTCGGCCGCCAGGATCACCGGGATCTTCAGGCGGCTTTCCTCGATGGCGACCTGCTGGATGCGGCGGCCGGCCTCGACGCCGACGCCGTTGAACAGCGAGCCAACCTTGCCCTCACGGACCTGCTGCAGCACCTGGTCGGCGTTGCGCACGTTCGCTTCCGGGTTCACGTCCGGGGCGAACGGCCGAACCATGTCTGCGAACACACCCAGTTGGCCGACTTTTTCTTCGACGGTCATCTGGGCAATGAGGGTTTCGATGCGATCGGAGGCCACCGGCGGTCCTTATGAAAACGTTTACAAGGCCGGGATTCTAGCGTCCCCAACCCGGTTGTGAGTGATTTTGGTGTTCATTTTTTTCCCGCAAGGGGAAAAACCCGACGCAGCGCACGCTGCGCCGGGCGGCATGGCAGCTTACTCCGTCGGGGACCGTACGGTCTGCGCGGCCATCAGCATGGCGTCACTGGAGGCCTGGAACACACGCAGCCCGAACGCCGGCAGGATCGCCAGCAGGTGGTCGAACACATCCGACTGCACGCCTTCATAGTTGGCCCAGGCGGTGCTGCGGGTGAAGCAGTAGATCTCCAGCGGCAGGCCTTCGGTGGTGGGCTGCAGCTGCCGTACCAGCAGGGTCATGTCCGTATGGATGCCGGGGTGGCTGCGCAGGTAGCGCTCCACGTAGGCGCGGAAGGTGCCAAGGTTGGTGACCCGACGCGCGTTGACCGCCGCCAGGCCCTGGGCCTGCAGCTGGGCGTTGTGCTGGTCCAGTTCGTCCTGCTTTTCGCGCAGGTAGTCGCCCAGCACGCTGAACTGCTCCAGCCGGTCCACGGCGGCCTCGTCAAGGAAACCGACGCTGTGCTGGTCCAGGTACAGCGCGCGCTTGATCCGGCGGCCGCCGGCTTCCTGCATGCCGCGCCAGTTCTTGAACGACTCGGTGACCAGCTTCTTGGTCGGGATGGTGGTGATGGTCTTGTCGAAGTTCTGCACGGTGATGGTGTGCAGGGCGATGTCGATGACGTCGCCATCGGCGTTCTGGCTGGGCATTTCAATCCAGTCGCCCAGCCGCACGCGGCCGTCGCCACTGATCTGCACGCTGGCCACCAGCGACAGGATGGTGTCCTGGAAGATCAGCATCAGCACGGCGGTGGCTGCGCCGAGGCCGGTCACCAGCGGGCCGAGCTTGACCCCGAGCAGGGTGGCCACGATGGACAGGCCGGCAATGACGAACACCACGATCTTGACCACCTGCAGGTAGCCTTTGATCGGCTTGTTGCGGGCGTCCGGGCGGCGTTCGTAGAGTTCGTTGGCGGCATCCAGCGCGTGCGAGACGGCCAGCGCCACGGTCAGCACGGCCCAGGCGCGGCAGGCGGCGATGACGAACGCCACCAGTTCCGGCGGCAGGTCCGGCACGATGCGGATGCCGGCGGCCAGCACCATGCTGGGCACCACGTTGGACAGGCGCGAGATGACGCGCAGGTTGCTGCCTTGTTCGCGGCCGGGGGCGGTGCCGCCGGGAAGGCGCGCCACCAGTTTGCGCAGGCCGCGCAGCAGGATCTTCTTGGTGACGAAGTTGGCCAGCCAGGCGGCCAGGATGAGGGCGGACAGGACGACCGCGGTGTAGGCCCAGGGCCAGGGTTCGAGGGTGTGTTGCAGGTTTTCGAGGAGCTGTACGGCGATTACGGCATCAACCATCGTTTGTGGGGTTCCATGTGAAGAGCAGCCGGGCGAGCCCGGCTCTACGGGTTAGGGGGCCGAGCGTTCGATGATGACGCCGACGGCCTTGGCACCACGCACGGCACCGGGCTTGCTGAGCTTCAGGCGCAGCCACTGCACGTTGAATTCGCGCAGCACGATCTCGGCAATGCGTTCGGCCAGGGTTTCGACCAGGCCGAAGTCGGATTCGCGCACGAACTGCTCGATGCGCTTGCTTACGGCCTTGTAGTTCAGGGTGTCGGCGATGTCGTCGCTGGCCGCGGGCTTGCGGTTGTCGAAGCCCATTTCCAGGTCGAAGCGCAGGGTCTGGCGGATGCGCCGCTCCCAGTCGTAGATGCCGATCAGGGCGTCCACTTCCAGCCCTTCGATGAATACCTTGTCCATAGTCATGCCATATGAAATATGGCGTCCATGGTACCGACCGGCGCGGGAACGTGCCGGTAACCGGTCGGTTACACCGCCGGCAAGGTGGCCATGTCCCAGCGCGGGGTGACCTGCACCTGCGGTGGATTGTGCTGGCCGGCTTCCAGGCGCAGGGCCCCGGCGAAGGCGATCATCGCGCCGTTGTCGGTGCACAGCGCGGGGCGCGGGAAGCAGACCCGGCCGCCACGACGGCGGGCCATTTCATCCAGGCGGGCGCGCAGGCGACGGTTGGCTCCAACACCCCCGGCGACCACCAGCACGTCGCAACCGGCGGCATCCAGCGCGCGGTCGCACTTGATCGCCAGGGTTTCGACTACGGCATCTTCAAAGCCCCGGGCGATGTCAGCGCGGGTGGTGTCGCTCTGGTCGCTGTCACGCCAGGCCATCAGCACCTGGGTCTTGAGGCCGGAGAAGCTGAAATCCAGCCCGGGGCGGTCGGTCATCGGGCGGGTGAACTTGTACACGCCCGGGGTGCCGCGTTCAGCCAGGGCGGCCAGCTGCGGGCCACCGGGGTACGGCAGGCCCATCAGCTTGGCAGTCTTGTCGAACGCCTCACCGGCGGCATCGTCCAGGGTTTCGCCGAGCAGGCGGTACTGGCCGATGCGGTCCACCGCGACCAGCTGGGTATGCCCGCCGGAGACCAGCAGGGCCACGAACGGCGGCTCTGGCGGGTCGTCCTCCATCAGCGGGGCCAGCAGGTGGCCTTCCATGTGATGCACGCCCACGGCCGGCACGTCCAGCGCCCAGGCCAGCGAACGGGCCACGCCCGCACCGACCAGCAGCGCGCCGACCAGGCCCGGACCGGCGGTGTAGGCCACCCCGTCGATGTCGTTCACGCCCAGGCCGGCCTCGGCCAGGGTCTGGCGGATCAGCGGCAGCAGTTTGCGCACGTGGTCGCGGCTGGCCAGTTCAGGCACCACCCCGCCGTATTCGGCGTGCAGGGCGATCTGGCTGTACACCGCATGGGCGCGCAGGGCTTCCGGGCCGGTCAGGGCGGTGTCGTACACCGCAACGCCGGTCTCATCACAGGATGATTCGATACCAAGGACTCGCATGGCTGCTATTATGGACCTCTTGCGGCCCCGGCAGCGTCATTGCCCGGGTGCCCTTCTCCCCTGACTGGACAGAACTTCACCAGACAGGGGTTGCAACTTCCTTGTCCGCCGCTATAATGTGCGGCTCTCACCGGGCGTGACCCGGTTCTACTGTGTCCGGAGATTCCATGCCCAGCGTCAAAGTCCGCGAGAACGAGCCCTTCGAGTTTGCGCTCCGTCGCTTCAAGCGCACCTGCGAAAAGGCCGGCGTTCTGGCCGAAACCCGCAAGCGCGAGTTCTACGAAAAGCCGACCCAGGAGCGCAAGCGTAAGGCTGCTGCTGCTGTGAAGCGTCAGCTGCGCCGCTCGTCGCGCGACGTCACCAAGCGTCAGCGCCTGTACTGATCGGACGCACTTCGATGCGGCAGGCTTGACCTGTCGCGACGGAGCCGAAGCCGGAACGCGCAAGCGTTACCGGCTTTTTGCGTTTCTACCCTATTCACCGAAAAGAGGTGTTCCATGAGCCTGAAGCAGCAGCTCACCGATGACATGAAGGCCGCCATGAAGGCGGGCGAAAAGCACAAGCTGGGCGTGATCCGCCTGATCAATGCCGCCATCAAGCAGAAGGAAGTGGACGAGCGCATCGAGCTGGATGACGCTGCGGTCATTGCCGTGCTGGACAAGATGGTCAAGCAGCGCAAGGACTCGATCACCCAGTACGACGCGGCCAACCGCGACGACCTGGCGCAGATCGAGCGCGACGAGCTGGTGGTGATTGAAGCCTACCTGCCTGCCAAGATGGGCGAAGCCGAGATCGTGGCTGCGATCCAGGCTGCCATTGCGGAAACCGGTGCTGCGGGCCCGGCCGACATGGGCAAGCTGATGGGCGCGCTGAAGCCGAAGCTGGCCGGCCAGGCTGACATGGGCCTGGTGTCGAAGCTGGTGAAGCAGCAGCTGGGTTGATCGTTTTCAGATCGCTTCGGCGTTCATGAGGTTACCGGGCACGCCCGGCACGACGGCACCGTTCCAGTGGGAAGGGTGCCGTTTTTGTTTTCACCGGTCCTTCGACCGTTGGCTGCTACAACTCGGCCATGGTTGAAGACCCGCACGATCACCAGGGCGTTCCGCTGCGCCTGCGCAAGTATGTGGACCGGCTGGAGCGCAGCTTCCCGGCGGCAGTCGGCAAACGCTTCGTGGAAATCGACGTGCTGACCCAGGCGGCGTCGGTTTCGTTCTATGCCCTGCTGTCGATGGCACCGCTGCTGGTGCTGCTGCTGTGGCTGACCGCTTCCCTGTATCCGCCGGCGCAGCAGGCGCTGGTCGGGCAGATTGCCGACGTGGCCGGGTCCAGTGCGGCCAGCGTGGCCGACACGGTGCTGAAGAACGCCGACAACCAGCCGGATGTGGGCTCGCTGGCGGGGGTGTGGAGCACCCTGCTGCTGTTCATCGGTGCCACGGCGGTGTTCGCGCAGCTGCAGAACGCACTGAACCTGATCTTCCATACCAGCGGCGAGCGCCTGGAGGGGCTGAAGGCCTGGCTGCGCAAGCGCGTGTTCTCGTTCGGGGTGGTGCTGGCGCTGGGCTTCCTGCTGATTCTGTCGATGACCGCCACCACCATGCTGCAGGTGGCGTTTGCCCAGCTGCCCTCGGTGCTGCCGGCGCTGGGCTATGTGACCACCCTGCTGCTGTACGCGGTTGCCTTCGCCTTCCTGTACCACTACCTGCCCGACCGCCGGGTGGAGTGGCGGCAGGCGTTCATCGGCGGGGTGATCACCTCGGCGCTGTTCGCACTGGGCCGCTATGGCATTGGTGTGTACATCGCCACCGTGGCACCGGGCAGCGCCTATGGGTCGATGGGGGCGCTGGTCATTTCGCTGGTGTGGATCTACTACGCCACCGTGGTGTTCTTCGTCGGCGCACTGATGACGGCGGTGATCGACGAGCGCCTGCGGGCGCGGGCGCAGCTGGCGCAGGCCGGCATTCCCTGCCCGAAGCCGGGCGGGACCGCCGGCAACGGGTAAACTAGACGGGCTCATGGCCCGTATCCCCGACGCTTTCATTGATGACCTGCTGGCCCGCTCCGACATTGTCGAAGTGGTGGGCAGCCGTGTGCCGCTGAAGCGCCAGGGCAAGGAATACGCGGCGCGCTGTCCGTTCCATGACGAGCGCTCGGCCTCGTTCACGGTGTCGCCGACCAAGCAGTTCTATCACTGCTTCGGCTGCGGCGCGCACGGCACCGCGATCAGCTTCCTGATGAACTACGACCGCCTCGAGTTCCTCGACGCGGTGGACGAGCTGGCCAAGCGCGTGGGCATGGAAGTGCCCCGCGATACCCAGCCGCGCAGTGCGCAGCAGCAGGACGACAGCCGCGACCTGTACTCGGCGCTGGATGCCGCCACGCGCTTCTTCCAGAAGCAGATGGAAGGCAGCGACAAGGCGCGCCAGTACCTGGACCAGCGTGGCGTGGATGAGGCCACCCGCACGCGTTTCTCGATCGGCTATGCGCCGGACGGCTACAGCGCGCTGAAGGATGCGCTGGGCAAGGACGAGCGCCGGATGAAGCTGCTCGACCGCGCCGGGCTGTTCTCGAAGAACGACCGCGGGCATGTCTACGACAAGTTCCGCGACCGGGTGATGTTCCCGATCTTCGACCGTCGCGGGCGGGTGATCGCCTTTGGTGGCCGCGTGTTCGAGAAGGACGACGGCCCGAAGTACCTCAATTCCCCGGAAACCGCCCTGTTCCACAAGGGCCGCGAACTGTATGGCCTGTGGCAGGTGCGCCAGGCCAACCAGAAGATCGAGCGGCTGATCGTGGTGGAAGGCTACATGGACGTGGTTTCGCTGTTCCAGTTCGGGGTCACCCAGGCGGTGGCCACGCTGGGCACGGCGACCACGCCGGAGCACGCCGAGCTGCTGTTCCGCAACGCGCCGGACGTGTTCTTCTGCTTCGACGGTGACGCCGCCGGCCGCCGTGCCGGCTGGCGCGCGCTGGAATCGGTGCTGCCGCGCATGAAGGATGGCCGCCAGGCGTTCTTCCTGTTCCTGCCCGACGGCGAAGACCCGGACACCATCGTGCGCAAGGAAGGCAGTGAAGCGTTCGACGAGCGCCTGAAGCAGGCCACGCCGCTGTCGCAGTTCTTCTTCGACGAGCTCACCCGTGAAATCAACATGGGCACGCTGGACGGCAAGGCCCGCCTGGCCGAGCGCGCGCGGCCGATGCTGGCGCAGATTCCCGATGGTGCGTTCGGCGACCTGATGAAGCAGCAGCTGGCCACGCTGACCGGGCTGGGGGCGAAGCCGGCTGCCGCAGCGCAGCCGACGCGTGCACCGATGCGCAACACCGCACCGGTGCAGAAGCGCAGCCTGGTGCGCGCGGCGATTGCGATTCTGCTGCAGCAGCCGTCGCTGGGCATGACCCTGCAGGGCCACCAGATCAATGGCCTGCGCCAACCCGGCGTGGAGCTGCTGCTGGAGCTGCTGGGGCTGGTGGAACAGCGCCCGGACATCAGCACCGGTGCGCTGCTGGAGCACTTCGACGGCCGTGAGGAGCAGGCCTCGCTGCACAAGCTGGCCGCGCAGACCCTGCCCGGTGATGAAGCGGTGTGGACACAGGAGCTGCACGATGCCGTGGCGCAGCTGGAAAAACAGCTGTTGCTGCAACGCCTGGAGGAGCTTCAGGCAAAGCAGCGCCAGCAGGGCCTGGACGATACTGACAAGTACGAGTTGCGTGAGCTGCTGAAGGCGCGCGCGGCATTGCGATGACACTGCAAGGAATCCCCCCACGATGACGCATTGGTGGTCGCGCCTGCGACCGGACAACTTCACCCTGGCCCTGCTGTGCACCGTAGTGCTGGCCTCGTTCCTGCCGATGCATGGCGCGGCGGCGATGGTGCTGGACGATGTCACCGATGTGGCGATTGCGGCGCTTTTCTTCCTGCATGGCGCGCGCCTGCCGCGCGAATCGATCATGGGCGGGCTGCTGCACTGGCGGCTGCACCTGACCATCCTGGCCTGCACCTTCGTGCTGTTCCCGCTGCTGGGGCTGGCCTTCAAGCCCCTGCAGGGCTGGCTGCTGACCCCGGAGCTGTACATCGGCGTGCTGTTCCTGTGCACGCTGCCTTCCACCGTGCAGTCGTCGATTGCGTTCACTTCGATGGCCGGCGGCAACGTGCCGGCGGCGGTGGTGAGTGCGTCGCTGTCCAGCATTCTGGGCGTGTTCCTGACCCCCCTGCTGCTGGCCCTGCTGGCCGGCACCTCCGGCGGCATGCACAACCCCGGCCAGGCCATTGGCAGCATCATGCTGCAGCTGCTGGTGCCATTCGTGGCCGGCCACCTGCTGCGACCGTGGATTGCCGGCTGGGTGCAGCGCCAGCGCGCGCTGCTGCGCTACACCGACCAGGCGACGATTCTGCTGGTGGTGTATTCGGCGTTTGGCGAAGCGGTGAATGAAGGCCTGTGGAGCAAGACCCCGCTGTTGTCGCTGCTGGGCGTGGCGCTGGTGGCGGCCGTGCTGCTGGGCGTGGCGATGCCGTTGATCACCCTGCTGGCGCGGCGCACGGGCTTCAACCGTGCCGACGAGATCACCATTGTCTTCTGCGGCTCGAAGAAGAGCCTGGCCACCGGCGTGCCGATTGCCAAGGTGTTGTTCGCCGGCGGCAGCCTGGGCGCGATCGTGCTGCCGGTGATGATCTATCACCAGATCCAGTTGATTGTGTGTGCGGTGATTGCGAAGCGCTATGCGCGCACGGCCCCGGCGCAGGACGCGGTACCGCCGGGGCGTTAAACGCTTCGGCAACGAACTTGGGGGCCTTGGTAGAGGCGGTCGTCAGACNNACGCATGGACCCTGCCGGGCGATTGCCTCCGTTCAACGGTCATGCCCTATCGAACGATGCACCGCTATCGGCGGTCGACTGTCGTGCGACCCTACCAAAGCGGGTGAAGCGTAACCCTCGCCCGGATGTGCTTTCGCATGCACGGCCACACGCGTGGTGTGCGTTGGTAGAGGCGGTCGTCAGACGCCTGCCGATAGCGGTGATCGGCGCTTTGACGCATGGACCCTGCCGGGCGAACGCCTCCGTTCAATGGTCATGCCCTATCGAACGACGCACCGCTATCGGCGGTCGACTGTCGTGCGACCCTACCAAAGCGGGTCAGCCGCCGCCCTCGCCCGGATGTGCTTTCGCATGCACAGCCACACGCGTGGTGTGCGTTGGTAGAGGCGGTCGTCAGACGCCTGCCGATAGCGGTGATCGGCGCTTTGACGCATGGCCCCTGCCGGGCGGACGCCTCCGCTCAATGGTCATGCCCTTTCGATCGGTGCACCGCTATCGGCGGTCGACTGTCGTGCGACCCTACCCATGCGGTTCAGCAGAGCGCAGAATTGCCGGAGAACTGCATTCATACGGACGCACGGTCGCAAGACGATCGCGTCGATGAACGCGTCACCATCGTCCGGGGAATGAATTGCCGGCGCACGGCGCGGTGGTCATTCCCCAATGCAGATGGCGCTGTCAGTTGCCCGCGTCCAACAGCCGGGCCACGGTGAAGCGCGGCAGGAAGACCCATAGGTCGTAGTCACGATCGGGATTGCGGTAGGCCCTCGGCGATGCGGCGTCGCGGGTGATCAGGTTGCGCGTTCCGCACTTCCGGTACCCCATGCATGCCCAGAACTCACCGCGCTGTGCCTCGATGCGGACGTTGTAGAGCGGCAGGTCGGTCAGAAGTGCGGTGGCCGGCGGATAGTCGATCATGCCGTAGTTCTCGCGACTCCCGTGCATGTTGCCGGTGAGTACGATCATTCGGCCGTTCGCCGGCAACTTCTGGAATCCCGCACGCAGGGTCTTGGCCATGTCGGCGTCGCGTGCCCCAGAGGCGCGCTCTCCGGCGGGGTTGGCATCGAAGCCGACCACCGAGACCTCCCTGCCCTGCGCCCGCAGCGCGCGTGCCGCCTCGATCAGGTCGAGCATGTCCTGGCTGCGACGGCCGTCGTGGAGGTGGTCTTTGACCTTCCAGTAGGGCGAGGTACGCAGCGCCTTCCGGGCCGCCGCGTCACCGGTTGAGGCCATGTAAGTGGCGAGTGCGGTGTTCTCTTCGGTCGGCAGTTCCAGTGCCAACTGCACGGGGATGTCATTCCCGGCGTAGCCCGTCAGCAACGCCTGCACCAGCAGTGGGGTTTCACGGGTGCCGTGCAGTTCACCGAGCACCAGCAGGCGATGGTCACCGGCGTGGGTACGGATCTGTTCGGCGGTGTCCTGGTACGCGTCCGGTGGAGCGGCGTGGGAGAAGAAGGAAGCGAGTGCGAGGAGGAGTGCTGCGATCCAGCGTCTGCGGGTCATGCCGTTCGTTCCTTGGTCGGTCAGAACAGCAATGGTAGCGATCGGAAGGGATGCAAGGGGCCCCCAGTGCAGGTAGGGGTGCACGGATGCACGGATGCACGCGGCAATGATGGCATTGGTAGAGGCGGTCGTCAGACGCCTGCCGATAACGGTGATCGGCGTTTTAACGCATGGCCCTTGCCGGGTTGACGTCTCCGTTCAGTGGTCATGCCCTACAGGACGATGCACCGTTATCGGCAGTCGACTGGCGTGCGACCCTACCAGAGCACACCATGCACACCATGCACACCGTGCACACCATGCGCATCCCGGACACCGCGCGTGCCCCGCATATCGCGCGCATTGCTAGCACACCACACAGCCCGATACATCGGGCGCGCCATTACAACCACGGCAACATCCAATGATCGACCATCAGGAACGCGAACAGCGCCATCAGGTAGACGATGGAGTAACCGAACATCTTCATCGAGAACAGCTCGTCCGGCGGATTGAGCATGCGCCAGGCGTACCAGACGAATACCGCGTTCAACACCACCGCGCCGCCGAGGTAGAACAGACCGCTCATGCCGACGACCACGGGCAGGATCGCAACAATCGCCAATGCGATTGAATACACCAGGATCGACTTGCGGGTGTACACCACGCCATGCGTGACCGGCAGCATCGGAATCTTGGCCTTGGCGTAGTCTTCGCGACGGAAGATCGCCAGTGCCCAGAAGTGCGGCGGGGTCCAGATGAAGATGATCAGCACCAGCAGCGAGGCATACACCCAGTCCATCGGACCCTGCATGCCGGTGATGGCCGCCCAGCCGAGCATGGGCGGGGTGGCCCCGGCGAGGCCACCGATGACGATGTTCTGCGAGGTGGCACGCTTGAGGTACACGGTGTAGATGACCGCGTAGCCGATCAGCGAGGCGAAGGTCAGCACCGCGGTGATGACGTTCACGAACGCAACAAGGATCGCCATCGACAGCACGATCAGCACGCTGGCAAACACCAGCACCTGCCACGGCTTGACCTTGCCCACCACAAGCGGGCGCCACGAGGTGCGCGCCATCTGCGCGTCGATCTGGGCGTCCAGCAGCTGGTTGATGGCGGCGGCGGCAGAGGCGGCCAGCCAGATGCCGAGGAAGCCGAGTGCGCCGGTCAGCGCCTGCTGCGCGGTCGGCAAGCCGGGGATGGCCAGGAACATGCCCACCAGTGCGGTGAACACGATCAGGGCCACGACTTTGGGCTTGGTCAGATCCCAGTACTGGCGGACGCTCATGGTGACGCGCTCTCCGGCGCACGCATCCGCGCCAGCAGGGTGACCAGCACGAACAACAAGGCCACCGCGCCACCGCTGTGCGCGACGGCCACTTCCAGCGGCAGCGCCAGCTTGACGTTGAGAATGCCGAGGGTGATCTGCAGCAGCACCAGCACGCCGAGCGCGGTGGCCCAGCCACGCATGCTGGGCAGGCGGAACAGACGGAACGACAGCCACAGCAGGTACACGGCAACGATCACCGCGAACAGGCGGTGCGCCATCTGGATGGCGATACGCGAGGCACCATCCAGCACGCCGCCTTCGTAATCCACGCCGATGCCGCGCCACAGGGTGAAGCCTTCCTGGAAGTTGTGCGGCGGCCACCACTGGCTGACGCAGCGCGGGAAGTTGTCCAGCGAGGCACTGCCACCGCCACAGGCGAGCGCGGCGTAGTTGGCGCTGACCCAGCCGCCGAGCGCGATCTGCACGACCAGCACGGCCACGCCCACGCGCAGCAGGTTCTTCAGGGTGGGCGCTTCAACCAGGGTGATCGGCATGTGCGTGGCACGCCACGCCATCCACACCAGCAGGCCGAACATCAGCATGCCGCCGAGCAGATGGCCCATGACCACGATCGGTTTGAGCAGCAGGGTGACCGTCCACATGCCCAGCAGGGCCTGGAAGATCACCACCGCCAGCGTGAGCAGGGCCGCGCGTGAGAGGTCGATGTTGTTCCAGCGCAACGCGGCAATCAGCAGGATCACCTCGCCGAGCACGGCGATGATGCTGGCCGGCACATGGTGGCCCATCATGTACAGCGGAATGCCGGCAGCCACCAGCACACAGGCGGTGACCACGGTGGTGCTGCCCCAGCGGCGGCGGCGGGTGGCCAGCAGGGCCAGGGTGAGGATCTCGATGCCCAGCGCGCCGGCCAGGAAGCGGTGCACCTGCTCGCGCCAGGCCTTGTGGGTTTCCAGCGGGCGGATCTGGGTGGCGACATGGTCGGCCACTTCGGCGGCGTGCTGCGGCCAGGTCACGCGCCCATAGCAGGTCGGCCAGTCCGGGCAGCTCAGGCCGGCATCAGACAGGCGCACGAACGAGCCGAACATGATGGTGCTGGCCGTCATGATCAGGGCGAACCACGCCAGACGGTGGAAATTACGGTGCAGCGCCGGGCGCGCGGTGGGGTTCATCAAACGGAACTCACTTCAGTTTCAACAGCGTGGCCATGTCCTTGCGCAGACCGGCCAGTTCGAATCCCGGCGCATACCGCATGAGCACGAACCCGTTCGGGTCGACCACATACACAGGCGTGCCGGCGGCATCGTCCACACCCGGCAACACGGCGCGCAGCTCCGGCTGGGGCTGCAGCGCGCGCAGGGCGGGCAGGCCCTGGACCTCGGCCGGCGGCGTACCCAGCCACAGGATCTCGACATTATCGGCCCTATGCCCGAACAGCTGCCACACCTTGGCCAAGTCCTGCGACAAAGTGACGCACTCGGCGGCGCAGCCGGGAGCCGGGGCGACCAGGATGCGCCAGACCTGGGTCTCGGACTTCCACGGGTACGGCTGGCCGCTGGCCAAGGTGGGCGGCAGCGCGCGCACGTCCAGGTGCGGTTCGATCATCTGCCCGGTGTTGCGGTGGGCGGCGGGTTCCCAGCCGGAGAAGCGCAGCAGCCCGGCCAGCGCCACGGCCCCGAAGAACAGGCCGAACAGGGCGACCAGGGTCCAGCGGCCGCGGTTGCGGGCTTTCAGCTGTTCCGGGGTGATGGCATTCATGGGCGGGATTTTCGCATGTTGAGGGCGGATGGGTGGGCGCGAAGAGCCAGCCGGGCAAGCCCGGCTCTACGGGTCATGGCGCAGCGACGGTTCATGGCGCGGCGTCGGTTCATGGCGCGGCGTCGGTTCATGGCCCGGCCGCGGTTCATGGCCCGGCGGCGGGTCTTGGCCCGGCGTTGGTCCATGGCCCGGCGGCGGATGATGGCCCGTAGAGCCGGGCTTGCCCGGCTGCCGTTGGCGACGCCACTCCAACACAAGCGCCACCACCAGCACAGTCAAAGCCAACCCAAACCACTGCACGGCATAGCCCAGGTGACGACTGGGCGGCATGGTGTTTGGCAGCAGCTCCAGGTCACGGGCATACCCACCGGGCAAGGCCGGGTCCAACCGCAACACGGAATAAGGCAGCACGGCCTCCAGCTTCAGCACCGCCGCCACCTCCTGCGGCGGCATCCGGCTGGCCAGCCAGACGCCGGGCTGCCCGGTGGCCGTCATCGCCGGACCGACCGCCAGGCCCGGCGCGGGCGGCGGAGCCAGCAGACCGGCCAGCTGGGCCGACCCTTCGCGCGGCGTGATGACCGGCAGCGTCCGATCCGGCGGCATCGGCAGCCAGCCCAGGTCCACCAGCACCACCGCACCGCTGTCGCTGCGGAACGGCTGGTACACCTTCACGCCTGCGCGGCCTTCCCGCATCTGGTTGTCCAGCAGCACGGTGCCGGCCAGGAACTGTCCATGGTCTTCCACCCAACGCAGCTGGGGCGGCGCGGACAGCGCGGGGGCCAAGGCCAGGGTCTGCGCGCGGGCGGGGACCTGCTGGTCCAGCAGCGCCTGCTTCTGCTCCATGCGCTGCCACTGCCAGCGACCGAGCAGGCAGAACACGGTGATGGTGAGGACGGCGGCGACCCAGCCGATCAGGCGCGTGTGCTGGCGCATCATGACAATCGGGCGCAAACGCGGTGAACTACGTCAACCCGCCCTGCCCTCGAGCCGCGCATGAATGATTCGTTGAAGACCCTGCTGGTAATCGCGTTTCTGATCGTCATCGTCTGGAATCTGGGCGCGGGGCTGTACTACCTGCTGGTGGACCGGGGCCAGACCAAGCGCACCGTCAATGCACTCACCCGCCGCATTGCGCTGTCGGTGGCGCTGATCGCGCTGGTGGCGATCGGCATCTACACCGGCTGGATCAAGCCGCACGGCATCGGCGGCTGATTCCTGCGCCCCTGCGCTACAGCACGTAGACGAACAGGAACAGCATCAGCCACACCACGTCGACGAAGTGCCAGTACCACGCGGCGGCTTCGAAACCGAAATGGTTGTCGCGGGTGAAATGCCCCTTGGCCGCACGCAGCCACATCACCGCCAGCATGATGGTGCCCATCAGCACGTGCGCGCCGTGGAAGCCGGTGAGCATGAAGAAGGTGGAGCCGTAGATGCCCGAGCCCAGGGTCAGGTTCAGTTCCTTGTAGGCGTGGATGTACTCCTCGGCCTGCAGGGTCAGGAAGAAGGCGCCCAGCGCGATGGTGATGCCCAGCCACACCAGCAGCTGGCGGCGGTGGCCGGCCTTGAGCGCGTGGTGGGCGATGGTGAGGGTGACGCCGGAGGTGAGCAGGATCAGCGTGTTGATCAGCGGCAGGCCCCACGCCGGAATGGTCTGGAAGTGGCCACCAATGCCGGCCGGGCCGTTGGTCGGCCACGCGGCCGAATAGCCGTCCCAGAGCAGTTCGTTGGTCATCACCCCGTCGCCCTCGCCGCCCAGCCAGGCCAGGCCGAGGGTGCGGGTGTAGAACAGCGCGCCGAAGAAGGCACCGAAGAACATCACTTCGGAGAAGATGAACCACACCATCCCCATGCGGAACGAGCCGTCCACCTGGCGGTTGTAGTGGCCGGCCTGCGATTCGCGCACCACGTCGCTGAACCACCAGAACAGGGTCAGCACCAGCATCGCCAGGCCCACATAGAAGGTCCACTTGCCCCACCCGGCGTCGTTGAGCCAGCTGGCCACGCCGACCATGGTCACCATCATCGCAATGGAGCCGATGAAGGGCCACTTGCTGTGGGTGGGTACGAAGTACACGTTGGCGTCGGGACTGTGCTGGGCCATGGTCGGTATCCGTAAGACGGTCAGGGCGCGGAGCGGGCGGTGGCCGGCGGCGGGGCCGCGACCAGCTGCGCGCTCAGCGCATCGTTCTTGTAGAAGGTGTAGGACAGGGTGATGGTGGTTACGTTGGCCGGAAGATCCGGATCAACGATGAAACGCACCGGCATGTCGCGCTTTTCACCGGCCTGCAGGGTCTGGGCGGTGAAGCAGAAGCATTCGGTCTTGCTGAAGTAGCCGGAGGCCTTGGCCGGTGCCACCGAAGGCACCGCGCTGCCGACCAGGGCGTGGTCGCTGTCGTTGCGGGCGAAATACAGCGCTTCGTTGAGCTCGCCGGGGACGACATCCATGCTCAGCTGTTCGGGGTGGAAGGCCCACGGCAGATGGGAATTGACCCCGCCGTCGAACTCCACGCGCACGGTGCGTTGTTTGCCCGCGGTGGTGCCGGCCAGTTCACTGCCCGGCCCACGCTCCAGGCGCACACCGAAGATCTTCTCGCAGGCAATGCGGTACAGCGGCACCAGCGAGAAGGTCAGCACGAACACCGCCACCACCACCGCGATCAGGCGCGGCAGCCCGGCAGTGGGTGAGGCCTTGGCGGGCTGCACGTCGCTCACCGGCCGATCACCCCGCTCAGGATGAAGCCGAGGTACACCGCGACGGCCACCGCACCGACCACCATCGCGGTACGTCGGGCGCGGCGGCGGCGCAGGGCCAGGTCATCGAATCCGGAGGGCGTGGTGTTCATCGGCAACCTCAATGGGTGACGTCGTCGTGGGCCAGATCACCCGGGCGGATGACCGGCGGCACGGTGAAGGTATGCGCCGGAGCCGGTGACGGCACCGTCCATTCCAGCCCACGCGCGCCTTCCCAGGAACGGTCGGCGGCCTTTTCACCATTGCGCAGCGAGGAAATCAGAATCGCCGCCATCATGAACGGGGTGACGAACATGCCGAACGCGCCGATCGAGCTGATCAGGTTCCAGTCGGCGAAGGCCACGTTGTAGTCGGGAATACGGCGCGGCATGCCAGCCAGGCCCAGATAGTGCTGCGGGAAGAACAGCAGGTTGACGAACACCACCGACCACCAGAAGTGGAACTTGGCCCACTTCTCGCTGTACATGCGCCCGGTCCACTTCGGCCACCAGTAGTACACCGCGGCAATCAGTGCGAACACCGCGCCGGTGACCAGCACGTAGTGGAAGTGTGCGACCACGAAGTAAGTGTCGTGGTACTGGAAGTCGGCGACCACGATGGCCAGCATCAGCCCGGAGAAGCCGCCGATGGTGAACAGGATGACGAAGGCGACCGCCCACAGCATGGGCGCTTCAAAGGTGAGTGAGCCGCGCCACATGGTGCTGACCCAGTTGAACACCTTCACCCCGGTGGGGATGGAGATGAGCATGGTGGCGAACATGAAGTAGATCTCGCCACCCAGCGGCATGCCCACGGTGAACATGTGGTGGGCCCAGACGATGAACGACAGGAAGGCGATGGCGGCAATGGCGTAGACCATGGCCTGGTAGCCGAACAGCGGCTTGCGGCTGAAGGTGGGAATGATCTCGCTGACCACGCCGAAGGCGGGCAGGATCATGATGTACACCTCGGGGTGGCCGAAGAACCAGAAGATGTGCTGGAACATCACCGGGTCACCGCCACCGGCGGCATTGAAGAAGCTGGTGCCGAAGAACTTGTCGGTGAGCAGCATGGTGACCGCACCGGCCAGCACCGGCATCACCGCAATCAGCAGGAACGCGGTGATCAGCCAGGCCCAGCAGAAGATCGGCATCTTCAGCAGGTCGATGCCGGGCGCGCGCATGTTGAGCACGGTGGCGATGATGTTGATCGCGCCCATGATCGAACTGATGCCGGCCACGTGGATGGCAAATACGGTGAAGGCGACGTTGTAGCCGCCCTGCAGTGACAGCGGCGGGTAGAGGGTCCAGCCACCGGCGGGCGCGCCGCCGGGCAGCAGGAAGGTCATCAGCAGCAGGCTGAAGGCCACCGGCAGCAGCCAGAACGACCAGTTGTTCATGCGCGGCAGGGCCATGTCCGGCGCGCCGATCTGCAGCGGCACCATCCAGTTGGCCAGGCCGACGAAGGCGGGCATGACGCCGCCGAAGATCATCACCAGCGCATGCACGGTGGTGAGCTGGTTGAAGGTTTCCGGCTTGACGAACTGCAGGCCCGGCTGCATCAGCTCGGCGCGGATGATGACGCTCATCGCCGCACCG
Organism: Stenotrophomonas maltophilia; assembly: GCA_002387845.1. GTDB lineage: Bacteria > Pseudomonadota > Gammaproteobacteria > Xanthomonadales > Xanthomonadaceae > Stenotrophomonas > Stenotrophomonas maltophilia_AG. The sequence goes on along the minus strand of DGLB01000083.1, from coordinate 16,665 downwards.
ATGATGAACATGATGAAGCTGAAAATCAGGTACAGGGTGCCGATGTCCTTGTGGTTGGTCGAGAACAACCAACGCTCGAAGAAGCCCTGTTGATGACCGTGATGGCCGTCGTGATCAACTGCGGTATGCGCCATTGCCACTACACCTCATTGGTTCCGCGGGTAGCAACGCGCACCGTGCGGTGCGCGCGATGGGAAGTTCAGACTTGTTCCGGAGCCGGTGCCGGAGCGGGTGCTTCGGCGGGTGCGGCCGGCGTGGCGGCGGGGGCCGGTTCTGGCGCGGCCTCCGGTGCGGGCTTCGGCCGCTTCGCGGCCAGCCACTTCTGGAAGTCCTCCTTGGACACCGCCTCCACCACGATCGGCATGAACCCATGGTCCTTGCCGCACAGCTCGGCACACTGCCCGCGGTACACGCCGACCTGCTCGATGTTGGTCCAGGCTTCGTTGATGAAGCCGGGAATGGCGTCCTGTTTCCAGCCCAGTGCCGGCACCCACCACGCGTGGATGACGTCATCAGAGGTGATGACGAAGCGGACCTTGGTGTCCACCGGCAACACCAGCCGGTTGTCCACGTCCAGCAGGTAATGCGGATGGCTGTTGCGGTCCGGCACCTGCCCGCTCTGGCGCACGCGGTCGGATTCGCGGTCCAGGCGGCTGGTGAAGCTGACGTCCTGGCCCAGGTATTCGTACTTCCACATCCACTGGTAACCGGTGACCTTGACGGTCATTTCCGAATCACGGGTGTCGTAGAACTTGATCAGGTTGGCCGTGGCCGGCCACGCCATCACCACCAGGATCAGCACCGGGATGACGGTCCAGATGATCTCGGCCTTGGTGTTGTGGCTGAAGGTGGCGGCGACCGCCCCCTTGGACTTGCGGAACTTGAAGATGGCGTAGCCCATCGCGCCGAAGACCAGCACGCCGATGATGGTGCATACCCACAGGGAAAACATGTTGGATTCCCAGGCCAGCCGCGAGCTCTGGGTAACCCCCTTGCCCATGTTCAGCTGCCACGGCTTGGGGTCGGCCGACTGGGCCAACGCCATCACCGGGGCGCTGAACGCGACCCCCACCCCCACTGCCTTTGCGAACGTCGTGCCCCACTTTCTGCGTTGCTTCATTGCCTAGACCCTTAGCGTCGTCGGTTGCAGCCATCGGGCCGCGAGCAAGCCTTCAAGACGTCGGGTGCAGGCAGAACCTCCACACGCGCCGGTATCGAGCGCCCGTGGGGGACGCGTCTTGATGGTAGCCGGGCTGTCGCGCGAGCCGCAAGGGTTCATTCACACTTTCAGCATTGTTGCAACACAGCATGACCTCGGCGGCGGTTTTGCCGAATTCAGCACAGTTATCGACGGACTGTCGGAAACGGCCGAATCCCCTTGTATCAAAGGCTATGCGGCGGATGCCCGAGGCCTCCGGGGAGATGTTGCGGCGGCAAAAAAACGCATAAAATGGTCAAGTTCTCCACGAGCCTTCCGGCATGACCGCACCTTCCGCCCATCCCCCCGCAGCGGCCGCCGCTGCTGCTTCCCGCCCGGCCCTGCTCAGCCCCGAGCTGCCGCCCGTGCCCAACCCGTTCCGCCAGGCGATCACCGATGCCTGGATGAAGGATGAGGCCAGTCACGTCACCGAGCTGCTGGCGCAGGCGCGCCTGCCGGCTGACGAACAGGCCCAGGTGCAGGCCACCGCCGCCGACCTGGTGGCGCGGGTGCGGGTGCGCGCCAAGGACCAGGGGGCGATCGAGGCCTTCATGCGCCAGTACGACCTGGGCAGCGAGGAAGGCGTGCTGCTGATGTGCGTGGCCGAAGCCCTGCTGCGCATTCCCGACCAGGACACCGCCGACAAGCTCATCCGCGACAAGCTGGGCGAAGCCGACTGGAAGAAGCACCTGGGCGGCAGCGACTCGGTGCTGGTCAATGCCTCGACCTGGGGCCTGATGCTGACCGGCCATATCGTCAACATCAACGACGCCACCCGCGCTGACGTGCCGGGCGCGTTCGCGCGCCTGATGGGCCGCGTGGGCGAACCGGTGGTGCGCCTGGCCGTGCGCCAGGCGATGAAGATCATGGGCCACCAGTTCGTGATGGGCCGCACCATTGAAGAAGCGCTGTCGCGCTCGCACAAGGGTGACAACGCCAGCTACCGCTATTCGTTCGACATGCTCGGCGAAGGCGCGCTGACCATGAAGGACGCCAAGCGCTACCTGGAAGACTACCGCCGCGCGATCCACTCCATCGGTGGCGACCACAAGGCCCGCGGCGGCCGTCCGGACGGCGATGTGAACTCGGCCCCGGGCATCTCGATCAAGCTGTCGGCGCTGTACCCGCGCTACGAACATGCCAAGCGCGCCCGCGTGCTGGCCGACCTGGTGCCGGGCGTGCTGGAACTGGCGCAGCTGGCCAAGTCCTACGGCATTGGCTGCACGGTGGACGCCGAGGAAACCGACCGCCTGGAGCTGTCGCTGGACATCATTGAAGCGGTGGTGAGCGACGCTTCGCTGGTGGGCTGGGAAGGTTTCGGCGTGGTGGTGCAGGCGTACCAGAAGCGTACCCCGTACACGATCGACTACCTGGCCGACCTGGCCCGCCGCATCGGCCGCCGCCTGCAGGTGCGCCTGGTGAAGGGCGCGTACTGGGACGCGGAGATCAAGCGCGCGCAGATCGACGGCCTGCCGGCCTACCCGGTGTTCACCCGCAAGCAGAACACCGACGTTTCGTACCTGGCCTGTGCGAAGCGGTTGTTCACCCATGCCGACGCGATCTACCCGATGTTCGCCACCCACAACGCGCACACCATCGCGGCGGTGAAGGCGATTGCCAAGGGCGGCGTGTACGAGCACCAGAAGCTGCACGGCATGGGCGACGACCTGTACGCCGAAGTGGTGCCGGCCAACCGCCTGAACGTGCCGTGCCGCGTGTATGCACCGGTGGGTTCGCACGAGGACCTGCTGCCGTACCTGGTGCGCCGCCTGCTGGAAAACGGCGCGAATTCGAGCTTCGTCAACCGCATCACCGACGAAGACGTGGCCATTGATGACCTGATCCGCGATCCGGTTGAAGCCGTGTCTTCGTTCGATTCCATTCCGCACCCGAAAATCCCGCTGCCGGTTGACCTGCTGCGCAGCCAGAACCACGACAGGAAGAACTCCATGGGCGTCAATCTCGCCAACGACAACGATCTGCGCGCTCTGGCCGAGCAGCTCAACGCGGCAGTGAAGCCGTGGCAGGCCGCGCCGCTGGTGCCGGGCGCACAGCCGACCGGCGCGCAGATCAACGTGATCAACCCGGCCGACAACCGCCAGGTGGTGGGCCAGTGGCAGGCGGCCGACAGCGCGACCGTCGAGAAGGCGCTGGTGAACGCAGTGGCCGCGCAGCCGGCCTGGAACCGCACGCCGGCGGCCAGCCGCGCGGCGATCCTGGAACACGCGGCGGACCAGCTGGAGGCCCGTCTGCCGGAGTTCATGGCGCTGTGCGTGAAGGAAGCGGGCAAGAGCCTGCCCGACAGCATTGCCGAAGTGCGCGAGGCGGTGGACTTCCTGCGCTACTACGCCAAGCAGGCACGCGAGCAGTTCGGCCACGCCGAGAAGCTGCCGAGCCCGACCGGCGAGTCGAACGAACTGCAGCTGCATGGCCGTGGCGTGTTCGTGTGCATCAGCCCGTGGAACTTCCCGCTGGCGATCTTCCTGGGCCAGGTGGCCGCTGCGCTTGCCGCGGGCAACAGCGTGATTGCCAAGCCGGCCGAGCAGACCAACCTGATCGGCTACTACGCGGTGAAGCTGCTGCTGGACGCGGGCGTGCCGGAAGGCGTGGTGCAGTTCCTGCCGGGCGACGGCGCAACGGTGGGTGCGGCACTGACCGCCGACCCGCGCGTGGCGGGCGTGGCGTTCACCGGTTCGACCGACACCGCGCGCGCGATCAACCGCGCGATGGCGGCGCGTGATGCGGCCATTGGCGTGCTGATTGCGGAGACCGGCGGCCAGAACGCGTTCATTGCCGATTCGTCGGCACTGCCGGAACAGCTGGTGAAGGACGCGATCGGTTCGGCGTTCACCTCGGCGGGCCAGCGCTGCTCGGCAGCACGCGTGCTGTTCGTGCAGGACGATATTGCCGACAAGGTGATGACGATGCTGGCGGGCGCGATGGCGGAGCTGAAGATCGGCGATCCGGGCCTGCTGTCGACCGACGTGGGTCCGGTGATCGATGCGGACGCGCTGCAGATCCTGCGCGACCACACGGTGCGGATGGAGAAGGAAGCGCGCCTGATTGCGGCGGCGGAGCTGAGCGAAGCAGCAGCACATGGCACGTTCTTCGCGCCGCGTGCGTACGAGCTGAAGAGCCTGGACCAGCTGCACAAGGAGATCTTCGGGCCGGTGCTGCACGTGATCCGCTGGAAGGGCGATCAGCTGGATGCGGTGATCGACCAGATCAACGCGACCGGTTACGGCCTGACCCTGGGCGTGCATTCGCGCATCGATGAAACCGTGGACCGCATTTCGTCGCGGGTGAACGTGGGCAACGTGTACGTGAACCGCAACCAGATTGGTGCGGTGGTGGGCGTGCAGCCGTTCGGCGGCCAGGGCCTGTCGGGCACGGGCCCGAAGGCCGGTGGCCCGCACTACCTGCTGCGCTTTGCCACCGAGAAGACGGTGACGGTGAACACCACGGCAGCCGGCGGCAATGCGTCGCTGCTGACGCTGGGCGATTGATCCGGTAGCTGTTGTTGGTTACACGAAAAGGCCCCGCTTTCGCGGGGCCTTTTCTTTGATGCATCTTGGCGAAAAGCCGGTGGTCATCGGATCCTTGGTTTGGCGGGGCGGGGTGGGTTTGGGGGACACG
>DGLB01000083.1:0-11811 GCA_002387845.1 Stenotrophomonas maltophilia | reverse complement strand
GGCTCGTCAAAAACATCCATGTTTTTGACGGTCCCGCAAACCCACCCCGCCCCACCTTCGAAAGGTGATCGGTGGCCATCGAAGATCAAGTGCCACGCGTAGGCTTCGGTAGGGTCGGTCGACAGGCGACCGCCGTGGAGTTCTCCACGCCCGGTAACGCATGACCCCGATCGAAATCGCGCTGGCCGCGATCAGCCGCTGCCGCTACAACTGCGCCATGAACGCATCCGCATCCCCGCCCTCGCACTTCCAATGTGCGAACACACCCACCAGGTCACACCTGCGGCAGCGGCAACCGATGTACAACCACCGCACATCGTTGCTGTCTTCATACAACGCGACACCGGAGATGATGCCGAATCGCTCCTCGTCGCAGACACAGATGTGGTTGTCCAGGCCTGGCCCTTCGATGTAGTCGGCGCTGTCGCCCAGCAGCACTTCGGTTCTGCATTGGGCGCAGACGCGCTTTCCGACGTCTTCATCTTCATCGGTCAGGAGCAGGAAATCGGGGCTTCCGCAGGCACAGGTGGCGGAGTGGAAGCGGGTGGCGATGTAGTCGTTGAGGGTGCTGAAGCGGGTGATTTCCGCGGCGATGTCGGCGTCTTCGGTGCCGTAGTGGTACTTGCCTTTTTTGGTGATGGTCATGGGCTTCCTTGCTGGGCAGGGGTGTTACTTCGTTTTCTTTTTCTGCGTTACCGGGCGTTTACGGGTTCACTGCGGTCGTCTGTCGACCGACCCTACCAAAGCAGAGCACGGCATATCATGCGCGTCGCGGACGTTCGGACGACCCGGCACCGGCACATCATGCACGTCGTGCACGTTCGGACGACGCGACCCCGGCACCGGCACCGGCACATGGTGCACGTCGTGGACGTTCGGACGACCGGATGACCGGACGACCGGATGACACGCATGGCGTGTCGTCACCGCGGTCCGGTAGGGTCGGTCGATAGACGACCGCCGTGGAATTTCCCACGCCCGGTAACGCATGACCCCGGATCGAAGGCGCCGTTACCGAACGACCATCAACTTCCGCCAATGCCGGTACGCCACCAGCGCATTGATCCAGAACCCGACATACAAAATCGAAGTCAGATGCAGCCCACGGCTGTAATACAGCGGCACGGCAATGCTGTTCACCAGCAACCACACCCACCACGATTCCAGCTTGCGCCGCATCATCAGAAACTGGGCAATGACACTCAGCACCAGCACGGCCGAGTCCACGAACGGCGCATAGGCATCAGTGAGCCGATGCAGCATCCAGCCATACCCGAACGTGCCCAGCACCGCCACCGGCACCAGCCACACCCAGGCGCGCGGACGTACCCGGGTGATCGGCAGCGGTGCACCGTGGTCGCCGCGCAGCCACTGCCACCAACCGAGCACGCTGATGGCGATGAAGAAGAACTGCAGCACCATGTCGGCGTACAGGTGGTTGTGCTCGAACACCAGAGCGAACAGCGCGCAGCCGACGATCCCCATCCACCAGGTGTGGACGTTGTTGCGCCCGGCCAGCAGGATGGAGCCTGCGACCATGACGTTGGCAGCGATTTCCAGCTGGAAGTTGGGGTCGGCGAGATTCATGCGCGGGTGCGGCTCTTATTCGTTGACGATGGAGCTGATCTCGTCGCTCATCAGCAGGCTGTCGCCACTGTAGCGCTGGAACTTGATCCGGCCAAAGCCCGGCGCGTACCAGACCTCGGCGCGGCCATCTTCAAACGTCGTGGTGAGGTGGCAGGTGTTGGCGAAGGTGCGCGGCTTGAAGTCGATCTCCACTTCCAGGTCTTCATAGCCCACGAACGTGTAGTCGGAGAAACCGTCGAACTCGAGGTCGCTGACGGTGTCCTGCGCGTGGTTGGTCCGCTCGCCCTTGCCGGTGACGGTGAAGCGCTCGCCGGGCTTGGCGGTGGCGGGGAAGGTCGGCGCGGGGTCGAAGGTGTCGGTCATCACCGGCGCGGCGGCGTCGCCGCCCCAGGCGGCAATGCCGTAGCGGATCTGGGCAAGCAGCTTGCGGCCGCTGCGGTCGTGCACGGTGGCGCTGCTGACGCCGCCACCGGAGGTGGTCACGGCCAGTGCGGACTCGCCGGCCACGGTGGCCTCGCTGATGGACAGGGTTTCACTGCCGTTGGACCAGGACACGCCCGGGGTGAGGGTGAAGCAGGCGGCGAAATCACCGGCGGCGAAGGCCGGGGCGGCGATGGCAGACAGGCCCAGGGCCAGGGTGGTGCGAAGCAGAACAGACGACATGCGGTTTCCTTGTCTTGAAGCATCGAGCGGTCCGTGCGCCGCGCGCGGGTAAGGCCGGGCGCACGGTGAGGGGCGATTGTACGCGGCTGTGGCATGATCGGCCCATGCGCCTAAATGTCCTGCCTCTGCTGCTGGCCATGTGCCTGACCGTCGTGCCGGCGGCGATCGCCGCGCCGACCGATCGCGTACTGGTGTTCACCCATACCGCGAAGTTCCGCCACGATTCCATTCCCACGGCGGTGAGCACGCTGCGCCTGCTGGCAGGGCGCGAGCGCATGGCGGTGGACCAGAGTGAGAATCCGGCGGACTTCAACGCAGCGAACCTGGCGCGCTACAAGGTGGTCGTGTTCGCCAATACCACCGGGGATGTGCTGGATGCGGAGCAGCAAGGCGCGATGGAAGGCTTCATCCGCGCCGGTGGCGGCTTTGTCGGCGTGCATTCGGCGGCGGACACCGAGTACGACTGGCCGTGGTACGGGAAGCTGGTCGGTGCCTATTTCCGCAATCATCCGGAGGGGCTGCAGTTCAGCCGGGTGCAGCCGGAGCGCGATGGCAAGCCGGTGGGCACGTTCTGGCCGGTGCGTGATGAGCTGTACAACTTCCGCAGCAACCCGCGCGGTGCGGTGCAGGTGATTGCTACCGTGGATGAGCGCACGTACCAGGGGGGGACGATGGGCACCGACCACCCGATTGCATGGTGCCATGCGTTTGATGGCGGGCGCAGCTGGTACACCGGGTTGGGACACGACACGGCGGTGTACCGGAACCGGGATTTCCAGGCGCACCTGCGCCAGGGGTTGCTGTATGCGGCGGGGCGGAGCAACGGATGCTAAAAAAAAGGCCCCGCTTTCGCGGGGCCTTTTTGTGCATCTCTTACATTAGAACTTGTACTGGAACGAGGCCGCCAGCACGTCGCCACGGACCTTGTACTTGCCGCTGAGCGAGTTGCCCTGGTTGTTGGTGGTGGCCGGCACGTTCACGTTCGGGTCGCTGGTGAACAGGTGGGTGTAGCCGAAGTTGTATTCCATGTTGGCCGACGGGGTCCAACCCAGGCCGAACGACAGCCACTTGCGGCTGGTGTCCGGCACGCGCACGTCGCGGTGAGCGTCGGTGGTCGGGGTCTGGTCGTAGGCCACACCGGCGCGCAGGGTGACGGTGTCGCTCAGCTTGTAGTCGCCACCCAGCGAAGCGAAGGTGGTGTCGCGGTAGCTGAAGTCCAGCGTCGAATCCGGCTGTGCCGAACCGTAGTCGATGGTGACCGAGTCAAACGCGGTCGACCACGCGGTACGGGTGACGTCGGCCATCATGGTGAAGCGGTCGGTGAAGTTGTGGGTGACGCTCAGGGTGGCCGACGCCGGCAGGGTCACGGTGGCCTTGCCCGAGGTGGTCACGAAGCGGCCCGGCTGAGCCACGGCCAGCACGGCAGCGGCGTTGGCCGGCACGTCGAAGGTGGCGTCACCGCCGGTGATCTTGTGCTCGACCTTGGAACGGTAGCTGATACCGATGTGGGTGTCGTCGTTCGGGCTGAACAGGCCGCCCACGGTCCAACCCACGGCGTTGTTGTCGCCTTCCATGGTCAGCTTGCCGTCGGCGCTGCCCGGGGCGAAGCCCGGAACGCGGGACTGGGCCAGCGCGGTGCCGAAGTCGATGTTGTTGCTCAGTTCGATGGTCAGGTGCTCAACGAACACCGAGGCACCGAACGACACGTACGGGTTGACGTCGTACGAGGCAGCGAAGCCGAGGTCGATCGCCTTCAGGTCGGTCTTCAGGCCGCTGTAGCGACCCACCCAGCCGTTGTCGTATTCGGTCTTGAAGCCGAACGGTGCGGTCAGCGAGACACCGAAGTGGGCCTTTTCGCCGATCGGCATGTGGAAGTACGCTGCCGGAACCGGGGCGATCATGCCGGCGTCGCCGCCGTCACCGCCGGTCTGGGCCTGGCCGGTCGGCTTGCGGCCTTCACCGCTGAACTCGGCCTTGAAGCTGATGGCGCTCAGGTCGCCCTGGACCAGGGTGCCGTCCAGCTGGCGCATGCCGGCCGGGTTGACGGCGATGATGGAGGCGTCGCCAGCGGCGCTGCCGGAACCGGCAAAGGCGCGGCCGAGGCCCTTGGCGCTGTTTTCCTTCAGCTGGAAGGCGGCGGCGTGGACGTGGCCAACGGCCAGGGCACCGGCGATGCCGACGGCCAGGGCGGTGACGCGGGCAAGCGTGGAAGCGGTTTGCATCGTTATTTCTCTCCGGATTTGCGGTGATGTTTGGCAACGCGCGCCTGCACGCTTTCCCACCCGCAAAGGCCGGAAAACATGCGCCGGAGTCCCCTCCCGACATACGACGCCGTATGCGAGTATACCCAGACCGGTTAATGAAACAATAACGCGATAGGCGTATTCGGCCATTCAGGCTGAACGCCTCCTTACCCCGCTCCGACCTGCTCCGGGTTAGGCTGCACCACCCATGTTCGTCTCCCTGCCCTCCCGCCGAAAATCCGCCCTGCGCTGGGCCACGCCGCTGCTGTTCACGGCGCTGTGGCTGGCGTTTCTGTGGTCGATTTCGCGCCCGGACGACGCCCGTCGCAGCCTGTGGCTGGACTGGGGCGCGCTGTCCACCGGGCTGACCCATCCGCAGGACTGGTGGGCCACCCTGCAGGACGGCAGCGTGCTGCGGTTGTTCACCGCCCTGTTCCTGCATGCGGACTGGTCGCACCTGCTGGGCAACCTGGTGTTCCTGCTGATCTTCGGGCTGCCGGCCGAGCGGGTGCTGGGGCCGTGGCGGCTGATCCTGCTGTTCCTGGTGGGCGGGGCGATCTCGAACCTGACCGCCATCTACACGATGGGCAACCCGGACCAGATCATCATCGGGGCCAGTGGCGCGGTGTCGGCGCTGATTGGCGCCTACCTGGCGCTGTTTCCCGGGGCCCGGCTGGGCGTGGTGATACCGCTGGGGCTGTTCCTGGAATTCGTGCGCGCACCGGCCTACCTGCTGATCGGGGTGTGGGCGGGGCTGCAGGTGGTGTTCGCCTACATTGGCCCGAGCTTCGGCATGGTGGCCTGGTGGGCGCACATTGCCGGGTTCGCGTTCGGGCTGGCGTACGGGGTGTATGTGCGGGCGGCGATCGCGCGCCGCCTGCGCAAACGGCACGGGTTCTAGGGTTTCGGAGCGGGTTTGGTTTCCGCGGCGGGTTTGGGTTCGACAGCGGGTTTTGATTCCGCCGCCGCCGGCTTCTTGGCCGCCTCGGCCTTCTGCTTGGCCGCCACCGAGCCTGGCTGCTTCAGTTCCGCCAGCGCATCGTTGATCGGGCCATCGCCCGGCAGCACGTCGCCGGCGGTGTAGCCTTCGCCGCCCTCATCATCACCGCGCAGGTGGCCCGGCAGGGTGGCTTCGCTGTAGTCGGTGAGGCTGGCGGGCAGGTCGTCGTCGCCCTCCTTCTTCTCCGGCAGCAGCACCACGTCCGGCACGATGCCGGTTGCCTGGATCGACTTGCCGCTGGGGGTGTAGTAACGGGCGGTGGTGAGCTTGACCGAATCGCCGTTGTCCAGCGGCAGCACGGTCTGCACCGAGCCCTTGCCGAAGGTGCGGCTGCCGATCACGCGGGCGCGGCCGTTGTCGCGCAGCGCACCGGCCAGCACTTCCGACGCACTGGCCGAGCCGGCGTCGGTCAACACCACCACCGGTGCGCCCTTGAGCAGGTCGCCCGGGGTGGCGTCGAAGCGTGCATCGCTGATCGAGATGCGGCCGCGGGTGCTGACGATGTTGCCCTTCTCCAACAGGTCATCGGCCACCTGCACCGCGGCGGTGAGCAGGCCGCCGGGGTTGCTGCGCAGGTCCAGCACCAGGCCCTTGAGCTGCCCGCCGGCCTGCTTCTGCAACTGCGCCACGTGCTTCTGGAAATCCGCGCCGGTGTCGGCCTGGAAGGTGCTCAGGCGCACGTAGCCGTAACCGGGTTCGAGCATGCGACTGCGCACGCTGGTGACGCGGATGGTCTGGCGGGTGATCGACACGTCGAACGGCTTGGCTTTGCCTTCGCGGACGATGGTCAGCACCACCTTGGAACCGGCCTTGCCGCGCAGCGGTTCGGTGGCTTCAATGGCGCTGATCGGCTTGCCGTCGATGGCAATGATGAGGTCGCCGGCCAGGATGCCGGCCTTGGACGCCGGGGTGTCGTCGATCGGCGCGATCACCTTCAGGCTGCTGTTGTCGGGCTGCTGCTGCAGCTCCACGCCAATGCCCTCGTAGGCACCTTCAGCCTGTTCGTCGAAGGCTTCGGCGTCTTCCTTGTCGAAGTAGGTGCTGTGCGGATCCAGGTCCAGCAGCAGGCCGCGGATGGCCGACTGCATCAGCTTCTTGTCGTCCACCGGGTCGACATAGGCGGCGCGCACCGCGTTGTACACGCCCACGTAGCGGCGGATCTCTTCCAGCGGCACACGCGAGGTCACCGCCTCTTCGCTGTTGGCCGCGTCGCTGTCGCTCTGGGCGGCCGGTGCGGTCTGCTGTGCCCAGGACAGCGCCGGCAGCAGGGCCAGCAGCAAGGTGGCGGAACGGGCTACGCGCATGAAGCACTCCAGGTTGTACGGGGAATCATCGGCCCGATTATGCGCGAAGCAGGGGTAAATTCCCGTTGAACGTCAGCGCCGCTGCAGCCACGAGGTGGGATCGACCGGCTGGCCGTTGCGACGCAGTTCAAAGTACAGCGCAGTGACACCCTGGCCCCCGGAGTTGCCGACCTTGGCCACGGCATCGCCCTTCTTCACCGCCGCACCGGCATCGCGCAGCAGGGTGTCGTTGTGCGCGTACAGGCTCATGTAGCCATTGCCGTGGTCGACGATGAGGATCATGCCGTAGCCGGTCATCCAGTCGGAGAACACCACGGTACCGTCTGCCACGGCGGTGACCGTGCTGCCGGCGTTGGCCCCGATCAGCACACCGCTGCTGGTGCGGCCATCGGGCAGCTTGCCGCCGTAACGGGCAAGCAGATTGCCCGACAACGGCCAGCCCAGCCCACCGACCTTCGGGGCCGGCGCGGAGGCCACCTGTGGCGGCACCTTGGTGGCGCGCGGCGGCGGCTTGGTACCGCTGGCGGCGGCTTCGCGCTCGGCCTTCTCGGCAGCGGCTTTTTCCGCAGCGGCCCTGCGTGCGGCGGCGCGGCGCTCGGCTTCGGCGCGTGCGGCGGCGGCGCGCAGGTTGGCGAGCAGGGTTTCCAGCGCCTTGGCATCCTGGCCCAGCGCCTTTTCGCGCTCGCTGCGGTCCTTGAAGCGCTCGTCCAGGTTGGCCACGGTGGCGGCGCGGTCGCGGCGGTCCTTGGCCAGGTCGGCGGCCTGCTGCTTCTGCTGCTGGCGGGTGCCTTCCAATGCCTGGCGACGCTCGGTGATCTGCGCTTCCAGGGTCTGCAGCTCGGTGAGGTCGGCGGTGAGCGCGCCAATGCGGCGGGCGCGTTCGCGCTGCAGGTAACGGTGGTAGGCCAGCGTGCGATTGGCGTCGGCCACGCGGTCCTGCGACAGCAGCAGCTTCAGCGGCGCATGGTTGCCGATGCGGTAGGCCGCCTGCAGCAGCGAGGCCAGTTCTTCGCGCTGCTGCTTCAGGCCCTTCTCGAGTTCGGCGCGGCGCTGCTGCGCCTGCTCCAGCGCACGGGTTTCGGTCTGCAGGGCGGTTTCGGTCTGGGCCAGCACGCGCCCGGTGCGGGCGACCTTTTCGTCGGCCTCGCGCAGCTGCCGCGAGGCCTGGCCGCGCTGCCCTTCCAGGCTGCGCCGCTCCTGTGCCACGCCCTTCAGTTCGGTGCGCAGCTTCTGCAGCTTGCGTTCTGTTTCCTTGGACGTCTGCGCCGGCAGCGGCGCGGGCAGCAGCAGGCTGACAGCGAGCAGCAGTGCCGTGGCCAATGCGGGCCCACGCGCTTTCATGCCCTGCGCGGCGGTGGATTTGTTATCCCGGCGTGAGGAAAAAGCGTTGGCGCGCAAGGGCTTTCCAGTGACTTCAGGCAGATGCGGATTGCAGCACCGCATGGTGACATTCCTGCACGCGGCCTGCCAGCCGCCCATTCGATCGACGAGGACCTCATGAGACAGTTTTCACTCCCGCTGTTGTTTGCGCTGCTGCTGCCCTTCGGGCCGGCCTGGGCGCTGGAGGACGTGAGCAAGGTCAACGGCAGCATCAAGGTGGAGGCCGGCCAGGCGCTGGGCGATCTTGAGACGGTGAACGGCAGCATCCGGGTCGGGGCCGGGGCCAGTGCGAAGAGCGTCAGCACGGTCAATGGCGGCATCCATGTCGAAGAAGGTTCGCGCATTGGCGCGGTGGAAACGGTCAACGGCGGCATCGTGCTGGGCCCCCGCGTGACCACCGCCGGTAACGTCGAGACCGTGAACGGCAGCATCTTCGCCGATCGCGGCGGCCAGATCGAAGGCGGGGTTGAAACCGTCAACGGTGGCATCGGCCTGGTGGAAACCCGGGTCCGCAACAGCATCAAGACCGTCAACGGCGACATCACCGTGGGCATTGGCTCGCAGGTCGAAGGCGGCATCCATATCGAGAAGCCGAACTTCAGCATCTCGCTCAGCGCGCCGCGCAAGCCGCGCGTGATCATCGGCCCGAAGGCCTCGGTAGCGGGCGAACTGAAGTTCGAGCGCGAGGTGGTCCTGTACGTGCACCGCACCGCCACCATCGGGCCGGTCACGGGTGCGGAGCCGATCCCGTTCGATACCGACACCGCGCCGGCGGATTGATACCCTTCCCTTCCGGTGCCCGGCCTGGGTACCGGCCCTTTGTCACCAGGAATTGATGATGCCCCGCAAACTTCTGCTGTGCCTGGCCGCCACTGCCGCGCTGACCGCGTGCAAGGGCGAGCCCGATGCCCCCGCTGCCGCACCTGCGGCCGACACCGCACCGGCCGCCGCCGCCCATGCGTTCTCGCCCGAGATCAACGAGGCCGACTTCGGCGAGCTGGTCAAGACGCTGGCGTCCGACTGGTTCGAAGGCCGTGCGCCGGGCAGCGCAGGTGAAGAGCGCACCGTGAACTACATCCGCGACCAGATGCAGCGCATCGGCCTGCAGCCGGGCAACGGCGACAGCTGGTTCCAGGACGTGGCGATGACCGAGACCACGGCCGACGAAAGCACCGTGCTGAAGCTGGACCAGGGCGGCAAGAGCCGTGACCTGAAGTTCGGTACCGACATGGTGATCGGCACCCGCACCGGCCAGCAGGAAGTGAAGATCGACGGCAGCGAACTGGTGTTCGTCGGTTACGGCGTGGATGCGCCGGAGCAGAACTGGAACGACTACGCCGGGCAGGACTGGAAGGGCAAGACGGTCGTGATGTTCGTCAACGACCCGGGCTTCCACGTCAACGACGACAAGCTGTTCGACGGCAAGCGCATGACCTACTACGGCCGCTGGACCTACAAGTTCGAGGAAGCCGCCCGCAAGGGGGCTGCCGCGGCGCTGATCGTGCACGACACCGCCGGTGCGTCGTACGGCTGGGACGTGGTGAAGAATTCCTGGGCAGGCCCGCAGTACGACCTGCCGGCCAAGGGTGACCCGGAACCGCGCCTGCCGGCGCAGGGCTGGCTGAGTGCCGATGCGGCGCGCCAGCTGTTCGCCGAGGCCGGGCTGGACCTGGACCAGGCTTACAAGGATGCCAACAAGCGCGGCTTCAAGCCGGTGCCGCTGAAGGCGAAGATGTCGGTGGACCTGAAGAGCACCATCAGCGAGAAGACCTCGCGCAACGTGGTGGGCGTGCTGCCGGGCAGCAAGCAGGCCGACGAAGCGGTGCTGTACATGGCGCACTGGGACCACCTGGGCAAGCACGAGGGTGAGCAGGGCGACAACATCTACAACGGTGCGGTCGACAACGCGACCGGCGTGGCCGGCATTCTGGAAATTGCCGGTGCGATGGCACAGCAGAAGCCGGCACCGGAGCGTTCGGTGGTGTTCCTGGCGGTGACGCTGGAAGAGTCGGGCCTGCTGGGCTCGAAGTACTACGTGACCCACCCGACCTTCCCGCTGGACAAGATTGCCGGCGTGATCAACATCGACGCCATGTCGGTGGCCGGCCGTGCCAAGGACATGACCGTGACCGGCTTTGGCAGCTCCGAGCTGGAAGACATCCTGAAGCCGCTGGCGGCCAAGCAGGACCGTACCCTGCACGGTGAGACCTCGGTGCAGAGCGGGTTCTACTTCCGTTCGGATCACTTCAACTTCGCCAAGGCGGGTGTGCCGGCGCTGTATGCCGACGGCGGCGAAGACCTGCGCGACGGTGGCGTGGAAGCGGGCCGCAAGGCGGCGGAGGCCTACGGGCGTGATCGTTACCACGGGCCGAAGGACGAGTACGACCAGGCGACCTGGAAGCTCGACGGCACGGTGGAAGACCTGCAGCTGCTGTATGGCGTGGGCCAGGAGCTGTCGACTGCAGGCCGTTGGCCGAACTGGTACGAGGGCAACCCGTTCAAGGCCGCCCGCGACGAGATGATGAAGGGCAAGACGGCGGAGCCGGCGGCGAAGTAAGCGCCGGGTTCCGGTTTAGTCAGAAACGGCATCCTTCGGGGTGCCGTTTTTGTTTGTGCGGGTGTTGGCGTCGTGGAGCCAGCGGTTCCAGTGATGGGGGTAGTCTTCGGGCACGCTGACCAGCCCGGCGCGCACCGGATTCTCGATCAGGTACCGGGCGTGGATCTCGAGGGCATCCTGGCTGCGGATGCAGTGGTCGTAGTAGCCGCGCTGCCAGACGGCGGTACCCTCGCGGTCGTGAAGCAGGTTGAAGGCGCGTGCGGATCGGGACTTGAAGCACTGCACGCAGCGACTGAGGTCGTCATCGCAAAGCTGCATGAGCCAGTGCACGTGATCCGGCATGACCACCCAGGCGAGGGTTCGGGAGCGGTGCTCCCGATCTGACTGGCGCAGCGCGTCTACGACGCATTTGACGCTGGCTTCGTCGGTGAAGATGCGACGGCGGTTGGCCACGGTGGTGGTGAGTGTGTAGTACGCAAAACGGATGGAGCGGCGACCGAACAGCAGACGGGAACTGGGCATGGATCAAGCATCGCCGGGCTGCGACGCCGCTTCCATCAGGGAAGCACGCGTTGTCCGGTAGGGTCGCACGACAGTCGACCGCCGTTCTTGTGGCCGCGTTCGGTTGGGCATGACCTTGTTCGGGGGTACCGCGATGCGTCGGGCACCTGATTGCACCGGTCCATGCGTCAATGCGGTCGCGCAGGTTATCGGCCGTCGTCTTGCGACCGACGCTACCAATGAAACATCGCGGCGTTCTGGCGTTCTGGCGTTCTGGCATCCCGGCGTTCCGGCATCTCGTGGTGCTGGGGTTGCGGTAGGGTCGCACGACAGTCGACCGCCGATCCTGTGACCGCGTTCGGTTGGGCATGACCCTTTTCGGAATGATCGCGATGCGTCCGGTGCCTGATTGCACCGGTCCATGCGTCAATGCGGTCGCGCAGGTTATCGGCCGTCCTCTTGCGACCGACGCTACCAATCAAAGATCCCGGCATCCCGGCATCCCAGCGTTCCGGCTTTCCGTCAGGGCGTGGCCCCGTCGCGTTGTCCGCGTTCAAGGCGCACAAAGAAAAACCC
>DGLB01000061.1:255-2886 GCA_002387845.1 Stenotrophomonas maltophilia | reverse complement strand
CAACCGCTGGCGGTTGGGCCGGGGCCCGGAGGGCGGTTTACGGCGTGTCCCGCAAACCCACCCCGGCACGCCCAAACACGGAAACCGATGTACGAGGGTTGTTCGCACGAATCCAACAGCAGCCGGGCAGAGCCCGGCTCTACGGAAATCGTGCAATCAGACGGCGAAGCGATCCGTGGCACGCACCAGCGCGTCGATGTTTTCCGCCTCGAATGCCGAATGGCCCGAGGCCGGCGAGATTTCCAGCGTGGATTTGGGCCAGGCCTTGTGCAGCTCCCAGGCGTTCTGCAGCGGGCAGACCACGTCGTAGCGGCCGTGCACGATCACGCCCGGGATGTCGGCAATGCGGTGCGCGTCGCGCAGCAGCTGGTCTTCCACCTCGAAGAAGCCGCCGTTGACGAAATAGTGGTTCTCGATGCGCGCGAACGCCAATGCGAAGTGCGGGTCTTCGTGGCTGTTCACGAAGTCAGCGTCCACGTGCAGGAAGCTGGTGGCACCTTCCCACACGCTCCATGCCTTGGCCGCTGCGAGGCGGGTGGCTTCGTCTTCGCTGGTCAGGCGGCGGTGGAAGGCCGAAATCAGATCGTGGCGCTCCACCGGCGGAATCGGGGCCAGGTAGTGTTCCCACGCGTCCGGGAACAGACGGTTCGCACCTTCCTGATAGAACCATTCCAGCTCCCAGCGGCGCAGCATGAAGATGCCGCGCAGTACCAGTTCGGTGACCTGCTGTGGGTGGGTCTGTGCATACGCCAGCGCCAGGGTCGAACCCCAGCTGCCGCCGAACACCTGCCAGCGCTCCACCTTCAGATGCTCGCGCAGCTTTTCGATGTCCGCCACCAGGTCCCAGGTGGTGTTGCCCACCAGGTCCGCATGCGGCGTTGAACGGCCCGCGCCGCGCTGGTCGAACAGGATGATCCGGTACTTGGCCGGGTCGTGGAACTGGCGCATTTTCTCGCTGCAGCCGCCCCCCGGGCCCCCATGCAGCATCACCACCGGCTTGCCGTCCGGGTTGCCGCACTGTTCGTAGTACAGCGTGTGGCGTTCGTCGACCTTCAGGCTGCCAACGTCATAGGGGGTGATCGCGGGGTACAGCGTGCGCATGGGCGAAGCTCCAGAAGAATGAAACACTGGCCGCCATTCTAGCCCCGCCCTCGTTTACCGCAGGCGTCCCAGACTGACCCGGTCGCGGTGCTCCAGATCCACTGCGGTACTCACTTCCCCGAAGCCCGCCTGCGCCAGCAGCGCGCGGATCGCCGGCCCCTGGTCCCAGCCATGCTCGATCAGCAGCCAGCCGCCGTCGCGCAGGTGCGCCGGCGCGCCCGCTACGATCACCCGGATGTCGTCCAGCCCGTCCGCGCCCGAGGCCAGCGCGGTGGCCGGCTCGTAGCGCAGGTCGCCCTGGGTCAAGTGGGGGTCGCCCGCCGCGATGTACGGCGGATTGGTGGCGATCAGGTCGAAGCGTTCCTGGCCCAGCGCCGCGTGCCAGGAACCTTGCCGGAAGCGTACGTTGACCAGTTCGTGATGGCGCGCATTGTCGGCGGCCACGGACAGCGCCTCCGGGCTCATGTCGGTGGCCAGCACCTGCGCCAGCGGGCGTTCACTGGCCAGCGCCAGCGCGATGGCTCCACTGCCGGTGCCCAGGTCGGCCACCTGCAGAGGACGGTCCGGCGGCAGGCGCTCCAGCGCCAGTTCGACCAGCCGCTCGGTTTCCGGCCTCGGGATAAGCGTGGCCGGGCTGACCACCAAGTCCAGCGTCCAGAATCCGCGCCGCCCCAGCAGGTACGCCACCGGCTCACCCTGGATCCGGCGCTGCAGCAACTGCGCGAACGCCGCCTCGGTCGCCGGCTCCACCACGTCGGTGGCGTGTGCGAACAACCAGCCGCGTTCCCTGCCCAGCACGTGCAGCAGCAACAGCTCGGCCTCGTGGCGGCCCTCCACGCCCGGCAGCTGCCCGGCGGCCTCGGCCAGCAGCTGGCGGATCTCACGGTGTGGCGCGACAGTCATGGCAGGCCCGGAACGGTAGGCCGCGCAGTGTAGGTCAGGTTGCAGCATTGTTCAGCCGCCAACGCCCGTCCATTTACCGCATCTATCAAGGCCATCGCCCCATTTGAGACTCAAGTCATTGAATTGAAAGAACTCCAACCCCACCTTGGTGACTGACCGTGAAGACACCTGAATCACCTACGATAGATGGCGTCTATCGAAAAGTGATGAATCAATTGATTTCACTAATCGATCGAGGACCGGTAGTCTTTACCCATCGCTTCACCCCGCCCTTCATCCAAGAGGAACATCGATGTCGCTCATCAACACCCAGATCCAGTCGTTCGAAGCCAATGCCTACCAGAACGGCGAATTCATCAAGGTTTCCGACGCCAGCCTGAAGGGCCAGTGGTCCGTCCTGATCTTCATGCCGGCCGCCTTCACCTTCAACTGCCCGACCGAGATCGAAGACGCCGCTGACCACTACGCCGAGTTCAAGAAGGCCGGTGCCGAGGTCTACATCGTCACCACCGACACCCACTTCTCGCACAAGGTGTGGCACGAAACCTCGCCGGCCGTCGGCAAGGCCCAGTTCCCGCTGGTCGGCGACCCGACCCACAAGCTGACCCGCGCCTTCGGCGTGCACAT
>DGLB01000061.1:0-156 GCA_002387845.1 Stenotrophomonas maltophilia | reverse complement strand
TCCAACGAGATCGCCCGTGACGTCTCCGAGACCCTGCGCAAGCTGAAGGCTGCCCAGTTCACCGCCGCCAACCCGAACCAGGTGTGCCCGGCCAAGTGGAAGGAAGGCGAAAAGACCCTGACCCCGTCGCTGGACCTGGTCGGCAAGATCTAAGCC
>DGLB01000082.1:31386-31612 GCA_002387845.1 Stenotrophomonas maltophilia | reverse complement strand
TCGGCGGCCTGCGCGGCGGTGCTGTGCTGGCCGCAGACCACCGACGACCGCGCCCTGCGCCGCCTGCAGGTCGCCGCCGAAAGCGGCCAGTGCCTGGGCATCGCCTTCCGCGACGCGCGCTGGAGCCGCAACCCCTCGCCCGCGCCGCTGCGCCTGCAACTGGATGACGGCCAGGTGCGGGTGTTGAAGTGCCGCGGCGGCCAGGCACCGGTGCAGCCGCTGCCGC
>DGLB01000082.1:0-31340 GCA_002387845.1 Stenotrophomonas maltophilia | reverse complement strand
GCGGCAGCGGCTGCACCGGTGCAGCCGCTGCCGCTGGCCCGGGTGCAGTGAGGGCGCGCCGTGCACTGGGCCTGCCTGCTGCTGCCACAACTGGCGCTGGACGCGGCCCTGCGTCAACAGCCGGACCCGCGTGCGCCGCTGGTGCTGGTCACCGGCCCGATGCAGCGCCGGGTGCTGCACGCAGTCAGCCCGGCGGCGCGCCAGCAGGGTCTGCGCCGGGGCATGCTGCTGTCCGCCGCGCAGGTGCTCACCCGCGACCTGCGTACGGTGGAATACGACCCGCGCGCCGAACAGGGCACGCGGCAGCTGCTGGCCAGCTGGCTGTATGGCATCAGCTCGCAGGTCAGCCTGGCCTTTCCGCATGCGCTGGCGCTGGAGATCGGGGCCAGCCGCGCCCTGTTCGGCGACTGGCCGGCGATTGAACAGCGCCTGCACGACGGCCTGCAGGAACTGGGCTTCCGCCACCGCCTGGTGGCCGCGCCCAATCCCCACGCGGCCTGGGTGCTGACCGGCGTGCATGCCCGGCTGGGCGTGGACGCGACCACGCTGGAAGCGGCGCTGGCCGACATTCCGATCGAACGCAGCGGCCTGCCCACGGAAGCGGTCACGGTGCTGGCGCGCTCCGGCCTGCGCACGCTGGGCACCGCCTTCGCCCTGCCGCGCGAAAGCCTGGCGCGGCGTTTCCCGCCGCAGGTAC
Organism: Stenotrophomonas maltophilia; assembly: GCA_002387845.1. Classification (GTDB taxonomy): domain Bacteria; phylum Pseudomonadota; class Gammaproteobacteria; order Xanthomonadales; family Xanthomonadaceae; genus Stenotrophomonas; species Stenotrophomonas maltophilia_AG. The sequence continues at coordinate 30,643 of DGLB01000082.1, read as the reverse complement.
TGACCCATCTGGATGCCCTGCGCGGGCTGCAGGCCGCACCGCTGCCGTACTTCCAGCCCCCCGACCGCTTCGATGCACGCATCGAATTCGAATACGAGATCGAATCCACCCAGGCACTGCTGTTCCCGCTGCGCCGCCTGACCACCGACCTGGCCGCGTTCCTGTGCTCGCGCGATGGCGGCGTGCAGCAGTTTGACCTGTGGTTCGAACACGAACAGCACCCGGACACGCAGTTGCGCGTGGGCCTGCTGTCGCCCGAACGCGATGCCGGCGTGTTGTTCGACCTGGCGCGCAACCGCGTCGACCACCTGCTGCTGCCCGCCGGCAGCCGTGCCCTGCGCCTGCAGGCGGCCCACCTGCCGCCGTTCGTGCCGGCCGCACGCGACCTGTTCGACCCCCGCCCGCAGCAGGCGATGCCCTGGGAACAGCTGCGCGAACGGCTGCGCGCGCGGCTGGGCGACGATGCCGTACAAAGCGTGGGGCTGCGCGCCGAACACCGCCCGGAACGGGCCAGCGGCAATGCCGACGGTGCGCCCAAGGCTGTGCCGCCGGCCCTGCCGCTGCGCCCCGGCTGGCTGCTGCCGACCCCGCAACTGCTGCGCGACCCGGAGCTGCGCATTCTGTCCGGGCCGGAACGGATCGAATCGGGCTGGTGGGACGAAGGCGACGTGCGCCGTGACTACTACGTGGTCGAAACCGGCACCGGCCAGCGCGGCTGGGCCTATACCGCCGCCGGCGCACGCCACGGTCCGTTCATGCTGCACGGCTGGTTTGCATGAGCACCGACCTGCCCGATTACGCCGAACTGCATTGCCTGTCGGCCTTCAGTTTCCAGCGGGGGGCCTCCATTGCCGACGAACTGTTCGAGCGTGCCCGGGAACAGGGCTACCGCGCGCTGGCGATCACCGATGAGTGTTCGCTGGCCGGCATCGTGCGTGCCTGGCAGGCGGCGAAGAAACACGAACTGGCGCTGATCACCGGTGCTGAATTCCAGATCGAGAACGGCCCCAGGCTGGTGCTGCTGTGCACCGACCTGGCCGCCTATGCCGCGCTGTGCCAGCTGATCACCACCTGCCGCCGGCGCGCGCCCAAGGGCCAGTACCAGTGCCTGCGCGAAGACTTCGACGCGCTGCCCGATGGCCTGCTGTGCCTGTGGCCGGCGCGCACGCCCGGCGCGGAAGATGCGCACTGGCTGCAGGCGCGTTTCCCGCACCGGCTGTGGCTGGCGGTGGAGCTGCATCGCGAAGCCGACGACGTGGAACGGCTGGAAGCCCTGCTGGAGTTCGGCTACGCCCACGACATCCCGCTGGTGGCCAGCGGCGATGTGCACATGCATGTACGCCGCCGCCGCGCGCTGCAGGACACCCTGACCGCGATCCGCCAGCACTGCACCGTGGCCGATGCCGGCTGGCACCTGTTTCCCAATGGCGAACGCCACCTGCGCACGCGCCAGGCGCTGGCCGCGCTGTACCCGGCCGAGCTGCTGGAAGAAACCCTGCGCATTGCCGCGCGCTGCACGTTTGATCTCAAACAGCTGCAGTACACCTATCCGCACGAACTGGTACCGGCCGGCCACGACCCGGCCAGCTGGCTGCGCGCGCTGGTCGAAGATGGCATCCGTTGGCGCTGGCCGGGCGGCACCTCAACCAGACAGCGCGAACTGATCGAGCACGAACTGAAGCTGATCAACGGCAAGCAGTACGCATCGTACTTCCTGACCGTGCACGACATCGTGCGCTTCGCGCGCAGCCAGCAGATCCTGTGCCAGGGCCGCGGCTCGGCCGCCAACTCGGTGGTGTGTTACGTGCTGGGGGTGACCGAGATCGACCCCAGCCACATGGAACTGCTGTTCGAGCGTTTCATCTCGGCCGAGCGCGACGAACCGCCGGACATCGACATCGACTTCGAACACGAACGCCGCGAAGAAGTGCTGCAGTACGTGTTCAACCGCTATGGCCGGGAACGTGCCGCGCTCACCGCGGTGGCGATCAGCTACCGTGGCCGCAGTGCGGTGCGCGACGTGGCCCGCGCGCTGGGCCTGCCGCCGGACCAGGTCAACGAACTGGCCGCCTGCCTGGACCGCTGGAGCAGCCATGAACCGCTGCCCGAGGCGCTGCGCGAGCGCGGCTTCGATCCGGACACGCCGCTGATGCAGCGGGTGGTGGCGCTGACCGCCGAGCTGGTGGATTTCCCGCGCCACCTGTCCCAGCACCCCGGCGGTTTCGTGATTTCCGAACACCCGCTGTCCACCCTGGTACCGGTGGAAAACGCCGCCATGGACAACCGCACGGTGATCCAGTGGGACAAGGACGACCTCGATGCCACCGGGCTGATGAAGGTCGACTGCCTGGCGCTGGGCATGCTCACTGCGGTGCGCAAATGCCTGTCGGTGCTGCAGGGGCGTGGCGTACGCACGGCCGGGGGCGAGGTGCTGACCATGGCGCGCCTTCCCGCCGACGACGTGCCCACCTACGACATGATCTGCCGCGCCGACACGCTGGGGGTTTTCCAGATTGAATCACGCGCGCAGATGGCCATGCTGCCGCGCATGCAGCCGCGCTGTTTCTATGACCTGGTGATTGAAGTGGCGATCGTGCGGCCCGGGCCGATCCAGGGCGACATGGTGCATCCCTACCTCAACCGGCGGAAGCAGCTGAAGGAAAAAGGCAGCGAAGAGATCGACTACCCACCGGCACTGGAAAAGGTCTTCAAACGCACCTTGGGCGTGCCGTTGTTCCAGGAACAGGTGATGCAGCTGGCAGTGGCCGCGGCCGATTTCACGCCCGGTGAAGCCGACGCACTGCGCCGCTCGATGGCCGCCTGGAAACGCCACGGCGGGCTGGAGCCGCACCGCGACAAGCTGCTGGCCGGCATGGCGAAAAACGGCTACAGCCGCGAATACGGCGAACGCCTGTTCGAGCAGATCAAGGGCTTTGGCAGCTACGGCTTCCCCGAAAGCCATGCCGCCAGCTTCGCGCTGATCACCTATGTGAGCTGCTGGCTGAAATGCCACCATCCGGCCGCGTTCGCGGCCAGCCTGATCAACAGCCAGCCACTGGGGTTCTATACCCCCGACCAGATCCTGCAGGATGCGCGCCGGCATGGCGTGGCGGTGCTGCCGGTGGATGTGCGCCACAGCGATTGGGACTGCACATTGACGCCCGAGCCGGACACCCCCGGCATCCGCCTGGGCCTGCGCATGATCGATGGTTTCAGCGAGACGATGGCGATGGCGGTGATGCAGGCACGCGCACGTGGCCTGTTCGAAAGCGTGGCCGACCTCAGCCAGCGTGCGCAGCTGGACCGCCGCCACCAGGGCCTGCTGGCCGACGCCGGCGCACTGAAGGGCTTGAGCGGACACCGGCACCGCGCGCGCTGGGACGTTTCCGGTGTGGAAAAGCCACTGCCGCTGTTCGACAACGTGCGCGCCACCGACGACGCCGAGGTCGCCCTGCCTGCGCCGAGTGCGTTCGAGGACATGCAGGCGGATTACAACAGCACCGGCACCACCCTGGGTCGGCATATGGTGTCGTTCATCCGCGCGCAGCTGGAGCAGCGCCGCTGCCTGCGTTCAGACCAGCTGGCGCAGCTGCCGCACGGGCGCAGCGTGCGCTTTGCCGGACTGGTCCGCATGCGTCAGCGCCCGCAGACCGCCAGCGGCGTAACGTTCCTGACACTGGAAGACGAGTGCGGCATGGTCAATGCCGTGGTCTGGCGACGCACCGCCGACCGCCAGCACCGGGTACTGGTGGAAGCCCAGCTGATGCAGATCGACGGCCGGCTGGAGCGGGTGGACGGCGTGCAGCACCTGATCGTGCAGCGCATGCACAACATGGATGAGCTGATTGCCGGCGTGCGCACGTCCAGCCGCGATTTTCATTGACGGCCTGTGACCCGCTTCACGCAAACAACCCGATTCGGACTTTTCTGACTGGTGTCATAAACCCGCAATCGGGTATTGTCGCTGCCATTCCAAGGATCCGGAGCCGCCTGTGTCGCGCGCACTCACTTTCACCACGCTGGTGGTATCCAGTCTTGCCCTGGTTGTTTCCGGCTGGACGGCCATTGCTTTGCACCAGAGCCAGTCCGACCAGCGCGTCATCACCGCACGCGGCCTGGTCATCCAGGATGCCAGCGGCCAGGCCCGGGTCATTCTGGGCGCACCGGTACCCGACCCGGTCAGCCAGGGCGTCACCCAGGGGCCACGCGCCTCGCCGCTGTCCGGCCTGATCCTGCTCGGGGCCGACGGCTCTGAACGCGGCGGCTATGGCACCGCCGATGTCGGCGACGAAGCCGTGCTGACCCTCGACGATGCCCGCGGCACCACCGAGGTGTTCAAGGTCACCGCCAACCCGGACCGCGGGGCCACCCTGGTGGTCAAGCACCAGAACAACACCGGGGCCATGCTGAGTTCCTGGCAGGGCAAACCGGAACTCATCTTCCTGAGCGACAACGGCCAGTCGCATTACGTACGCCCGGGTTCTCAGGCCGCGCCGTAATCCGACCTTCGGTCGGCCCACGGCGCTGCGCCCCACAATTTGCGGGGCCCTCCTCCATCCGGGTTCCCGCAAAATGCTGCTGGATGCTGTTTTGGTAGCGTCGGTCGACAGACGACGGCCGTGAACGCTTCCGCGTCCGGTAACGCATGAAAACCATCGAACCGGGCACCCAACCGCGTGCGAAAATCCCGGCACATCCGCACCCGGTCCCGCCCGTGTCCATTGCCCCACCCGTCTGGCCCCAGGCCAGCACCGTTGACGACTTCCGCCACAACCTGGACGCCGTGCACGCGCGCATTGCCGCCGCCTGCACCCGTGCCGGGCGCGACCCGCACAGCGTGCGCCTGCTGCCGGTCAGCAAGACCGTCGATGAAGCCCGCCTGCGGCTGGCCTGCCAGGCCGGCTGTACCGAGCTGGGCGAAAACAAGGTGCAGGAAGCCAAGGCCAAATCCGAAGCCATGGCCGACCTCGGCATCCGCTGGTCGGTGATCGGCCACCTGCAGACCAACAAAGCCCGCGATGTGGCCCGCTTCGCCAGCGAATTCCAGGCCCTGGACAGCCTGCGCGTGGCGCAGGTGCTGGACCAGCGCCTTGAACTGGAGCAACGCCAACTGGACGTGTTCGTGCAGGTCAACACCTCCGGTGAAGCCAGCAAGTACGGGCTGGATCCGATTGAAGTGGCCGACTTCGTGCAGCAGTTGCCGGCGTTTTCCAACCTGCGCGTGCGCGGCCTGATGACCCTGGCACTGTTTTCGCCCGACCCCGAACAGGTGCGTCCCTGCTTCGTTCGCCTGCGTGAACTGCGCGAGCGCCTGCAGCCCACCTTGCCCGCCGGCGTCAGCCTGGACGAACTGTCGATGGGCATGTCCGGCGATTTCGAGATCGCCATCGAGGAAGGGGCGACCGTGGTGCGGGTGGGCCAGGCCATTTTCGGTGCGCGAGCCACACCGGACAGCCACTATTGGCCGACCAGCAACGCGTAGAGCCGGGCTTGCCCGGCTGTGCCAGAAATGCAGCGGCGTAGAGCCGGGCTTGCCCGGCTGCAACGAAACGACCCATCAAACGCAGCCGGGCAAGCCCGGCTCTACATGTTGGCTGCCTGCGCCATCACCCATTCCCGAAACGCCAGAAACCCCTGATGCGTCGCCGAACGCGCCGGGTACACCAGCCAGTGCGACCAGCGGGTTTTCAACCGATGCGGTGACAACGCGATCAGCTGCCCGGACTGCAGCAGCAGCTGCGCCCGGGTCACCCGCCCCAATGCCACGCCGATGCCGTCTAGTGCCGCCCGGTGGTGTGATTCTGAGTCGTTGAGCATGGCCACGTAGCGGCTCGGTGCGCGCTCGCCGGTCAGTGCAAACCAACGCTGCCATTCGCCGTCGGGATCCCCCAGCAACGGCCATTGCGACAACGCGGTGGCCTCCATTCCGCCCATCCGCGCTACCAGCGCCGGGCTGGCCATCGGCACCAGCCAGTCGTCGAACAACGGCTCGGCGGTGACGCCCGGCCACTGCCCCGCGCCCACCCGCAATGCGGCATCCACCTGCAGTTGCCGCTCGAAATCGGTCAGCCGCTCGGTCGACTCCAGATTGATCTCGATGTGCGGATACGCCGCCACGAACTGGCCCAGGCGCGGCACCAACCAGTTCGAGGCCATCGACGGCACCGCGCTCACCGTCAGCACACGGTCATGCCGTGCGGCAAAGGGCTGGAACGCCTCGCCGATCGCGTCCAGGTGCGGCCCGACCTGCTCCAGCAGGCGCTGACCCTCCGGCGTCAACCGCACCCCGCGTGCCTGCCGCAGCAGCAGCGGGTAGCCCAGGCGCTGCTCCAGCTGGCGCATCTGGTGGCTGAGCGCGCTCACCGTCAGGTTCATGGATTCGGCGGCACGGGTGAGGTTGCCCAGGCGGGCAGCCACCACGAAATTGTGCAGCGACTGCAGCGGCATGCGGGACATTGAGACTTGAATCCTGTTCAAGACAAGGTTGCGGAAATGTCGCTTTTCCGGCGCTGATGGTGCGCTCAAGATGACGGCCATTCAAGCCTTGAGGTGAAGCCATGAACATCTACGAAGGGTTGTTGTTCCTGCAGGGGCACGTGGCCAGTGCGGAGCTGGCGCGGCAGATGGTGGAGTCCGAGGAAGGCGTGGTGACACGCCCTGCGTGTCATGAACGGTCGGAATGCCCTACGGAACCCGCCGCGTGCGTGATGAATGAGCCGCGTTGATCGGCAGGGTCGCGAGGAGCAGCCGGGCCAGCCCGGCTCTACGGAGTCTGGCGGCCCTCGTACCACTCGCGCGCGCCGGCCAGATGCCATTGGCGCTGGTCACCGTCCAGCTCGACACCCGCTCCCAGCACGCCCCAGCGCAGGTAGAGGTCGCCCTTCTTCTGCGCCTTCGCCATCTGCAACCGCGCACGCAGCGACAGCCGCTCGTTTTCGGCCTGCAGGTCATCAATGGTCACCGCACCGCGCTTCCAGCGTAGCTGTCCGGTTGCCTGCACCTCGCCCGAATCCAGCAGTCCCAGCACCCAGCGCGGGTACGCGCTGCGTTCGGCAAACACGCCCAGCAATGGCCCCGCGTCGCGCAGGCGGACGTCAGTCTGTGCATTCACCTCGAACGGTGCCGCAGCGTCGATCCTGCCCTCACGCAGGGTCACGTTGCCCCACCAGGTCGCGTCGCCCTTGCCGTCGCCGGTGCGGATGTTGCGCAACAGGACCGTGCTGCCGCCCAGGTCGAACTGCCTGGCCTCCAGGTCCGCGCGTTTCAGCTGCGCCTTGACCTGCGCATCACCGGCCAACTGCATGCCTGCCACCTGCAACCGGGCACCCCGCCCGCGCAGGTCAGCACGACCGCGCCCCACCCGCCCCGACGTATCCAGCTCCACATCGCCGCTCAGCAGGCCGGTCCCGCCCAGCAACCGCACGCTGCCCTCGCCCAGGTAACGGTTGTACGCGGTCAGGTCCGGCACCCGCGCGTCGGTGAACTGCAGCCGCGACTGCAGGGTGTCGCGCATCTGCTGCAACCGGGCATCCGCCTGCAGCGCCAGGTCCATGTTCTGCCCCTCGAACAGCACCTGCTTCTCGCCTGACGCCGCCGCACGAAACGCCGGTATGCGCACATCCAGATGCGCCTGCGCCGGCTTGCCGGCTGCAATCCGCCCCGTCGCCCGCGCATCGCCCTGCATGCGTACACCGGCCACGTCTGCCACGGCGGCCACCTTGGGAATGTCCAGCGTGCTGCCCGCGGCCAGCTGTCCATCCACCACCTTCAGGTCCGCATTGAGCAGGCCGCCGCCATCCAGATGGAACCACGGTTTGCGCACGAACAGATCCGCAATCCAGTTCAACGACTCGAACTGCCACGCCCCGCGCACCTGCCCGGACAGGCGCGGCAGCAGGGTGGCCGGGTCTTCGAATGGAATCTTCCGCCCCGCCACCTTCAGGTCTGCATCCAGCTCGCTGCCGGTTTCCTCATCACGTGGCAACCGGGCCTGCACGCGGATGTCCTGGGCCACGTCCAGCTGCAACGCCAGCAGCCCGCGGTCGGTGGCGTGCACGCCGGCATGCAGCGGCAAACGCCACACCAGCCGGCTGCCCGGTCGCAGTTCACCGCGATCCAACCCGAGCGCACCTTTGATGTGGGCCTCAGCCGGTGCCGTGCCAACCTTGGCGTGCGCCCCGGCGGTGTCGATCTGCAGCGCACGACTGCGCCCCTCGATCTCCAGGCTGGCCTGCACCAGCCCGAACTTGCGGATGCCCGGCGCTTCGTCGCGGTAATGACGCGGGTAACCAAAGCGCGCATCCAGCCGCGTCTGCTCCAGCAGGGTCACCCCCTCCCAGCTCAACGTGGCGTCCTTGAAGCCTGCGGTGGAATCCAGCAGCTCCGACGGGCCGCCCTTGATCTGCTTGACGAAGCCGACCGTGGCATCGCCCTTGCCGGCAATCATCAATTTGCCGAAACGGGCACTGTGGATGCTGTCGCTATGGATCGCGTCCAGCCGCATCACCCAGCCGCGGTCACCGCGCGGCGGTGGCGGAATGGCTTTCTCGACGCGCTCGATCTCCGCTTCGACATCGGTCGCGTTGATGCGGGGAATATGCACTTCACGCCGCACCAGCGCCGGCAGCGAGATCCACGCGCTGGCCCGTTCGGCGCGGAAGACATACACCGTGTGGTTGGCCTGGCCACGAATGCGGATGTTCCACACAATCGCGTGCCCCGGCAGCAGGGTCACGGCAGGCCCGGTCTGCAGGGTGAACTTCTCCGGCTTGCGGTTCACCACCGTCTCGAACAGCGGCGTGTTGAGAAACACGTTGCCGGCCAGCAGGTACACCGCGTAGATCGCCAGGAACCACAGCAGCGCGGTACGCCATGGCCAAGGCAATCGTCGCACACGCTCGGGAATCAACGGCATCGGGGAAGGAGGCAAGACGCAGACATGCCTCCACTATCGGCAACGCCCGCGCGATGCCGCGTGAAAGCGAGCGCCTTCGGCTTACCGGTTCAGCCCGGGCGACGCTCCGGGTCCCACGCCTTGGGCTGCCACAGCTCCACCTTGTTGCCGTCGGGGTCCACAATCCACGCGAACGCGCCGTTCTCGTGCTGCTCCGGCCCGGCCACCACCTGCACGCCGGCCTCACGCAGCTGCACCAGCAACGCGTCCAGGTCGTCCACCCGGTAGTTGATCATGAAGGCCGAGTCGCTTGGGCTGAACCACTGCGTGTCGCGCTCCGCGACGTGCCACACGGTCAAGCCGCCATCATCCGCGCGGTCATCGGGCCAGCGCAGCACCGCGCCGCCAAAATCCTCCAGCGCCATGCCCAGATGCTGGCGGTACCAGTCGGCCAGTTCCTTGCGGTCACCGCGTGCCTTGAAGAACACCCCGCCAATTCCGGTCACCTTCGCCATCGCACCCTCCAGCACCGTTGTGTGCGCCGAGCGTACACCCGCACAGGCAAAAAAAACGGCAGACCGTTGCCGGCCTGCCGTCCGCATCGACGAGGATGCTGGTAACTCCCGCACCGTAGAGCCGGGCTTGCCCGGCTGCTCCGTAGCGCCGGGCTTGCCCGGCTGCCGTGCTTGTCAGAAGCGGAACTCGCCACCCAGGCTGTAGGTGTCCACGTCCACGTCCACGCCGCTGAACTCACCCTGGCGGCGGTCGTAGTTCAGGCTCAGGCCCCAACGACGATTGAAGTCATAGCCGACGTTCACGCCGTAGTACGGCTTGGTCGAGCTTTCGTCATCGACCACGTCCCAGGTGTCTTCGCGAACCTGCGCGGTCATGCGCGCAATGCCTGCGCGGGCACCGATGAAGAAGCCGGTGTTGTCCGCGCCGAAGTTCTTCTTGGCCACCAGGCCGGCACCGATCGAGACCAGGTCCAGCTCTTCGTCGTAGCCCACGCTCTTGTTGTACAGCGAGCCCACATGGCCTTCGACGCCGATGTTCGGGGTGAACCAGTAACCACCGCCGAGGATGGCGGCCGTGTCGGATTCGCTGCCACGGAAACCATCGAAGCTGACTTCGGTTTCGCTGCTGCCCAGTTCACCGCGGACAAAAGCCTGGCCCGCGAAGGCGTTGGTGGACAGGGTGGCCAGTGCAACGGCAGCGGCCAGGGAGATGTACTTCTTCATTGAAATCCTTCCAGGGAGTTTTTGGTGCCCATCCGGGCGGAGCCAACTCTGCCCGCTGTTCATGCTGATGTCAATTTTCCGTTAATACCGTCTTCACGTAACGCCTATCGCGCGATACGGGGCTGGACAGCTGCCCGACTTATCGTTTATCAATAAACAGACGGCCACTGGCGGCCGTCCATCCCGGAGGCCCGCGTGGCAGGCAGTACCGACCGACCTGCTGCGTCGGGCGACATCGTTCACCTCACCCGCATCGCACTGCGCGCCGTCATGGCCCTGTGCTGGCTGGGCATCCTGGCCGCCCTGTGCGCCTTCCCCGTGGTGTATTTCGACCGCAGCTGGCTGCTGCAGTCGGCTGGTCTCACGGCGGAACAGGCCCGGCAGCAGTGGCTGTTCCCCCACTTCAGCCTGGGTCTGCTGGGCATCGTGGTGCTGCTCAGCATCGGCCTGGTGTTCCTGCGCCACCTGCAGCGCTTCGTGCGTGCGGTGCGCGGCGGGCACCTGTTCGCGCATGGTCACGCCCTGCGGCTGCGGCGCATGGCCTGGCTGATGCTGGCAATGGAGCTGCTGTCGATTGCCATTGGCCTGCATGCCAGCTGGATGGGCCCGGCGTTCGCCTGGATGGAGGTGGGTGGCGGCATGTCGATCACCGGCCTGATCGCGGTGCTGATGCTGTTCGTGATGGCGCGCGTGTTCGAAGCCGGTGCCGCCATGCGCGAAGACCTGGACGGCGTGGTCTGATGGCGGTGGTCATCACCCTGGACCAGATGCTGGCCAAGCGGGGTATGACGCTTTCAGAGCTGTCCGTGCGCGTGGACATCACGCTGGCCAATCTTTCGATCCTGAAGACCGGCAAGGCCAAAGCGATCCGCTTTTCCACGCTGGACGCGATCTGCCGCGAGCTGCAGTGCCAGCCCGGCGATCTGATGACGCATGAACCGTAGCGCCGGGCTCTGCCCGGCTGCACGCGGTGCCGGCAGGGTCGCCAGCCGGGCAAGACCCGGCGCTACGACACCCCTCCTTTTTCAATGAGAGTTACGTAATGGAATGGCTCGCTGACCCCAACATCTGGCTGGGTCTTGCAACCCTGGTGGTGCTCGAAATCGTATTGGGCATCGACAACCTGGTGTTCATTGCGATCCTGGCGGACAAGCTGCCACCCCACCAGCGCGACCGCGCACGGATGATCGGCCTGACCCTGGCACTGCTGATGCGGCTGGTGCTGCTGGCGGCGCTGTCGTGGATCATGAAGCTGACCGAGCCCCTGTTCGACCTGTTCGGGCACAGCTTCTCCGGACGCGACCTGATTCTGCTGGGCGGCGGCCTGTTCCTGCTGTTCAAGGGCACCATGGAGCTGCACGAGCGCCTGGAAGGCCGTGAACACAACGAAAATGGCAGCAAGGTGTATGCCAGCTTCGCCGCTGTGGTCACCCAGATCGTCGTGCTTGATGCGGTGTTCTCGCTGGACTCGGTGATCACCGCGGTCGGCATGGTCGACCACCTGGGCGTGATGTACGCCGCCGTGACCATCGCCATGGCGGTGATGATGCTGGCCAGCAAGCCGCTGACCCGCTTCGTCAACAAGCACCCCACCGTGGTGGTGCTGTGCCTGGGCTTCCTGTTGATGATCGGTTTCAGCCTGGTCGCCGAGGGCCTGGGCTACAAGATCCCGAAGGGTTACCTGTACGCCGCCATCGCCTTCTCGATCCTGGTCGAAAGCTTCAACCAGTGGGTGCGCTTCAATCGGGAGCGCAACGAAAAGCGCCTGCCGTTCCGCCAGCGCACGGCCGATGCCGTGCTGCGCATGCTCGGCGCACAGCCCAGGCAGGGGCATGACGACGACCGCGAAGAAGGTGCGGACGAAGAGCGCCTGGAACCGGCCGAGCAGGACATGATCCGCAGCGTGCTCAGCCTGGCCGATCGCCCGGTGTCCAGCGTGATGACGGTGCGTGCCGACCTGGAATGGATCGATGTCGGTCGCGGTGAGGCACATGCGATGCAGAAGCTGATCGACTCGCCGCACACCCGCATGCTGGTGGCCGAAGGCGACCTGGACCAGGTGCAGGGCATCGTGCAGAGCCGCGACCTGCTGGCTGGCGTGCTGAAGGGCAAACCGCTGTCACTGCAGGATGCGCTGCGCGAGCCGGCTTATGTGATTTCCAGCGCCAGCGTGCTGCAGGCGCTGGAGGTGATCCGCGAACAACCGGTACCGGTGGCGGTCGTGGTTGACGAGTACGGCAGCGTGGAAGGCCTGGTCACCGCCAACGACCTGCTGGCGGCGATTGCCGGCGACCTGGCCGACACCCAGGATGAAGGTTATGGCGTGCAGGCGCAGGCCGACGGCAGCTGGGAAGCCGACGGGGCCCTGACCCTGGATGACCTGCAGCGCCTGACCGGCATCGACTTCCCGCGTCATCCGCGCTACCAGACCCTGGCCGGGCTGCTGCTGCAGCAGCTGGACCGTTTGCCGGTGGAAGGCGACGCCATTGAGCACGAGGGTTACACCGTGCAGGTGGAGGCCATGGACCGCCGCCGCGTGACCCGCTTGCGGATCACGGCGTCGACGGCAACTTTGCCACCACCTTGAATTCCACGTCGAACCCGGCCAGCCAGGTCACCCCGACCGCCGTGAGCGTCGGGTGCGGAGCCGGGCCCCAATGCTCGAGCACCACCGGCCACACCCGCTCCAGGATGTTGGCCGGGTCGATCATGAAGACGGTCACGTCCTGCACATCCGCAAACGTGCAACCGGCTTCGGCCAGGATCGCGTTGAGATTCTCGAACGCCCGCCGGACCTGCGACTCCACGTCCGGCTCCGGCGAGCCATCTTCACGGCTGCCCACCTGGCCGGACACGAACAACAGGCCGTTGGTGCGCACCGCCGGCGAGTAGCTGTAGCGCTCATACAGTGCCTGACGGCCCTTGGGAAACACGACGTCACGGGTAGCCATGGGAGGCTCCTTGATGGGGGAAGGTTCCCAGTCTCCGCCGCAGGCCGCGCCGGATAAACCGCCCCGTTTGTCCAACACTGTTTGTAGAATCCAAACAATCACTTTTCAGGAGCGCCGATGGACCGCTTCGACGCCATGCAGGCCTTCGCCCGGGTCGTGGAAACCGGCAGCTTCACCCAGGCCGCGCAGACCCTGCACATGAGCCGCACCACCGTCACCCAACTGGTGCAGCAACTGGAAGCGCGGTTGCGGGTGCGCCTGCTCAACCGCACCACGCGGCAGGTCAACGTCACTGCTGACGGCGCGGCCTACTACGAGCGGGTACGGCGCCTGCTGGCAGACCTCGACGACGCCGAAACCAGTCTTTCCAGCTTTGCTGCCAGCCCACGCGGCCGGATCCGGGTGGACGTGCCCAGCCCGCTCGCCCGGCTGATCATCGTCCCTGCCCTGCACGACTTCCATGCCCGCTGGCCGGACATCCAGCTCGACCTGGGTGCCAGCGACCGCCATGTCGATCTGATCGACGAGAACGTGGACTGCGTGATCCGCGGGGGTGCGATCACCGATCCCTCACTGGTGGCCCGCCACATCGGCGACCTGCAGGCCGGGTTGTATGCCGCGCCCGCGTACCTCGAACGCCACGGCGTACCGGATCATCCGTCGGCGCTGGAAACCGAGCCGCACCAGATCATCGGCTACCTGCGCAAGCACGGCGGTCGCCTGTTGCACGTCACCCTGCAGCGCGGCAGCGAGCCGCTCACCGTACAGGGCAGGCACACCTTCGCGATGGACGACGGCAATACCTACATGGCCGCTGGGCTGGCCGGGCTGGGCGTGATCTGGCTGCCCGACTACATGGCCGACGCGCACGTGCAGCGCGGCGAACTGGTACGTTTGTTCCCGGACTGGACCCTGGATGCCATGCCCTTGAACCTGGCCTTCCCGCCCAACCGGCACGTCAGCGCCAAGCTGCGGGTGTTCATTGACTGGGTGGTGGAACTGATGGATCAACACGTGCCGGTACGGAGGCCGCCGCAATGATCGAGGGCATGCTCGATATGCTGGGTACCCGCCTCACGCTGACGTTTGCCGCCATCGCACTGGCCTATCTGGCGTGGTCGACCGTACCCATCTGGTGGTCGGCTCAACACGTGCTGCGGCACGGAGACATGCGGCAACGCTGGGGCTTCGTCTTCACTGCATTGGCACTGATCTATGGCGCAACCGCGCTGGTGTTTGTGCTGCTGGTTGCGGTGCTGAAACTGCATGAGCTGCTGGTTCACCCCGCTCATCTGCCATGGTCATGGATTGTGGTGCCCGGTGCGTGGGCGATCGAACGTGACCGAACGGTATTTGCTGCGGCGTTGGCACTTTCCCCCCTGCTGTTGACCTGGTGGATCACCCGCACGCTGGCCAGCCACTGGACGTTGCTGTGCGCACGCAGTGCCCCTCCAACCAAGGACCCACCCTGATGCAACCGTCTGACGATGGATTCAACTGGCTGATGTGGCTGTTGCTTGAAGAGGGGCTGTGGGTCGCGTGGGTCACCGCACCGATCTGGTGGCCGGTGCTCCGGGTGCTGGCGCAGCGCGGCCGCATGCCGCATCCGCTGGCCTACATCGCCGTCTCCGCCGCGCTGGGCTATGGCTTTGTTGCCGCGGTACTGCTGGTGGTGGTTGTTCCATTCAAGGTCATCGGCATCTTCCTGGTGCCGCAACTGCTGGAGGCCGGCATTGCTGGTGGCACACAACTGCAGGCCGCAGACCGGGCCATGACCGGCCTGATGGTGGCACTGCTCTTCTCCGTGCCTTTCTCCGCGATTTTCGGCTCGCGCACGCTCCCCCGCCGCTGGCCCGCCCTCTGCGGCGTCACGCACCACCGGTAGGGTCGCACGACAGTCGACCGCCGATAACGTCCATCGGCGCTTTGGGGCATGGACCCGACCGGAGAAGCGCTCCAACCAACGGTCATGCCTTCCCGAACGCTGCATCGCCACCGGCGGTCGACTGTCGTGCGACCCTACCGCGCTTCATTGCCGCGGCAATGGCACTATCACCAACGCATCACCCTTGCACGCGTCCACCTCTCGATACACCGCCTGACGCCCATTTCGAAACTGCAGGCGCACATCAAAGCGGCAGCCCGCTTTCCCCAACCGCACCGTCGTACTGCCGCCGCCTCCGGACAACGGGTCGATAACGCGCGGTTGGTACGCATCACTCCCCTGCACGGCCACCTCCACCTCCACCTCCACCACAGTGTCATGCGCACGATTGAGCAGCGTCAGGTAGCGCGCCTGACCAGCCTGCGCCACGTTGGAAAGCATAAGAACGCACATCACGACACTACGGCTCACGGTCATGGCATCAGCTCCTGCAGAGGGGTGTGGCTGCATCAGAGCCCCGCGCAACCCGCCAGGCCACCGATCCGGGACGAATCGCTGCCACGCCGGGACCAATCGCAGCGCGCCCGCGTCCACACTTCTCCCGCCACGCCGCCGCGCCTAAGATGACCCAGGCCCTTTCGGCCCAGGACTCCGGCCATGCCCATCCGCCTTGATGACACTGCCCTGCCCCTGCCCCGCTATCTGGCGCTGTGGGGCATCGTGGTCATCGTCTTTGCCATCCAGGACTGGATTGCCGGTCACGTTCACGGCCAGCACTGGTCGTTGCTCATCCACCTGCGCTGGTCCGCCATCCAATGGGGAACCTGGGCCGCACTGGCCCCCTTGGTGTTCCGCCTGGGTGCGCGCTATCCGCTGCTCAATGGCGCGCACTGGGTCGGCCTGGGCCGCCACGTACTGCTGAGCTTCGGCCTCACCTCGGCCGCCATGGCCATCGGCGCTCTGGTTTCTACCGTCTTCGAACCCAGCGGCTTCTTCGAGCAGCTGGCGTACTTCATCGCCCAGCACTTCGCCACCGGCCTGCTCACCTACTGGGCGCTGCTGGCGATCCAGCAGGCGCTGCACTACCACGCCGAGAAGTCGCGCCGCGAACTGGAGGCCGCGCGCCTGGCCACCGAACTGGCGCAATCACGACTGGTCGCGCTGAAATCGCAGCTGCAGCCCCATTTTCTGTTCAACACCCTGCACGCCATCATCACCCTCATGGACGAGGACACGCTCTCGGCGGAGGACATGCTGCTGCGCCTGAGCGAGCTGCTGCGCGCCTTCCTGGAAGACTACGATGGCCAGGAAATCCCCCTGCGCCAGGAGCTGGACCTGCTGGAGCTGTACCTGGGCATCCAGCGCACCCGCTTCAAAGACCGCCTGACCACCCGTACCTACATCGCACCGGACACGCTCGACTGTGCGGTACCCAGCCTGATCCTGCAGCCGCTGGTGGAGAACGCGGTGCGCCACGGTATCGGCCAACGGGTCGGCAGCGACGTGATCGAGATTGAAGCCCGTCGCGACGGCGACACCCTGTGCCTGGAAGTGCGCAACCGCAACAGCGTGCTGGACGCTGGCGACAGCAAGGCCGCCGGACACGGCATCGGCATGGCCAACACCCGGCTGCGGCTGCGCGAACTGTACGGCGACGCGGCCGAGGTCCGGCTGGACATCACCTGGCCGGAGGGCGTCGCCTGCCGTGTCCGCCTGCCGTTCCGGGAGATGGAGGGTGCCGACGATGCGCCCGAGTTCAGTGCGGGCCTGGCGGCACCATGAGCATCACCGCGCTGGTGGTGGATGACGAGCCCATCGCGCGCCGCGCGATCGTGCGGCTGCTGGAAGAAGACGACGGAATCACGGTGCTGGGTGAATGTGGCGACGGGGTCTCGGCGGTGCATCACATCCGCGCACAATCGCCCGACCTGGTGTTTCTCGACATCCAGATGCCGGCCATCACCGGCCTGGATGTGGTGGCCACGATCGGGGTCGAGCGCATGCCGGCCACGGTGTTTGTCACCGCCTACGAGCAGTACGCGGTGAAGGCATTCGAAACCAATGCGGTTGATTACCTGGTCAAGCCCTTCAGCCGCGAGCGCTTTGCCGCCACCCTGCAGCGCGCAAAGGCGCGGCTGGCACAGGCCGGTGCCGTCGGCGCGCAGACCTCGCAGCAGATCCTGCAGGCACTGGATGCCCTGCGTCAGCGCGACCAGTACCTGGAACGCATCCCGGTACGGGTGGACGAACATGTGGTGCTGGTCCCGGTGGACGACATCATCTGGATCAAGGCATCACGCAACAGTGTGCTGATCCACGTGCCCGGCCACATACACGACCTGCGCCAGACCATGACCCAGCTGGCCGCCCAGCTGGACCCGAGGCATTTCGCGCGCGTGCACCGTTCGGCCATCGTCAACGTGCGCCGGGTGAAAGCGATCCATCCGTGGTTCAACGGCCACCATGTGGTGACGATGGACAATGGGCAGCAGCTGAGGATGAGCCGGTATCAGAACGAAGCTTTCCTGAAACTGGTGTCGACGCGAACGTGACCCTGGGGCGTGGTCTGGACGCTGACATGGGCGTGGGGGGTGGACTGGTAGGGTCGCACGACAGTCGACTGCCGATAGCACCAATCGATGCTTTAGGGCATGGACCCGGATGGGCATACGCTTTCGCCCAACGCCATGCCTTCCCGGATGTTGATCCGCTATCGGCGGTCGACTGTCGTGCGACCCTACCGGTGCGTTACCGGCTGCGTTCGCCTTCGCGCAGCGTAAGGACCTGCACGCCGTCAGCGGTCACCAGCACGGTGTGTTCGAACTGCGCCGACAGCTTGCCGTCGCGCGTGGTCACGGTCCAGCCATCATCGCTGTGGTCAATCGCCGCACGGCCCTGGTTGATCATCGGCTCAATGGTGAAGGTCATGCCTTCTTCCAGTTCCAACCCGGCACCCCGCTTGCCGTAATGCAGCACCTGCGGCTCTTCGTGCATCTCCCGGCCAATGCCGTGGCCGCAGAACTCCTTGACCACGCTGTAGCCATGCGCCTTGGCATGCTGCTGGATGGCGAAGCCGATATCGCCCAGCGTTGCACCCGGACGCACCACCTCGATGCCCTTCCACATCGCCTCGCGGGTGACCCGCACCAGCCGCTTGGCGGCGTAGTCCACCTCGCCGATCAGGTAGGTCTTGCTGGAATCGGCGATGAAGCCGTTTTTCTCCAGCGTGATATCCAGATTGACGATGCTGCCGGCGCGCAGCACGTCCTCGGCCGAGGGCACGCCGTGGCAGACCACGGTGTCGATGGAGGTATTGAGCACGTACTCGAAGCCGTACTGGCCCTTGCTGGCCGGGCGCGCCTGCAGCTCATCGACGATGAAGCGCTCCACCCAGTCGTTCACCTGCAGGGTGGTCATGCCTTCCAGCTGCAGCGTGTCCAGTGCTTCGAACACGTGCGCCAGCAGGCGGCCGGATTCCGCCATCAGGCGGCGCTCTTCGGGTGTCTTGATCATGCCTCGGCCACCCGTAGTGCGCCGGGGTCGACCCCGGCAGCGCGCAGCTCACGGCAGACGATCTCCTGGTAGCTCAGGCCCGGGTTCATTTCGCAGAGCATGCCGACCTTGATCCAGAAACCGGCCTGGGCGTTGATGGAGCGGCCGGAAACCGCGCTGGCGCGGCGCAGGTTGTCGTGCAGCTGGTCGTCGATGTTGACGATGCCCATGGGCACTCCGAGTCATATATGAATCATATATGATACGCATACCCCCCGGTAGAGTCGACCCCCGGTCGACTGCACGTACCTCATCACCATTCGATATCGGCATGACCATCGAACGGTGACGCGCGTTTTCGCCATGCACCCGGCCTACCCCGCGCCGATCACCGCTATCGGCGGTCGACTGTCGTGCGACCCTACCCATCCTCCACCGTCCCATCGTACGGAACGTTCCGAACGCACCCCCATTACGCCCCTCACGTCCACGCCGGGTCGGCGGTGAAATCAATCGTCAGCCAGAAGTCGCTACCGCGCGCGTCCAGTCGTTCGGCAATCTCGTCGCGCAACGCATCCACACTGCCAATGCTCCCGATCACCGTATCCGGGTGGGTCAGGATGTGGATCTCGACAAACCGCATGCGCCCCATCTTGGCCACGTGGCTGGTGAAGTCCAGATATCCATGCTCGGCCACGAATGCACTCATGACCTCCTGCACCCGTGCGTCCAGTGTGTCCGGCGCGACCTGCAGCACCTCACGCATCGCTCGCCACGCGCCGCGCAACGGCACCGGCAGCACCGCCAGACTGATCGCGGCCAGCACCAGCGGATCGAGGTAGGGAATCCAGTGCGCGTGGTCGCCATCGCGCAGCAGCAAGGCAATCGCAAACGCCAGCACCACCGCCAGGCTCATCAGCCCGCTCAGCAGCCACGCCCGGACATCCAGCCACAGCAGCCCGGACTGCAACCGCTTGGCGTACACACGCACAATCGCGGCCATGCCCAGGTTGCTCACGCACAGCACCAGCGCCCACACCAGCGCAGGTCCGGCCTTGACCGTATGCCCGCCGGTCGTCAGACCAATGATCGAGTTGGCCAGCGCATAGATGCAGGCCAAGGCCAGAATCGCCCCGCCCAGCGCCTCCACCATCGGCTCCAGGTGCCAATAGCCATACTGGAAGCGCGGACTTTCCTCCCGCGCCACCAGCCGCAGCACCGCCAGCGCCACCAGGGTCAGCGCCACGTCAACCAGACTGTAGACGCCATCAAACAGAATCGCCTGCGAACCCACCAGCAGGCCGCCGACGAAACCGGTGGCGCTGACCGCCACCGTGACCCCGATTGAAAACTTCAGAACCCGCTGCTCACGTGCTGTATCCATCGCCAGCCGAAGGTCCTGCGCCTGGGCTCAGACCTTCAGCACCTCCACCTTGTAGCTGGGCGTTGTGCCGGTACGGTCGATGATAAGCCCGTGCACGTCCGACTCGAAACCCGGGAAGCGCGCGTTCTGTTCGCGGGCGATCCGCAGCGACTGGATGATGGGCTCATCGGACGACCCGAAGCGCTCGCCCGGCATGATGGTGGGAATGCCGGGCGGATACGGCACCAGCATGGTGCCGGCCACGCGACCGCTCAGCGCCTCGATGTCGACCCGCTCGATCTCCCCACGCACCAGGTGGTCGTAGGCCTGCGCTGGGGTCATCACCGGCGTGGGCAGGTCCACGTACATCTCGCGCATCACCTGGGCCACTTCAAACTCGCGGTTGAAGTCGTGCAGGGCCTGGCACAGGTCGCGCAGGCCCCAGCCGGCATAGATCTCGCCATAGTCGGCGGCCAGATCGGGCAAGGCCCGGCTCAGCGGTGCGTTGTGGTCATACAGTTCCTTGAACGCCATCAGTTCGGTGACCAGGGTGCTCCACTTGCCCTTGGTGATCCCCATCGAGAACAGGAACAGCACCGAGTACAGGTTGGTCTTCTCGACCGTGATGCCGCGCGTCCACAGGAACTTGCTGAGCACGGCGGCCGGAATGCCGCGCTCCACCATCTCACCACTGATCGACAACCCCGGGGTCAACAGGGTGACCTTGATCGGGTCGATCAGCACATAGTCTTCCACCAGCCCGTCGAACCCATGCCAGTAGGCATCGGGTTGCAGATACCATTCCTCGCGCTTGGCCACCAGCGGGGCCGGTGCGTCACCTTTGGCCAGCGAACGCTCCAGCTTGTCCGACTGCCAGACGCTGAACCACCAGTCGTCGCGACCGAGGTCGTCGCGCACATGCAGCATGGCGCGACGGAAGGCAATCGCCTCGTCGTGCATTTCCTGCACCAGCGATTCACCGGCCGCGCCTTCCATCATCTTCGAGGCCACATCGCAGGCGGCAATCACGCCGTAGTGCGGGCTGGTGGTGGTGTGCATCATGAACGCCTCGTTGAAACGCTCGGCATCCAGCTCGCGGGTAGCGGCATTGCGCACATGGATCATCGAGGCCTGCGAGAAGGCGGCCAGCAGCTTGTGCGTGGAATGGGTGGTGAAGATGATCGCATCCTGCTCGCGCGCCTTGCCCTTGGCCATGCCGTAATGGTTCTCATAGAACGGATGAAACGCGGCGTAGGCATACCAGGCCTCGTCGAAATGCAGGAAGTCCACCGCGCTGCCGATCTCGTCGGCAATCTTCTCGGCGTTGTAGCACAGCCCGTCATAGGTGGAATTGGTGACCACCGCAATGCGCGGCTTGGAACCGGCCTGGAACGCCTGGCTGGCCAGTGGGTTGGCGGCAATGGCCTGCTGCAACGCCTCGGGGGTGAACTGGTCCAGGCTGATCGGCCCGATGATGCCGTGCGCGTTGCGGCTGGGTTTGAAGTACACCGGTACGCCACCGGTCATGATCAACGCATGCAACAGCGATTTATGGCAGTTGCGGTCGACGAACACCACGTCACCCCGGCCCACGGTGCCATGCCAGACAATCTTGTTGGCGGTGGAGGTGCCGTTGGTGACGAAGAAGGTGTGGTCGGCTCCGAAATTGCGTGCTGCCTCATTTTCGGCCTCTTTGATCGGGCCGCTGTGGTCGAGCAGCGAGCCCAGCTCCGGCACCGAGATCGAGAGATCGCTGCGCAGCGTGTTCTCGCCATAGAACTGGTGGAACGCGCGGCCCACGGGCGACTTGGTGAAGGCCACGCCACCGGCATGCCCCGGGGTATGCCAGGAGTAGTTGGACTCCGCCGCATGGTGGATCAACGCCTTGAAGAACGGCGGCAGCAGCGTGTGCATGTAGTCTTCGGCCGCGCGCATCACCTGGCGGGCAATGAAGCTCTTGGTGTCCTCGAACAGGAAGATGTAGCCATGCACGTACTTGAGCAGCTTGCTCGGCACCTTCTCGATGGTGCGGCGCTCGCCGTACAGGAACACCGGCAGCCCGCCCCGGCGCGCGCTCTGCTCGCGCAGGAACCCGAGCAGGCGCTGGAACTCGGTGGGTTCGTCTTCGGTGCCGTCAATCGAGATCAGCACTGCGGACGCGGCCACGTAGGTCCGCGCCCCAGCCTGGGCGTCGGCCAGGGTCAGGCCACACAGCACGCGCTGCTCGTTCTTGCGCAGTTCCTCCACCAGCGCGCGGATCAGAATGCCACCGATGCGCGGCGACTCGTAGTCGGCATCGATGACGATGACCGGGTAATCCAATGATTTGAAGTACACAGCGTTTCTCCTGGGGGCAGACTCACGAAGCCTTCGAAGCATCCAACGGCGGCAGCTGGCCGCGCTGGCGGCGGCGCTCCTCGCTGAAGAACGGGTAGAACACGGTGATGAACAGCACGAACAGGAACGCGTACTGCACGATGCTGCCGGACGAACCGAAGATCGCCCACAGGCAGTACACGACGGTGATGCTGGTCAGGAACCAGAATGCGCCGGTGTGCACCAGCGTGTGCGAACGCTCCACCACGAAGTAGCAGGCCACGCAGGAGTAGATGTAGGGCAGCAGGGTCAGTACCACTGCGGCCGAGGTGATCACATCGAACTGGGCCGAGGCGGTTTCCGAGGTGGAGGTCACCAGCACGGCGACCGTCATCAGCACGGCCACGATCAGCACGCCCTTCACCGGCACGTCGTCCTTGTTGGTCTTGCTGAAGATGCTCGGGAACAGCCCGTCATCGGAGGCGGCCTTGGCGCTCTGGGCCGTCAACAGGATCCAGCCGCCCAGCGAGCCGGCTGCACCGACAAAGGCACACAGGCTGACCAGCGCCCCACCCCACCCGCCTACCGCATTGGCGGCGGCCAGTGCGAACGGCGCATCAGAGGTCTGCAGCTCACCATTGGGCACCATGCCCATGATCACCGAGGAACTGGCGATGTAGGCGATGGCGGCCAGGAACACCCCGGCCAGGGTCGCGCGGGCCACGTTCTTCTCCGGGTTCTCGACCACCCCGGCGGTGACCGACGCCGACTCCACACCGATGAACGCCCACAGGGTGAGCGCGGCGGCGCTGGAGATCGCGCCGAAGTTGGATTCACCGGACACGTTGTACGCGCCCTTGAAGATGGCCGGGTCGAAGAAGAACCAGCCGAAGATCGCAATGCCCAGAATGGGCACCAGCGCGAAGCTGGTGGTCACCGTCTGCACGCGGCTGACGAACGCCGGGCCGATCACATTGGCGAAACTGAGCACCCAGACCAGCGCCAGCACCGCGATGCAGCGCGGAACAGGCTGGGACAGAATCGGGAAGAAATAGCTGAAGTAGCCCACCGCTGCGATCGGGATGGCCACATTGCCGATCCAGTTGGCGAACCAGTAGATGGTGTTGGTCTGGAAGCCCATGTACGGGCCGAACCAGTCGCGCGCATACGCGTAGGGGCCGCCGGCCTTGGGGGCCAGCTTGCCCAGCTTGGCGAAAACAAAGGCCAGCAGCAGCGCGCCGGCGGTGGTGATCAACCAGCCCCAGATCGAGGCAGTGCCGATCTTGGCCAGGCTGGAGGGCAGCAGAAACACCCCCGACCCCATCATGTTGCCAGCCACCAGGAAGGTGGCACCGACCACTCCAATCTTCTTCCCCTGCGCCATGACGCTTCTCCTCGGCCGCTATTTGATGAAGTTGTATTGAAGGCTGCCCTGCAGCCGCATCGTGTCTGCGCGCTGGCCGTCCTGCTGTTCCAGCTGCCCGTACAGCAGCTCCATGCCCATGGTCCACGACGGGGCCGGGCTCCAGATCAGATTCAGCACGCCGTAGCGGCTTTGCCGGAAAGCGTCGGCCGCCAGGGCCTCGTCGCGGCCCAGCGCGAGCTGGCCGAGCACCAGGTTCGAACGCCACATCGGCGACCAGTAGTGGGTGTAGCCAACGAAACCACCGGCCAGCGACAGCATGCGCAGCCGTCCATCCAGCGCGATGGCGGCGTCCAGGCCGGAGCCGGTGAGGTCGGCGGTGTAGCGGCTCACGCCTTTGCCGCCCAGCACGCCGAACAGCAGCAGGTCCTGTTCCCCCACGCTGGCCGAGCCGCTCACCTGCACGCCGCCGCCCAGCTTGCGCTCATCACGGTCAATCCCGTCATAGCCGATGCTGCGTGCCACCGCGCCCAGCTGCAGATGGCCCCAGTCACGCTCCATGCGCGCGGTCAGGGTTACATCGGGCAGGCGGCTTTCAGCGCGCGTGTCGTCGGTGGTACCGGCCAGTTCGCTGTCGGGATCTTCAGCGGCTATCGTCAGCGTGTTGCCTTTTCCCATCGCGAAGCTGTGATGGATGCCCGCCACCAGCAGGTAGCCCGCTCCACCCGGCCCGGCGAAGTCCAGGGTGTCAGGCAGGCTGTCGGCATCCATGAAGCTGGAGTAGCCGTAGCCGGCGTAGGTGTTGCCCAGCTGCCCATACGCGTGGCGCAGGCGGAATTCATAGCCGTCGCTGCTGCCGAAGAAGTCGTTCTCCAGATAGAAGCGCAGGTTGCCATGCGTGGTCGGGCGGCGCGCCTCGAAGCTGAAACGGGTCTGCTTGGCATGCAGGTTGAAGTTGCGCATGTCGCGGTGGTCGCTGCCTACCGGAATGGTCGAGGTGATGAACTGGTCCTCGTCGCCACTGGCGCGCGCATCGGCAATCGCGTCCAGCTTGGCGTAGCCGCCAATGCGGATCATCGTGTCGGTGTTGGGAATGGCAAAGAAGCCTTTCAGCTCCGGGTCCGTCGGGCCGGCCGCACTGTCGGGGCGCGAGGCTGCGGTGGAGGGATCGCCCACCGAATCACGTGGCGGCAGAATCGTCTGGCCGGTACCCGGCACCTGCGCGGCGCGGGCCAGGGTGCTGGTGGGTGCGGCAGCCACCACCGCAGGGGGTTGCGCGGGCAGCGTTGAAGGCGGCGCGCCGCCCTCTGCCTGCTCCAGCGCCTGCAGGCGCTGCTCCATGCTTTCCAGCGTCCTGCGCAGGGTCTGGATATCCTGGCGCAATGCCTGCGCGGAATCCTGGGCCTGCACCGGCAGCGGCAACGTCGCCGCGCATAAGACACCGACCACTACCCACACAGACAGGCGCATTGCATCCTCCGTGAACCGCAGTCGCAACTGCCGTTCCAGACGATGTGCATGCGCACAGCGACCGGACCGACCACCCGGTACTGCATCGCAGGAGTGTGACGGCCACCTCATTGCAGCATCGCGCGTGCAATGAAGCGTGCCTTCCGGGCACCCGCGTGGGATTCCCTCCTCATCCCGGGTGATCTGCCGTTCGCCGGCGGCAGACCAGCGCCTTGAGTAACAAGGTGCTGGTGAGTGCGTCGTGAAGTGATGCTGTGAAAGGGTGCCGCGCCGATCAGCGCGGGCCCATCACCTTTTCCATGTCCTCACCCTGCGGCATGCCACTCACACGCTGGACCACGCCTTGCGCATCACGGAACAGAATGCCGGGCGTCCCCTGGAAGCCGAGCTCCAGCATCAGGCGCTGATTGGCATCCAACTTGTTGGCCAGTGCCGGGCTGATGCTGGCAGCCGGCTTGATGCCGCCCTTGCTGAAACTGTGTTCGTTTTCCAGGAACACGGCGCTGGGGTTGGGCGCGCCCAGGATGGCCGCGGCCTTGGCCGGGCTGTCCTCACGGATCACCCCGACCATGACATGGCGCAGCTGCACCTTGCCGCTGTCCACCCACGGCCGTGCGGCCTGCCAGAAGTGATGGCAGTACGGGCAGTTGGCATCACTGAAGGTGTAAATGACCTTGGGCGCATCGGCACGACCGTCGCGCACCCAGCCGCTGGCATCGAGCTTGCTCCAGATCTTGTCGGACATCGGCTTGGCCACCAGCCGGTCCAGCGCGGCCGCGCCCACGTCTTCGCCCTTGTCATTGAACAGGGTGCCGAACAGGACATGCGAACCATCGGCCGTGACATAGGCCGTGGCCGGCTGCTGCTCGCTGACCACCCCGGCAAAACCACGCAGGCCGGCCGGCGCATCGAATTCGCCCAGCACCTGGAAGCCTTGCTTCTCAATCCCCTGCAGGACCGCGGGGCGCGCCTTGGCCGCGGGGGCTGCCGGGCTGGAAGTGGCCTGTGCGTGGCCCGCAGCGGGCAGCAGAGTCAGCGTGACGGCCAGCATGGACACCAGCACGGACGGTTGTTTCAACAACATGGCAACTCCTGGCAATAAGCGCGTTCGCTCTGCGCACAGGGTAGTCGCAACCGCCAGGCCTGCCCACCTTTCATGCAACCGAGCGCATCGGTTCACTCTGCGTTTTGCCATTGGCCGGGCGCGCGCGTTCGCGCCGCGACGAGAAGATCTGCCGGCGATACCGCGCCGGCGTGACCCCCACAATGCGCAGGAACAGACGCCGGAACGCACTCTGGTCGGAATAGCCCACCGTCCACGACACTTCATCGACCGCACCGCCGGCCTGCAGCAGCAATTGCGCCTTGGCGATGCGCAAGCGCTGACAATAAGCGATGGGGCGCATGCCCGTGGCTTTGAGGAACCGCCGCTGCAAGGTGCGCGGCTCCAGCCCGGAAGCCTCGCAGATGTCCTGCAGGGAAACGCCCCGCGCGGCGATGCTGTGCAGCCAGCGCTGGGCCTTGAGGATGCCGCGGTCGCCGTGCGCGAAGTTCGGGCTGAACCGCTCCAGGTCTTCCTGCACGGCCTTCGGAATGGTCAGCTGCAGCTGCTGGATGGCCGCGCTCATCACGCTCTGGCCATAGATGCGGGCGAGCAGACGCAGGCTGAGGAACTTCCAGGCGTCGACGCCGGAGGACGTCATCAGGTCGCCTTCGTCCACCAGGGCACGCTCGCTCGGCAGCCAGCTGGGCACCATCTGCGCCAGCGGCGGACAGCGGGTAAGCGCCGGCAGGCTGACCGAACGCCCGGTCAGCATGCCCGCCATCGCCAGCATCAGCCCGCCCTCTTCACAGCCGGCCAGCATGCTGCCGGCGTCATGGCTGTTGCGCAGCCAGTTCAGCATGCGTTCGTCGGGTTGCGCCAAGGGCCACGTCGGCTCGTTGCCCGGCACCACGATCACCGCCGGGACCGCGTCGCCAAACAGTTCCGCACCGGCAACCCGCTGCATGCCGGTGCCGCGCGTGGACAAGGTCCAGCGGGTGACCAGCATGCGGGCCCCCGGGCGGCGGCCCGCCGCGGCCGTCCGGTTGCAACGCTGGGCCAGCTCGGACAGGACCGGGGCCGCCTGTCGCAGGCTGCCGGGATACTCCAAGACCCCGACTTCCATCAGAAGGGGTGAGGACTTCGAGGGGGACGAGGAAGAAGGGGGCGATGCATCCATGGGTCACGCTCCTGGTACGGCTGCACTGGCGGGCTGTTCTGGCGAGGGCAAACCCTGTGTAAACAAGGATTTGCGGCGATTGAACGGAGCGTACGGACCACCCTCTGCGCCAGCTATGAAACTTGTTGCAAATCTGGCCCGGTCGCGACATTCCCACCCCGGCAGCCAACCCTTGACTCTTGACCAGACTCCAGGGTGCAGACTGGCCCTACGCCTCCTCCAGGATCGCCATGAACATCGGACAACTTGCACGCCAGGCCGGCGTGCCCATCGACACCGTGCGCTACTACGAGCGCCAGCACCTGCTGCCCACCGCGCAGCGCAGCGCGGGCGGATACCGGGTCTTTTCCGACACGGATCTCACTCGCCTCCAGTTCATCCGCCGCGCCAAGGCACTGGGTTTCACCCTGGAGGAGATTGGTGAGCTGCTGGCGCTCAGCGACCAGCGTCACCACGACGTCGCCAAGGTCCGCGAAACGGCGGTGCACCGGCTGGACGACATCCAGCAGCGCATCACCGAGCTGCAGCGCATGCATGGGGCACTGAAGCAGCTGGTAGACGCGTGTCCCGGGCACGGGGCCAATGCGGCCTGCCCGATCCTGGCCGCACTGACGGAGCCGCGCGCATGAGTGCCCATGGAAGCTGCTGCAGCCACAAGGGCCACGCCGCCCCCGCTGCACTGAAGAACCCGCCCCCGCCGGGGACGCTGTACACCTGCCCGATGGACCCGCAGATTGTCCAGGACGGCCCCGGCACCTGCCCCATCTGCGGCATGGCGCTGGAGCCGATGATGCCCAGCCTGGACGACGGCGAGAACCCGGAGCTGACCGACTTCCGCCGCCGCTTCTGGTGGAGCCTGCCGCTGAGCGTGGCCGTGATGGCGCTGGCGATGCTGGCGATGACACCGCTGCTGCACGGGCTTTCACCCACCGTGCGGGTGTGGATCGAGTTCGCCCTGGCCACCCCGGTGGTGCTGTGGGCGGGCTGGCCGTTCCTGCAGCGCTGGGCGCAGTCCATTGCCAACCGCAGCCCGAACATGTGGACCCTGATCGGCACCGGGGTGATCGCAGCCTACGGCTACAGCGTGGTGGCCACTGTTGCGCCCGGCCTGTTCCCGCCCTCGTTCCAGCAGCATGGCCATGTCGGGGTGTACTTCGAAGCCGCCGCCGTCATCATTTCGCTCACCCTGCTGGGGCAGCTGATGGAACTGCGCGCCCGCGCGCAGACCTCGGCGGCGATCAAGGGGCTGCTGGGCCTGGCCCCGAAAACCGCGCGTGTACTGCGTGACGATGGCCGCGAGGAAGACCTGGAACTGGCCGCCGTGCAACCGGGCGACCGTGTGCGTGTGCGCCCCGGCGAAAAAGTGCCGGTGGACGGCACCGTACTGGAAGGCCGATCCAGCGTGGACGAATCGATGCTGACCGGCGAACCGGTGCCGGTCACCAAGACATCAGGCGACACGGTGATCGGAGCCACGCTCAACGGCACCGGCAGCCTGGTGATCCGTGCCGATCGGGTGGGCGACGACAGCATGCTGGCGCAGATCGTGCAATTGGTGGCGCAGGCGCAGCGCTCGCGCGCGCCGATGCAGCGCATGGCCGACAAGGTTGCGTACTGGTTCGTGCTGGCGGTGTTGGCGGTAGCGGTGGTGACGCTGCTCGGCTGGGGTCTGTTCGGCCCCGAGCCGTCGTGGACCCATGCGGTGCTGAGCGCGGTGGCCGTGCTGATCATCGCCTGCCCCTGCGCCCTGGGCCTGGCCACGCCAATGACGATCATGGTCGCCACCGGCCGCGCCGCCCAGCACGGTGTACTGTTCCGCGACGCGGAAGCCATTGAAGCGCTGCGCCAGGTGGACACCCTGGTGGTGGACAAGACCGGCACGCTCACTGAAGGCCGCCCGGCGTTCCGAACGGTACAGGCGACGGCTGCGTTCAACGACATCGACGTGCTGCGCTGGGCAGCCAGCCTCGACCAGGGCAGCGAGCACCCCTTGGCCGCGGCCATCGTGACCGAAGCCCGCGCCCGTGCCATCACGCTTTCGACGCCGGAAGATTTCGATTCGGTCACCGGCATGGGCGTGCGCGGTCGGGTCGACGGCCGCACCCTGCTGCTCGGGAACGTGTCGCTGATGCACGAGCACGGCATTGCGCTCACCCCGCTGCAGGCCGATGCGCAGCAGTTGCGTTCCGGTGGTGCCAGCGTGATGTTCCTTGCCGCGGACGGTGAGCTCGCGGGGTTGCTGGCGGTGGCCGACCCGATCAAGGCATCCACGGCCGAGGCCATCACGCAGCTGCACGATGCCGGGATGCGCATCGTGATGGCCACCGGCGATGGCACGGCGACCGCGCAGGCCGTTGCCGCCGAGCTGGGGCTGGACGAGGTGCACGGCGAAATGCGTCCGGCCGACAAGGCCGAACTGATCCGCACCCTGCAGGCGCAAGGACGCACGGTGGCGATGGCCGGCGACGGCATCAACGACGCGCCGGCACTGGCCAGCGCGAATGTGGGCATTGCCATGGGCAACGGTACCGACGTGGCCATGTCCAGCGCGCAGGTCACGCTGGTGAAGGGTGATCTGCGCGGCATCGTGCGGGCGCGCCAGCTGTCGCAGGCCAGCGTGCGCAACATGCGCCAGAACCTGGGCTTTGCCTTCCTCTACAACGGACTGGGCATTCCGGTGGCCGCCGGGGTGCTGTATCCGCTGGGCATTTCGCTGTCGCCGATGCTGGCCGCGGTGGCGATGAGCCTGAGCTCGGTGTCGGTGATCAGCAACGCCCTGCGGCTGCGCTTCCAGCGCCTTCCCGGCGCGCAGACAGGGTCGTGACGGAAGTTCATGCGAAACATGAAGCAATGCGTGCAAATTTCGCTTGCCAAGCGAAATCGCCATCGCTATAGTTTCGCTCCTCACGACGTGGGGCCATAGCTCAGCTGNNCAATGACACAACGAACCCCGGCCCTGCCGGGGTTTTTTGTTGCCTGCCTTGCAGCGACACCGCGCGTGAAATTTTTCACTGCGATGTCACATAAAAGACTTGGCGAAAGCGGCATTCACGCGTAGAATTCCGCCTCCAGCATCGTGGGGCCATAGCTCAGCTGGGAGAGCGCCTGCATGGCATGCAGGAGGTCAGCGGTTCGATCCCGCTTGGCTCCACCACTTCGAACCTTAGGCCGTTCGAGGTTGCTGAAAAAACTTGATGAGCTACATGCGTCCCCATCGTCTAGAGGCCTAGGACATCACCCTTTCACGGTGGCGACCGGGGTTCGAATCCCCGTGGGGACGCCACTCATCAATGCTGCAAGCCTGGCCTGCCAGGTGTTTCGTGGGGCCATAGCTCAGCTGGGAGAGCGCCTGCATGGCATGCAGGAGGTCAGCGGTTCGATCCCGCTTGGCTCCACCACTTCTTCAGACATAGGCCGTCTGCAGGAAGCAAAATTCAAAGTTTCGTGCGT
>DGLB01000076.1:77697-132294 GCA_002387845.1 Stenotrophomonas maltophilia | reverse complement strand
ACAGTGGGTCGGTCGCCATGGGAAATCAAAGTCGGGTCATGGAGTGTGGATGGGTGGCCCCAGCCGTTGGCCGACCCAGGCGGTCCGTGGGCCGGCCAACGGCCGGCGCTACCGCCCTTCCTGTGGCCACCGACCTCCTGTCGAAGGTGGGTCGGTGCGGGTTCGCGGGGGTGTCAAAAACATGGATGTTTTTGACAAGCCCCCATGGATGGGTTCACGGCGTCCCCCGCGAACCCACCCCCGACGGACCTCAACACGTAGAGCAGCAGCCGAGGGCTGTTCGCGGTGCAATGATCAGCCCGCCTCGCCCGGCTTGACCCGGAACCATGCCGCATACAGCGCCGGCAGGAACACCAGGGTCAGTACGGTGCCGACGATCAGGCCGCCCATGATCGAGATCGCCATCGAGCCGTAGAACGCACTGCGCGACAGCGGAATCATCGCCAGCACCGCCGCCAGTGCGGTCAGCACGATCGGGCGGAAGCGCCGCACCGTCGCATCGATGATGGCGTGCCAACGGTCATGGCCGGCATCGATGTCCTGCTGGATCTGGTCGATCAGGATCACCGAGTTGCGCATGATCATGCCGGCCAGTGCGATCGTGCCCAGCAGCGCCACAAAGCCGAACGGCGCGCGGAACAGCAGCAGGAACAGCGTGGCCCCGATGATCCCCAGCGGGGCCGTCACCAGCACCATCGCCGCGCGCGAGAAGCTGCGCAGCTGCAGCATCAGCAGGGTCGCCACCACGATCAGGAACAACGGCATGCCAGCCTTGATCGAATCCTGGCCGCGTGCCGAATCCTCCACCGTGCCGCCCGTCTCCAACAGATAGCCATGCGGAAGTTCGGCACGGATACCGTCCAGCGTCGGCAGGATCTGCTGCACCACGTCCAGCGCCTGGCTGCCATCACCGATATCCGCGCGCACCGTCACCGTCGGCAGACGATTGCGGTGCCAGATGATGCCGTCCTCGAACACATACTCCAGGCGCGCCACCTGCGACAGCGTCACCGAGGTGCCGCTGGCCGTGGGAATCGCCAGGCTGCCCAGCATGTCCAGGCGGATGCGTTCGTTCTCCGGCCCGCGCAGCAGCATCTCGATCAGGCGGTTGCCCTCACGGTAAGTGCTCACGCTGGTGCCCGACAGCGACGTGCCCAGCAGCTGGCTCACCTGCGCACTGGTGATTCCCAGCGCGCGCGCACGGTCCTGGTCGATCACCAGCCGCACCACCTTGCTCGGCTCGCTCCAGTCCAGGTTGACGTTCATCACATGCGGGTTCTCGCGCACCTTGTCCTGCACCTTGCGCGCAATCGCCTGTACCTGCGCGATGTGCTCGCCGGACACGCGCAGCTGCACCGGGTAGCCGACCGGCGGCCCGTTCTCCAGCCGGGTTACGCGCATCTGCACGTCCGGGAACTGCGGAATGACCTCTTTCAGCAGCCAGTCGCGGGTCGCTTCACGGGCCTCCGCGTTTTCAGTCAGCACCACGAACTGCGAGAAATTGGTCGCCGGCAGCTGCTGGTCCAGTGGCAGGTAGAAACGCGGCGAGCCCGTGCCCACATAGGCCACGTAGTTCTGGATGCCCTCGCGCCCCTTCAGCAGCTTCTCCAGCTTGCCCGCCTGGGCCTGGGTGGCCTGCAGCGACGCGCCCTCGGCCAGTTCGATGTCGATCATCAGTTCCGGCCGGGTCGAGTCCGGGAAGAACTGCTGCGGCACGAAGCGGAACATCAACAGCGAGAACACGAACAGCGCGGCAGTCGCTGCGATCACCCACCAGCGGTGGCGCAGGCACGCGTCCAGGAAGCGTCGGAAGCGGGTGTAGAACGGCCGCTGGTACGGGTCATGGTCGTGCCCGTGCTGCTTGGGCACGATGAAACGCCCCAGCGCCGGATGACGGTCCGCCCACGCCTGCCGACGCGCCAGCCAACGGCCGGCCAGGCTGTCCGGCTTGGGCGGCTGCGGGTTGAACAGGTCCGGCAGCATCTTGTCACCCAGGTACGGGATGAACAGCACCGCCGCAATCCACGACACCACCAGCGCAATGGTCACCACCTGGAACAACGAACGCGTGTATTCACCGGTGCTGGACGCCGCCGTGGCGATGGGCAGGAAGCCAGCCGCCGTGATCAGCGTACCGGTCAGCATCGGGAATGCCGTGGATTCCCAGGCGAAGCTGGCGGCGCGCAGACGGTCGTAGCCCTGCTCCATCTTGGTGGCCATCATTTCCACCGCGATGATCGCGTCATCCACCAGCAGGCCCAGCGCCAGCACCAGCGCGCCGAGTGAGATCTTGTGCAGGCCAATGTCGAAGTAGTGCATGACGAAGAAGGTCATCGCCAGCACCAGCGGAATGGTCACGCCCACCACCAGACCGGTACGCAGGCCCAGCGAGAAGAAGCTGACCAGCAGCACGATCACCACCGCTTCGGTGAGCACCTGCACGAACTCGCCCACCGACTCTTCCACCGCATGCGGCTGGTCGGACACCTTGCGCAGCTGCATGCCTGCCGGCAATGTCTTCTGCAGGCGCTCGAACTCGGCATCCAGGGTGGAACCCAGCTTGAGGATGTCGCCGCCGTCCTTCATCGCCACCGCGATGCCGATGGCATCCTCGCCCATGAAGCGCATCTTCGGCGAAGCGGGATCGGCAAAGCCGCGCTTCACCTCGGCGATGTCGCCCAGGTGGATGGTGCGTTCGCCCGCCTGGATCGGGAAGCGACGGATGTCGTCGACGCTCTGGAACTGACCGGTCACGCGCAGCTGCACGCGGTCGGTGGGGGTTTCAAAGAAGCTGGTCGCGGCCACCACGTTCTGGTCGGCCAGCGCCTGCTGCACCTGCTGCAGCGAAACGCCCAGCGTGGCCAGCTTGGTGTTGGACAGTTCGATCCAGACCTTTTCGTCCTGCAGGCCTTCCAGCTCGATCTTGCCGACGTCCGGCACCCGCTGCAGTTCCAGCTGGATGCGGTCGGCGTAGTCGCGCATCACCGCATAGTCGAAGCCCTGCCCGGTGAGTGCGTAGATGTTGCCGAAGGTGTCGCCGAATTCGTCGTTGAAGAACGGCCCGACAATCTCGCGCGGCAGGGTCGGCCTGATGTCGCCCACGCGCTTGCGCACCTGGTACCACAGGTCCGGAATCGCCTTGGAACGCAGGCTGTCCTTGGCCGCGAAGATCACCTGCGACTCGCCCGGGCGCGAGTACGAGCGGATGAATTCGTACTGCCCGGTGTTGAGCAGGGCCTTCTCGATCGGTTCGGTGACCTGGCGCGAGACCTGCTCGGCGGTGGCTCCCGGCCACTGCGTACGCACCACCATCACCTTGAAGGTGAACGGCGGATCTTCGGACTGCCCCAGGTGCTTGTACGACCACGCGCCGATGATGGCGAAGGCCAGCATCGCAAACAGCACCAGTGGCCGGTTGCCCAGCGCCCATTCGGAAAGATTGAAGCGGCGCACGGGCTCAGTTCCCCTTGGCTGCGGCAGGGGCCGGTTTTGCGGCCGGGTTCAGCAGCGGGCGGTTCTGGCGGTCCACCGGAGCCACCACCTGGCCTTCGCGCAGCAGGTGCCCACCGGCGGCAACCACCCAGTCCTGCGCGGCCACGCCGCTCAGCACCGGCACCGATTCCGGTCCGTACGCGCCCACCGTGACCGGGACCGCCTTCAGCGCACCGTTGGCCGGATTGACCACCCACACGCTGGCCTTGCCGTCGGCCCCACGCTGCACCGCGCCCAGCGGCAGCTGCAGCGTGCCGCTGCGGCCCGCGCCGGCAAACACCCGCGCGCTCTGGCCGAGCTCGACGTCCTTCAGCGCTTCTTCGGCCAGGCTCACCCGTGCCGCATAGGTGCGGGTCTGCGCGTCAGCAGCCGGCGCGATCTCGCGGATCGAACCCGGCAGCAGCTGGCCGGGCGTGTTCCACAGTTCCACCTGCACGTCCTGGCCGACCTTGTAGTCGCGGATGTGGCTTTCCGGCAGCGCGATCAGCACCTCGCGGCCCCCATCGGCGGCCAGGGTGAAGATGGTCTGCCCGGCGCTGACCACCTGCCCGGCTTCGGCCTGGCGGCTGGCGACCACCCCGTCAGCCGGGGCGCGCAGCTGCGCATACGCCGCCTGGTTGCGGGCGACCGCGAGATTGGCGCGGGCGGCGTTGGCCTGGCCCTGGGCGGCCTTGAACGCGGCGGTCTGCGCATCCAGCGTCGACTGGCTGACCAGCTGCTGCTCGGCCAGCTTGGCGTAGCGCTTCTGGTCGTCGCGGGCGCGCACCAGGTCGGCTTCTGCTGCGGCCAGCTGGGCCTGGCTGGCGCTGGCCTGGGCCGCGTAGTCGGATACGTCCAGCTCGGCCAGCACATCGCCCTTGCGCACGCGCTGGCCGGCATCGACATGGCGGCGGATCAGGTGCCCGCCGACCTGGAACGACAACGGGCTTTCCTCGCGGGCGTGCACTTCGCCCGGGTAAGCGGCGACTTCCTGGCCGGCGACCGTGCCCGGCTGCACCACCAGCACCGGCAGCGGTGCCGGCGGCTCCGCGTCCTGCTTGCCACATGCCGCCAGCATCAACGCCAGCAAGCCACCGCCCATCCATCGCATGTTGTTCATGAGGTCCTGGACCTTGAAGAAACCGGGGGAAAGCGACACCGACGAGACACTCTATATCGGCATCGAAATTATTGAACCGACCGGTATAGTATAAATATCGAACCGATTGGTCTAGTATTCAATCAATGACCGATCCGACCACTTCCTCTGCGCCGCCCAAGCCCTCTGCCAAGGCCGCCGGACCCGGACGTCCCAAGGATCTGGGCAAGCGGGCCGCGATCCTCGAGGCCGCCAAGGCGCTGTTCGTCGAACAGGGCTACACCGGCGTCAGCATGGACAGCATTGCCGCCCAGGCTGGCGTATCCAAGCTGACCGTTTACAGCCATTTCGGCGACAAAGAGACCCTGTTCACCGAAGCTGTGCAGTCCACCTGCATGGAAATGCTGCCCGATGCCCTGTTTGTAACGGATGCGGAAGGGCCGCTGCGTGAACAGCTGCTCGGCATCGGCCGGGCGTTTTTCGCGATGATCACCTCGCCGGCGGCCGTGGCCGTGCAGCGGGTGATGATGGCCCCGGACACCGACGACCGCATTCGCGAGATGTTCTGGGTGGCCGGCCCGCAGCGCACCAGCACGGCCCTGGCCGAGTTCCTGCGGGGTCGCACCGCCGCCGGCGAACTGGAGATTTCCGACTTCCAGACCGCGGCCCTGCAGTTCTTCACCCTGATCAAGGGCGAGCTGCATACGCATATGATGTGCGGCATGCGCCCGGCCCCGGCCGACTGCGATGCCGACGCCCATGTGCACGCCAGCGTCGACTTCTTCCTGAGGGCGTACGCTACCCGCCGCTAGCCCTGCTTTCACAACCTGAATGGACCGGAGGTCGCGGTGACTTCCGGCACTGCGACCTCGCCTTGACGGCAGCGATGCTTTGATCGCGCCGCCGGCTCCCGGCACCGGTAAAATGGCCGGCCCACTGCGCTGGATTAGAACCTCATGACGATCGATTACGCCCACGCCCGCGAACTGATGGTTGAACAGCAGATCCGTCCCTGGGACGTGCTGGACATCCGTGTGCTGGATGTCCTGGCCACGCTGCCGCGGGAGGCGTTCGTCGCTGAAACGCACAAGAAGCTGGCTTACACCGACGTGGAACTGCCGCTCGGTTTCGGCCACAAGATGATGAAGCCGGTGATTGAAGGCCG
The DNA here is from genome assembly GCA_002387845.1 of Stenotrophomonas maltophilia. GTDB lineage: Bacteria > Pseudomonadota > Gammaproteobacteria > Xanthomonadales > Xanthomonadaceae > Stenotrophomonas > Stenotrophomonas maltophilia_AG. The sequence goes on along the minus strand of DGLB01000076.1, from coordinate 126,559 downwards.
CACCCTGCAGGCGCTGGATCTGCAGCCGGGCGACGAAGTGCTGGAAATCGGCACCGGCAGCGGCTACCTCAGCGCCTGCATCGGCGCACTGGCCCGCGAAGTGCTCAGCCTGGAGATTGAACCCGACCTGGCCACCAGCGCGCGCGCGAAGCTGGATGCCGCCAAGCTGGGCAACAACGTGCGCATTGAAACCGCCGATGCCCTGACCTGGACCACCGAACGTCGTTTCGATGTCGTCGTGGTGACTGCGGCGGTCGATACCATTCCGTCACATTTCGTCTCGCTGCTGCGTCCGGGTGGTCGCCTGTTCGTGATCCGCGGTACCTCGCCGGTGATGGAAGCGGTGCTGGTGAAGGCCGACGGCAGCATCGAATCGCTGTTTGAAACCGATATTGAATACCTGCGCGGTGCCGCCCCGGCACCCCAGTTCCAACTCTGAGTCCAAGGAAGCCGCAATGATCCGCCGATCCCTCGCACTTGCGCTGGCCGCCGCACTGCTGCCGATGACCGCCTCTGCCGCCGACCTGCTGCAGGTCTATGAAATGGCGCGCAACGGCGATCCGCAGCTGGCCGCGGCAGAGTCCACCCGTCTGTTCGACAAGGAAGGTGCCGTCCAGGCCCGTGCCGCGCTGCTGCCGCAGATCAACGGCCAGGCCACGCTGGGGCGCAACCGCACCACGCCGAACCACGACGTGGACACCACCTCGTTCACCACGAAGAGCCGCAACTACACGGTCGACGGGTCGCAGACGCTGTTCAACTGGACCCAGTTCGCCAATCTGAAGTCGCAGCGCGAGCTGAGCAAGGCGGCGGACTTCACCTTGGATTCGGCCAACGACGACCTCATCGTGCGCACCTCGGCCGCCTACTTCAACGTGCTGGTGGGCATCGAATCGCTGTCGGCGGCGCAGACCAACGAAGCCGCTGCCAAGAAGCAGTTCGACTTCGCCGACAAGCGCCTGGAAGTGGGCCTGGCCCCGATCACCGACGTGCACGAAGCGCGCGCCCAGTACGACCAGGCGCGTGCCAACACGATCATTGCGCAGAACACCCTGGCCGACGCCTACCAGGCACTGACCGAACTGACCGGCCAGCCGATCACCGACCTGAAGGCGCTGCCGGAAGACTTCCGTCCCGAACTGCCGGCCCAGTACGCCACTGTGGATACGCTGGTGAGCAAGGCGGTGGAACAGAACCCGGCGCTGAAGGCTTCGGAATTGAAGGTCAGCGCCGCGGAGTCTTCGGTGTCGGCCGCCCGTGGTGCGCACTACCCCACCCTCAACCTGGGTGCCAGCGCCGGCCGTTCGGCCAGCTGGGGTGACGTGGTCGGTTCGGGCAGCAACTTCAGCCCGGACCAGCGCACCAACAGCATCGGCCTGACCCTGAGCGTGCCGATCTTCTCCGGCGGTGCCACCCAGTCCGGCGTGCGCCAGGCCCTGGCCCAGCGCGACATCGCACAGGACGGTTACGAGCAGCAGAAGCGCGCCCTCGACCGCAACACCCGCAACGCCTACCAGTCGCTGGTGGCGGGTATCAGCGAAGTGGAAGCACGTCGCCTGGCCGTGGTCTCCGCGCAGAGCGCATACGACGCTTCGCAGGTCGGCCTGGAAGTCGGTACGCGTACCGTGCTGGACGTGATCCAGAACCAGCGCATCCTGTTCTCGGCGCAGCTTGAATACGCCAACGCCCGCTACACCTTCCTGCAGCGTCGCCTGCAGCTGAGCCAGGCGGTAGGCTCGCTCAACATCGAGGAGCTGCAGGAGATCAACCGCCTGCTGACCCAGCAGGCCGCCACGCCGAGCACCACGGTCAACAACTGATCACGGTGTAGCGCTGAAACGAAAAAGCCACCCGCGAGGGTGGCTTTTTTTGTCCGTTATTTGTAGAACGTGCTGCGCCCGCCCGGCTGGCGCTTGAAGCGCCGGTGGATCCACAGGTACTGGTCCGGCGCCTCACGCACCATCGCCTCAATCGCCTGGTTGACCCGCGCGGTATCGGCTTCCACGTCCTCGCTGGGGAAGTTCTCCAGCGGCGCGCCGATCTTCAGGAAGTACTTCCCGCCTTCGCGACGGTGGAAGTACGGAATCACCGCACACCCGGTCATGCGTGCCAACTGGTGCGTGGCGGTGATGGTGGACGCGGTGTGGCCGAAGAACGGCACGAACACGGTGTCCTTGCCGCGCATGTCCTGGTCGGGCGCGTACCAGAGGAAGCCCCCCTTCTTCAGATGCCGCACCGTGGCACGGATATCCTCGTTGGCGTACATCGCCTTGGCATAGCGCAGCCGGCCGAACTTCACCGCCCATTCGTACACCGGGTTGCGGTGCTTGCGGTACATGCCGGAAAGATCGACATGGTCGCAGAGCAGGCGGCCGCACATTTCCAGGGTCATGAAGTGACCGGAGACCAGCAGCACGCCGCGGCCTTCGGCCTGCATGCGGTGCAGGTGCTCCAGCCCTTCGATCTGAACCTTGGGACGGATGCTGTCGATGCTGCCCCACCACGCGCGGGCGAACTCGAAGATGCCCACGCCAAGCGCATCGAAGCTGTCGCGCAGCAGACGCTGCCGCCAGGCCTCGTCCTGTTCAGGGAAGCACAGCTTGAGGTTCACTTCGGCGGCCTTGCGGCGGCTGCTGGCCAGCCGGTACGCCACCGTGCCCACGCCCCGGCCCAGCGCCCGCTGCAGGCCCCAGGGCAACCGGGCGACCGCGAAGGCCCCCAGCATGAAGGCGAACATCGGCCAGTGCCGGGGATTGCGCAGCGACGGGCGGGTCGCGGTGGAAGCGTTATCGGACATGGCCTGATTCTAATGGATGCGTCCACCGCCTGTGGCGCATGTCTTTCCCCGGCCCGCTCCCGTATCCTCTGCTCATGCGTAATCGCCCTGTTGAGTGGATCCTGCGCGGCCTGTACTCGGCCGTGCTGTACATACTGCTGCCCATTACCGTGTACCACCTGGTGTGGCGTGGCTTCCGGGTGCGCCAGTACTTCCAGCGCTGGGACGAGCGCTATGCCTCCTATCCGCAGTCCAGCCTGCACCCGCGGGTGTGGTTGCATGCGGTGTCGGTGGGTGAGGTCAACGCCGCCGCGCCGCTGGTCAACGCCCTGCGTGCCCAGCGCCCGGACATCCGCTGGGTGATCACCACCATTACCCCCACCGGCTCGGAGCGCGTGCGCTCGCTGTGGGGTGACGCGGTGGACCACGTGTATCTGCCCTACGACGTGCCCGGCAGCGTCGGTCGCTTCCTGGGGCACTTCAAACCCAGCCTGGCGCTGATCCTGGAAACCGAGCTGTGGCCGAACCTGCTGTTTGGCTGCCGTGACCGCGGCATCCCGGTGTACATCCTCAATGCCCGGCTGTCGGCGCGCTCGCTTCGTGGCTACCGGCTGCTGGCCCCGCTGATCGCACGTGCGCTGCGTACGGTGACCTGCGTGGCCGCGCAGTCGCAGGAAGATGCGGAGCGCTTCATCCAGCTGGGGGCTGAGCCCGAGCAGGTGCGTGCGCTGGGCAACCTGAAGTTCGAGATTGCCACGCCGAATGTGCGCGACTTCATGGCGAACTTCCACGCTGCCGTAGCGACGTCGCGCCCGGTGTGGATTGCCGCCAGCACGCATGAAGGCGAAGAGCAGGCCACGCTGGACCTGCACCGCCGGCTACGCGCGGAGATTCCGGATCTGCTGTTGCTGTGGGCACCGCGCCACCCCGAGCGCTTCCCGCGGGTGGAAGCACTGGCCCGCGAACAGGGCTGGAAGGTGGCCACCCGCCGCCAGGAGCAATGGCCGCAGGCGGACACCGACGTGTTCGTGATCGACACGCTGGGTGAACTGATGTCGTTCTACAGCTGTGCCGATGTGGCGTTTGTCGGCGGCAGCCTGCAGCCGATCGGGGGGCACAATCTGCTGGAGCCGGCCGCGATGGGCACCGCCTCGGTGACCGGGCCGCACCTGCATAACTTCTCGGAGATCTCGCGGCGCATGCGTGAAGCGGGCGCGGTGTTGATCGCCGACGATGTGGAGGGGGTCTACGTCGCCCTGCTGACGCTGCTGCGCGACCCACAGGCGCGCGAAGACATGGCGCGCGCGGGCTGCACGCTGGTGAGCACCGGACGCGGCGCATTGCAGCGAACCGTGGACCTGGTGACGCCGCAGTTGCCGCCTCCGGTGGGGTGATCGGCTGACGCGCATGGCGCGTCGCTACGCGGGCAGTCAGGCGTCTTCGTCCCTTGCCAACAGGCTGCCGGCATACAGCGCCGCCAGCAGCAGGGTCAGACCGCCCCAGAACGTGGAATAGAACGCAAGATGGGTGTTCAACGGGAACACCGTGACCGCCAGCGCCAGTGCGGCCGGGCGCGCGCGTTCGCGTGCCACCTCGGGCGCGAAGCGCCATGCCCGCCAGGCCTGGGCGGCGGCGGCCAGCCATAGCAGCAGGCCGACCACGCCGGTTTCCGCCAGAATTTCCAGCACGATCTGATGCGCATGCAGCGCCGGGCCTTCGCCCCACACATCCTGCTGCGCCGGATCCGGATGGCAGGCCGGATACGCGTCGCGGAAACCGCGCGCGCCCACCCCGTTGATCGGATGCTCGCGGATCATGCAGCCCGCCGCGCCCCATATCTGCGCGCGACCGGACAGCGCCTGGTTCATGCCGTCGTTCTCGCCATCCCACGCCATTGCGGTGCGCGCCATGCGCTCACGCACCTGCGGCGAACCGACGCCCAGCACCACGATGGCGGCAATGCCCAGCGCGGCCCCCACGGCCACGCCACGTGTCCCCAGCATCCGCCAGCCGGAGAACGCCAGGACCAGCGCATAGGTGATCCAGGATGCCCGCGAGCCGGCCAGTACCAGCACCACGCCCACAGCTGCGGCGGTGATCACCCAGCCCCACATGCCCAGCCGCCGTCCGGCAGCCAGCAGCAGGAACGGCGACAGGCTGGCCAGCACCTGGCCGAACTTGAGGTTGCAAGGCCCCAGCACGCCGCTGAGGCGGTCGGCGACGGCCATCTCCTCGGGCGAGCACAGTCCATGCCCGCTCACCGCCCACTTCAACTGGTCCAGCGACCAGAACAACGGGCTGGTGCCGAACGCGGACTGGGCCAGCGCGTCCAGCGTCCACACCCCGGTGATCACCGCAATGCCGCCCAGGGTGAGCGCGCGTCGCTGCGGCGTGGCCACCGCAATGGCCACCAGCCACATGAAGGGCAGGTAGCGCAGGCCGGCAGCGGTCTTGCGCCAGGCCTCGGAGGGATCGATGGCATCGAAGGCGGAAAAAGCCTGCGGCAGCCAGTAACCGAGGAACAGAATGCTGGTCAGTGCCCACGCCGGGCTGCTCAGCAACCGCTGCTTGCCCTGCAGGCGCAGCTGCACCATGCGCACGGCCGCATACAGCGCACCCAGCACCAGCACGGTTTCGGCAATGCCGGGCAGCGGCCACAGGGCCACGAAGGCGATCACCCACCACGGGGCCCAGCGCCCCGCACGCGCGCCCGGGGACCCCGGTGCGGGCAGCGGCTCAGCCGGCGAGTTGGGAATAGAGCTGGAGCGTGTCACGTTGCATTGCCTGCAGGGTGAACGGAATACGCGAAGGCAGTGCGGGCGGCTGCGCCAGCAACTGCTGCGCGCGCGCCAGCAGGGCCGGTGCGTCACCCAAGGGTACCGCGCCGGAGGGCTGCAACTGCTGAAGCAGCTCGCCCACCCCGCCGTGGTTCCAGCCCAGCACCGGTCGGCCCACCGACACCGCCTCCACCACGGTGCGGCCAAACGCCTCGGGTTTGTCCGACAGCTGCAGCACCAGATCGCTGGCCGCATAGGCCTCGGCAATGCGCGAGGTGGGTGCCGTCATCAGCACGGTGTGCGCCACGCCCAGGCGTCCGGCTTCCGCCTCCAGCTCGGCCACATAACGCTCGCGGCCAGGTTCGCGGGTGCCCGACATCCACAGCCGCGCCGGCACGCCCGCCGCATGCAGTCCGGCCAGCAGCGCCAGCGCATGATGATGGCCCTTCAGACGGGTGCCCCGCCCCGGCAGCAGCAGCAGGGGCGCGTCACCGGCCAGCGCCGGATGCTGCGCGGCCACCGCCAGACGCGCACGCCGGTCCTGCCGGCCCACGCGCGGGAACTGGGCGATGTCCACGCCACGCGGGATCACCTGCAGGCGTTCGGCGGCAACCGACGGGTAGTGCTGGCGCACGAAGTCGCGCACCGTGTTGGACACGCAGATGACCCGCTCGCCGCTGGTCATCACCGCGCTGTAGCGTCCCGGCGAGTTCAGCCCGTGCACGGTGGTGACCCAGTGCGGGCGACGGTCGGCCGGCAGGTTGCGCACCGCATACAGGCCCAACCATGCCGGCAGGCGCGACCGCGCATGCACGATGTCGGCCCCGGTCTGCGCGAACAGGTCGCGCAGCGCGCGCACATGGCGCAGCGTCCACAACGACTTGCGGCCGATGTCCAAGGTGAGATGTTCGGCCCCGCTGGCCAGCAGCGGTTCGACCAGGCGGCCACCGGCGGACACCACGATGGCGCGGTGCCCGGCCGCGACCAGCGCGGCGGCAACTTCAAGGGTGGAACGTTCGACCCCGCCGGAGTGCAGTGCCGGCAGCAGCTGCACCACGGTCAACCGGCGCACGATCGGGGCGGCCCGCTCAGTCGGCCAGCACGAACACCGAACCGCAGTACGGGCACTGCGCTTCGCCGTTGGGTTCGTCTTCGATCGGCAGGTACACGCGCGGGTGCGAGTTCCACAGCGCCATTTCCGGCGTCGGGCAGCTCAGCGGCAGTTCGCTGCGGTGCACGGTGTAGCGCTTCTCGGCATTGGCGGGCGCGGTGGCGGTATGGCTCATGGCGGAATACGGAAGTGGAGGTGCGAGGACCGCGATTCTAGCACCCGGGGCCGTTGCCACGGCGTGTTCCGGGCCGGGCCGGAACACGGCCACATCCGGCCGATTTACGTTTTTCCCGGGTTTAGATCGAACTAATTTCACTTGCGGCGCGGCGCTGGGTGTTGCAGGATCGGTCCCGTTCCGATCACAACCCGATCGCACGGCCCGACCCCCACCGGACCGGCAACCTCGCACCGACTGCCGCTGGCGGCCGGAACGGGGGCCGTCTGCCTCTGGTCGCCGATGCGGGCTTTGCCCTGCTGCCTGTCCCACCGGGAGAACCCTGCATGACCCTGCCCCGCCGTCCGCTTGCCCGCCACGCCGTGCTGCCGCTTGCGCTGGCCTTCGCCTGCGCCGCCACCGCCCTGCCTGCCCTGGCGCAGGACTTCAGCACGTCGTTTGAAGCCGGCCAGCCCGCGCCCAAGGCAGCGGCGGGCAGCCTGCAGGTGAAGGTCGGCAACGGGCCGGCCGCACCGTATGCGGCAAAGGCCAATGCGGGCTACAGCGGTGTGCGCGCACTGGGCTACCGCAGCAGCGGTGGCGCTGCGCGCACCGCGTTGTTCAGCACCGATGTGACCATTGCGGCCGACACCACGCTGAGCTGGATGGTGCTGCCGGAGATCGTCGGCGGCGACACCGTGGCCAGCACCTATGTCTCGCTGGACCTGGTACTGGATGACGGCAGCCGTGTGTCGGCCAGCAGCGCCCGCGACCACCACGGCGTGGCGCTGGGTGCGCAGGCACAGGGCGATTCGAAGACGCTGTACCCGCAGCAGTGGGCGCACAAGCAGGTGCGGCTGGGCGACGTGCCGGCCTTGCGTGGCCGCCGCGTGGTGGCGGTGGAACTGGAGGTGGACAGCGCCGCACAGGCCCCGAGCGCCGGCTGGATCGACGACATCCGCCTGGGCGACCTCGCCCGCAACGCCGCGCAGCGTCCGTCCGACTGGGTGCTCACCACCCGCGGCACGCAGTCCAACGGCACGTTCTCGCGCGGCAACAACTTCCCGGCCACCGCCGTGCCGCACGGCTTCAACTTCTGGACCCCGGTGACCGACGCCGGCTCGCTGAGCTGGCTGTACCGCTGGAACGAACAGAACGACGCGGCCAACAAGCCGCGCCTGCAGGCGCTGGCGCTGAGCCATGAACCCAGCCCGTGGATGGGCGACCGCCAGACCTTCCAGGTGATGCCGTCGAACACGCGCGGCGTGCCGGAAGCCGACCGCAGCAAGCGCGCCCTCACCTTCTCGCGCGACAACGAAGTGGCCCGCCCGCACCGCTACGCCGTGCGCTTCGACAACGGCATCGCCGCCAGCATCGCGCCGACCGACCACGCCGCACTGTTCCGCTTCGACTTCCCCAAGGGCAGCGACGCCAACCTGCTGTTCGACAACGTCGACGCGCGCGGCGGGCTGACCCTGGACCCGGCCACGCAGACCCTTTCCGGCTACACCGACACCCGCAGCGGCCTGTCCAACGGGGCCACCCGCATGTTCGTGGTGGCCAGCTTCGACCGCCCGTGGCGCAGCAGCGGCACCCTCAAGACCGGCCGCCCCACCGGCTACATCAAGTTCGATCCGGGTAGCGAAGGCACGGTGCACATGCGCATCGCCACGTCGCTGATCTCGCTGGAGCAGGCGCGGCACAACCTGGCCCTGGAACTGGCCAGCGACGATGACATCGCGCGCGTGGCCGGCCGCGCGCAGGATGCGTGGGACGCGCGCCTGGGCCGCTTCGACATCGGGGCCGCCAGCGACGACGAAAAGACCACGCTGTACTCGAACGTCTACCGCCTGTACCTGTACCCCAATTCCGCGCACGAAAACGTCGGCACCGCCGCCGCCCCGGACTGGCGCTACGCCAGCCAGGCCAGCGCCGGCGAGGACGCCCGCGGCGATGCCAGCGCCAGCCGCAGTTACGCACCGATCCGCGACGGCAAGGTGTACGTCAACAATGGCTTCTGGGATACCTTCCGCACCACCTGGCCGGCCTATGCGCTGTTCACTCCGGATGACGCCGGCACCCTGGTGCAGGGTTTCCTCGAGCAATACCGCGCCGGCGGCTGGGTGGCACGCTGGTCCTCACCGGGCTATGCCGACCTGATGGTGGGCACCAGCTCCGACGTGGCCTTCGCCGATGCCTGGTTGAAGGGCATCCAGGGCTTTGACGCGGCCGAGGCCTACGAGGCGGCGCTGCGCAATGCCACCGTGGTGCCGCCGGACCGCCATGTGGGCCGCAAGGGCATGCGCCAGTCCAGCTTCCGTGGCTACGCCAGCACCGACACGCATGAGGGCATGTCCTGGACCATGGAAGGTGCCTTGAACGACTTCGGCATTGCCAACATGGCCAGCGAGCTCGCCAGGCGCGCCGGCAGCCCCGCCGAGCGCGAGCGCTACAGCACCGAGGCCGACTACTTCCGCAATCGCGCGGGCACCTACGCCACCCTGTTCGACCCGGCCGCCGGGTTCTTCCAGGGCCGCACCGAAGCCGGCGAATGGCGGGTGGAGTCGGCCAAGTACGACCCGCGCGTGTGGGGTCATGACTACACCGAATCCAATGGCTGGACCTTCGCCTTCACCGCGCCGCACGACGGCGAAGGCCTGGCCGCGCTGTACGGTGGCCGCGAGGCGCTGGGCAGGAAGCTGGATGCGTTCTTCAGCACCCCGGAAACCGCCGATACGTCGCTGGTGGGTTCCTACGGCGGCGTGATCCATGAAATGACCGAAGCGCGCGATGTGCGCATGGGCATGTACGCGCACAGCAACCAGCCGGCGCACCACATTCCGTGGATGTACCTGTACGCCGGGCAGCCGTGGAAGACCCAGGACCATGTGCGCCAGATCCTGGAGCGCCTGTACCTGGGCAGCGAGATCGGCCAGGGTTATCCGGGTGACGAGGATAACGGCGAGACGTCGGCGTGGTATCTGTTCGCCTCGCTGGGCATCTACCCGCTGCGCATGGGCGCACCGGAGTATGTGATCGGCTCGCCGCTGTTCAAGCACGCCCGCGTGCAGCTGGGCGACGGCAAGGTGCTGACCGTGAACGCACCGGCCAATTCGCGCGAGAACCGCTATGTGCAGTCGCTGAAGATCAACGGCAAGCCGTGGACGAAGACCTGGGTGCCGCACGAACTGATCGCCGCCGGAGCCACGCTGGACTTCGAGATGGGCCCGCAGCCGTCGCGCTGGGGCACCGGGCCGGACGATGCGCCGCGTTCGCTGACCGCGCGCGGGCAGCGACCTGCGGGGTTGCATGACCTGCTGGGTGCCGCAGCCAAGGCCACGCTGGCTGATGGCTCGGTGGCCGCAGACCTGATCGACAACGATGCCGACAGCGCGCGGGGCATGGGGGATGTCGGCACGGTGACCTTCACCGGGCTGACCGATGGCCAGGCCACGTTGTACACGCTGACCAGCGGTGAGAGTTCGATCCGTGCGGCCGAATGGGTACTGGAGGCGCGTACCGCCGGCGGCGGCTGGAAGACCGTGGACCAGCGCAAGGGGGAGGCGTTCCAATGGGCGCAGCAGACCCGGCCGTTCAAGATCGCGCAGCCGGGGAAGTATGCCGAGTACCGTCTGCGGATCAAGGCGCAGGGGCGCGCGCAGCTGGCCGAGGTGGAGTTGCTGGCGCCCGGGGCGCATTGAGGGCCCTGGAAGCGGTGCCCCGATGAGGGCGGCGATGCCCGGGCGCGTGACGACGCGTTCGTCGTGATGGCGCCCAAAGGCTGACCTGGCGTGGTCGGGCCCGGGGTGGCAGCGCTCTTCGAGCGCCGCCAAGCCGGGCCACGTGGGCATAGTAGGCCTGCCGGAAGTTGCAGGCGGGTTACGCAGGGCTTTCGGGGGAGTGAAACGCGGAAGGGATCGGTGTTTTACGCCGATCCCTTCTTTCGTTCTGGTATCCGGAGGGCCGGCCAACGGCCGGCGCTACCGGTTCCGCGAAACGCCTCAGGCGTTCTTTTCTTCTTCCAGCTGCTTGCGAATCTGCGCATCCACCGCTGCGATCGCGGTCATGTTCAGAATGCGGCGCGAGGTCGCGCTGGTGGTCAGAATGTGCACCGGCTTGGCCACGCCCATCAGGATCGGACCAATCGCCACACCGTCGGTGAACACGCGCACCAGGTTGTAGGCGATGTTGGCCGCTTCCAGGTTCGGCAGCACGAACAGGTTGGCACGGCCCTTCAGCGTGCTGTCCGGCAGCAGCTTCTGGCGCAGCGCTTCGTCCCATGCGGTGTCGCCCTGCATTTCGCCGTCCACGTTCAGGCGCGGATTGCGCTTCAGCAGCAGCGAACGGACCTGGCGCATCTTCAGCGCGTCCTTGGAATCGTGGCTGCCGAAGTTGGAGTGCGACAGCAGCGCCACCTTCGGCTCGATCCCGAACAGCTTCATGCGGTAAGCCGCCTGCAGGGTGGCTTCGCAGATCTGCTCGGCGGTGGGGTCTTCCTGCACGTGGGTGTCCACGAAGAAGAACACGCCCTGCTGGTTGATCACGCCGGTCATCGCCGAGGTCGAGGTGACCTTCGGTTCCAGCGGCAGCACGCTGCGCACGTAACCGAGCTTCTTGTGGAAGCGACCGACCACGCCGGTCAGCATGGCGTCGGCTTCGCCGCGCGCCACCATCACCGCCGCGATCAGGGTCGGGCGCGAACGCATCAGGTTCTTCGCCGCGGCCACGGTGACACCACGACGGCCGGTCAGGCTGTGGTAGTACTGCCAGTAGTCGTTGAAGCGCGGGTCGTCGTTGATGTTGGTGATGTCGAAGTCTTCACCGGCCTTCAGGCGCAGGCCCAGGCGTTCGATGCGCGACTCGATCACGTCCGGGCGGCCGATCAGGATCGGACGGGCAATGCCTTCGTCGACCACGTTCTGCACCGCGCGCAGCACCACTTCTTCTTCGCCTTCGGCATACACCACGCGCTGCTTGTCAGCACGCGCACGGTCGTACACCGGCTTCATCATCAGGCTGGTGCGGTACACGAACTGCGCCAGCTTCTCACGGTACGCGCCCATGTCGGCCACCGGACGCGTGGCCACGCCCGAGTCCATCGCGGCCTGGGCCACGGCGGCGGACAGCTCCACCAGCAGGCGGCGGTCGAACGGGCGCGGAATCAGGTAGTCACGGCCGAAGCTCGGGGTGTCGCCGTAAGCGGAGCCCAGGTCGCTGGCCTCGCGGCGTGCCATCGCCGCAATGGCGTGCACGCAGGCGATCTTCATTTCTTCGTTGATCGCGGTCGCGCCCACGTCCAGCGCACCGCGGAACAGGTACGGGAAGCACAGCACGTTGTTGATCTGGTTCGGGTAGTCCGAACGGCCGGTGCCGATCAGGGCGTCCGGGCGCACGCTGCGCGCCACTTCCGGCATGATTTCCGGGGTCGGGTTGGCCAGCGCGAAGATCACCGGGTCCTTGGCCATGGTCTTGACCATGTCGGCGGTGAGGATGCCCGGGGCCGACAGGCCCAGGAAAATGTCCGCGCCGTCGACGATCTCGGCCAGGGTGCGCTTGTCGGTGTCACGCGCGTAGCGGGCCTTTTCCGGGTCCAGGTCGGTACGACCGGTGTGGATCACGCCCTCGCGGTCGAACGCGAGGATGTTTTCCTTTTTCACACCCAGCGAAACCAGCATGTTCACGCAGGAGATGCCCGCTGCGCCCATGCCGGTGGTGGCCAGCTTCACTTCTTCGATCTTCTTGCCGGTGACGACCATGGCGTTGAGCACGGCCGCGCCCACGATGATCGCAGTGCCGTGCTGGTCGTCGTGGAACACCGGAATGTTCATGCGTTCGCGCAGCTTGCGCTCAACGATGAAGCACTCCGGAGCCTTGATGTCTTCCAGATTGATGCCGCCGAAGGTCGGCTCCAGCGAGGCAATGATGTCAACCAGCTTGTCCGGGTCGTTCTCATTGATTTCGATGTCGAAGACATCGATGCCGGCGAACTTCTGGAACAGCACGCCCTTGCCTTCCATCACCGGCTTGCCGGCCAGCGGGCCGATGTTGCCCAGGCCCAGCACGGCGGTGCCGTTGGAGATGACCGCGACCAGGTTGCCGCGTGCGGTGAGCTCGCTGGCCTGCTGCGGGTCGGCCATGATGGCCTCGCAGGCGTGTGCCACGCCGGGCGAATAGGCCAACGACAGGTCACGCTGGGTCAGCATCGGCTTGGTCGCCGAGACCTTGATCTTGCCCGGCGGCGACATGCGGTGGTAATCGAGGGCGGCCTGTTTGAAGTCTTCGTTGGACATCGCGGTTCGTGGACGTGAATGGGCAAGAGGAACAGGGGATCATACCCCCGTTGGCGAGGTAAGACCTGTCGGCAGGCTGTCGCGGGGGTGCTGCGACCGCACATCGATCAGGCCGTGCGCTGGCGTATGCCAACGCAGAATGCCGCCTTCAGATGACAAAAAAGCAGGGTTGCGCCGCCCAAGGGGGGAACGGCACAACCCTGCAACGCATCACCTGCGGGGGGTTCAGCGGGCCGGCGCGGTCAGCGGCGACGGCTGGTCATCGGTGGCCAGGGCCGGCAGTTCGGCTTCGCGGCCATCCAGCGCCAAGGCCAGGCGGTCGCGGTCCAGGGCGTTCTCCCAGCGCGACACCACCACGGTGGCCACGGCATTGCCGATGAAGTTGGTCAGCGAGCGGCATTCGCTCATGAAGCGGTCCACGCCCAGGATCAGCGCCATGCCGGCCACCGGCACTTCCGGCACCACGGCCAGGGTGGCGGCCAGGGTGATGAAGCCGGCACCGGTCACGCCCGCCGCGCCCTTGGAGCTGAGCATGGCGACCAGCAGCAGGGCGATCTGGTGGCCCAGGGTCAGTTCGGTGTTGGTGGCCTGGGCGATGAACAGCGCCGCCAGGGTCATGTAGATGTTGGTGCCGTCCAGGTTGAACGAGTAGCCGGTGGGAACCACCAGGCCCACCACCGACTTGCTGCAGCCGGCCTTTTCCATCTTTTCCATCAGCGACGGCAGCGCCGATTCCGAAGAGGAAGTGCCCAGCACCAGCAGCAGCTCAGCCTTCAGGTAACGGGCCAGCTTGAACACCGAGAAGCCGCACAGACGGCACACGATGCCCAGGATGACGGCCACGAACAGGAACGAGGTGATGTAGAACGAACCCACCAGCCAGGCCAGGTTGACCAGCGAACCCACGCCGTACTTGCCGATGGTGAAGGCAATCGCGCCGAAGGCACCGATCGGAGCGGCCTTCATCAGGATGTGCACCAGGCGGAACACCGGGGCGGTGAGCGCTTCCAGGAAGGTCAGCACCGGACGGCCCTTCTCGCCGGTCAGGGCCAGCGCGATACCGAACAGCACCGCCACGAACAGCACCTGCAGGATGTTGCCATCGACGAAGGCGCTGACCAGGGTGGCCGGAATGATGTCCATCACAAAGCCGGTGAGGGTCAGCTCATGCGACTTTTCCACGTAGCTGTGGACCGCGGTCTGGTCCAGGTCGGCCGGGTTGATGTTCATGCCCGCACCCGGCTGCACCACGTGCGCCACCACCATGCCCACGATCAGCGCCAGGGTGGAGAAGAACAGGAAGTAGGTCATCGACTTGGCGAAGACCCGGCCCACGGTGCGCAGGTGGGTCATGCCGGCGATGCCGGTGACGATGGTCAGGAAGATGACCGGCGCGATGATCATCTTCACCAGCTTGATGAAGGCATCGCCCAGCGGCTTCAGCGATTCGGCGAAGGCCGGCTCGTAATGGCCCAGGATGGCACCCAGGACGATGGCCACCACCACCTGGAAGTAGAGCTGGCGATAGAACGGCAGCGGCTTGGTCGGCAGCGCGGTGGAAGTGGGAACGTGCATGGGAACTCCGGCAGTGTCACGGGGGATGCCGGCCGCGGACGGCGGCATCGGACGAGCACTTTTTACGCCGCAGGTCGCATTTCGCAGATAACCTATTGGTACTAACCCCCCGGTTCAGCCAACGCCAGTGCCTACACTGGCCCGGCACCGCGCCCCCACGGCGGCGGGTTGCCGCGCCGGCCGGGGCCTAGTGCCCCAACAGTTTTGCCGCTTGCGGCCGTTGTTGTACTGCCCATTTTCTTTAGAAGCACACCTATTCCCATGCGCCTGACCCCCCTGTTTCTTGCCCTGACCGCCCTCTCCGCCCCTGTGGCCGCCTCTGCTGCCGGCTACGACTGGGACAACTGGCCGACCAAGGTGGCCTTCAGCGACGGCACCGAACTGGCCGCCACCGGCAACATCGCCTACGACTGGAACCGTTTCTCCGACAGCAGCGGCATCGACGATGCCGACGCCGTGCGCCGCAAGGAATTCGGTGCCACCCTGAAGAAGAAGGGCGTGTACGACGCCATGGTGTACTACGACTTCCAGGCCGACACCTGGCTGGACGTGTTCGTGCGCTTTGAAAGCAAGGCCTTCTTCGGCAAGGACGTGGGCCGCTTCCGCTTCGGCTACATGAAGACCCCGGTGGGTCTGGACGCGAACACCTCGTCGCGCGCCGGCAGCTTCGTCGAAACCGCCCTGCCCGTGCAGGCCTTCTACGAAGGCCGCCGCACCGGTGCCGAGTGGGTGCTGGAACGCCCGCAGTACCTGCTGCAGGTTGGCGCATACGGCGGCAAGGACCTGCAGGGTGACAACCCCGGCACCACCCAGGCCGTGCGCGCCGCATGGACCCCGTTCAAGGCCGCCGGCGACGTGCTGCACCTGGGCGTGGCCTATTCGGAAGAAAACCCGCGCGGCTACCGCGACGGTCGCGACGTTCACCATGAAGCCAGCGCCCGCCTGCGCGCGCGCCCGGAAGCCGGCCTGACCGACATCCGCCTGGTCGACTCCGGTGCCCTGGTCACCGCCGACAAGATCAAGCGCACCGGCCTGGAAGGCATCTGGATCAAGGGCCCGTTCTCGCTGCAGGCCGAAGCGCTGCAGACCACGGTGACCCGCGACGGCAAGCCCGACTACACCGGTGAAGGCCAGTACGCGGCCGTCAGCTACTTCCTGACCGGCGAATCGCGCCCGTACAACGCCGGTGCCGTGGCCAACGTCAAGCCCGCCCACGCCTACGGCGCGGTGGAACTGCTGGCGCGTTACAGCCGCATCGACCTGGACGACGGCGACGTGCTCGGCGGCCGCCAGAACGACCTGACCATCGGTGCGAACTGGTACCTCACCAGCCACTTCAAGTTCCAGGCCAACTACGTGAAGGCTGATGCCAGCCGTCGTGGCGTGCACACCACGCCGGAGATGTTTGAAGTTCGCGCGCAGATGCATTTCTGATCTGGGCGGGTGTTGTAGTTTGAGAACAGGGTGCCGGAAGGCACCCTGTTTTCGTTTGGGCGGCCAGCTACTCCTTGCAGGGCTTGCTTGTGTCGAAGAGGGTGAAAGACTTGGCGTCCGATTTGCGCTTTCCCTCGATGTAGACGCGGACGTCGCTCGCTTTCAGCTTGGCTGCATCTTTCACAACGGCGGGGTTGACCGCAAAACTCAGCGTGGACATAACATCCCGTGGGACCGAGAAATCGACGCGAGGATAATGTCGCGCGTCTTCGCCCATGACCCAGAATAGAGCCGTGGTCTCATCTCGACGCCGCCACCAATAATCAAAATTCAGCGACGTGTTAGGCCCAAGATCCCCCCTCCCCCTGTAGGCAAGTTCAACTGGCGAATTCTGCGCTACGACAAGATGGATCTTCAGGCTGTCCACGCCCTGAACTCCCGGAACATCAGCATAGTCAAGAGTGGACTTACCAAACACCTGAACCTGATACAGCTCAAAAGGTGAAGGCTCGGAATGCTCCGGTGCCAGTTCAATTCCGTCGTAGTGACCGACGTACTGCAATCTCAAGCTCGCCTGGCCACTCTCACATTGATAGCCTTGAGCATGCAGCGCAGCGCACGGACCACACAGCAGCGCACACGACAGCGCCGCGATCATCGCAGTTCTCATACGATTCTCCCTATCTCCGAAGCGCCCCCGTTTCGGTGGACCTGCCGCGCGGCGGCCTGGCCCATGAGTGCACTATCACGTGGCTCGGTAAATCCTTTGTGAAAGCGCGCCGACCGTGCTGCCGGTGATGCACTGAGAGGCCGCCAGAACGCCTGGACCTTTTGCGCGAATGAGTACCTCACCAGCCATTTATGGTTCCAAGCCAACTACGCGAAGGCTGATGCCAGCCGTCGTGGCGTGCACACCACACCGGAATGTTTGAAGTGCGGGCGCAGATGCATTTCTGATCTGGGCGGGTTTAGGGTTTGAGAAGCAGGGTGCCGAAGGGCACCCTGCTTTTTTGGGGTGGTGCCTATTCCTTGCAGGGCGTTTTCGTGTCGAACAGCGTGAAGGAGGTCCCGTCCTTTCGCTTGCCCTGCGCATAGATGCGTGGATCGGTGAGCTTCAGCTTTTCCGCAGACCCCGTATCAGAGTGCACTTCAATATCGAGCGCGAAGCCCATGTCACGCGCCGTTCTGTAGCAGATATGCGGCGTTCGTGCCGCGTTACCCGCAAGAACCTTCACGCTCACGGCATCATTCACCGCTACGGAACCGTTCGAAAAGTAGAGACAGGTACTCGGATCACTGCGTTTGCCTATATAGGGTAGTGCTACCGCCGGGTTCGAACCGGAAACGAAATATACGTCCAGGCTGCCGATATTCTTCACATCAGGAATGTCAGCAAAGTCTAACGCGGACATTCCCCTGACGACAGCCGTGTAATATGCTCTGGTTCCATTACTCCCCAGACCATGACTGGTGAATGTCAGACTGGCTTGTCCGCTTTCACACTGCAGCGCCTGCGCCCGTGACGCGGACAGCAGGCTCCCCAGCAGCGCACACGACAGCGCCGCGATCATCGCAGTTCTCATACGATTCTCCCGCTACTGAAACGCCCCCGTTTCATAGGGGCTGCCGCGCGGCGGACGGCCCCATGCGTGCACTATCATTGGCTCCGGTAAATCCTTTGTGAAACCGCGCCCATCCATCCTGCCGCCCAATTCGAGCGGACACTCAACAACGCAGCGCCTTGACGCAATCTGCTGACTACTTCTTGCAGGGCTTACGGGTATCGAAAAGTGTGGTGACCTTTCCATCTTTATCCGTCGCCTGCATATACATCTGCATTGTCGTGAGCCTCGACTTGCTCGGCTCGTGCCCAGCGAGTGGCGCGACGTCAAAGGTAATATTCCAACCCACATAGTGGCCCATAAAATCCACTTTCGGGGGCAGTCCGACATCACTGGTATGGATGTATACCATCATCTCGCCACCGGCCAGCGCCTTCTGAAAGAAGGCACTTCCAATTGGCTCAACCTTATCAAGATAGTCGAGCTTTATCACGCTTGAGCCGACCACGAAGTACAGATTCAACGTACCAGGACCGTGCTTGCCGGGAAGCTCAGAGAGCGCCAACGTGGAGGTCCCAAAACCTTCTACCTGATATGTCTCGGTACGACCGTCGTAGGCAAGACCGATGTAACGAAGCGTTAGCTCTGCCTGGCCGCTCTCGCACTGAAAAGCGTACACGGGGACTGCCGGAACCAGAAAGCACAGCAACGCGCGCAGTAGCGCCGCGATCATCGAAGTTCTCATACGTTTCTCCCTTCACCGAAGCGCCCCCGTTTCGGTGGGCCCGCCGCGCGGCGGCCTGGCCCATGGGTGCACTATCATGTGGCCCGGTAAATCCCTTGTGAAACCACGACTTCCGGCCCTGCCCCGCCCATGTACAGCACCTCCCGCAAACGCGCCCTGCTGCTGACCCTGCTGGTCATGATCGGCGGCACCCTGATTTCCGCCCTGGTGGCCGGCCGCTATGCCCAGCAGCGCGCCCTGGCCGCCGAGAGCACCCAGGTGCGTCGCCAGCTGGACCTGTACGCCCAGACCCTGCAGCAGCGCATCGACCGCTTCGGCACGCTGCCGCAGGTGATGGCGCTGGACCCGGACCTGCAGGATTCACTCAGCCGCCCGCTGACCGATGCCGAGCGCCAGCGCCTCAACCTGAAACTGCAGCGCGCCAACAGCGTCACCCGCACCTCCACCCTGACCCTGATTGACCACCGCGGCGTGGCGGTGGCAGCCAGCAACTGGGACCAGCCGGCCAGCAACGTCGGCGAGGACTACAGCTACCGCCCGTACTACCAGCAGGCGATGGCCAAGGGCACCGGTCGCTTCTACGGCATCGGCATGACCACTGCCGTGCCAGGCTACTTCCTGTCGCAGGCGATCTACGATGGCGACGGCAAACCGATCGGCGTAATCGCCATCAAGATCGAACTGCGGGCGCTGGAGCAGGAATGGCTGCAGAGCACCGACATCGTCATGGCCAGCGACGCCCACGACGTGGTGTTCCTGGCCAACGGCGACGAATGGCGTTACCGCCTGCTGCGCCCGCTGGCACCTGCCGAACGTGCCGAGATGCTGGCCACCCGCCAGTACGCCGACCGCTCGCTGCAGCCATTGCGCAGCCGCACCCTGGACGTGCTGGCCGATGGCGGCCGCATGGTACGGGTGGAGCAGCCCGCCCTGCCCCGCCCCATGCTGTGGCAGACCCACACGCTGGAAGAACCGAACTGGAAGCTACACCTGCTCCACGACGCCAGCGCCAGTGGCGCGGTCGGCCGCAGCACCGCCCTAGCCGCCGGCGGCATCTGGCTGGCGCTGTGCTTCCTGTCGCTGTTCATCCAGCAGCGCCGTCGTTTGGCCGCACACCGCCAGCGTAGCCGCCGCGAACTGGAAAGCGTGCTGCAGCAACACGCTGAGGAACTACGCACCGCGCAGGACGGGATTCTTCAGGCCGCGCAGCAGGCCGACAGCGGCCTCAGCCGCAGCCTCGCCCACCTGCCGCAGGGCGTGGTGGTAATCGACAACGAACAGAAGCTGGTGGCGTGGAATGCACGCTATCTGGAGCTGTTCCGGTTCCCGTCCGACCTGGTGAAGGTGGGACGGCCGATTGAAGAGATCTTCCGTTTCAACGCCCGTCGCGGCCTGCTGGGGCCCGGGCCGATTGATGAAGCCATCGAACGCCGCCTCAACCACCTGCGCAGCGGTCGCCCGCACATGCGCGAGAGCGAGAAAGACGACGGCACCGTGCTGGAGATTCGCGGCAACCCGCTGCCCGATGGCGGCTTCGTCACCAGCTACGCCGATATCACCGCCTACAAGAACACCGCGCGCGAACTGCGTTCGCTGGCCGATGCGCTGGAACATCGCGTGGCCGAGCGCACCCGTGACCTGGACGAGGCGCGCCGGGAAGCCGAGCGGGCCAACCGCTACAAGACCCGCTTTGTGGCTTCGGCAGTGCACGATCTGCTGCAGCCGTTGAATGCGGCACGCATGTTCGTTTCGGTACTGCGCGGCAAGCTGCAGGGCGACGCGCGTGAGCTGAGCGAGCATGTGGATGCCGCGCTGGCGGCGCAGGACGCCATCCTCAACAGCCTGCTGGATATCTCGCGGCTGGAATCGGGAACATTGCAGACGAATGTGCGTGCGTTTGCACTGTCACCGCTGCTGGAAACGCTGGCCCGTGAGTTTGGCATTGCCGCACAAAGCCGTGGTTTGCAGCTGGACTGGGTGGACACCCAGGCAGTGGTGGTCAGTGATGAAGCCCTGCTGCGCCGCATCCTGCAGAACTTCCTGTCCAATGCGCTGCGCTACACCCCGCGTGGGCGGGTGCTGATCGGGTGCCGCCGTGATGGCGACCAGTTGCGCATTGAAGTTCACGACCAGGGCCCGGGTATTCCGGAAAGCCTGCAGGGTGAGATCTTTGAAGAGTTCCGCCGCCTCAATGATGGGGTGGAACAGGAACGTGGCGCGGGCCTGGGCCTGGCGATTGTGGAGCGCATCGGCCGGCTGCTGGGGCACCGCATTGGTCTGCGTTCCACGCTCGGCAAAGGCAGCGTGTTCTGCGTGACCGTCGCGTTGGGCAGGTCTGAGGCGGTGGTTGCGCCGGTGGCCGTGGCCGCACCCGCCGACCCGGGCGACGACAGCCCCCTGCGTCAGTGCCGGGTGTGGAGCATCGACGACGACCCGCGCGTGTGCGCCGCCACCCGCGCTTTGCTGGAGCGCTGGGGCTGCAATGTGGAGCTGGCCGATGGGCCGCAGGCTGCGCTGGAGATTGCCTCCGCGTTCAACGTACCGCAGTTGCTGCTGCTGGACGTGCGCATGGGCGAATGGCGCGGGCCGGAGTTGTATGAGGAGCTTTGCCTGCTGTGGCAGGCACGGCCGCCGGTGATTCTGGTGACCGCTGAGCGCGATGATGCATTGAAGGCACATGCGGCCGAGAACGGGTGGGGTTTCCTGCCGAAGCCGGTGAGGCCGCCGGCGCTACGTGCGTTGATGACGCAGTTGCTGGTGCGGCACCGTGGGCCGGGCGGGTGATGGATTGATGCGTGCAAGCCGGGCAGCGCCCGGCTGTGCAAGGGTGGGCTGAGGCGTTGACGGGCATGGCCCGTCACTACGCGGAATGCACCTGTAGGGACGCGCCATGCGCGTCCACACGTACAGCGTGGCGTCTCATTATCGTAGAGCCGGGCTCGCCCGGCTGCGACCGCAAGCCAGCCCCACCCAGAGCCCCGTAGATGCCCCACACCTGCATAGCCTGCGCCATAGCCTCAGGCCAATCCCCGGCCCACATCATTCACCAGAATGACCGCATCATCTGCTTCCTCGACCATGCGCCCATCAACCCGGGCCACATCCTGATCTGCCCGCGCGCACATCTGGCTGACCTCACGGATCTCCCCGATGACCTGCTCGCCGAGATCGCCACTTCAGCAAAGGCCGTGGCGAAGCTGCTCAAGGAAGCGCTGGGCTGCGACGGCGTTTCTCTGTTGCAGAACAATGGCGCATTCAATGATCTGGGCCATTTCCATCTGCACGTCTTTCCACGCCATCTTGGCGACGGGTTTGGCTGGACATCGGCTTACAACGGTGACGATGGTCCGGACGCGCTTGCGCGCGTCCGGACAATCTTGGTCGGCGGAATTGACGGGCATGGCCCGTCACTACCGGTTGGCCGGGTGCGCTGAGGTTTCAGGCGGGCGCCCAGATCCAGCGCATGGCTGCCTGCGCCCAGCGACGGAGCATGCCTCCGTTTCCGCGCCTCTGGGGCAGTTCTGACGGATCGATCAGGGTCAGCACGATCCGCCGACGGTTGACCCTTACCCGCACCCGGCAGCCCGCGCGATATCCCCACTGGAACAGCCACATGCCACGCAACAGCAGGGACGGTATGGCCTGATCATTGGGCAGAAGATGTCCTGAGGACAGCTTGACCCTTGAGATCCTGATCGTCTCTGGCGGAACCCAGGCGAACCCATACTGCTTCTGCGTCGAATCGGCTGACTTGCAATCACACATGCGTAAACCCTCCAGGAAGTCCTCCCTCGCCGGAATGGCGAGGGAGTCGGGAGGTTGAAAACCGTCTATCAGCGCACGGCGTGGCGTATTCCCGCGAGGGTGTTGTATTTCACCACCCACCCGACCTGGGACTTCCACGCACAATTGCTGATAGGGAGTTTTCAAGCTCCGAGGGCACACCATGCGGCAGAAACCATGCGTGCGATTGCTGCCTGTTCTGAAGGATAGGCGAGGTTCGATTGATGGCGTCAATGATGTGCAGATGTCGACATTTGATGTCGGCTTTGGCGCGGAATCGCGAGGTCCATGCGCCATGTGTGACGTAGTGCACTTATTGCAACGTTGCGGTGAAGCGTGGTGGTCGGAGTCGCGAATGGACCGGGTTGCGGGTGGCGCGTTCTGGGAGACGGATGTGACGGGCGCGGCTGGCTTGGCGTGGTCGGCTTCGATCGGGAGGCGCTGCGTTAAAGGGCCGACAGATGATATCGGCCGTCGTCTTGCGACCGACGCTACCGGGTCATGTGTGCGTTGAACTCGCGCGCGGGGCGGGCGCTGTCTAGGCAGGATGTGAATGTAGGCGTCGTTGTATCGCCAGGCAGCGCCCGGCGTTACGTCAGGTCAGCGCCTGCATCGCCTTCCGGCTCCAGCGCCTTCACCAGCACGGCGGCCTGCGTGCGGCTGTGGCATTCCAGCTTTTTCAGAATGGCGGTGACGTGCACCTTCACGGTGTTTTCGGCCAGGCCGAGCTCGTAGGCGATCTGCTTGTTGAGCAGGCCGTCGGCCAGGCACAGCAGCACGCGGAACTGCTGCGGGGTGAGCTGGGCCAGGCGGGCGGCCAGCAGGGCGTCGGATTCGCTGCGTTCCGGGGCCATGGCCGGGAACCAGAGGCCGCCGTCGAGGACGGCTTCCACGGCCTGGCCGATGGTTTCGGCCGGGGCGGATTTGGGGATGAAGCCGGCGGCACCGAACTGCTGGGCGCGGCGGATGACGCGGGGGTGGTCGTTCGAGGAAACGATGACCACCGGGATGTCGGGGTGCGAGCCGCGTACGTGCAGCAGGGAGGAGAAGCCGCGTGCACCGGGCATGGTGAGGTCAAGCAGGACCAGTTCGATTTCAGGGTTCTGGTCGAGCGCGGTTTCGAGGGCGGAGGCGCTGGCGACTTCGATGACCCTGGCACCGGGTAAGGATTGGTGCAGGGAGTGGACGACGGCCGCGCGGAGCAGCGGGTGGTCGTCGGCGACGAGTAGGGTCAGGGCATCCATGGGGGGATTGTACGGGGGTGGGGAGTGTTGCGCCGGCGGCAGCCGGGCAAGCCCGGCTCTACGGATTCGGCGGGAGCATGCTGCCGCGCCAAGCGTCGAGGAACTGGCGGCGCTTGAGGGCGTCGAGATAGACCAGCAGGCCGGGGCCCAGCTGGATGGGGCGGTAGCTGCGCTCGGGCGCGCCGCCGGGTTGCTGGGGGCGCTGCGCGGGCAGGATGGGCATCAGGCGCGCTTCGCGGGAGAGTACCTGCTGGCCGCGCGGCGAAAGCAGATAATCGAGGAAGCGGCGCGCCTCGTCGGGGTGGTGGCTGCTGCGCGGAATGATGGCGGTACGCAGCACGACCAGGGTGTAATCCTCGGGCTCGATGATGCCCAGCGGTTCGCCGGCATCGATGCGGGCCTGGGCGTAGGAGCCGAGTACGTTGTACACCAGCGACAGACGCCCGCTGCTTACCGCATCCAGCAGCACGCCGGTGCGTTCCTCCAGTTCCACCTGGTTGTCGCCCAGTGCGCCCAGCAAGGCGCCGGCCATGCTGCCGCGCTGGCCATCCTGGGTGGCCAGCAGGTAGCCCACGCTACTGCGCTGCACGTCGTAGGTACCGACTTTGCCGGCCAGCGGGGCGTCGGGGGCGCGCAGCAATTCCAGCAGTTGGCGGCGGGTGTGCGGAACCCGCGCCTTGGGCAGGGTGCGGGTGTTGTAGACCATGGCCACCGGCTCGTAGCTGATGCCGAAGGCTTCGTGCCGCCACTGCGCCCAGTCCGGTAGCGCCTCGGTCTGCGCGGAGCGGTGGGCCAACGCATAGCCGTCGTTGACCAGCTTGGTCTGCAGATCCATGCCGCTGCTGATCAGCATGTCCGGACCGGTGGGACTGTTGCGCTCGTTCAAGTAACGCGCGTACATGTCCTGGGTGATGATGTCTTCGTAGACGATCTCGGTGCCGGGGTACAGCCGCTGGTAGTCGGCAATGACGGTGCCGAACACCTCGATGTCGGTGGACCCGTGGATGCGCAGCTGGGCCAGCACCGGGCCTTTGGCAGGAAAACGCTGCACGTCGCCGGGCGCGGCAAGTGCGGTGCACGCGAAGAAGGCCAGAAGCAGGGAAATCAGCGCCTTCATGTGTTCCGTCCGGGCAGTGTCAAAGTAGCCACCAACCCACCACCGGGCCGGTTGCTGAGGTCGATGTGGCCGCCATGGCTGTCAACCACGCGTTTGACGATGGCCAGGCCCAGCCCTGCCCCACCCGCCGCCGCGCCTTCGCCACGGGCGAAACGCTCGAACACGCGCTCGGCATCGGCTGGGGCAATACCGGGGCCGTGGTCGGCAATGGTGAGCACGAAGCACTTGCGGTCGGCGGTCAGCGCCACCTGCAGGTCACCGGGGCCGCCGTACTTGAGCGCGTTGTCGATCAGGTTCTTGATCGCTTCACGCAGCAGCAGCGCATCGCCGTTGACGCTGGCGGCAGTGACACCCACCGCCAGCTGCACGCGCGGGGCCGGGCCCGCCTGCGGCAGGGCTTCATGCAGGGCCTGGTGCACGGTTTCCACCAGGTCCACCGGCGCGAAGCGCTGCAGGTTGGAGCGATGAATGACACTGGCGTCGCTGAGCAGCTGGTTGAGCAGGCGGCTCATGTGGGTGGCGTTGCGCTCGATCGCCAGCAGGCTGCGCCGCATGTCTTCCGGGTCGTCGTCGTCCAGCGCCAGCTGCGCCTGCGCACGCAGTGCGGCCAGCGGGGTGCGCATCTGGTGCGCGGCCTCGGCCATGAACGCGCGCAGGGTTTCATTGCTGCTGGACAGACGGCCCATGAAGCGGTTCAGCGCAGCCACCATCTGGTCCATCTCGCGCGGTACGCGTGCGTCCAGCGGGCTCAGGTCGGACGGTTCGCGGCGGGACAGTTCACGCTCCACCTTCACCAGCGGCCGGAACGCGCGGTGCACGCCGAAGGCCACCAGGGCCAGCGACAGCAGCGAAAGCACACCAATGGCGATCAGCGAGCGGTTGACCATGTCCTGCGCCAAGGCCTCGCGCGCGCGCCGGGTCTGACCCACCTGCACGCGAACTTCCACCTGCGCTGACGGCGACGACACACGGCGCGACACCACGACGAAGCGCACCTGCTCGCCGCTGTACTGGGCGTCGAACAGCTGCGGCTGGTCGGTGGGCGCGCGCGGCGGCGCAGGCAGGTCGTCGTAGCCGGTCACGGTCTGGTTGTGCGCATCGAACACACGGTAGAACACGCGGTCCTCCGGGGCCATCGCCAGCAGGTCGAGCGATGCGTAGGGCAGATCCACCTGCCATTGCGCTTCGACCAGTGCCACCGAGTCGATGATGGAAAGGGCAGACGACACCAGCAGATGGTCGTAGGAGCGGTTGGCGGCGCGCTGGCCGTAATCGCGTGCGGCGAACAGCAACGCCACCGCGAACACCGCCAGCAATGCCCCCAGGTACAGGGTGAGCGTGCGCCGCAGCGAACCGGGCGCGGCGTCAGCGGTTGCCATCGCCACCCTCTTCCACCGCTTCCAGCAGATAACCCGTGCCACGCACCGTGACGATGCGCACCGGCGCATCGGCCAGCTTGCGCCGCAGCCGGCCGACATAGAGTTCAATCGCATTGGGGCCGGCCTCGTCATCGAAGCCAAACAGGCCGTTGGCGATTTCATCCTTGCCGACCACCTGCCCCAACCTGCCCATCAGAATCTCCAGCAGGCGAAACTCGCGATTGGGCAGTTCAATCGCCGTGCCATGCAGCGATACCCGGTGCGAGGCGTTGTCGAACTGGAAGCCGCCAATCTGCACCACTTCGCTGGCCTGCCCGCGCGTCCGCCGCAACAGCACCCGGCAGCGCGCCTCGAATTCGCGGAAATCGAATGGCTTGCCCAGGTAATCATCCGCACCCACGTCCAGCGCCTGCACGCGGTCTTCAATGCCGTCGCGTGCAGTGAGCATCAGCACCGGGGTCGCATCGCCACGCTCGCGCATGCCGGCCAGCACACGCAGGCCATCGAGCTTGGGCAGGCCGATGTCCAGCACCACCAGGTCGAAGCTCTGGTAGCGCAGCACGCTGGCGGCGGCCAGGCCGTCGTTCTGCCAGTCCACCGCGTGGCCGCTGCGGCGCATGCGGCGGACGATGGCGTCGGCCAGGTCCGGGTTGTCTTCCACCAGCAGGATGCGCATCGGCCACACAGGTTCAAAGGTGCCCAGATGCTAGCGCGTAGCGGGCCCTCCGTGGTTACGCTGCGGCGCAACAATGGCTGACAGGTGGATGACAGCTTCCCGGTACTAGGCTGCGCCATCCCACCTCCCCCACGGTGCGGATGCTTGGACCTACAACGTACCTGGGAGGGTGCATGTCTCTTGATTTCCTGCGCTGGCGCGGGCTGGCCGCCTGCACCCTGATGATTCCCGTTGCGCCGCTGTGGGCCGCCGAACCCGCCGATGACGAGCGCCCGGTTACCGCCACGCTGGGCGGCCGCCTGCACCTGGACTTTGCCGACTTCGACAACGACAGCCGCGGCACGCCCAACAAGGACGACACCGAGATCCGCCGCGCCTGGCTGGACGTTTCCGGCAAGTTCTTTGTCGTGGATTACAAGCTGGAAGCCGACTTCTCCGGCGACCGGGTTGAGGCCAAGGACGTGTATGTCAGCCGCGACTTCAGTGGCGGCAAGCTGACCGTGGGCCAGTTCAAGCAGTACTTCTCGCTGGACGACCGCACCGGCTCCAACTACGGCAGTTTCCTGGAGCGCGGCAATGCCGGAACCACCCTGGCTCCGCTGTACCGGCTGGGGGCATCGTGGCAGGCGGCGCGCAACGACATGACCTGGGCCGCCAGCGCCTACAGCCTGGAGAGCATTGATGCCTGGCAGGTGAAGGGCCGCGCGGCCGGCGGCCGCGTGACCTGGGCCCCGGGGGCCACTGCCGGCGACGTGCTGCACCTGGGCCTGTCGCTGGCCCACGAGCGCTACGACAACCCCGGTGCCAACGGCGTGCCGGGACTCCGGATCCGCCCGCGCCCGGCCGGCCACCTGAGCGACAACAGCCGCCTGACCCTGGTTGATTTTTCGGCCGGTCGCGACACCGACGTCAACAAATGGTCGATGGAGTACGCGCAGGTGAGCGGCCCGCTCTCCTGGCAGGGCGAGTTCAGTGGGGCCACCTTCGACGACGGAATGCAGCGCGGCAAGGTGCTGGCCGGCTACGGCATGCTCAGCTGGTTCGTCACCGGCGAATCGCGCGCGTACGACAGCAAGACCGGGCGCTTTGCGCGGGTCAAGAACCTGCGCCACAAGGCCGGCGCGTTCGAGCTGGCGCTGCGCTACGACCAGATGCGCGGTGACCAGCACCTGATCGGCCAGCCGGACCTGCGCGATGGCCGCACCGAGGCGTGGACGCTGGGCGGCAACTGGTACATGCGGCCGAACCTGCGCTTCATGTTGAACCTGATTGACAGCCGTAACCGCGACCAGCTTGCGGGCACCACGGTTGACCACACCCGCGCGGTTACCGGCCGCCTGCAGTTCGATTTCTAACCCTACGCAACAAGGAGTCCGCAGATGATGCTCAGCATCCTCGGCTTTGGCATGGTCATTACATTCATGTACTTGATCATGAGCAAACGGCTGTCGCCGCTGGTGGCACTGATCACCATTCCGATCATCTTCGCCCTGATTGGCGGCTTCGCCACCGGGCTGGACGAGATGATGCTGGATGGCATCAAGAAGATCGCGCCGACCGGCGTGATGCTGATGTTCGCGATCCTGTATTTCGGGGTGATGATCGACGCCGGCCTGTTCGACCCGCTGGTGCGGATCATTCTGCGCCTGGTCAAGGGCGACCCGATGAAGATCGTGCTCGGCACCGCCGCGCTGGCGATGCTGATCTCGCTGGATGGCGACGGTTCCACCACCTACATGATCACGGTGTCGGCGATGCTGCCGCTGTACCAGCGGTTGGGCATGAGCGCGTTGAACATGACCTGCGTGACCATCCTTGCCGGCGGCGTGATGAACCTCACCCCGTGGGGCGGCCCGACCGCGCGTGCCGCCACCGCGCTGCACGTGGACCCGGCCGATGTGTTCGTGCCGCTGATTCCGGCGATGGTGCTGGCCTGCGCCTCGGTGCTGCTGCTGGCCTGGTACCTGGGCCTGAAGGAGCGTCGCCGCCTGGGCGTGGTGAAGCTGCCGGCCGGTGGCAGCTGGATGGATTCCAGCGTGTCGGACGATGGCGCACTGCCCACTGTGGAAGACGCCGAGGACACCAAGCGGCCGAAGCTGCTGTGGGTGAACTTCGCGCTCACCCTGGCGCTGATGGTGGCGCTGGTGATGGGCGTGCTGCCGATGCCGGTGCTGTTCATGGTCGGCTTTGCCATTGCACTGGTGATCAACTACCCGAACCTGGCCGAGCAGCGCCGCCGCGTGGTCAACCACGCCGGCAACGTGCTGTCGGTGGTGTCGTTGATCTTCGCCGCCGGCATCTTTACCGGCATCCTCAACAACACCGGCATGGTGGAGGCGATGTCGCGCAGCTTCCTGGCGGTCATTCCAGATGCCTGGGGCCCGTACCTGGCGGTGATTACCGCCATTGCGTCGATGCCGTTCACCTTCTTCATGTCCAACGACGCCTTCTACTTCGGTGTGCTGCCGATCCTGTCCGAAGCGGCAGGCAACTACGGCATCACCCCGGTGGAAATGGCACGCGCCTCCCTGGCCGGCCAGCCGGTGCATCTGCTCAGCCCGCTGGTGCCTTCGACCTATCTGCTGGTGGGCTTGGCGAAGGTGGATTTCGCCGACCACCAGAAGTTCACCCTGAAATGGGCGGTGATGGTCTCGCTGGTGCTGATGGTCGGCAGCCTGATCTGCGGCCTGTATCCCTTTGCTTCCTGATTGCTGACAGGAGATTTCCATGACCCTTCGCATCGCATACGTCACCAGTGGCATGGGCAGTGTGGGCACTGCCATCTGCCAGAAGCTGGCCCGCAACGGCCACACCGTGGTCGCCGGCTGCGCCCCGAACTCACCGCGCAAGGCGGCATGGCTGCGCGAACAGCGCGAGCTGGGCTTTGATTTCATCGCCTCTGAAGGCAACGCGGCGGACTGGCAGTCCACGGTGGCGGCCTTCACCAAGGTCAAGGCCGAAGTTGGCGAGATCGACGTGCTGGTCAACAACGCCGGCGGCAGCCGCGACGTGCTGTTCCGACAGATGAGCCAGGACGACTGGAACGCGGTGATGGGCTCGAACCTGCACGCGCTGTTCAACATCACCAAGCAGGTGATCGATGGCATGGCCGCGCGCGGCTGGGGCCGCATCGTCAACATTGGTTCGGTGAGCGCGCACAAAGGACAGATCGGGCAGGTCAACTTCGCCACTGCCAAGGCGGCGATGCATGGTTTCAGCCGGGCGTTGGCAAATGAGGTGGCCACGCGCGGGGTGACGGTAAACACCATTTCGCCGGGGTACATCGCCAGCCAGTCGATCAGCAGCTTCCCACCGGATGTGCTGGATCGGTTGGCGGGTTCGGTACCGATTCGCCGCCTGGGCAAGCCGGAGGAAGTGGCCAGCCTGTGCGCATGGCTGGCGTCGGACGATGCCGCGTATGTGACCGGCGCGGATTACGCGGTCAACGGCGGGTTGCACATGTTCTGAGGCAGGGCGATTACTCTGCCGCCAGCTGATCCATGCGGATGCGGTTGGCGAACAGCGAAAACGCCAGCATTCCGGCCAGCCCGTTGGCGCGACTGACCCAGTGCGGCAGCCAGCGCGGCGGGCGCAGAATGCCCTCTTCGAACAAGGGGGCGAAATCAATCGCGTCGGTGAGCGACATCTTGCCGGCAAACAGCCAGCGACAGATCTGCAGGCGGTCCTCGGCCAGCATGTGGCGGAAGAAGGTGTGCACCGACACCAGGCCACGCAGGTACACGGTGTCTTTGGTGAAGGCGGCCCCACCCACCGTGGGTACGCCGCGGAAGACGCGCTGGGCCGAAGCAAAGCTCTCTTCGTGGTTCTGCCCGGCGTCGCAGAAGTAGCGGAATACCTGGATGAAATCCGCCCCTTCGCGCGCCATGGCAATCGCTTCGGTGCGCAGGCTGATGCGCTTGAGCCGTTCGATATCGATGCTGCCGGTGATCTGCTCGGCAAACGTGGCCAATCCTTCCTGGGTGGCGGTCACACGGGGTGAAGACAATGCCAGGCTGGGCAGGTGCGGCTGCTCGCGACCATTGAGCGCGGTCAGCGAATGCACCAGCGCCTCATGGTGGAACAGCTGCGCGCGGTCGTAGGCACTGAAGCGTGCACTGGTGCGCAGGCGAATGCGGGTCGGGCCTGCGGCCGCCTTGGAAATCAGATCCGGATCCAGCTGCACCTGGATGATGCGCGATTCAAAGAAGGCGTCCAGGTCACTCTGCAACTGCAGCATCAGTGCAGTAGCCGACACCGGCACCTGTTCCTCCGGGGCCAGCAGTTCGTGGTCCAGTTCCTGCGCGATCTGGATGAAATGCCGCGCGGCTTCACGGGTGCTGGGCCCGTGGCCGGGCAGCGGCTGTTCCGGCGCGCCGTACAACTGCACCGAATAACCATCCACCGCCGCCGTGCCCAGCGATTCCAGCAGCCCGGCGGCCAAATCCCAGCTCTGCGCGGAGCGTTGCACGTACTGGCCTAACGGATGGCTGGGGTCGCAGCGGGCGCTGATCTTCGCCAGCGCCTGCCGGGTGCCGCTGAAATCCAGCTTGGGGTAGTCCACCTGCGGCAGCACCGGCTGCCCACGGGCCACGCTGGCCAGGAACGGGGCCTGCAGTGCGGCGGGCCAGCTGGTCAGCCCCAGCAGTTTGATGTCACCCACGGCCTCCACCAGCTGTGCATCCAACTGGGTGTGGTAGGCCACGTCACGGTCCGCGGTGATCGGAGCGGTGTTCATGGGCGGACATTAACAGGATCAATGATTTCCGTGGGCAAAGGCGACAGCTTCACTTGAATGCGACTACTTTTGCCCTATATTCAGACCACACTTAGCCATATTGAGCCTTCCCATGTCCACCAGCGCCCGCCGCAAGTCCAGTGCTTCCGCGCCCATGGCCTATCCCATGGGAAGCGCGTCCAAGGCCAGCAAGGTCAGGGAACCCGTGGAACTGGCCAGCTGGCCGGCCCGGGCAAGCAGCTTCCGCGCCCTGTTGCGCACGGCCCCGCTGACCGAACGGGTCCGGATCGAACGCGAGGGCGTCCCCTACCAGGTGGTGAAGGGGCTGATCGACGACGTGTTTGAAAGCAGCGCCGATTTCCAGGTGTTCGTACGCATTCCGAAAGCCACCTTCACCAAGAAGATGCGCGACAAGGCGCTGTTCGGCGGCACGCCCGGGCAGTCGGTGGTCGGCCTGATGGAACTCATCAACAAGGTCGAAGACATGCTGGCGGCCGAAACCGACAACGCCGAGGCGCGCAACTTCGATGTGCAGAAGTGGGTGGGCGAGTGGATCCAGCGGCCGCAGCCCGCCCTGGGCGGTCTGGCACCGGCGGAACTGATGGATACCCCCAGCGGGCGCGCCTCGGTGATGCGCGTGCTGGGTGCGATCCAGAGCGGTGCGTATCAGTGAAGCTGGCGCGGATTGGCTCCACGGGGCCGACCTGGCGGCCGGACGATCTCAGTGGCGTCGGCGCGGCTTACTCGCCCGGGCGCTGGAACAAACCGGGGCAGGCGGTGGTGTATGCCGCGCCCACGTTGGCCATGGCGGTGCTGGAAACGGCGGCGCATATCGATGACAGCGGGCTGCCGCTGAACAAGTATGTGATCGAGATCGACGTGCCCGATGACGTCTGGGCGGCGCGGCGGATCGTCAGTGCCGATGCCCTGCCCGCTGGCTGGGACGCCATTCCCCATGGCGTGGTGTCGGTGGAAGCCGGTTCGGCGTGGTACCTGACGCAGGATCAGGCACTGGTCGAGCTGCCATCAGTGATCGTGCCGGAGGAGACGGTGGTGCTGATCAATGCGCAGCACCCGGATGCACAACGTCTTTCTGCGCGGGCAACAAGGCGGCTGCAGTACAACCTGTTGTTCCGGGGAATTCGTTAACGCCGGCGCGGCTTTCCCGCCGGGCGGAACTGCTGGCCCCGGCCCTTGCCGCGCTCCTGCGCGGTTTCGGCCTGGCGCACGGCCAGCTTGGCAGCGGCGGCAGCCACTTCCTCTTTCAGCTTGAAGTAGTTGAACAGGCGCTCTTCATCCAGCTCGCCTGCGTCAATCGCCGCGCGCACCGCGCAGCCGGGTTCACTCTGATGCGCGCAGTCGCGGAAGCGGCACTGCGCCGCCAGCGCCTCCACATCGGCGAAGCCGCCTTCGCTCAGCGCCTCTTCGCCGGTGGGCTTGAGTTCGCGCATGCCCGGCGTATCGATCAGGCAGGCCCCGGCCGGCAGCGGCATCAGCGCACGGTGGGTGGTGGTATGCCGCCCCTTGGAGTCGTTCCCGCGCACGTCGGCGGTTTTCATCCGCTGCTCGCCCAGCAGGGTATTGGTCAGCGTGCTCTTGCCAGCCCCGGAGGAACCCACCAGCACGACGGTCTGGCCCGGGCCCAGCCAGGGAAGCAGCGCCCCGGCACTTTCCGGGTCCTTGCCATTGATCGCCAGCAGCGGGATGTCCTGCGCGGCCAGTTCTTCCAGTACGTCCAGCGCGTCCTGGCTGTACTCGGTCTGGTCGGCCTTGGTCAGCACCACCACCGGCTGCGCGCCGCCCCCGCCTACCAGCAGCAGGTAGCGCTCAATACGTCGCGGATTGAAGTCCGCGTCCAGCCCACAGACGATGAACACGGTATCGATGTTGGCCGCGATCACCTGCTGGTGGTAGTGCTCACCGGCCGCGCCGCGCTTGATCGCGGTGCGCCGGGGCAGCAGGGCGACGATCTTGATCCCGTCCAGCAGCACCCAGTCACCGACCGCCGCGCGCTCATGGCTGGGAAATCGGGGCCGCTGCCATTCGGCCGGGGATTCGGTTTTGATGGCCGTCTCCGGGGCATCGGCCACCACGTAGCCGGTGCGGTGCTGCTCGATCACCCGACCCGGACGCGCCTGCGGGTGCGCCTCGAACAAGGCCTGCCAGGCGGGCACTTCAGGGGCCCCTGGCCAGGGCCAGCCAATGGTCTGCAGGGCGCGGTAATCGATCGGGTCGGTCATCCTGTGCATTCTACCCTTGAGGCATGGCCGGCAACTGCCCGCCAGTGCTCAGGATTTGCCCCCCAGGGGCTTGCCCTGCGCCGCAGCATTTCCGGTAGGATGCGGTTTCCATGCCCAACCCGGCCCTGCCATGTCAACGCCACCGCTGAAGCCGCTCGCCACCCGCGAGCGCCTGTCCGAAGTCCGCTACGAGATCCGGGGCGAGCTGGCACGACGAGCGCGTGAGTTGGAAGCCCAGGGCCGCACCCTGATCAAGCTGAACATCGGCAACCCCGGCAACTTCGGTTTCCGCGCGCCGGAACACCTGCAGCGTGCGATTGCCGACGACATGGGCCGCACCGATCCATACACCCACCAGCAGGGGCTGCCCGTCGCCCGTGAAGCCATTGCCGCTGCCTATGCGCGGCGGGGTGCCCCCGATGCACACCCGGACCGGGTGTTCATCGGCAATGGGGTGAGTGAGCTGATCGACCTGTCGCTGCGCGCCCTGCTCAACCCGGGCGATGAAGTGCTGGTGCCCTCGCCCGACTACCCGCTGTGGTCGGCGGCGACCATCCTCAACGACGGTCGACCGGTGTATTACCGCTGCGCCCCGGAAAACGGCTTCCAGCCGGATCCGAGCGAAATCGAGACGCTGGTGTCCTCGCGCACCCGTGCCATCGTGCTGATCAACCCGAACAACCCCAGTGGTGCGAGCTATCCGCGCGAACTGCTGGAGCGCATTGTCGAGATCGCCCGCAAGCACAACCTGCTGCTGATGGTCGATGAGATCTACGACCAGATCCTTTACGACGGCGCGCAGTTCCAGCCCGTGGCACCGCTGGCCGGCGATCATCCCTGCATTACCTTCAGCGGCCTGAGCAAGGTGCACCGCGCCTGCGGCTGGCGCGTGGGCTGGGCCATGCTGTCCGGCGCGGCCGAGCAGCTGGGTGAGTTCCGCGCGGCGATGGACCTGCTGAGCGCGCTGCGTCTGTGCGCGAACGTGCCGGGCCAGTACGCCATCGACGCCGCCGTGAACGGTCCGGACACCATTTCCGAACTCTGTGCCCCGGGTGGCCGCCTGTATGAAACCCGCCGCGCGGTGATCGAGGCCTGCAACGCCAGCGAACACCTGTCGCTGGTGGCCCCGGCCGGGGCGCTGTACGCCTTCCCGGCGGTGGTGGGCGCGGCCGCCAAGGCCTTCGATGACCATGACTTCGCGCTGGAACTGATGAACGAGGAAGGCGTGCTGGTGGTGCCCGGTTCGAGCTTCAACGTGCCCTACCGCCACCACTTCCGCGTGACCCTGCTGCCGGAAGCCAGCGTGATGCGCGACGTGTTCGCCCGCATCGACCGCGCCCTGGCGCGCCGTGCCGAGGCCAACACCAAGGTGGTGCCGCTCAAGCCACGCAGCGTGGCCTGAGCGATGGCGCTGCGTTACCTGGCGCTGGGCGATTCGTACACCATTGGCGAGGGCGTGGCGGTCGAAGGCCGCTGGCCGGTGCAGCTGGCGGCCGCCCTGCGTGCGGCCGGAGTGGACATCGGCGATCCGCAGATCATCGCCACCACCGGCTGGACCACCGACGAGCTCGACGCCGGCATTGATGCGGCCAACCCCCAAGGACCGTTTGATCTGGTCACCCTGCTGATCGGGGTGAACAACCAGTATCGCGGGCGCTCTGTCGACGAGTACCGCAACGCGTTCAGCGCATTGCTCGAACGCGCCATTGGCTTTGCCGGGCAGCGCACGCAGCGGGTATTGGTACTGGCGATTCCAGATTGGGGCGTGACCCCGTTTGCCGCCGGTTCCGGACGCGACGTGGCGCAGATCGCGCTCGAGCTGGACGCGTACAACGCGACCGCTGCAGCGGTGTGTGCCGAACACGGCATCGCCTTCATCGACACCGCCCCGGTCAGCCGCGCACGCGGTGGCGAGGCGGCCATGCTGGCTGACGACGGCCTGCATCCTTCCGCCGCGCTGTATACCCACTGGTTCCAGCAGGCGTATCCGGTCGCGTACCGGCACTTGAACGACGAGGTCACCCCCTGAGCACGGACGCCCTACCACTGGCCAGGGAACAGGCCCGCCGCATCGCCGATGCGTTCATGCCGGCGCAGCGCTTCGGCAACCGCCGTGATTACTACTACACCCGCGGCAAGCTGGGCAGCGACCCGCTGTTCCCCGGGGTGCTGGCCGCCCTGCGTGGCGACACCCAACCGCTGCTGGACATCGGCTGCGGGCTCGGCCTGCTGGCGCATGTGTTGCGCCAGGACGGCCAGCGCATGCCTTACCTGGGCGTGGACGTGGATGCGGACAAGATCGCCCGCGCGGTCCGCGCCGACCGCCGTGCCGGCCTGGCTGACACCGGCTTTGACGTCGTCGATGCCAGTGCCGCGCTGCCTGCGCACCAGGGCAGCGTGGCACTGCTGGACGTGCTGCAGTACCTGCCGGCCCAGGCCCAGCCGCAGCTGCTGACCGACGCCGCCGCGCGCGTGGCACCGGGTGGGCGGCTGGTGATCCGCACCGTGCTGGCCGACAACAGTGGCCGCGACCGCACCACCCGCATCACCGACATGCTGGCCCATCTGGTGGGGTGGATGGGCACCCGCCCGCGCCACTACCCGGACGCGGCCAGCGTGCGCGCGCCGCTGGAAGCAGCGGGGCTGCAGCTGCAGATGACCCCGCTGTACGGCAATACACCGTTCAACAACTGGCTGTTCACCGCCACGCGCGGTTGAGCATGCAGGCCGGTCCGCGACATTCGGCATTGGGCATCACCGCACTGGTGGTGAGCCTGTGTGCGCTGGTGGTGTTCGCGGTGACCGCGCAGGTAGCGCACCGCCCCGCTTATGAAGACATGCAGCAGGTACCGGTGGCGCTGCTGGTGCTGTTGTTCATTGGCCTGGGCCTGAGCGTGCTGGCGCTGCTGCTGGGCATTGGCAGCGCGTTGCAGCACCAGCGCCGCCGGGTCACCGGGGTGCTGGCCCTGGGCCTTTCGCTCACGCTGCTGTGGGCGCAGGCCTCACTGGGGAGCTGGGCGCATCAGCAATGGGAGCGGGCGCATCCGGCAGTTCCGCCCGCAACCCCTTCTCCTGCAGTTCCTGCAGCACCGCTTCGATGATCGCCAGGTTGTGGCCGTGCGCGGCCCCTTCGTGCAGCAGCACGATGGCGCCGGGCTGCAGGTCCGGACGCAGGCGTTCCAGCACCGACTGCGGGGTGCAGTTCACCCCATCGAAGCCGCGCGCGCTCCAGCCCACCCGGGTCAGGCCCAGGCGCTTGAGTGCGGGGGCCACGAACGGGTTGGTCATGCCGACCACCGAGCGATACCAGCGCGGCGGCGTGCCGGCGACCTCGGTCAGGGCCTGCTGGCAGGCGCTGATTTCCTGACCCATGGTGGCCGGGCCCAGCCGCCAGAAGCGGGTCTGCGGGTGGCTGTGGCTGTGGTTGCCCAGATCGTGGCCGCGCGCCAGCACCTGCTGGACCAGCTCGGGCCGGGCCAGGGCGCGTTCACCGACCATGAAGAAGGTGGCCTTGGCCTGGTAGCGGTCGAGCAGGTCGAGCACGGCCGGGGTTTCATCCGAGGGGCCGTCATCGATGGTCAGCCACACGCGCGGGGCAGCGCCCGGCAGGCGGCTGACCACGGGGGCATAGAAGCGGCTGTTGGGCAGGAACACCGGCACCATGAACAGGGCGTGCGAGGCCACCATCAGCGGCAGGCCCAGCAGCCAGCCGACCTTCCACCAGCCCAGCACGACCAGCAGCTGCGAGGCCACCAGCCAGGGCAACCAGCGCCACGGGCGGCGGGGAATGCGATGCAACGTTTCCGGTACGGTCATGCCCCATGATGCCATGCCGCGTAGAATGACGGGTTCGAATATCCCGGACCTACCGTCATGTCCCTTGATCCCGCCCTGCGCTCGCGCATCGAATCCATTCTCAACGCCAACCGCGTCGTGCTGTTCATGAAGGGCCAGCCGACCATGCCCCAGTGTGGGTTCTCGGCCAAGGCCGTGGGCGCGCTGCAGGACCTGGGCGTGGAGTTCGCCCACGTCAACGTGCTGGCCGATGCCGAAATCCGCGAAGGCATCAAGGTCTACGGCGAGTGGCCGACCATTCCGCAGCTGTATATCGAAGGCGAACTGGTCGGCGGCAGCGACATCATTCTGCAGATGGCCAGCAGCGGTGAACTGAGCAGCGTGCTGGGCCTGGCCGCACCGGACCGTACCCCGCCGCGCATCACCGTGACCCCGGCCGCCGTGGAGAT
The DNA here is from genome assembly GCA_002387845.1 of Stenotrophomonas maltophilia. Lineage (GTDB taxonomy): Bacteria > Pseudomonadota > Gammaproteobacteria > Xanthomonadales > Xanthomonadaceae > Stenotrophomonas > Stenotrophomonas maltophilia_AG. The sequence continues at coordinate 88,717 of DGLB01000076.1, read as the reverse complement.
GCTGCGTGGTGCGCTGGCCGATGCGCCGGGTGCGTCGCTGCAGCTGGGCATCGACGCCGGCTTCCAGCCGAACTTCCAGCTGGTGCCGCACGACGACAATGCAATCGCAGCCGAATCCAACGGCCTGCGCGTGCAGTTTGACGTGTCCAGCGCGCGTCGCGCCGAAGGCATCACCATTGACTGGGTGGACGATATCCGCGGCAAGGGCCTGGCGATCGACAACCCGAATGCACCGAAGCCGGTGCAGGAACTGAGCGTGCGTGACGCAGACGACCGCCTGCGCGCCGGCACCATCACGGTGGTGGACGTGCGCCCGGCCGACGAGCGCGCGATTGCCTCGATCAATGCGGCTTTCGAGACCTTCGACGGCGACAACCGCGCACGTCTGGAAGCACTGCCGAAGGACACCGCACTGGCCTTCCTCTGCCACCGTGGCGGCCGTAGCGCCCAGGCCGCCGAGCAGTTCCGCGCCAAGGGCTTCACCAACGTCCACAACATCACCGGCGGTATCGACGCCTGGTCGGAAGACGTGGACAACGCGGTGCCGAAGTACTGAGGCATCCCTACGTGGTTCCCACAAAAAACGCCGGCAATGCCGGCGTTTTTGCGTGGTGACCCGCCATGCGTGTCACTACCCCGAGAACCCACCCTCGGCCAGGTAATCCAGTTCCTCCGGCGTCGGCATCCGCCCCAGCACCGCATTACGGTGCGGGAAGCGGCCGAAGCGGCGGATGATGTCCCGGTGCAGCTCAGCGTATTGCAGGTACTCCTTGTCACCCAGCGCGTCGAACATCGCCACCGAACGTTCCTGGTCCTGTGGGTCTTCGGAATGCTCGAACGGCAGGTAGATGAAGGCGCGCAGCTTGGGCACCAGCTGCAGGTCCAGGCCCTCTTCGACCGCGCGCATCGCGTAGTGCCGCGCCAGCCCGTCGGTGGCGTAGGAATGGGCGGTGTCGCGGAAGCAGTTGCGCGGGAACTGGTCGAGCAGGATCAGCAGCGCCAGCGCACCCTCGGCGGTGGTCAGCCAGTGCTCGCGCGCACGCTTGGCCGCCGCGTAATGCTCGTCCAGGAACAGCTCGCGGAACTGTGCGTCGAACGCAGCATCGCGCGTGAACCACTTCTGTGGCCCCGCGTTTGTCCAGAATTCGACCACCTTCGTCGCTACGTCCATTCCATACCCCTGCAGGCAGGCCGTCCCGGTGACGCCTGCCCTGGCTGTCTGCATCATTCGTCGAAGCGCAGGTGGCGGACCGACTTGCCGTTGCGCCGGATAAGCTTAAGCGCCTCGATGCCGATCTGGATATGGTTTTGCACGAACTGGGAGCTGACCTTGGCGTCCGAGGCCTCGGTTTTGACCCCGTCCGGGATCATCGGCTGGTCCGAAACCAGCAGCAGCGCCCCGCTCGGAATGTGGTTGGCAAAGCCGGCCGCGAACAGGGTGGCAGTTTCCATGTCGATGGCCATGCAGCGCATCTGGCGCAGTTTTTCCTTGAACGCCTCGTCGTGCTCCCACACCCGTCGGTTGGTGGTGTACACCGTCCCGGTCCAGTAATCGTGACCCAGGTCGCGGATCGTGGTGGAAACCGCACGCTGCAGTGCGAACGCCGGCAGCGCCGGTACTTCCGGCGGCAGGTAGTCGCCCGAGGTGCCCTCGCCGCGGATCGCCGCGATCGGCAGAATCAGGTCGCCCAGCTGGTTCTTGCGCTTCAGCCCGCCGCACTTGCCCAGGAACAGCACCGCCTTGGGCATGACCGCCGAGAGCAGGTCCATCACGATGGCGGCATTGGGGCTGCCCATGCCGAAGTTGATCAGGGTGATGCCGTCACTGGTGACGCTGGCCATCGGCCGGTCCAGGCCCACGATCGGCGCACCCGTCAGCTCCGAAAAGGTGTGCAGGTAGCCACCAAAGTTGGTCAGCAGCACATGCTCGCCAAACTGGTCCAGGGCCACGCCGGTGTAGCGCGGCAACCAGTTCTCCACGATTTGCTGTTTGTTCTTCATTGCCCGTTCTTCTTGTTTTTATTCAGTGCGGCAATTGTCCGGCTGGCGACCGAAATGGCAAGAAAAAAGGCGGCCATGGCCGCCTTTTCTCCCCTACCGGTTGGCCCGGGTCAGAACTGCAGCGACCAGCGTGCATTGAGGCTGTGGTCGCGCCCTTCGCTGCCGAACTGGCCGTTGTAGCCCAGTTCCAGCTGCTGGCGCGGGCTCAGCCAGGCCGACAGGCCCAGTTCGGCCACGACGGCGTTGTCGGCAATGGCCGCGCCGGTCACCTGGAAGGCGTCGCCACCAGCCAGGGCCAGGTCTGCCACCTGATCGCGGTCGCCGAATGCCTTGCGGTAGCCCACGCCGCCGACCACGTGCAGCCACGCGTCCTGCTGCCAGGCGGCCTTCAGGCCACGATCAAATCGCAGCCCCGCTGTCGCCAGGGTGGTGCGGGTGTCAGCGGCCTGGCCGGTCAACGCGGCGGCCCCGCCGCGTTCGGTGATGCCATCGACGTCCACTTCCACGCGCGCGACCTGCAGGTAGGGCTCCAGCCCGCCCTGCACGCCGCCGAAGCGGTAGCCACCTTCCATGAAGACCTGGCGGGTGGTGGCGTCGTAGCGGGCCGACAGCGTGTCCTGGTAACCGGCGAAGCCAAGGCTGCGCTGGCTGTCCACGTCGTGACGCGAATAGCCCAGACCGGCCTTCAGGCCGAAACCGCCCCACTGCTGACCGACGTAGGCACCGAAGTGCGTGTTGTCGATGTCCGACTTGGCGCGACGGCCCTGGCCCTGCTCGAGGTCGGTGCGCCCGGTTCCCAGCAGCGCGCCCACCTGCCAACCGCTTCCGAACTGGTGATCGGCACCGACCAGCAGGCCGGTGCTGTTGCCTTCGCTGCGCGCGGTATTGGCGTCGCCATCCAGGCGGGTGCTGCCGCCGATGGCCTGCACCCACGCCCCGCTGACCGACCCTTCGTCCGCACCCGGTGCACGCTGTGCCAGCGAACGTCCCAGCGCGGCGTCACGCAGGTAACGGCTGCTTTCCACCAGCAACATCGGGGTGGCGGCATGCAGTTCGCCGCTCAGGCTGTCCAGTGCTGCGCCTACCTGTTCCGGGAACAACTGGGTGAGCGGACGTGGCAGGCCCTGGTCCACCGCCATCGCATCGATGCTCTGTGCAACGGCAAGCTCATTGGGTGTCACCGCCGCCGAGGCCAGCGCGTTGCCGCGGACGACATCGATATGCAGGCGCTGTGCGTCGTACACCAGGTTGAACTGCAGGAAGGGCGAGAAGGCGGAGAAGTCGGTGGTGGCGAACTGGCCATTGATGCCGCCTTCGGCCGACAGGAAATTGAACTGCTCGCCCAGGTAGTACACCCCTGCTTCGGGCAGCGCGACCAGGGTGCCATCCAGGCTCGCACGACCGGTCACGATCAGCTGGTCGCTGCGGCTGCCCGGGGCCAGCTCAGCCTGGTACACGCCGGTGGCGGTCTGCACATAATCGCCATCGACGGTCAGGGTGCCGATGGAGTTGCCGGGGGCGATGATGCCCTCCACGCGGGTGTCCGACAGCCGGCCAATGCCCTTCAACGTACCGCCGCGACCCACCACGGTGGCACCGCCATCCTGCACACCATTGAACGACACCACGCCGCCGCTGATGGTCAGGTCGGTGTTGTCGAGCACACCGCTGGCACTGACCACGCTGCTGCCGCCCGCACTGTTGAATGCCATGTCGCGCAGGGTCCCGTTGAGCAGGAACTGCCCGCCGGTCACCTCCAGCGCAGCGGTCAGGCTGTTGATGCCGTCCAGCTCGAGCACGCCCTCACGCACCGTTGCCCCGTTGAAGCTGTTGTCGCCGCTCAGGCGCAGCCAGCCGATGCCGGATTTGGTCAGATGGCCAGGCCCGCCGATGTCATTGGTCCAGTCGTCCCAGGCATCGCCTTCCCAGACCTTCAGGCCACCCGCCTTCTGGTTCATCACCACGTCGGTGTCCACGCGCAGCTGGCCGTAGCCTTCGATGGCGGCGGCGAGGTTCATCAGGCCCCAGCCATAGATGTCGTCCACGCCCTCTTCGCCGAGGTCAGTGGCGGTGGTGAGCAGCACATCGCGCACCTGCGCGTTGCTCAGATACGGAAAGCGTTCGAACAGCAGGCCCAGTGCACCGGTGACATGCGGTGCGGCCATCGAGGTACCGGTGTTGTCTTCGTACCCGTAGGTAGGCTCGCTCGAGATCACGTCCAGGATCATTTCGCCCTGGCTGCCGGTCAGCACCTGCGCGTTGATCTGTGAATCGCCACCATAGACCGTGGACAGGATGTCGGTGCCCGGCGCAGCCAGGCACCAGTTCGCGCTCAGCCCGCAGCGGTTGGACGAATCGTCCAGGGTCAGCGACTGGTTCACGTTGACCACGCTCAGCCAGTACTGCTCGATGTCGTCGAACGCGCGCGGCAGGGTGGCGTAGATGCCGGCGATGGGACTCGACTCAGGCGTTGCATTGGGGCCACTGTTACCGGCCGCCCACACCTGGATCATGCCATTGGTACGCGAGCCTTCGGCGTAGGTGCTCAGGTACTCACGATCACCCGGATCCTGGTAGATCAGGTCGTAATCTTCTTCATCCGGCTCGTTGGCCAGACCCCAGCTGTGGTTGATCGCGCGCACGCCCTGGGCGTTCATCTGCGCGTACATATCTTCGAACGCGGTGGGATCGGGACCCACGCCGCCCAGCGTCACCACCGAGTAGCCGGTCGCCGTTCGCTGCCATTCCCTGGCCGAGTTGAAGAACAGGCGGGCGGTCGTGAGGTCGGCACCGAAGGCCACACCGTGCATGCCGTTGCCATCGCGATTGGCGGCGATGGTACCGGCCACATGGGTACCGTGGGTCTGGTAGTTGATGCCCGGCTGCACGTACGGACCGTTGCGGATGATGTTGCGGATGTTCTCCGGCACATCATCGGCGAAGGTGACCGAGTTGATCGCCACGTCATCACCATCGCTGCTGAAGCAGGCATCCGGCCCGGTCAGGATGGACGTGTTGCTGCAGCGGGTGCCATCAGCCAGCAGATCGGCGATGTTGATGCTGCGGTGGTCTTTGCCGGCGAAATCATCGTGATCCAGACCGGAACCGCTGTCGAACACGCCCAGGCGGATGCCTTTGCCGGTCAAACCGCGCGCATAGGCGGCATCGGCGTTGATCGCCTGCAGGCCCCAATCGGCCTGGAATTCGGCGGTGCGCCAGCTGGCGGCATCGCCCGGAGTGCCGTTGATGGGCTCCGGTTCGGTGGGCCGCACGGCGTTGATCTGGATGGGAGCGCTCGCCACCGACACCACCGCATCGCGCTCGACAAAGGCTGCACGTTGCAGCACGCGCTGCTGCTGGTAGCTGGAGAGGGTGTCGGCGGGTGCCGCTGCCAGAGCGGGAACCGCGAGCGCTGCAATCAAGGTGCCGGTAATGGCCGAGGCAAGCAGGCTGGGGACGGGGCGACGTGCGGTAACTCGGATCGTGGAACGCTGGGTCATCAGAAGCGACTTCCTTGAGAACGGCAAGATATGCATGCCACTCCGCGGCATGCTCGAACGGTGCGACACCACACTCGGCAAAGCCAATGGGCAAAGTCAGCACATGGCGACAAGAACACAGTCACACGAATGAAACAAGTGTCCCGCCTGGCTGTGCGTGCAGACCGGCACTTGGCAACCGCCCCATCAAGCCGCTAGCGTCGGGGGTCTGCACTGATGCACGTCGGGGACTACATGCGAACGCACTTGAGCGCCGGGCTGGGCCTGGCACTGTTGACACTGGCTGCGCCTGCGGCAAATTCCGCCTCGCGGTTCACCGAGGATCCCTACCCCAGCACCTACGCGCCGATCGCCTCGGCCCCGGTGCTGCTGCGCAACGCCACCGTGCTGACCGGCACCGGCGCGCGCCTGGAGCAGACCGACGTGCTGCTGCGCGATGGCCGCGTGGCCGCCGTGGGTAGCGCGCTGCAGGCTCCGGCCGATGCCGTGCAGGTGGATGCCAGCGGCAAGTGGGTCACGCCGGGCATCATCGACGTGCACTCGCACCTGGGCGTGTACCCCAGCCCCGGTGTGGGCGCGCACAGCGACGGCAATGAAATGACCGCACCGGTCACCGCCAATGTATGGGCCGAGCACTCTGTGTGGCCACAGGACCCGGGCTTTGCGACGGCATTGGCCGGCGGTGTCACCTCGATGCAGGTACTGCCCGGCTCGGCGAATCTGGTCGGTGGGCGTGGCGTCACCTTGAAGAACGTGCCCGCCACCACCTACCAGGCCATGAAGTTCCCCGGCGCACCGTGGGGCCTGAAGATGGCATGCGGCGAGAACCCCAAGCGCGTGTACGGCGGCGGCAAAGGCGTGGCCCCGGGCACGCGCATGGGCAACGTGGCCGGCTACCGCGCCGCCTTCATCGACGCCAGCGAGTACCTTGCCAAGAACAGCCCGAAGAAGGTCAAGAAGAAGCGCTGGTTCAGCGGCGATGAGAAGGGCGACAGCGCCGGTGATGCCGGCGGCAAGCGCGACCTGAAGCTGGACACGCTGGCCGGCGCGATCAACGGCGACATCCGCGTGCACATCCACTGCTACCGCGCCGATGAAATGGCGACCATGCTGGACCTGTCCAAGGAATTCGGCTTCAAGATCGCTGCCTTCCACCATGGCGTGGAAGCCTACAAGCTGGCCGACCGACTGGCGGCCGAAGGCGTGTGCGGCGCACTGTGGGCCGACTGGTGGGGCTTCAAAATGGAAGCCTTCGACGGCATCCAGGAAAACATCGCGCTGGTGGACCGCCCGGCCAACAGCTGCGCCATCGTGCACTCTGATTCGCCGGAAGGCATTCAGCGCCTCAATCAGGAAGCTGCCAAGGTGATGGCCAACGCACGTCGCGCCGGCATGCAGATCGCCCCGGAGCGCGCCATCATGTGGTTGACCCACAACGCCGCCCGCTCGCTGGGTGTGGAACAGCAGACCGGCAGCCTGGAGGTGGGCAAGATGGGCGACGTGGTGGTGTGGAACGGCAGCCCGTTCAGTTCCTACGCGCAGGCCGAGAAGGTGTATATCGACGGGCACCAGGTGTACGACCGCGGGGACGTGCGCCGGCAGCCGCTTTCCGACTTCATGCTTGGCCAGGAGGCGCGCCCATGAGCCGGCTTGCCTTGACCGCGGCCCTGGCCGCCCTGCTGGCCAGCGCGCCCGCCTTCGCCCAGGACGTATTGATCCGCAACGCCACCGTGCATACCGCCAGCGCGCGCGGCAGCCTGCAACATACCGATGTGCTGGTGCAGGGCGGCGTGATCCGCGCCGTCGGTACCGGCCTGACCGCACCGGCCGGTGCCAGCGTGGTGGAGGCGGCGGGCAAGCCGCTTACGCCCGCCCTGTTTGGCGGCATCACCGATATCGGCATCGACGAGGTGTCGGGTGAATCGTCCACCGTGCACAGCACGCTGAAGCTGGAAGACCAGCCGCTGCGTCCGGAGTTCGACGTCAGCCTGGCCTACAACCCGGCCTCGGTGCTCATTCCGGTAGCACGCCTGGACGGCATCGGCTTCACCGCGTTGGGAGCCAACACCGGCGGATCCTTCATCGCCGGCCAGGGCGGCGTGATGCGGCTGGATGGCAGCGCCGATCCGATCGGTCCGCTGGCGCTGTACATCCGCCTGGGCGCTTCGGGCGCTGAGCTCACCGGCAGTTCGCGCGCCGCGCAGTGGATGCTGCTGGAACAGATGGTCAGCGAAGCCCGGGGCCGGGTGCCGGCCGACTCGCCGCACGCCCTGCTGACACCGGCGGGGCGCGCCACGCTGGCGCGCTATCTGGCCGGCCAGGGCCGGCTGGTGGTGGAAGTGGACCGCGCCGCCGACATCCGCCAGCTGCTGCGCTGGGCCGCCCGCGAAAAGGTGAAGATCGCCATTGCCGGCGGTGCCGAAGCGTGGCGGATTGCCCCGCAACTGGCGCAGGCCAGTGTGCCGGTGTTCGTGGATGCGCTGGGCAACCTGCCGACCAGCTTCGATCAGCTGGGGGCCACGCTGGAGAACGCCGCGCGGTTGCGCAAGGCCGGCGTAGACGTCAGTTTTGCCCAGCGCGACGATGCCTCGCACAACGCACGCAAGATGCGCCAGCTGGCCGGCAACGCGGTCGCCAACGGGCTGCCGTGGCACGACGGCCTGGCCGGCCTGACCCGGGTGCCGGCACAGGTGCTGGGCGTGGGTGACCGGATCGGCAGCATCGAGCCGGGCAAACTGGCCGACCTGGTGCTGTGGGAAGGCGACCCGCTGGATGTGGCGCACTATGCCGAGCAGGTGTGGCTGGGCGGCAAGGCCATGCCGATGCGGTCGCGCCAGACCGAGCTGCGCGACCGCTATGCCGCCCCCGCCAGCTCCGAACCGCGCGCATACTCGCGGTGATGCGACGGCAGCCGGGCAAGCCCGGCTCTACGCCATTACGTCAAGGAACCCCACCATGACCCTGCGCTGGTACTTCGACTTCGTCTCGCCGTTCGCCTACCTGCACTGGCAGCAACTCAAGACGCTGCCGCAGTTCGAGCGCATCACCCCGGTGCCGATCGCCTTCGGTGCCGTCCTGCATCACCTCGGCAACCTTGGGCCGGCGGAGATTCCCGCCAAGCGCCGTTTCATCTACCGCCAGGTGCTGTGGCAGGCACAGCAGCAGGGCACCCCCGTGCGTTTCCCGCCCGGCCACCCGTTCAATCCGTTGGCGGCGCTGCGCCTGTGCCTGGCCGCCGGGGCCACCCCGGCTGCGGTGGACGTGTTGTTCAACTGGATCTGGCGCGACGGACGTGCTGCCGACACCCCGCAGGCGCTGGCGCTGCCCGGCGCGATGCTGGACGTGGCCGACGTCGCTGCGGCGGTGTCAGCCCCCGGGGTCAAGGAGCAATTGCGCCAGAACACCGAAGCGGCGATAGCCGCCGGGGTGTTCGGCGTGCCTACCCTGTCCATCGACGGTGAACTGTTCTGGGGTAACGAATCGCATGGCCTGATGCGGGCGGTGCTGGACGACCCCGCTCTGCTGCAGCAGGAGGGCTGGCGACAGGTGGTGGAACTGCCGGTGGCGGTTGAGCGCAGCCGGTAACCGATTACATCGCCACGCGTGAATCCCCGGTCAGGTACGTGAGCCCATTTTGAGATAGCTTTCACATTTTCGAACCGACACCTGCCTGGAGGGGGTAACAGGATGCGCATCGGAATTGTCGTGGACTCGGCCTGCGATCTGCCGCAGGACTTCATTGAAAAGAACAACCTGGTGCTGCTGCCGATCACCGTGCGCATTGGCGAAGCCGTGCTTGCCGACCATCGCGACGAGCAGGCCACCCTCAGCTTCCTGCACGCCCACGTGGCCGAGAACGGGGCCGAGGCGGAAACCATTCCCTTCAGCGTGGTGCAGATCCGCGATCTGTTCCTGGGCAAGCTGGTGATCGACTACGACCATGTGTTCTGCATGACGATCACCAAGACCCGCAGCCCGATCTATGACAACGCGATGCAGGCCAGCTTCGCGATCCTCAACGACTACAAGCCGGTGCGCCAGGCAGCAGGTTTCAACTCGCCGTTCGCGCTGCGCGTGCTGGACACCCAGAACCTGTTCGCCGCCCAGGGCGTAACCGCGGTGGAAGCGGTGCGCCTGCGCGACAGCGGAGCCAGCGTGCAGCAGATCCGCGAAAAGCTGGAAACCCTGGCGCACAACGTGCACGGCTACATGGTCACCCGTGACCTGTACTACATGCGCGCCCGCGCCCGCCACAAGGGCGACCGCAGCGTGGGCCTGATCAGCGCCGCGCTGGGCAGCGCTTTGGACATCAAACCGGTGCTGCATGGCTACCGGGGCGAAACCGGCCCGGTGGCCAAGATCAAAGGCTTCGACAATGCCGTGCAGAAGCTGTTCGACTTCGTCGGCCAGCGGGTCAAGGCCGGGCTGATGACCCCCACGGTCTGTGTCAGCTACGGCGGCGAGCTGGAAGACCTGCGCGCCCTGCCCGGCTACGCCAGCCTGCGCCAGACCTGCGAGGCGCACGGGGTGCAGCTGTTCGAGTCGGTGATGAGCCTGACCGGCATGGTCAACGTGGGCAAGGGCGCAGTGACGGTCGGTTTTGCCGACGGCCCGCACACCTTCAGCGGCTGATCCGGCCGGCCGGTTTCTGCACACCGGTTGCACTGGGTTTCTGGCAGTCTGCGCGCATTCAATGGAGACCACCATGTCGTCAGTCGTTCATTACAGCATCAGCCTGCCGGACCCGGAAAAGGCCCGTGGCAGTGACCCGGACCTGTCGTTCAAGTCGCATGGAGCCAGCGGCTTCGCCGAGGAACTGCAGGATGCCCTGCGCAGCACGACCTTGTTCGAGAAATGGCGCGCCAAGCAGCCGGATCCGGACGCAGTGGAAAACCAGTGGGGCGTCACCGATCCGGAGGCCACCGTCACCGGCGAGCAGAAGGATCTACGGGTGAACCTGACGGTCACCACCAAGATCGACAGCGACGTGTTCAAGCAGCGCCTGCGCCTGCTGGCCGGCCATCATTGGGAAATGCGCGACGTGCGATGATCCGACCGCGCAGCCAGGCACCCGGGTGGAATCGGGGCCTGCCTGCCGGCGAGGTCGATTCGACTCCCTGATGCGCGCACCTCCGGGTCGCGCGCATACCTGCGGATGGCTCGCATACCTCCCGATCGCGCGCATACCTCCGGGTCACGCGCATACCTCCGGCTCGTGCGCATACCTCCGGCTCGTGCGCACACCTCCGGCTCGTGCGCACACCTCCGGCTCGTGCGCACACCTCCGGATCGCTCGCACACCTCCGGATCGCTCGCATACCTCCGGATCGCTCGCATACCTCCGGATCGTGCGCACACCTGCGGGTCGCGCGCACACCTCCGGTAGGGTCGGTCGCAAGACGACCGCCGATAGCGCCCATCGCTGCTGGAACGCATGACCTCCGAACGGAGATGCGCTTCTGCGACACATGTCACTCGTTACCGTGCAGATCACCGTTATCGGCGGTCGTCTTGCGACC
>DGLB01000076.1:0-77665 GCA_002387845.1 Stenotrophomonas maltophilia | reverse complement strand
GCCAAAGCCACAGCCAAAGCCAAAGCCACAGCCAAAGCCACAGCCACAGCCAAAGCCACAGCCACAGCCACAGCCAAAGCCACAGCCAAAGCCACAGCCACAGCCAAAGCCACAGCCACAGCCACAGCCAAAGCCAAAGCCAAAGCCACAGCCAAAGCCAAAGCCAAAGCCACAGCCACAGCCAAAGCCAAAGCCAAAGCCAAAGCCAAAGCCACAGCCACGGCCACGGCCACGGCCCAACATACACAGTCGCGACGGCTTAGATCCGTCCTTCCACCACCCGGTTGCGGCCCTCATGCTTGGCCGCGTACAGCGCCGCATCGGCCGCGCTGAGCATTGATCCAGGGTCCGCCCCCTCCACCTTCGCGACCACCACCGCTCCCACGCTGATCGTCACCCCGATCTGCCCCACCCCGTCCGGTGAGGCCAGGCGGATGCGCTCGACTGCCCCACGCAGGGTGTCGGCCAGCGCCAGCACGCCCTCGCGTGGCGTGGCGGGCACCACCACCGCGAACTCCTCGCCGCCATAACGCGCGACCACGTCGGTGCCGCGCGTGGCACAGTGATTCAAGGTGTTTGCCACCGCGCGCAGGCAGGCATCGCCCATGGGATGGCCAAAGCGGTCGTTGAACTGCTTGAAGTGGTCTATGTCGATCATCAACAGCGCAATCGGTTGCCCGCTGCGGCGCGCACGCCCCCATTCGGCCAGCAGCACCTGATCGAACTCGCGACGGTTGGCCACGCCGGTGAGCGCATCCACACGGGAGAGACGATCCAACTGGTCCTGCCCCTCCATCGCCCGCACCTGCATCACCACACCGCGCAGCCCCGCCCCGAGTGTGGCCAAGATGAAGCCGAAGGCAGCCAGATGCGGGTGCTGGTCAACCAGCAATGCCGCCACCACCAGCAGCGCGGCCGGCAGGATCAAGGGCGCGCCGGCCCGCACCGCCAAGGTGAGCCGACGCGGCGTCTGCCGGGCTGGCTCGTCACCATGGCGGAACGCCATCACCGCCAGCAGCAGGAACGGAATGTCGATCAGCAGATCAGGCAGCGCCCCATAGCCTGTATCGGTGGCCATGTGGTTGATGTAGGCGGCCATCGCCAGATAGACCCAGGCAAACACCGTCAGCGCACGGAACAGGCCACGCCGGGTTCCGTCTTCGCTGGTGATGTAGCGCAACAGCGCAAACACCGCGATGAAGATGTTCTCGATGTCGAACATCAAGCGCAGGCTGCCGATCGCCGGATCGGGGGCGTCCGTCGGCGTGGCGTAGGAAAAGGTGTGCACGAAGAACAGGTAGCCCAGCAGCAGGGCCAACGCACCGTCGATGGCGATCAGGTACCACGGCTCATGGCGCGGGTGCGCCATGGCGAACGTAAGCGGCACGCCATACAGTACGTACAGCAACATCGCGATGCCGGGCACCGCGTCCACGTTGCCCAAGGCCACTTCCTGGTACATGTTCAGCGCCATGCCGCCGGCCCACAGCAGCATGCCCACACTCAGTGCCAGCCAACCGATGCGCACGTCGCTGTGCCAGCTGCGCACCAGGCGATACATGCAGGCGGCAGCGGCCAGCAGAGGTGCACCGATCAGGAACAGGAACGAGCCCAGCGTGGCATGCCCGGGCAGCCACAGCACCAACGCATGGCACAGCACGTACAACGCGGCCGCCAACCACGCCATCCTGCCCTCCCCCTTCGGAAGCGGTGTGCCACTACCTTAGCGCCTGCCTGTGCACGATGCTTCACGTCCCGCCCACGTTGCGCTCATGAGCATGACGGCCAGCCGAGCACAGGACCTCCATTTCACGGGGCGTGCGCGGCTGGCTGCGGCATCGTCGGGGCAGACGTGAAACGGAGTACCCGATGCTGCTGAAACGATCTGCTTCCCTGACCCTGTTGGCGCTGTCCCTGGCTGCGGCAGGTCCGTCCGCCCTTGCGCAGGCCCCTGCTCCGTCCACGCTGCCGGCCCCCATCGCCGAAGCCGATGCGCTGCAGACGGGTCCGCGTTCGAACCTGCACGCGCAGGTGTTGCTGGACCGGGCCAACTTCTCGCCCGGCCAGATCGACGGCGAGATCGGCTCCAACCAGCGTCGTGCCGTGGCGGGGTTCCAGACCGCGCGCGGATTGAAGGTCACCGGCGAGCTGGATGACCCGACCTGGCAGGCGCTGCAGGACAGTACGCCGGTCCTGGCCCGCTACACGCTCACTGCCGAGGACGTGGCCGGCCCGTTCCGACCGGTGCCGAAGAAGCCGGCCGACCAGGCCAAGCTGGACGCGCTGGGCTACAGCTCGGTGGCCGAGGCGTTGGGCGAGCGCTTCCACGCCGACCCCAAGCTGCTGCAGGCACTGAACCCCGGGGTGGACCTGGGCAAGGCAGGGAGCCAGATCCAGGTGCCGAACATTGCGCCGGCCGCCTTGCCCAAGGCAGCCAAGCTGGTGATCGACAAGTCGGACTCAACGATGCGTTTGTACGATGCCGCCGGAAAGGTCTACGCGCAGGTACCGGTGTCCTCGGGCAGCCAGCACGATCCGCTGCCGATCGGCGAATGGAAGATTCTCGGCATCTCGCGCGACCCGCCGTTCCACTACAACCCGAAGCTGTTCTGGGATGCGAAGAAGGGCGACCGCAAGGCGACGATCCCGCCGGGACCGAACAATCCGGTCGGGCGGGTCTGGATCGATATCTCCAAGCCGCACTATGGCCTGCATGGCACGCCGGAGCCCGGCCATGTCGGCAAGACCGAATCGCACGGCTGCGTGCGGATGACCAACTGGGATGCCTTGCGGGTGGCCGACGCGGTGGATGCGTCGGTGCCGGTGATCATGCAGGAGTAAGCACATGCAGCTGATGCGACTGCTGGCGTTGGGTGTGGTGATCGGGGCGGCCGGGTGGTGGCTGTTGGGAGGCGCGCGGGTGCAGCCGGTGGTGGAGCACGTGCCGGTGGCGGCTGAAGCGCCTGCGCAAGGCGTATCGGGAAGCCGGCCAACGGCCGGCACTGCCGGGGTTGCGTTGGCCGACCCGCCGGCGGGTGCGTCCGGTAGCGCTGAGGGCCAGCCAACGGCCGTCGCTACCGGGGAGGTGCCGCCGGGTCTGCTGGTGCCGGTGCAGGGGGTGCTGCCCGCCCAGCTGCAGGACACCTTCACCGATGCGCGCAGCGAGGGTCGGGTTCACGACGCCATCGACATCATGGCCGCCGCCGGCACCCCGGTGCTGGCCGTGGCGGACGGCACCATCGAGAAGCTGTTCACAAGTGAGCGCGGTGGCCTGACCGTGTATCAGTTCGAGCCGGACGGGGTGTACTGCTACTACTACGCCCACCTGGACCGGTATGCCGACGGGCTGGCGGAGAAGCAGGTGGTCAAGCGCGGGGATGTGATCGGATATGTGGGCAGCACCGGCAATGCGAGCCCGGACGCGCCGCACCTGCATTTCGAGATCCACCGCCTGGGGCCGGAGAAGCAGTGGTGGAAGGGGGAGGCGCTGAACCCCTACCCGGTGTTGAGGGGCGCGGGCGTCATTCAGGCACCCCGGTGACGCGCATGGCGCGTCGCTACGTCTGTGCGAAAATGGCCCCATGAGAACCCCCGATAGCCTGCAGGCGCTGATTGACGACGGCGTCATCGATGAAGTGCTGCGCCCGCTCAAGAGCGGCAAGGAAGCGGCCGTATACGTGGTGCGCAGCGGCGATGACGTGCGCTGCGCCAAGGTCTACAAGGACATGGCCCAGCGCAGCTTCCAGCAGCGCGTGCAGTACCAGGAAGGCCGCAAGGTGCGCGGCAGCCGCGAAACGCGTGCCCTGGCCAAGTCCAGCAAGTACGGTCGCAAGCAGCAGGAAACGGCCTGGAAGAACACCGAAGTGGATGCGCTGTACCAGCTGCGCGACGCCGGCATGCGGGTACCGGAACCCTACGGCTATTACCACGGCGTGCTGGTGATGGAGCTGGTCACCGACGCCGACGGCTACTCCGCTGCGCGGCTGGGGGAGGTGGAGCTGGGCGCCGAGCAGGCCCGCGCGTTCCATCAGGTGCTGGTGCGCCAGGTGGTGCTGATGCTGTGCTGCGGCCTGATCCACGGCGATCTTTCGCCGTACAACGTGCTGGTCGGGCCCGACGGCCCGGTGGTGATCGACTTCCCGCAGGTGGTCAGCGCCGGCGGCAACAACAACGCACGCACCATGCTGCTGCGCGATGTGAACAACCTGACCGCCTACCTGGGGCGCTCGGCACCAGAGCTGTTCGACACCTGGTACGGCGAGGAAATGTGGGCGTTGTTCGAGGCCGGCGAGCTGCATCCGGACAGCGTGCTGACCGGCACCTTCGTGCACGACGAATCCGACGTGGACCTGGACAGTGTCAGGCACGCCATCAACGATGCCCGCGAGGAAGCGTTGATCCGGCAGCAGGGCCGTGAGGCGGCCGAGGCGATGGACGACTGAGGCAGCCATGCAGCCCGGACGCGCGTCATCCCACGCATCCGGGCACACGCCATCCGACGCAACGGCTTACGCCTTCAACGCCTCGGCGTGATAGGCGATGTGCTCGCCGATGAAACTGCCGATGAAGTAGTAGCTGTGGTCATACCCCGGCTGCAGGCGCAGCTGCAGCGGATGCCCGGCTGCGGTACACGCGGCCTGCAGCCACTGCGGCTGCAGCTGGCTGTCGAGGAATTCATCGCCACCGCCCTGGTCCACCAGCAACGGCAGCTTTTCCTCGGCAACGGCCACCAGTTCGCTGGCATCCCACTGCGCCCAGCTGGCGCGATCCTCACCCAGGTACGCGGAAAACGCCTTCTGCCCCCACGGCACGCGCGTGGGCGCGACAATCGGCGAGAACGCCGAGACGCTGCGATAGCGTCCCGGATTGCGCAGTGCGATCACCAATGCGCCATGCCCGCCCATGGAATGACCGCTGATGCTGCGTGCATCGGTGGCCGGCAGGTGCGCCTCGACCAGCGCCGGCAGCTCCTGCACGATGTAGTCGTACATGCGGTAATGCGTGGCCCACGGCTGCTGCGTGGCGTTGAGGTAGAACCCCGCGCCCTTGCCCAGGTCGTAACCCTCTGCATCGGCCACGTCGTCACCGCGCGGGCTGGTGTCCGGGGCCACGATGATCACCCCGTGCTCGGCGGCATAGCGCTGCGCACCGGCCTTGGTGATGAAGTTCTGCTCGGTGCAGGTCAGCCCGCTCAGCCAGTACAGCACCGGCAGCTTCTGCGTGGCAGCCTGCGGCGGCAGGTACACCGCCACGTTCATGTCGCAGCCCAGCACCTGCGAGCGGTGCCGGTACACGTCCTGCCAGCCGCCAAAGGCGGCGCGATGTTCAATGCGTTCCATGTCAGTAGTGCACCACGGAACGGATCGACTTGCCTTCATGCATCAGGTCGAAGGCGTCGTTGATCTGCTCCAGGTCCATGGTATGGGTGACGAACGGGGCCAGCTCGATGGTGCCCTTCATGGCGTCTTCGACCATGCCCGGCAGCTGGCTGCGGCCCTTGACGCCGCCGAACGCGGTGCCCATCCACTTGCGGCCGGTGACCAGCTGGAACGGGCGGGTGGAGATTTCCTGGCCGGAACCGGCCACACCGATGATCACCGACTGGCCCCAGCCCCGGTGCGCGCATTCCAGCGCCGCACGCATCACCTGGGTGTTACCGATGCACTCGAAGCTGTGGTCCACGCCCCAACCGGTCATTTCCACGATGACCTGCTGGATCGGCTTGTCGTGGTCCTTCGGGTTCACACAGTCGGTGGCCCCGAACTGCTGGGCCAGGTCGAACTTGGTCGGGTTGGTGTCCACCGCGATGATGCGACCGGCCTTGGCCTGGCGCGCCCCCTGGATCACCGCCAGGCCGATGCCACCCAGGCCGAACACGGCCACGGTGTCGCCTTCCTGGACCTTGGCGGTGTTGTGCACCGCGCCGATGCCGGTGGTGACACCGCAGCCCAGCAGGCACACGTGCTCCGGGTTGGCTTCCGGGTTGATCTTCGCCAGCGAGACCTCGGCCACCACGGTGTACTCACTGAAGGTGGAGCAGCCCATGTAGTGGTAGATCGGCTGGCCGTTGTAGCTGAAGCGGGTGGTGCCGTCCGGCATCACGCCCTTGCCCTGGGTGGCGCGCACGGCCACGCACAGGTTGGTCTTGCCTGAGGTACAGAACAGGCATTCGCCGCACTCGGCGGTGTACAGCGGAATCACGTGGTCGCCCGGCTTGACGCTGGTGACGCCCTCGCCCACTTCCACCACGATGCCCGCGCCTTCGTGGCCCAGCACGGCCGGGAACAGGCCTTCCGGGTCATCGCCGCTCAGGGTGAAAGCATCGGTATGGCAGACGCCGGTGTGGGTGATCTTCACCAGCACTTCGCCCTTCTGCGGCGGGGCGACGTCGATCTCGACGATCTTCAGCGGTTCGCCAGCGGCGAAGGCAACGGCAGCACGGGATTTCATGGCAGCAACTCCAAGGCAGTAAAACGGAAAGGAACGGCGCGCGGGCGCGCTTATTTCAGGTAGGAACGGATCAACGCGCTCATGTCGCGCACGCGTTCGGCGCGCTGCGCATCGGACTGCGCCGGTTGCCCGAATTCTTCGCGCAGATGCGCTTCCATGACTTCGGACATCAGGCCATTGACCGCCCCGCGGATGGCGGCGATCTGCTGCAGCACCGGGCCGCACTCCGCCCCGACCTCAAGAGCACGATCCAAGGCATCGCACTGGCCGCGGATGCGGCGTACGCGGGCCAGGACCTTCTTCTTTTCTTCGGGCGAATGGGGCATGGGCAGACCGGACCTGAACTATACTGGGGGATAGTATACACCCGGGCAAACTCTGGGATGCAAACGGGCCTGTTCACGCGTTCAGCGGGGCAAGCCCCGCTCTACCTGGCCGCCTTTCAGCGACCGGTAAACAGGCTTCGTATCCGACTGCAGAGCGGGTGCAGCACCCAGGTATCAAACGCTGCCCAATACTGGCGAAACTGGATGGCCAGCAGCAGCAGGAACACATCAATGCCGATCATGTCGACCAGCAGAATCCCGGACAGCAGTTCGGGGTTCAGCACGAACAACAGCAGTGTTCCAAACCCGATCAGTGCCGCCCACCGCTTCGCGGCAGGCGAGTTCAGCCCGGCAAGCAGGAAACGCATCGCGTCATCCTCAGTTGAACATCTCGCAGATGTCGGTCACCTTACCCTACCCCGTTGGCAGCGGACAGGAGGCGGCTGAATCACGGGACTCCCATGACTAAAGGGCGGGCAGCGACATGGATTTTCTGGTCAACATCGACGTGGATGTGCTCGATACGGCGGAAGCCTTCTATACCCGCGCTTTTGGACTGCGCCCGGGCCGCCGGTTCGGTGCCGAC
The DNA here is from genome assembly GCA_002387845.1 of Stenotrophomonas maltophilia. GTDB lineage: Bacteria > Pseudomonadota > Gammaproteobacteria > Xanthomonadales > Xanthomonadaceae > Stenotrophomonas > Stenotrophomonas maltophilia_AG. The sequence goes on along the minus strand of DGLB01000076.1, from coordinate 70,303 downwards.
GGCGTGGAACTGCTGGGCGGGCCTGCGCCGATCTACCTGCTGGTCAAACACGCGGGCAGCTGCGCCACCGCGCAGGTCCGCGACCGGCGCGACTACCGCCGGCACTGGACCCCGATTCATCTGGACTGGGTGGTCGAAGATCTGGACGCCGCCCTGCTCCGCGCCACCGTCGCCGGGGCGCGCGTGGAGAAAGCACCGGCCGAACACGCCTGGGGTCGCATCGCCCTGTTGGCCGATCCCTTCGGCCACGGCTTCTGCCTGCTGCAGTTCCTCAACCGGGGTTACGACGAAGTCGCCTCGTCCGGGTACCAGGAGTAGCATGACCCCGGGGGAGACATCCTGCACACCGTCCAGAGGACAGGCACATGCAGGACATCCATGTTGTCGACGGCCACAGCGCCGCCGGCTCGCTCAAGGTCGCCCTTGCCGCCGGCAGGATGCGCGGCGAAGTCTTCATCCTCAATGATGTGCTGTGCATCGGCCCGTTGGGCAGCTCCGCCGAGCGGCTCGACTTTCTGCGAACGGTATTCCTGCCGCCGCCGCACACGCAGGACGAGGAGTTCACGATCGACGAAAGCGATTGCGTGTTCACACGCTGGCGTGAACTGCAGCGGCGGTGCCAGGTGCCCGGACGGGTGATGCTGTGGATCAGCGCGGGTGCGTCGGACCATGTGCTGCTGCGCATGGCCTGTCACTTCCTGCAAGGCACGCGCGCCACCTTGTGGCAGATTCCGGTGCCGACGTTCGAAGGGGGTTACGAGGCGGTCGCCTGCCATCCTCCGGACGCCCTGGCCGCGTTCGCGCCGGCGGCGGAGCCCCTGCCACGCGCAACCGTTGCCGCACTGGCCGCCGAGTATCTGGCGATTGCCGCACGCCCGGAGCCGATCCGCCAACGCGACGCCGACGGCACCCTGCACTTCCGCCCCATCGACTGCCACGACGCACTGCTGTTGGCGTGCTGCCCGTCGGTGTGGACGCGGGCCAGCCGCGTGGTCGGCGAAGCGATGGGACGCTGCGAACCCCGCCACGTGATCGGCGATTTCTTCTTCGCCGCACGGCTGCGTGCGTTGATCCAGGCCGGAAGGGTGGAACGTCGCTCGCCGCTTCCGCAGGGCTGGTGGGATTGGAGTATCGACGTCCGTCAGCGGGTACGGAACCGGTAGGCCACCGAATCGGATGAGGGCCGTGCCAACGCCTGCCCGCCCACTTCCACCACCGGCAACTCATACATGCCGTTGCGCAGCAGCCCGGCGTGGCGGAACCGGCTGTCGAACTGCGCCTCAATCGCCGGCACGTCGATGTCGTAGTAGCGCACCGGAATCCCGGCGCTCTGCAGGTCGGCCAGCATGCGGCGGGTGAAGCCGCAACCGGTGCGCCCGTAGACATCGACGGCGGGGCCGGTCACCTGGGCCGCAGGTGTCGCCGGGATCGGATTGGCCATCAGCGCTTCAGCCTGCTGCGCACGGGTCGGGAAGAAGGTGCGCTTCGCATGCAACACACCGCCCAGCAGGCTGAGAATCATCAGCAGAACAAACACGCGGTTCATGGACATCCCTGTCAGACGGGCGTTGTGCCCGGCGGCACGCTAACACGCCGCCACCGCAGTGCTCAATCCGGCTGCCGCAACCGCTGCGCGTCGCGGGCAGGCGGCAGGCCAAAAAGGCGCGCGTACTCGCGGCTGAACTGCGAGGGACTGTCATAGCCCACCCGATGACCGGCGGTAGCCGCATCCAGCCCCTCGCCCACCATCAGCCGCCGGGCTTCCTGCATGCGCAGCTGCCCACGGAAATCCAGTGGACTCATCGCGGTTACCGCCTTGAAGTGTGCGTGGAAGCTGGAACGGCTCATGCCCGCCATCTCGGCCAGTGTGTCGATGCGGCTGGCATCGCGGTAGTTTGCGCGCAACCACAGGATGGCGCGGGCGATCTGCGCCTGGCGCGTATCGGTGCGCGCCATGTGGTGGAAGACGTCACCGCGCTCGCTGCTGATCAGGCGGTAGAGCAGTTCGCGCAGCGCCAGGGGGGCCAAGGGAGCGATATCCTGCGGCGTGTCGAGCAGATTCAGCAGCCGGGTGGCTGCGTCCAGCACCGGCGATGTCATCGCGCCCAGGGTGAGCCCGGCGCTGTCATCGATCGCCGTCGGCACCTGGCGAGGATGCTGAAGTGTCAGCTCGCCCAGCAGCGGCACATCAAGATCCAGCTGCATGCACAGATACGGGGCGGCTTCACTGGCCTCCACCACCGCACCCATCACCGGCAACCCCACCGTGGCCACCAGATAGCTGGCCGGATCGTAGTGAAACACCCGCTCGCCCAAGGCCGCGCGCTTGCGCCCCTGCGCCACGAAGCACACGGTGGGTTCGTAGATCACCGGCATCGGCAGCGTGGGGTTGGCGCAGCGGATCAGGGTCACGCCCGGCAATGCGGTGGCGAAGGTGCCGTCACCCGGCGCATGGCGGGCAATGGCTTCGCGGAAGGTAAGCAGCGCGGTCATGGCCGCATCATCGACCACGCCTGGACAATCGTGCAAGCATGCCGGAGATGCGTTCTACCGGCTGGCGGGGCGGCTTCCCGAGAATGGCCCCATCACCTGACGATGGGAACTGCCGCATGCACACCGCCACATCACTGGACCACTACCGCCTGCTCGGCCGTTCCGGCCTGCGCGTGTCGCCGCTGTCGCTGGGCACCATGACCTTCGGTGCCGACTGGGGCTGGGGTGCGGACGAAAGCGAGGCCCGCCGCATCTTCGACGCCTACGTCGATCGCGGCGGCAACTTCATCGACACCTCGGTGAACTACACCAACGGGGCCGCCGAACAGATCCTCGGCCGCTTCGCGAAGGCCAGGCGCGACCAGCTGGTACTGGCTACCAAGTACACCATGGCCCGCGACGCAGCCAACATCAATTCCGGCGGCAACCACCGCTACAACCTGGTGCGTTCGGTGGAGACCAGCCTGCGCCAGTTGGATACCGACCGCATCGACCTGATGTACGTGCACGCCTGGGACTTCACCACCCAGCCGGAAGAAGTGATGCGCGCCCTGGACGACCTGGTGCGGGCCGGCAAACTGCTGTACCTGGGCATCTGCAACACGCCCGCCTGGCGGGTGGCGCAGATGCAGATCCTGGCCGACCTGCGCGGGTGGTCGCCGCTGGTGGCCCTGCAGATCGAGTACAGCCTGGTCGAACGCACGGTGGAGCACGAGCTGCTGCCAATGGCCCGGGCGCTGGGCCTGGGCGTGCTGCCGTGGTCGCCACTGGGCGGCGGCATTCTTACCGGCAAATACAGCGCCGCGGATCTGTCCGACGACAACAACGCAGACGTTTCGGGCGACCGCAAGGGCGTGATCGCCTCCATCGGTCACCTCAACGCGCGCTCGCTCGCGATTGCCGATGTGGTGGGCAGCGTCGCTGACGAGCTGGGTGCTTCGCGTGCACAGGTAGCGCTGGCATGGACACTGGCGCAGCCGGGTGTGGCGTCGCCGATCATCGGTGCGCGCACGCTGGCGCAGGCCGAGGACAATCTGGGTGCGCTTTCGATCCGCCTGGAGGCAGATCAGCTGCAGCGGCTGGAGGCCGCCAGCGCGCCCATTCCGATCTTCCCGGAACGCTTCATCGGCCGCCCGATGGCGCAGCAGCTGATCTTTGGTACGTCCACGCTGCAGGCGCGATGAGGATCCGCGCCTCGGAGGCGCGCAGACGGTCCGGGAACACGCGCAGCTGTCGGCCCGGATATCGGTGCGCGTAGACCGCCGTACCACCTCAGAGCCAGGCACCAAACCCCAAAGTCGCGTACCAGGTGGTGACCGCGCAGTTGTACAGACCGTGTACGCATGCGCACTGCACGGCCGTGAATTTTAATCTAATGGACAGAAAGCAAAGTGCGAGTGAGAACAAAAATGCCAGGAAAGCGAATGAGGGATGGGCAAGTCCAAACACGACTGAGATCGCAACTGCTCCGAAGACTTCGGCACTGACGTAGGGCTTGATCCAAGCAGGCGCCATGCCAATCAGCCCTGGAACCGCCAATCCGCGCAGCAACTTCTCCTCAAATAATGGAGCCGCCACAACGGTTGTCAGGTATGTGATACCCACCGCCACAGCGCCGGCGTGTTTCCATGCAGTTTTTTCCTCAACTGTCGGATCAGCATAGAGCCACAGCCATGCGAGGAACATTCCAACAGGAAGCAGTGCAGCAAGTGCGCACTTCTTCCAGTTTCGCTGCCATTTTCGAGTTTCCGGAAACATCACCGCGAGAAACGCGAAAGCCGCCAACTCGGTCACCAGCTTGAATGCACCGAAACCGATGCCCTGCAACACTTGCTCCACCAACCCCACACTAGCCCAGCACAAAGCCGCAGTGATCAGAAAGTTCTGCGGAGTTGCTTGCGGCCTCTTCATTGTTCGTCCGTGACTCAGTACGCGAGACGCCCCAGCCGGTAAGGGCCGGGGGCACTTTCATCAGTTAGCCATCAGCTGATAGACCTTTCCGGCGATGCCAATCGCGCTCAGCAGAGCAAAGCGACCGTACGAGGCCGCGGCATCACCGAAGTCTTGAGCACTGCCGGTAGCGCTGACCGGACCAATTAGCACGGCAATTCAGCGTTGTGAGCATACGGTGAGCTCGATTGCTCGCGCCATCAGAAAAGTCTGATTCCATCAACAACAGTGTCCATGGAGTGCAGCATCGATACTGGCCGCTGCATATGCCGCTGTGAGTGCGAAACCCTGCAATCCTCTAGAAGATGAGTGACCGAGATGATCGCGAGGCGATGGTCACGATCGCGCGACCAACTACTGATGCAACATGTCCACGAACGCACGCAGCGCCGAGGACATCTGCCGCTGTCGCGGGTAGTACAGCACGAAGCCCGGGAACGGTTCGCTCCAGTCCTCCAGCACCGCCTGCATCTGGCCGGTATCGAGCCAGGGGCGGGCCGCGTCCTCCAGCACGTACGCCAGGCCGAAGCCGTCCAGCACCGCCCGGATGATGGTGGTCTGCTCGCTCAGGGTCAGCCGGCCCTGCACGTCCAGCTCCAGCGACTGGCCGTCGCGGTCGAACTGCCACTTGTACAGGTGCCCGCTGGCAAACCGGAAGCGGATGCATTCGTGCTGCAGCAGGTCACGCGGGTGTTGCGGTGCCGGATGGCGTTCCAGATACGCCGGTGACGCCACGATCATGCCGCGCAGCGGCCGGCCCAGCGGCACCGCCACCATGTCTTCGGGCACGAACTCATGCAGGCGCACGCCGGCATCGAAGCCTTCGGAGACGATGTCGACCAGACCATCGTTTTCGGTCAGCTCCAGCCGCACGTCCGGGTGGGCGTGCAGAAAGCGGGTCAGGCGTGGCCCCAACTGGGTCGGCACGGCAGCGCGCGCCGCGTTGATCCGCAGCAGACCGGCCGGGGCGGCGCGGAAGTGGTTCATTTCCTCCAGCGCGTCGCTCACCTGGTGCAGCGCCGGCTGCAGCCGATCCAGCAGGCGCTGGCCGGCTTCGGTGAGGGCCACGCTGCGGGTGGTACGGTGGAACAGCCCCACCCCCAGGCGCTCTTCCAGCGCGCGGATCGCGTAGCTCACCGCCGAGGTGGACAGGGTCAGCTCGGCCCCCGCCTTGCGGAAGCTGCGGTGGCGGGCCACCGCCGCAAAGGCGGCAAGGTGGGTCAGGTTGTCAGTGGCCATGATTGTGCAGTCTGCCTTGATGACACATGCCGATATCGGGACTCCCGGTGGCCCGGGTACGGGGGTATTGTAAAGCGCCTTTCCACAAACCCTTGGAGTCCCCCATGTCACTTGCCCATGGCTACGCCGTGCATGACAACCAGGCCCCGCTGGTGCCGTTCACCTTCGAACGCCGCGCGGTCGGTGCCGATGACGTGCGCATCCAGATCCTCTACAGCGGCATCTGCCACTCCGACCTGCACCAGGCCCGCGACGACTGGGGCGGCGCGCTGTTCCCGATGGTGCCGGGCCACGAGATCATCGGCCGGGTCACCGAGGTCGGTGCCAACGTCACCCGCTTCAAGGTCGGCGATTTCGCCGGCGTCGGCTGCATGGTCGACTCGTGCCGTCATTGCGATGCCTGCGAACACGACCTGGAGCAGTACTGCGAAAAGGGCCCCACCTACACCTACAACAGCAAGGAACGCGGCAGCGACCAGCTGACCTACGGCGGTTACTCCGACCACGTGGTGGTGGAGCAGCGCTTCGTGGTGAAGGTCTCTGAAAAGCTCGACCTGAAGGCCGCCGCACCGCTGCTGTGCGCGGGCATCACCACCTATTCGCCGCTGCGCCACTGGAAGGTCGGTCCGGGCCAGAAGGTCGGCGTGATCGGCCTGGGCGGGCTGGGCCACATGGGCGTGAAGTTTGCCAAGGCGATGGGCGCGACCGTGGTGATGATCACCACCACCCCGGAAAAGGGTGCCGACGCCAAGCGCCTGGGGGCGGATGAAGTGCTGGTCTCGCGCGACCCGGCGCAGATGAAGGCGCATGCGGGCAGCTTCGATTTCCTGCTCAACACCATCCCGGTCAGCCACGACACCAACCCCTACATGTCGCTGCTCAAGCGTGATGCCACGATGTGCCTGGTCGGCGTGATCACCGAACTGGACCCTCCGCTGTACGGCTCCAGCGTGATCTTCGGCCGCAAGCACGTCACCGGCTCGGCGATCGGCGGCATGGCCGAAACCCAGGAAATGATGGACTTCTGTGCCGAACACAACATCGTCAGCGACGTGGAAGTGATCGACATCAAGACCGTCAACGAAGCCTGGGCGCGCATGGCGAAGAACGACGTGCGTTACCGCTTCGTGATCGACATGGCGACGCTGGCCGCATGAAAGAGAAACCCCGGCAATGCCGGGGTTTTTTCGGTAGGGCCGGCCAACGGCCGGCGCTACCGGATGGGTCAGTACGCGAACTGCGAGAACACCGGATCCACGTTCTGGTTCCACTCGCCGTGGTACAGCGCCAGCTTGCGCTCGGCCGGGGTCAGGCCGGACTCGACGATTTCCTGCAGCACGTCCAGGAAATGGCTTTCATCCTGGCCGTCGGCATTGCATGCGGCGCGACGCTGCAGGCCGGCCACTGCGATCTTCACCGCCTCGCGGGCCAGGTCGCGCACGGTGCCGCTGCGGAACGGCAGGTTCATCGCCTGGCGCGGCACGCCGTCGCGCAGCGCGTGGCGCTCGGACAAGCTGAAATCGCGCACCAGGTCCCACGCGGCATCCAGTGCCGCATCGTCGTACAGCAGGCCCACCCAGAACGCCGGCAGTGCGCACAAGCGGCTCCACGGGCCGGCGTCGGCACCGCGCATTTCCAGGTACTTCTTCAGGCGCACTTCCGGGAATGCGGTGGTCATGTGGTCCGACCAGTCGCGCAGCGTCGGCAGCGCGCCCGGCAGCACCGGCAGCTTGCCCTGCATGAAGTCGCGGAAGCTCTGCCCGCTGGCGTCGTGGTACACGCCGTCGCGGTAGGAGAAGTACATCGGCACGTCGAGCAGGTAATCCACGTAGCGCTCGTAACCGAAGCCGTCTTCGAACACGAAGTCCAGCATGCCGGTGCGGTCCGCATCGGTGTCGGTCCAGATATGCGAGCGATAGCTCAGGTAACCGTTCGGCTTGCCCTCGGTGAACGGCGAATCGGCGAACAGCGCCGTGGCAATCGGCTGCAGCGCCAGCGACACGCGGAACTTCTTCACCATGTCCGCTTCGGTGGCGTAGTCCAGATTCACCTGTACCGTGCAGGTGCGGGTCATCATGTCCAGGCCCAGCTGACCCACCTTGGGCATGTACTCACGCATGATCCGGTAGCGACCTTTCGGCATCCACGGCATGTCCGCGCGCGACCACTTCGGCTGGAAGCCCATGCCCAGGAAGCCCAGCTGCAGTTCCGCCGCCACCTGTGCCACCTCGTTGAGATGGGTGCCGGTTTCCACGCAGGTCTGATGGATGCTTTCCAGCGCCGCGCCGGACAGCTCCAGCTGGCCCGCCGGTTCCAGCGTCACCGACGCGCCATCGCGGACCAGCGCGATGGTGCGGCCACCTTCCTGCACGGGCTGCCAGTTGAAGCGGGTCAATCCGTTGAGCAGCGCCTCGATGCCGCGCTCGCCGTCGAAGCTCGGCGGGCGCAGGTCATCCAGGCGGAAGCCGAATTTCTCGTGTTCGGTGCCGATGCGCCAGTGCGCCTTGGGCTTCTCGCCGGAGGCCAACGTGGCGACCAGTTCATTGCGGTCGGTGATCGGCGTCTCGGCGACGTGGCTGGGGCTCGACAAGGGCAGGCTCGCAGAAATCGGGGCGGGGGAACGGGATGTGGGGCTGGGGACCCGCCATCGCAAGGGCGCACTATATCGTGGTGCCCGCGTGCATCGTGTCACCGTGGCGGGTTGCTGCATTCCACCGGATGCCCCTTGACGCTGCCCCGGGCGGCACCGGGCCGCCTACACTGTGGACATGGCACTCTCCCGCACCCTGCCCGACCCCGACCTGCTGGCCGAGATGGCCAGCCTGGCCGACTGCCAGCGTGCCGAGGGCTATGCCTGCATCACCGCCCGGCGCGAACACGGCGCGTCATCGGTGGAGATTCCACAGCCGCAGTTCGCCATCCTGCTGCAGGGGCGCAAGCAGGTCAGTACCGCCCAGCAGTCGCTGACCTTCGTGCCCGGCGATCTGTTTCTGATCACCCAGCGCTGCCGTATTGATGTGGTCAACATCCCCGACCCGACCAGCGGGCTGTACCTGAGCGCCATTGTGCCGCTGTGCAATGAAGCGCTGAGCGCGGCACGCACGCTGTGGAACGAACCGCTGCCTGCTGCCGGCCCGGCGCTGGCCCAGCTGGCACTGGATGCACATGCCGAGACCCTGCGTGCGTGGCGCGCGGCACTGGAGCGTGGCCACTACACCGAAGCACGACTGGCCCTGGCCAGCCTGGTGGTGGCGTTCTGCCGCCGTGGCCACGGCAGCCTGCTGCTGGCCCCGGAGCCGAGCCTGGGCGAACGCCTGCGTGACCTGATCGCCGCCCAGCCTGAGCGCGACTGGCAGTCGCACGACTTTGAAAGCCACCTCGGCATGAGCGGGGCCACCCTGCGCCGACGCCTGGCCAGCGAACAGCTGAGCGTGCGTGAGCTCATTGCCGACGCGCGCCTGGCGTATGCCATGCAACTGCTTTACACCACCCGCCTGCCGTTGAAGACGGTGGCCGCGCGCGTGGGGTATCGCTCGCTGGGCAGTTTCAACCGTCGTTTTGCCGCCCGCTATGGACTGGAGCCGGCCGAGATTGGCAACAGCTGAAGTCAGCGAGCAGTTCGCGCGGCATTGTGAGCGCATCGCGCGAAAGGATGCCGGCAGCATGGGGCTGTCGCGGCGGTGCCGCATTGCCAGGAGGCTGTCATGCCCCGTTTTCTGAGTCATTTGGTCCGGTTGAGCCCGGCGTTGCTGTTGTTGGCCGGCGCGGCGCAGGCCGCCACCGGGCATGGGGTGTCGCAGCAGGTGCCCGGTGTGTACCACCAGCAGATCGGCACGCTGCAGGTCACCGCGTTGTTCGACGGCACCGTGGCGCTGGGCCGGCAGGAACTGGTCGGCATCGAACCCGGCGCGGTCACCCGCCTGCTGGATCACCGCTACGTGCCGGAGGACGGCAAGGGCCTGCAGACCGCGGTCAATGCCTATCTGGTGCAACGCGGCCGGCATCTGACCCTGGTCGACACGGGCACGGCGCAGTGCTTCGGTCCCGGCCTGGGCCAGGTGCTGGGCAATCTTCGCGCCGCCGGTTATGACCCGGCCGAGGTGGACGATGTGCTGCTGACCCACGCCCACCCGGACCACCTGTGTGGCCTGCTCGATGCCGATGGCAAAGCGGCCTACCCCAACGCCACGGTGTGGCTGTCGCAGGCCGACGCCGACTATTGGTTGAACCCGGCCAGCGAGGACGGCGCACCGCAGGGCGTACGCTTCGCCTTCGCGCTGGCCCGCAAGGCTGTCGCGCCGTATGACGCTGCCGGCAAGGTCAAGCGCTTCACCGCAGGGCAGTCGCTGCCGACAGGCGTCACCGCGCTGGACAGCCGGGGGCACACGCCGGGCCACGTGTCCTGGAAACTGGATGGGGGCCAGCAGCAGTTGCTGGTGTGGGGCGACATCGTGCACTTCCACGCGGTGCAGTTCGCTGAGCCGAGCGCCAGCTATGAGGCTGATAGCGACAGGGCTGCGGCGATCGCCAGCCGCCGCGCGATGATGGCACAGGCGGCCGACCACGGCTGGTGGGTGGCAGGTGCACACCTGCCATTCCCGGGACTGGGTCATGTGCGACACGAAGGCGAAGCCTTCGCGTGGGTTCCGGGCGAGTTCGCGCCGTTGCCGGCGCGATAACCGGAATTACGCGGCTTCCGGGGCCGGCTTGTTCAACCCCAACCAGCCGCCGATGATGCCGCGTGCTTCGTCCACGCCCTGGCGGGCCGGGCCTGAGAAGGTCTGCACGCTGACCGTGTCGCCAAACGAGGACTGCAGTTCCTTGCGCACCTTCTGCAGGGCATTGCCCTGCTGACCCCGGCCGAGCTTGTCGGCCTTGGTCAGCAGCGCATGCGCCGGCAGGCCGCGCTGCACTGCATAGGCCAGCATCTGCCGGTCGTAGTCCTTCAGCGGGTGGCGGATGTCCATCACCACCACCAGCCCGCGCAGGGCCTGGCGGGTACGGAAGTACTGGTCGATGAAGGCCTGCCAGTGCGCCTGCAGGTCCAGCGGTACCTTGGCGTAGCCGTAGCCCGGCAGGTCGACCAGCTTGGCGTCCGGGGTGACCTCGAAGAACACCAGCTGCTGGGTGCGGCCGGGGGTCTTGGAGACCCGGGCTAGGCCGTTCTGGCGGGTCAGGGCGTTCAGGGCGCTGGACTTGCCAGCATTGGAGCGACCGGCAAAAGCGACTTCGGCCCCGACGTCGTCCGGCAATTGCCGGATGTTGTGGGCCGAAAGCAGGTAATGGGCGCGTTCTAGGAGCAATGACATGCGCATAGGATCGCATGTCCGGGCCGGATGCGCCGCTGCCGGCCGGTTTTTGCCGCACTGCCGCGTTGACCCCGGCGCAAAACGGCATGGATAATCGGCCGATCCCCGCGGGTACACCCTGTACCTGCCAGGCCGGTCCACACGGAGCTTCCGCATGCGCCATGCTCGCGTTCTTGCCGTTTCCGCTGTTGCTGTATCGCTGTTGGCCGCTGTTGCGGTCGCCCAGACCTCGATCACCCCGTTGCCCGACAACGCGCCGGTGAAAACCGCCTCGCTCGAGGTCGATTTCAGCAAAACCACCTGGGGTGACCCCAAGGCCGGCCAGACCAAGGCGGCCGCCTGCGCGGCCTGCCATTCGGCCGACGGCAACTCCACCGTGGAGATGTACCCCAGCATCGCCGGCCAAAGCGAGCGCTACGTGGCCCAGCAGATGGCACTGATCGCCAACGGCCAGCGCAGCTCGGGCGCAGCGGCGGCGATGGTGCCGTTCGTACAGGACCTCACCCCGCAGGACATGCGCGACATCGGCGCCTACTTCGCCACGCAGAAGGCGAGCGCGGGTCTGGCCGACGACGGCGTGGTTGCCGAAGGCCCGTACAAGGGCCTGAAGTTCTACGAGATCGGCCAGCAGCTGTATCGGGGTGGCGACGCCCAGCGCGGCATTCCAGCGTGCATGGCCTGCCACGGTCCCACCGGGGCCGGCAACCCGGGCCCGGCCTACCCGCATATCGGCGGCCAGCACGCCAGTTATGTGGCGCGCCGACTGCAGGAGTACCAGGCCGGGGTCACCCATGAAACCGACAAGGCCCACTTCCAGATCATGGCCAGCATCGCCAAGTCGTTGACCGAACAGGAAATCCAGGCGCTGGGCAGCTACCTGCAGGGGCTGCACAACCGCGCCGATGACGTCGCCGGCACGCCTGCCCGAGCGCCCTGAACCGTTCGACCGCGACCGACGGCAGGTGCGCCTGCCGCTTCAGCAAGGTATGTTCCCCTTCACGCCGGCATCAGGCCGGCGTTGTTTTTTCCGATGGAGATGGATGTTGAAGACGTTGATCCCCCGCCTGATGGCCTTGCTGCTGGCGCTCAGCCCGCTGGCCGCGTTTGCCGCCCCTGCTGCCCCGTTGGTTGAAGGCACGGACTACGAAGTGCTTGCGAACCCCGGCACGTTCGCGCCGGCCGCCGGCAGGATCGAAGTGGTGGAAGTGTTCGGCTACACCTGCCCGCACTGCGCACACTTCGAACCCCACCTGGAAGCCTGGGCGAAGAAGTTGCCCAAGGATGTGCGCTTCACCCCCGTCCCGGCTGCGTTCGGCGGCGCGTGGGACTCGTTCGCCCGTGCCTACTACGCGGCCGAGCAGGTCGGCGTGGCCCAGCGCAGCCATGCGGACGTGTTCAAGGCCCTGCATGAAGAGGGCTCGCTGCCGATGCAGAACATTTCCGCCGATGAGCTCGCCACCTTCTACGCGAAGTACGGGGTGGACAAGGCGAAGTACAGCGCCGCCCTCGAGAGCGAGGCGGTGGAGCAGAAGCTGGCCGCGGCCCGCGCATTCGCCAAGCGCACCCAGATTCCGGGCACACCGTCGATGATCATCAACGGCAAGTATCTGGTGCGGGGAAAGACCTTCGACGACCAGCTGCGCACCGCCAGTGCCCTGATCGCCCGCGAACGCGCCGCCAAGGCTCGCTGAACCGTCACACCCTGTGCACGCGGCGGTCCGCTGACCGCGTGTCATCATGCCTCCCTGGCCGGCGCATGACGCACCGGCTTTCCCCTGCTCAATTGCTGGAGACGCTTCCATGAAGACCCGTTTCGCCCTCGCCCTGATGGCCCTGCTGCCGATCCTGGCTGCCTGCCAGGCCAAGGATGGCACCGAGAACACCGCCACCCCGGCGACCCCGGCCACCACCGAAGCTCCGGCCGAAACCACCCCGGAAACCACCGCGGCCAGCGGCGAGACCGCGGCGGCGGAAACCGCAGCTGCTGAAGCTGGCGCGCAGGCTGACACCGCCGCTCCTGCCGCGGCACCGGCCGCGTCCAAGCCGGTCGGCCCGGAACCGGTGGAAGGCACCGACTACCTGGTGATCGAGGGCGGCGCACCGTTCGCCCCGGCCACCGGCAAGATTGAAGTGGTCGAGATCTTCGGCTTCGTCTGCCCGGCCTGCAACGCATTCCAGCCGAAGATCGCGGCGTGGAAGGCCGGCCTGCCGAGCGACGTCAACTTCGTCTACGTGCCGGCCATGTTCGGCGGCACCTGGGACACCTATGCCAAGGCCTTCTACGCCGCACAGGCCTTGGGCGTTGAAGACAAGACCCACGATGCGCTGTACGCCGCGATCCACGTCACCCAGGATCTGAAGGGCGAGCGCGGCGTCGACACGCCGCAGGACATCGCCAACTTCTACGCCAAGCACGGCGTGAGCGCGAAGGAGTTCCAGGATGTGATGAGTGGTTTCTCGGTCAGCAGCCAGACCAACAAGGCCAAGCAGTTCGCCCAGCGCAGCAAGATCAGCGGCACCCCGTCGGTCATCGTCAATGGCAAGTACCTGGTCAAGGGCAAGGGCTTTGACGACATGCTGCGCATTGCCGACCACCTGATCGCCCGCGAGCGCGCTGCCAAGGGCGGCTGAGTTCGAACGCAGCAAGAGAAACCGTGGTGACAACCCCCAACACCCGGACCCTGCGTCTGCTGACGGCCAACATCCAGGCCGGCTCCAGCACCCGCCGGTACAGCGACTATGTGACCCGCAGCTGGTCACATGCGCTGCCGGCGGGACGCAAACGGTCCAGCCTGGATGCCATTGCCCAGCTGGCCCGTGGTCATGACATCGTCGGCCTGCAGGAGGCCGACCCCGGCAGCCTGCGCTCGGGCTTCACCAACCAGACCCACTATCTGGCCGAGCGCGCCGGCTTCAACTACTGGAGCCACCAGCCGAACCGCCGCATGGGCGGGGTGGCCTCCAGCGCCAATGGCCTGCTGAGCCGGCTGGAGCCGGTGGAAGTGCAGGATCACGCCCTGCCCGGCCGTATTGGCGGGCGCGGCGTGCTGCTGGCCAGGTTCGGCGAAAGCAACGAGGGCCTGTTGGTGGCGGTGGCGCACCTGTCACTGGGTACCAATTCGCGGATGTCGCAGCTGGCCTTCATTGCCGAGCTGCTGAGCGACCACCCCAATGCCGTGCTGATGGGTGACTTCAACTGCCTGGCCGACCGCCCGGAAATGCAGGCGTTGTATCAGAAGACCACCCTGCAGCCGCCCGGCTGCGCAGTGCCGACCTTCCCCAGTTGGCGGCCCGACCGCGCCATCGACCATATCCTGCTCAGCAGCAACCTGCAGCAGCGCAGTGCCGAAGCGGTACCGGCGGCGTATTCGGATCATCTGGCGCTGGCGATGGAGATCGACGTGCCGGGCAACGCGTTGCGGTGATTCACCGATGACACGCATGGCGTGTCACTACGCGGTACCCCGGCATACGTTGCGACGCGGCGGTAGCGCCATCCGGCAGCGTGCATCAGACCATCGGAACCGGGGCCGGCTTCCGCGCGGTCAACGTACTCCCCACCGACGCCATCACCGTGCAGCCGATCGCCGCCCATTGCAGCACGGTGAGATGTTCCGCCAGGAGGCCCATCGCCAGCAGCGCCGCCACCGCCGGCTCCATGCTGATCAGAATGCCGAAGGTCTCCTTCGGCAGCCGCTTGAGCGCCATCATCTCCAGCCACATCGGAATGGCGCTGGACACGATCGCCACACCCAGGCCGAACAGCAGGATCTTCGGGTCCAGCAGCGCCGCGCCGGCATGCGCCACGCCCACCGGCACCACCACCAGCGCCGCCGCACACATCCCCAGCGACACGGTGTGACCGGCCGGCAGGTGCCCGGCGCGCTTGCCGAAGATGATGTACAGCGCCCAGCACACCGCCGCGCCCAGTGCGTACAGCACCCCCGCAGGATCCAGCGGATCACCATGTCCGAGCGGCAGCAGCAGCGCCAGCCCGGCCGCCGCGCAGCCCACCCAGAGGAAGTCGATGGGCCGTCGCGAATGCCACATCGCCACTGCCAGCGGACCGCAGAACTCGATGGCCACGGCGATGCCGAAGGGGATGGTGCGCAGGGCCATGTAGAACAGCAGGTTCATCACGCCCAGCGTGGCCCCGTAGCGGATGATTGCCCCGGCGTCGGCGCGCGAGGTGTGCCAGCGCCACGGCCGGAACACCAGCATCAGGACCAGCGCGGAGAATCCCACACGCAACGCGGTGGTGCCCTGTGCGCCGATCAACGGGAACAGCTGCTTGGCGAACGAAGTGCCCACGGCCAGCGAGGTAACGGACCCGAGCACAGCCAGGGCGGGAAGGAACGATATGGCGCGGGAAGAGGACATCGGCGAAGCATAGCGGGAAGGCCACGCGGATTCTCCGCAGCAATGTGCAATCGCATGCTCACCAGTTCCAACGCACGCCGGCCTTGCCATCCCACGCATCAAAATCGCGATCGAAGCTCTTCTGGTAGCCCACGTTCGCATACAGGCTGGTGCTCGCCCCCAGCTGCCAGGTCATCCCGGCATTGAGCTGCCACCAGGTGCCCTTGAGGTCCGCCTCGAACGGTACGTAGCCGTCAGCCGAAGAGAACTCGGTCACCGGCTGCCCACGGAATTCATGCCACACGTTCAGTCGCAGCCACGCGGTGAACAGGCGGCGGATACCGGCGTCGGTGGGCTCCAGGGTCCAGGTATCGGCCCAGCGCAGGCCCAGCCGCGCCGCCAGCGAATCCATGCGGCGGAAGCGCACTTCCGCTGCAGGGTCGCGGTTGTTGTCGTCGGGAATCCGCTGGTAGATCAGCTGCAGTTGCGGCTCGAGCACGCGGCTTCCGTCATCGCTACGCCACGGGTAACCCCCTTCCAGCGATGCGCCCCAGCCAAATGTGTCGCGGTCCAGCAGCAGCCCATTGCGCGAGCGCGACTTGCCCTTGCCCCAGCTGCCCTGCCAGACCGCGTCCAGGTACTGACCGGCGTCCCAGTACCGGGTCCAGTACAGGCCGAGCGACGTGGCGCGCACTTCATTGCGACCTGCCAGGCGGCCGTCGTAATGGTGGACGTCGCTGCGCAGCCGCCCCTGCCCGAGATAGAAACCGGCATGGTCGCGGCGTCCGTCCTCGTTCTCGACGGAATAGGCATCGGTGCCGATCTGCACGGCAAGAATGTCGTAGTCGTAGCGCGGGCTGTCGCCATAGATCCCACGCCGGCTGCCGGTGACATCGCCGTTCTCGCCGATCACGCGGAACCAGGCACCGTTGAAGTTCTCGTCGCCACGCAGGTCCGTACGCGCGCGCAGTTGTTCCTGCTCGCCGACGCGTTCGTGCAGGTTGCCCAGCGTGGCCCAGCCATAGCGCAGCGCCATCGCCGGCAGTGCGGTGTAAAGCGAGACCTCGGCACGGTAGTCCGGCACGGGCGAAGGACCGGGTTCGGGCGGGTCCGGCGGGGTTGGATCCGTTTCCTCGGGCTCCGGCGGTACCGGGATCGGGGGCGGCTGCGGGTCCGGGCCGGGAGGCGGATCCGGCGGCTGGGGATCGGGCGGCGGCGGCTCGGGTGGCGGAGGATCCGGAGGTCCCGGCGGGTCCGGAAGAATGCCTCCGCACGGCGGCGACGGCGCATCGGGCTGAGCGCAGTCCAGTGCCGAGCGCAGGAACCAGTCTTCCGTGGTTCCTGCCGCACCACCGCCACGGTGGAGGGTGTAGTTGTAGGGGCCGGCCAGCAGCAGCGGGCTGTTGAACGCCAGCGGCGCGGTCGTTGCCCCATCAAGCGCCACCACCAGCCGGATGCCGTCGCCGCGTGTCAGCGCGCCGGGACCCCCGGCGTTGGCGATGACAAGCAGGCTTTCGCCCGTGGCGCTTCCCCCTTCGATGACCAGCTGGTCAGTCGGCGAGTCGTCTTCGCCCAACCAGGTGTTCATTGCCAGGATGCTGCCGCTGCCACCGACATAGGAGCCGGTGTACAGCCGCTTGTAGATGTCGTTCACCGGTGGCGTGAACTCCACCCGGCCCTCGTTGCTGACGATCTGCGACACCGTGGACACTTCAGGAATGGTCCACGTGCTGGTGGCGTCGATGGCGACGTTGGTGATGTTCCAGGCCTGCCCGGTCCAGTGCGACTGGTTGGCCAGGGCAATGTCGACCTGGCTCGCTGCGTCGGCTTCTGCGATGCCTTCGAGGATGCTGTGATCGGCGGACAGCTGGACGTCGGTGGCTTCGCCATTGCCGGCGGCCATGGCCCCCGCCGACAGCAGGCCGGCCGTGCCGCTTATCTGGGCGTTGGTCGCGGCAAGATCCAGCGGGCCGCTGGCCACGATCGCCCAGTTCTCGCTGGTCAACGCGCCGCCCTGCAGGGTGACTACGTTGTTCCAGCCTTTGGACATGTTGTTGGCGTACAGCCCATAAGCGGAGCCGGTCGCGGTGACCGTTGTGTTGGTCAGCGCCACGATGTTGTCCGCCACTACCTGCCGCGTGGCATCGCCAAAGTTCCACTGGTAGATGGCCACCAGGCCGCCGGTATTGCGGAGGGTGCTGTTCTCCGCGCTGAACTGTCCGTTGGTGTAGGTCTGCACGGTCACGCCGCCCGCACCGCTGGTGGTGACACTGTCGCCGGTCAGGGCAACGGTGCTCAGCGCTGTGCCGGGCTGGCCCAGGTACAGCCCGTAGCCCTGGTCGGTGGGGTTGGTCCAGGTGGTACCGGCACTGCGCAGCGTACCGCCCTGCACGATGGCCCCGGCGCGCTGCGAGGGAGCCGAAACGCTGCCGAAGATCGGGCTGGTGGACATCGACGAGGTCTGTCCGGGCGTGAACCGGTACGACTGCGCATTTCGGCTGGCACTGATGGCCACGTTGCTCGCGCCTCCGAGCGTGATCGTTGAACCGCTCTGTACCCACACGCCCATTCCGACTGCCGGGCCGCTTACGACCAAGGTGTTGAGCGTGGCATTGCCGGCGTTCATCGCCACCACCCCCGTCCCTGTCGTGCCGCTCGTCGCGGTGGAATCGAAGCGGGTGGTCAGGTTGCCGATCGCCTGCGCGTTGTTCGTGCCGTCCACGGTCAGGCCGACGGAACTGGCCCCGTTGAAGGTCAGCCCGATGGGGGCGTTGGCCTCCAGCTGGCCGCCGCCGTACAGGTAGATCCCCAGTGCGCTGTTGTCCTGGAACGTGACCGGCAGACTGCCATTGACCGCAATGCTGGCACCGGGGCCTTCCACGCCCAGACCGACGCGGTTGGTGGTGCCGCCGACGTAGAGCACGTTGCCGGGGCCCAGCACCCCGCGCCCGGTGCCGGACACGCCGACGCCATTCCCGCTGGCGGCCCCACCCGCCGGGTCGTTGTAGACCGTATTGGCGACGGTGACCGTGCCCGCGGTCGCCCCGACCAGCCGGCCGTTGAATCCGGTGCTGCGAACCGTGCCACCGTTCAACCTGATGCTCCCGCCCTCGGCGAACAGCGCGGCGGCGCTGCCGGTGGTCAGCGCGAGGCCGGCGTCGGACGTGATGCTGCCGGCGGTTGCATGCAGGCCGCGTCCGGCGGCGCTGCGGACGATGATCGGACCCGGGCTGGGCCCTGCCGTGGGATCGAGGGTGATGTCACCGCCACTGGCGAACACCGCGTCGGTGCTGCCGGCGCTCGTATCCACCGTGGTGCTGCCGACGACCTGGGTGGTCCCGCCGGGCGCGGCCACGGTGGAGGTCCGCGTGCCGGGACCGATGACCGTCTGGGCGGCGGCTGCGGGGGTGAGGAGGACGGCGCTGACCGCTGCCGCGATCCGCCAGGACAGCGCGCGACGACGTGGCTCCATGTCGTTGGCTCACAGGGGGACGGGGCCACTGTGAGCCGAGGGGTCGGCGGAGGCTACGGGAGTTCTACATGCGCAGGGCCAGTAAAGTTACCGGTCGCCGCGCACGGCCGCCTCGATCCGGGCCACGTCGATCTTCTGCATGGTCATCATCGCCTCGAATGCGCGTTGTGCGACGCCCGGGTCTTTGCTGGTGAAGGCTTCGGTCAATACCCGGGGGGTTATCTGCCAGGACAGGCCCCATCGGTCCCTGCACCAGCCGCAGTCGCTTTGCTGGCCTCCGTTGCCAACGATGGCGTTCCAGTAACGGTCGGTTTCGGCCTGGTCGTCCGTGGCCACCTGGAAGGAAAAGGCTTCGCTGTGCTTGAAGGCCGGACCCCCGTTGAGGCCGATGCAGGGGATGCCCAGCACGGTGAAGTCCACCGTGAGCACGTCGCCCTGCTTGCCGGCGGGGTAGTCGGACGGCGCACGATGGACGGCCTGCACGGCACTGTCAGGAAAAAGGCTGGCATAGAACTCGGCCGCCTCCAGGGCGGTGCCGTCATACCAGAGGCAGATCGTGTTCTTGGCAATCATGGTCGTTTCCGGTCCGGATGCATGGAGCGGCCAACGTAGGCCGGCCCCCGTTAAAACGGTGCGGTTCCGCCATCACATGACGCCTCCAGCCCAGTGCGACCGGTAGTCACATTGCGGATAGGAGTGATTCGCATTAAGATAACGTGATGCCGGTCGCGCCAGGAAGGTGCACCGGTATCAGTAGCCACCGCCCGTGACCCGGCCCGCCGGACACCCGCCAGCGTACTGCCCCCACCCTTTTCGCAACGCCGGGCCTCCCTGGAGTGACGCCCTGCGCGCCGCCCAGGAACCGCTGATGACCCGTAGCACCGCCCTGCTGTCCCGCCTGCCCCACCGCCGCCTGCCGCAGGCGCTGCTGGTCGCGCTGGCCACCTTCGCTGCCGCCCCGGCCTTTGCCCAGGACAGCACCGACGCCACCACCCTGGACAAGATCGTGGTCAAGGGCGAGCGCGCGGAAGGTTTCTCGGTGCGTCGCACCTCGGCCGGCACCCGCTTCAATCTCGCCCCGCGCGAGATTCCGCAGTCGATCAGCATCATCAGCCACCAGCGCATCGAGGACCAGAACCTCGACGACATCCTGGACGTGCTGAGCAACACCACCGGCGTGAGCAGCACCCAGTCCGACACCGAGCGCACCGAGTTCTACGCGCGCGGCTTCTACATTGACAGCTACCAGTTCGACAACCTGCCCACCCAGATGGTGCAGAACTGGAGCTATGGCGATTCCGGCCTGGACCTGGCCATCTACGACCGCGTGGAAATCGTGCGCGGTTCCACCGGCCTGCTGACCGGCGCGGGCAACCCGTCGGCCTCGGTCAACCTGATCCGCAAGCACGCCGACAGCGCCGAGCTGACCGGCAGCGTCTCGGTCAACGTGGGCAGCTGGGGCCGTACCCGCAGCACCGTCGACGTGACCACCCCGCTGAACAAGAGCGGATCGGTACGCGCGCGCGTGATCGGCAGCTACCTGGACACCGAATCGCAGATGGACCGCTACGACCAGCACAAGACGCTGGGCTACGCGGTGATCGACGCCGACCTGACCCCGGACACCCAGCTGAGCGTGGGTTACGACTACCAGCAGAAGCGCGCCAATGGTGCCACCTGGGGTGGTTTCCCGATGCTGTACTCCGACGGCAGCTCGACCGGCTACGACGAATCGTTCAACTCGGCCGCCAAGTGGACCTACTGGGACACCACCAGCAAGCGTGCGTTCGCCACCCTGGAACACGCTTTCAATGAGGACTGGAAGGTCCGCATCGGTGCCACCCACGACGAAACCAAGGCCGACGACAAGCTGTTCTACCCGGCTTACAACGACTGGGTGACCGGCGCGTCGCTGTTCGACCGCAACACCGGTGCCGGCATTTCGCCGTCGGCCGGCTTCTACAACACCGAACGCAAGGTCAGCGCGGTGGACGGCTACTTCAGCGGCGCGTTCGAGCTGTTCGGCCTGAAGCATGAAGTGATGGGCGGCCTGAGCTACAACAAGCGCGAGTACGCCAACTACGGCGACTACCAGATCGGTGGCGCGGGCCTGACCTGGGACCCGTTCAGCAGCTACCTGAACTGGAACGGCGACATCAGCGAACCCAACTGGAATGCGCTGGCGCTGGCCAGCGAGGGCACCATCACCCAGAAGGCCGCCTACGCCGCCACCCGCCTGTCGCTGGCCGAGCCGCTGAAGCTGATCCTCGGCGCGCGCTACACCGACTGGAAGAGTGAAGGCGAAGGTGCGGACCGTTCGCACAAGGTCACCACCCCGTATGCCGGCCTGGTGTATGACTTCAACGACACCTGGAGCAGCTACGCCTCGTACACCGAGATCTTCCAGCCGCAGATGCTGAAGAACCAGCAGGGCGGTTTCCTGGACCCGGTGGACGGCAAGAGCTACGAAGTCGGTGTCAAGGCCGCGTGGTTCGATGATCGCCTGAATGCCTCGGCGGCCGTGTTCCGCATCGAGCAGGACAACGTCGGCCAGGCCACCAACATTCCGGTCAATGGCAGCTTGAACGAGTTCGCCTACATCGGTGCACGTGGCACCGTCAGCCGCGGTTTCGAAGTGGAAGTGAACGGTGAACTGGCCCCGGGCTGGAACGCCAGCTTCGGTGCATCGCGTTACGTGGCCAAGGACATCAACGGCACCGACATCAATACCCGTCTGCCGCAGACCGCGATCAAGCTGTTCACCAGCTACACCCCGCAGTCGATGACCGACCTGACCATCGGTGGTGGTGCCAATTGGCAGAACCGCATCTACTACCCGGTTCCGGCCTACGGCCAGATCGAACAGGGTGGCTATGCGCTGGTGAACGCCTTCGTGCGTTACCGCCTGGCCCCGCAGTTCAGCGTCCAGGCCAACCTGAACAACCTGCTGGACAAGAAGTACCTGTCGCAGGTGAATGGTTACGGTGCGTACGGCGACGAGCGCAACGGTTCGATCACGTTCACCTGGTCGTTCTGATTCGTGGCTGCTACGTAGAGCCGGGCTTGCCCGGCTCCACGGAACAACACCGCACCACGCACAAGGCCGGGGACTTCCCCGGCCTTATGCATTCCGGGCTCGGTATTCTTACCGTAGTCCCTGCAGCACTTCTTCGGATGCCGCACGGCATGACGCGCCCTACCCTGCCCGGACCTCCCCGCGCAGGATGAATCTCATGGCCGCCCAAAGACCGAACATCCTGTTCGTGATGGCCGATGACATCGGCTGGTTCAACATCAGCTGCAACAACCACGGCATCATGGGCTACCGCACGCCCAACATCGACCGCATCGCACGTGAGGGTGCCAACTTCACCGACTTCTACGGGCAGCAGAGCTGCACCGCCGGGCGCGCCGCATTCATCACCGGGCAATCGCCCATCCGCACCGGGCTGACCAAGGTCGGCATGCCCGGGGCCACCCTCGGACTGAGCTTCGAAGACCCGTCCATCGGCCAGTTCCTGAAACACTTCGGCTACGCGACCGGGCAGTTCGGCAAGAACCACCTGGGTGACCGCAACGAACACCTGCCGACGGTGCATGGCTTCGATGAGTTCTTCGGCAACCTGTATCACCTGAATGCCGAGGAAGAGCCTGAATACCCGAACTATCCGAAGGATCCCGCATTCCGGAAGAAGTACGGTCCGCGCGGGGTACTCAAGTGCCTGGCAACGGACAGCGATGACGCCACCACGGATGCGCAGTTCGGCAAGGTAGGCCGGCAGAAGATCGAGAACACAGGTCCACTCACCCGCAAGCGCATGGAAACGGTGGATGAGGAATTCCTCGGCTCGGCGCTGGATTTCATCGAGCGCAAGACCCGCTCCGGCACCCCCTGGTTCTGCTACTTCAATCCCACGCGGATGCACGTGTTTACCCACCTCAAAAAAGACTCAGTGGGCGTGACCGGACTGGGCCTCTATCCAGACGGCATGGTGGAACTGGACGGCTATGTCGGCCAACTGCTGGACAAGCTCGACGAACTGGGCGTGGCTGACAACACCATCGTGGTATTCACCACTGACAATGGCGCTGAAGTAATGTCCTGGCCGGACGGCGGTGCCACCCCGTTCCGGGGCGAAAAGGACACCAACTGGGAAGGTGGCTGGCGGGTGCCGTGCGTGATGCGCTGGCCTGGCGTGATCGAACCGGGCCGTCTGATCAACGAGATCGCCTCACTGCAGGATTTCATTCCCACGTTTGCCGCCGCCAACGGGGAACCCGAGCTGGTGGACAAGGTGAAGAAGGGGTTCAACATGGGCGGGCGGGCCTACAAGGTGCATCTGGACGGCTACAACCTGCTCCCGTTCCTGTCCGGCGAGGTCGATGCCTCGCCCCGCCATGGCTTCATCTACTGGAGCGATGACGGCGAGTGCATGGCAGTCCGGCTCGGGCGTTGGAAGATTGTGTTCGCCGAGCAGCGCAACGAGGGACTGGC
Source organism: Stenotrophomonas maltophilia (assembly GCA_002387845.1). Classification (GTDB taxonomy): domain Bacteria; phylum Pseudomonadota; class Gammaproteobacteria; order Xanthomonadales; family Xanthomonadaceae; genus Stenotrophomonas; species Stenotrophomonas maltophilia_AG. The sequence continues at coordinate 46,986 of DGLB01000076.1, read as the reverse complement.
CGTGTGGCGCGAGCCGCTTTCTGAAATGCGCATCCCGAAGTTTTTCGATCTTCGCGCAGATCCCTTTGAACGCGGCGAGGAAAGCTTCAAGTACAACGACTGGTTCGTACAGCAGCAATTCCTGATGTACCTTGCGCCACCGATGCTCGCGGAATGGCTCTCGAGCTTCAAGGAATTCCCGCCGCGCGCGCGGGCGGCCAGTTTCAGCATCGATCGCGTCATGGAAGCGATGATGCCGAAATCGTAGCGCCGGGCTTGCCCGGCTGCCGCCATCCAGCCCCGTAGAGCCGGGCTTGCCCGGCTATCGCCATCCAGCCGGGCAAGCCCGGCTCTACGGGACAGAGCGTGCCGGGTCTGCCCCGGCACGCCCCGTTGCATCAGAACCGCAGGTCCGCGCGCAGGTACCAGTAGCGCCCGCGCGGAATGTCATACGTGGACGCGTCATACCCGTTCAACGAGCACGACAGGCAGATCGGCGGATCCTTGTCGAACGCATTGTTCAACCCTGCGCTCAGCTGCAGCCCCTTCATCCAGTCGATCTTATAGCCCACCTGGAAGTCGTGGTACGTGGTCGCCGACAGCGTATTGGTGCCCGCCGCCTGGTCACTGCAGACGTCGAAGGTCGACGCATCGCCACACTGTTCCTTCAGCTCGGAAATGTGCCGGACCGTCCACGACGCATTCCACGCCCCCAGGTTCCAGCCCAGCGTGGCGTTGCTGGTCCACTCCGGAATCGAACTGTTGACGACCTCGATGCCCGGCTCCTGCGGCTGCCGCTGCCCGGCCGCGCCCAGCGCCTCGTAGCGGCCCACGAACGTGTTCTGCCAGCCGATCTTGAACTGGCCGATGTCGCTCTGCGGCAGCGTCCAGAACAGGTCCACATCCCAGCCGTCGGTCTTGATCGAACCCAGGTTGGTCAGGCGGTTGTTGAACGCGCTGACCGCGCCGGTACTGGCACGGCTGATGCCGTCGCAATACACCGAATCCAGCGTGTCCACGCACAGATCCAGCTGCGTCTGCGCATCGATGGCCTGGATCGCCCCTTCAATGTGGTGGCGATAGAAGGTCACTTCCACGTCAAAGCGTTCGGACCAGGTGGTGTTGCTGCCGAACCACGGGCTCCACACGAAGCCGGCACTGAAGCTGCGCGAGCGTTCCGGGTCCAGTTCGGGGTTGCCGCCGGTGGTGACCGAGATCTGCGAATTGGCCTGCTGGAAGCCGGCCGGCACCCCCAGTGCGGCGCAGTTGGCGGCGCTGCCGCGCGGCGGCGTGCCCCCCAGGCCCACCGAGCAGGGATCGAACAGCTGCAGGTCGGCACGCGCGGCCGAACCGTACAGCTCACCAATGGACGGCGCACGGAAGCCTTCGGCATAGCTGGTGCGCAGCACGAAGTCGTTGGTCACCTGCCAGCGCAGGCCATATTTCGGCGTGAACTCGCCACCGAAGGTCGAGTAGTCCGAATAGCGTCCGGCCAGGCTCAGATCCATCTTCGAGCCGATCTCGGTGTTGGCGAAGATCGGAACGCTCAGCTCCAGATACGCTTCGTTGACGTCATACGAGCCGGAGGTCGGCAGCGACGGCACGCCGTTGTAGTGGCCGCGCACGGTCAGCGGGTCCGGATTGTAGGAGCCTTCGTACTTGCGGTACTCGTAACCGGTCGCGAACGACACCGGGCCGGCCGGCAGGTTGAACAGGTCGCTGCTGAGGTTGGCGGTAAACAGGCTGAGCTCGTTGACGCTGCGGTCGCGCACCACCGGCTGGATCCACTGCAGCATGTCCGGGGTGATGGTGCCCGGGCCGCCGAAGATGTTCAGCGGCACGCAACCCGGCGTTGCCGCGCACACCGCCGGATCACCCAAGGCCATGTTCACCTTGTAGATGTCATAGCTGCCATAGTTGGTCTGCTCGGCCTTGTTCTTGCTGTACATGCCGTTGACGTCCCAGTACCAGCTGCGGCTGGCCGCCTCGAAGTTGCCGACCAGGCCGGTGGCGAAGTACTGGGTGTTGACCTCCTGCTCGAACACGCGCGCGCCGCCCTCGACCGGACGGCGGCCGACCATGCTCAGGTTGCTCGACGAATCCAGGTCAAAACCGAACGGGTTGTACGGGTTCAGCGCGGAGATGACGATGTTGTCGGCCAACGGGTTGCCGGTGGCACCGTCAGGACCGAAGAACAGCGGCTCCGGTGCGGCCTGGTTGGTCGACTCACGGCGGTTGCCCAGTGCCTTGATGTACCACTGCACGTTGTCGGTGATGTCGAAGCGGAACTGACCGAAGATGCCCTTGCGCTCGGACGGGGTCAGCAGCAGGTTGTACTCGGCGAAGTTGAAGCGGTCCGCCGTGGCGAAGCAATGGTAATCATCGGTACGGTCACAGCCGCCCACGCCGTTGAAGGTGGGATTGGTCACGCCGGTGTTGGGCGTGATGTTGTAGTCGATGCCCGTGTTCGGGTCGGTGAACATGAAGCGGCCATTGGGCGTGGCCGAGCTGCCGAAGGTCAGGCCGGTGCCCGGAATCGGCACGCGCGACTGTTCACGGGTACTGGCATACACCGGGTCCTGCTTGGTCCAGCTGGCTCCCAGGAACAGACTGTAACGGTCGCCACTGGTGCCCCAGGCCAGGTCCACGCCCTTCTGGGTGCCGTCGCCCTTGCTGTACTCGCCGTAGTTCAGGGTGACCTGGCCGCCATCGAATTCACGGCGGGTGATGATGTTGACCACACCGGCAATGGCGTCGGAGCCATACAGCGACGACGCTCCGTCCTCGAGCACTTCAATGCGCTCGACGATCGCCAGCGGGATGGTGTTGAGGTCGGTGGCCGCGCCCACGCCGGAGGCCGAGGATTCGTTCACCCAGCGGATGCCGTCCACCAGCACCAGCACGCGCTTGGCCCCGAGGTGACGCAGGTCGACCTGGGCCGAACCGGCACCCACGCCGCTGCCGTCAGGGGGGAAGCCGAAGTTGCCGGAGGAGTTGAACTTGGCATTCAGCGCCGAGCCGGAGCCGGTCAGCTGCTGCAGCACTTCACCGATGGAGTTCAGGCCGGTCTGTTCGATCTGCTCGCGGCTGAGGGTCTGGATCGGCACCTGGCCTTCAACTTCGGCGCGCTTGATGCGGGTGCCGGTGACGTCAACCCGGTCCAGTTCGGTGGTGGGGCGGGGTGTTTCCTGGGCGCTGGCCAGCGCGGGTACGACCAACAGGCACAACGCGACAGCAACCGCCAAGGGGCGGTGATGCAGGGTGTTCATTCGCTCTCTCTCCAAAGGAATGTTGGTTTTGGTGCCGACCCGGTCCCCCCTTGGAACGGGCCAACCCTTCCTTTGTAAACAACCTGTAAAGATGAAGGCGTGATGAAAACCCCGCTTTCACGCGGGCTTTACAAAATAAGCGGGCCGGCCAGCGGCCGGCCCGCGCAACACCGGTTACCTGACGAAGCTGATGCGATCCATCTGTGCATTGCTCGCCGCTGCCAGCACCTTGGCCATGACGTCGTATTCGGCCTCCGGGCTGGTGTCGATGCGCAGCACCGGCAGGTTACCGGCATTGACATGGACCACCTCCTGCATGCGCTGCTGCAGCGAGCTCACCGCCACGACCTGTCCGTTCCACAGGATCTGGTTGCTGGCGTCCACCCGCAGTTCGATCGGCGGCGGCGGTTCCACGGTCGGGGCAATGTCGGTGCGCTGGGGCAGATTGACCGGAATCGGACGGGCGATCATCGGCGCGGTGACGATGAAGATGATCAACAACACCAGCATGACGTCGACCAGCGGGGTGACGTTGATGTCGGCCAGGGGGCCGGAAGAGGTGGAGCCTGCTGCGCTGAATGCCATGGTGGATTCCCCTTTCTGAACGTTGAGGGTCCGTGAGGGCCGGCCAACGGCCGGCGCTACCGGGCAGTGTTGCGTGTTCGACATTACGCCCGCGCCAGTCACCTGTTCAGGGTGTGCTGAAGTGACGTTCATCCACCGGTGGGGTTGCCCACGCCGGCCTTCACTCCGGACCGTTATTCTTTCGCCATGAATCGACTTTCTCCGCTCCTGCTCAGCGCCGCCGCCGTTGCTTTGGCCGCTACGTTCCCGGCCACCGCACAGAACCTGGACGCGCAGCGCGCGCAGATCAAGGCCGCCATCGACAACGCCGAGCGCGGCCAGTTCAATGCCGGGCAGGCCGGCACCCTCAGCCAGCACCCGTTGTATGGCTGGCTGGAGTACGCCAACCTGCGCCGCAACATCGACACGGTCGGCACCGCACAAGCCCAGGACTTCCTGAAGCGCTACAACGGCCAGGCGGTGGCCGGCAGTTTCCGCAGCGTATGGCTGCCGGCCGTGGCACGCCGCCAGGACTGGCCGACCCTGCTGGCCAACTGGGCTCCTACCGACAATGTCGGCCTGCGCTGTGCGCGGCTCAATGCGCTGCAGGCCACCGGCAAGGCCGACGCCCAGTGGGTGAGCGACGCGCAGGCCATCTGGAAGAGCACCGGCAAGTCGCTGCCGGACGCCTGCGACCCGGTGTTTGCCGTGCTGGACGCCAAAGGGGGCTTGAGCGCCGAACTGCGCTGGGCGCGCATCGATGCCGCCGCCGATGAGCAGCAGCCGGCGGTGATGCGCAGCGCCGCGCGCGGGCTGCCCGCCGCCGACCTGGCGCTGGCCAACACCTATGCCGCCTTCGTCGACAAGCCCAATGCCAGCGCGCTGAACTGGCCACGCAACGAGCGCAGCCGACGCATCGCCACCGATGGCCTGGCCAAGCTGGCCAAGGCCGACCCGGACGCTACCGAGCAACAGCTGCCGCAGTACGCTGATGCGCTGCAGCTCAGCCCGGCCCAGCAGGCCCAGGTGCGCTACCAGATCGCGCTGTGGACGGTGGCTTCCTATGGCCCGGAGTCCGCGCGCCGGCTCAATGCCGTACCCGATTCGGCCTATGACGAGCGCCTGCACGAATGGCGCGCGCGCGAAGCGTTGTCGCGCGGCGACTGGCCGGCGGCGCTCACCGCGATCCGCAAGATGGGCCCGACCCAGCGCAACGACTCGCGCTGGCGTTATTTCGAGGCACGCATGCTGGACAAGACCGGCAAGCGTGCCGAAGCACAGCCGTTGTTCCGCGAAGCGGCGCGCGCGGCGACCTTCCACGGCTTCCTGGCCGCCGACCAGCTGGGCTTGAACACCTACACCCTGTGCCCCTTGGAACCCAACGACAGTGCGCAGGCACAGGCTGCCATCGCCCGCGACCCGGCCATCGTGCGCGCGATGGAGCTGTTCAAGATCGAACGCAACGGCTGGGCCGTGGCCGAGTGGAACGACGCCCTGAGTCGCTTCGACGCCACCCAGCGCCGCATCGCGGTGGAAGTGGCACGCGACAACGGCTGGTTCGACCGCGCGGTGTTTTCGCTGGGCAAGACCCCGGACGAACAGCGCCTGTACAGCCTGCGCTTCCCGCTGCATCACGACGCGGCCATCCGCCGTGAATCGGCCAAGCATGCCATCGACCCGGCCTGGGTGGCCGCCGAGATCCGCGCCGAGAGCATCTTCAACCCGAAGGCACGCTCGCCTGCCAATGCGATGGGGCTGATGCAGGTGCTGCCTGCCACCGGAGCCAGCGTGGCCAAGTCGATCGGCCTGGTGAACTACGGCGGTGCGGCCAGCCTGTACGACCCGGACACCAACATCGCGCTGGGCACCGCCTACCTGCGGCAGTTGATGAACAAGTACGACGGCCTGCCCTACGTGACCATTGCCGCGTACAACGCCGGCCCGACCCCGACCGCGCGCTGGCAGTCGCAGCGCCCCGGCTTCGACCCGGATATCTGGATCGAGACCATCAGCTACAAGGAAACCCGCGAGTACGTGGCACGCATCCTGGCCTTCAGCGTGATCTACGACTGGCGCTTGAACGGCAACGCCCTGCCGGTCACCGACCGCATGAACGGCCGGCTGCAGGCCAAACGCAAGCAGTTGACCTGCCCGAGCAACGCCGAGAAGACCGCCGATTGAGGGCACATCGGCGCGATTCGGGCAGAATGGCCGCATGAAGATCTACCTCGTCGGCGGCGCAGTGCGCGACCGCCTGCTCAATCGCACGCCCGGTGACCGCGACTGGGTGGTGGTCGGTGCCACCCAGGCACAGATGGAAGCGCAGGGCTACAAGGCCGTGGGCATGGACTTCCCCGTGTTCCTGCACCCGAAAACGGGCGAGGAATACGCGCTGGCCCGCACCGAGCGCAAGTCCGGCCGTGGCTATCGTGGCTTCGTGGTCGACGCCGATCCGTCGGTGACGCTGGAAGAGGACCTGCTGCGACGCGACTTCACCATCAACGCCATCGCCTGCGATGAAGCCACCGGTGCACTCGTGGACCCGTATGGTGGCGCGCGCGACATCGAACAGCGCGTGCTGCGCCATGTTGGCCCGGCCTTTGTGGAAGACCCGTTGCGGGTGCTGCGTGCCGCGCGGTTCATGGCCCGGTTCGCGCCCTTGGGTTTCAGCGTGGCCCCGGAAACCATGGACCTGATGCGCCAGATCGCCGCCAGCGGCGAGCTGGATGCACTGGTGCCCGAGCGGGTCTGGCAGGAGCTGCGCCGTGCCCTCGCCTGTGCCCGGCCCTCCGCCTTCCTGCGCACCCTGCACGAAGCCGATGCGCTGGCTGCGGTGTTGCCGGAACTGGAAGCGCTGTACGGCGTGCCCCAGCGCGCTGAGTTCCACCCCGAAGTGGACACCGGCATACACCAGGAAATGGTCAGCGACATGGCCGCGCAACTGGCACCGGGCGACGATCTGGTCGGCTTTGCCGCGCTCACCCACGACCTGGGCAAGGGGCTCACCCCCGAAGCGGAGTGGCCACGCCACCTGATGCATGAGCAGCGCGGCCTGCAGCCGCTGCAGGCACTGTGCGAACGATTGAAGGTACCGCTGGAACACCGCCAGCTGGCGGAAGCGGTGTGCCGCGACCACCTCAACGTGCACCGCATCGACGAGCTGCGCGACGCCACGATTCTGGAACTGCTGGGCCGTTTCGATGCCTTCCGCCGGCCCGAACGCGTGGCCCGCATCGCGCTGTGCTGCGAGGCCGACAAACGCGGCCGCCTGGGCTTCGAGGACAGCGACTACCCGCAAGGCGAAACCCTCAAGCGCGTGCATGCTGCTGCGTTGGCGGTACAGGCACGCGACCTCGACCTCACCCATCTGCAGGGCCCGGCGATCGGCGATGCGCTGAAGCGCGCCCGCGTGCAGGCAATCAAGGCCGCGCGTCAGAAGTCGTAGCGCAGCCCGATGTTGCCTTCGACCACCTTGCGTTCCTTCTGTGCGTCGCTTTCCAGATCGCGGGTGTAGTCGGCCACGGCAAACGCGCTGACGTTGGCGTTGAAGCGCGCCACCACGCCGACGCCCACTTCCAGCGCACGGTAGGCCTGCTCGCTGGTCAGCGGATCGCCACCGATGTCGATCTGGTCCTGGCCACTGAAACCGCGCCAGTAGTTGACCTTCAGGTACGGCTGCCAGCCGTTGTCGGCCAAGGTGTAGTCCGCCGCCAGGCGGAAGCCGGCACGGCCGGTCCACGCGTTGTCGTTCTGCATGCGCACCACGGATACCGCGTCGGCGGTGTCATCAATGTCGGTACGCTGCCAGATCACCTGCAACTGCGGCTCCAGCCACCATGCCGACTGGCCGAAACGCAGCAGCGGTTTGCCTACCTCCAGTGAGGCAGTCGTGCCGGTGCCGTCCAGGTCGACGCCCAGCCCGCGGATCGAGGTACTGCTGCCATCGTAGCGGCTCTGCATCACCACTGCGTCCAGGTAACCGTTCTTCGCGCCGACCCGGGTCCAGTACAGGCCCACGTGTTCGTCGTCCAGCTGCGACTGCCCGGCGGCGACGTTTTCCCAGCCCAGCGCAAAGCCGGTCACATCCCCTTTGGCGCGGTTGCGGCCGACGAACACGCCCAGCTGGTCGCGGCTGTTGCCGGCGTGTGCGTACAGGTCCGCACCGGCCTGCACGCCCACGAAGTGACCGTCGAAGCCCGGCTGCGCATTGCCCTTCCAGCTCTGCTCATGGCTTTGTCCGATCAGTCGCGCCCAGGCCGCGCGGAACCCACCTTCGCCGCGCAGCAGGCGCTGTTCGCCCTGGCGCTCGTGGAAGGTACCCAGGCTGGCCATGCTGGCTTCGCGCAACAGCGGCGGCACCACTGCGTACGGCGGCGTTTCCATGCGATAGATCGGAATCACGTCCAGGGTCGTGGGGCGGCGTGCTTCCGGTGTAGGCGGCACCAGCAGTGGGCTCGGTGCCGGTGGTTGCGGCGGCTCCCCAGCCACCACAACCGGTGCTGGTGCCGGGGCCGGAATCGGCCCGGGCACGATGGTGGAACGCAGATACCAGTTGTCCGTGGTGCCCGCGCTCACACCCCCCTTGAACAGGAAATACTCGTAGGCCCCCACGGAAATGCCGCCAGACAGCGCGAACGCGCCCGCCGTGGTGGTCGCACCGTTGACTGCCTGTACCACCATGATGCCGTTTGCCACCGTACTGGCACCGGTGCCGCCCACATTGAGAATGTTCATCACCGTGTTGCCGCTGGCGGTGCCGCCATCGATCACCAGCGCGTCCGACGCCGAGGCATCGTTGCCCAGCACGGTCTGCAGCTGCAGCGTGCCGCCGCTACCCACATAGTTGCCGACGATGGTGAAGCGGTCACCGGGGGTGCTGCCGCCGTTGGACAGATCAATGCGCCCCGCATTGGTCACCGTGGCCAGCTGCCCTGCCCCCAACGCGGCCACGCGGCCGCTACCGCCGCCAGCCAGCAGCGCGCTGCCCGCCCCGATGTTCAGTGCGCCGGTGCCGGTCCCGGTATCCCCCAGGGTCAGCGTGCCGTCCATGGTGAGTTCGCTGCCACTGGCCAGGTTCACCTGTTCCCAGCTGAGCAGGCGCTCCACGCCGGCGAGTTTGACGTTGCTCATGTCCAGGCGGTCGTTGCCCGCCGCCGCCTGGAAGGCGCTGAACGATCCCAGCTGGTCCGGCCCCAGGTTGGTCAGGCGCGCGCGGTCGTCGCCTTCGCCCATGTCGATGCTTCCGCGCAGGACACCACCGCCACTCCAGTCCAGCGTGTCGTTGCCCAGGCTCATCAGCACATTGCCGCCCACGCTCCCGCCGGTGACGGTGAGCGAATCACTGCCGCCGGACACACTGATGTTGCCGCCGATGTCACCCGCCGAAAGCACGATGGTGTCGTTGCCGAAACCGGTGACCAGGTTGCCGTCGATGCTGCCGCCGGACATCAGGAACGTATTGTCTTCCAGGCGCATGTTGACCCGGCCGATGCGGCCGCCGGTGAACTCGGCGTAATCGCCGTCGTCAAAGCCGCCGATGATGTGACCCGCGGTCATGCGGAAGGTGTCGAAGCCATCGCCCTGCACCAGCGACCCGAGAGTGCCGCCGGTCATCAGGAAGGTGTCGCTTTCCTGGCCCTGGTTCACTTCGCCGGTCACCGTACCGGAACTGATCTCGAAGCTGTCCTGGTCCGCGCCCTGGTCGATGCGGGTGACGGTGCCGGCCCGGATCACCACCGCATCACTTCCCGCGCCCTGCAGCACCGCACCGGTGATGCTGCCCCCCAGCATCTCCAGCTGATCGGCACCGGCTCCGGTGATGATGGCCCCGGTGCTACCGCTGATCGTGCCGCGATTGACCACGCGGGTCGCCTGGTTGGACACGATGGCGACGCCGGCGGCGCTGCTGATGGTGCCGTCGTTGGTGATCACATGGCCACCGCCGCCGTCGAACAACACTGCTCCGCCGGTGGGCACCGCCAGTTGTGCGCCAGATTGCACATTCAGGGTGATCGTTGCCGATCCCACCACGCTCACGACCGGGGTTGCCTGCGGGTTGGGCGGATCTGCGGTGCAGGTGACGGTCTGGCCGGCGGTGGGCGCAGCGTTGTCGCAGCCTGCCCAGACCGGCGCACTGGCGGCGATCAAGGCGGCGCTGCAGATCGTTCGAAGTGCGTGGCCGGTGCTGATGGCCAAGGGGTGCCGCTGCAACGCGATCCTGGAGCACATAACCCGATCCTTGTTCATAGGTGGGAATACGGCTGACGCGCGGTGCCACAGTAGAACTACGCAGCACTGGTGCGTACTTTTACTGGCGTGGTGTGATGGTCCGGTGGAGGAACTGTGAGGCCGGCGACCTTAAATTTTCACGTAGACGCGACGGTGGTCCAGCCACGCGACCACGCCCCACCAGAACAGGACGAAGCCGGAAGCGCACAACAACGACGCCAGCTGCGGTGCCTGCGGAAGCAGCCCCACCAGCCACGCATTGCACGCCGCCCAGGCCCCACTGGCGATCATCACCAGCGCCATCACGCTCGACCCGAGATAGGCGGCAATGGCGTTCACACCAAAGCGCCGGCCCAGCGCCGGCCAACCCTTCCGGTCCACCAGCAGGTGCGCCAGCAGCAGGCCAGCGACCGACAGCCCGCCGGCCACCAGCGCATAGCTCGGCGTCCACAGGTTCTTGTTCAACGGCAGCCCGCCGGGAACGCGCGCCGCCAGCGTGCCCAGCAGCAGGCAGCCCGCGCCCAGCACCGCCAACGCGCCCAGCCGCCCCTCGCGCAGCCAGCGCCCGGCGATCAGCCCCAGCAGCGTGGTCGCCAGCGCACCCAGCGTGCTGAGCAGGCCCTCCGGGTCGTGACCCAGCCCGGTGACCGGGTTGTACTTGTACAGGTAGGGTGCGAACAGCGCGGTATCGAATCGACTGACCGGGTTGTGCCACGGCTCCAGCGTGTCAGCGGCCAGCAGCACGGCCGCATATCCCAACAGCAACGCTGCCAGCACCGCCCATTGCATGCGCGGCCGCAGATGGATGGCCACCAGCCCCGCTGCGCCCACACACAACGCAATCCGCTGCAGCACCCCCCACGGGCGGTACGCCGGCAGCGCGAACAGCCACCACGCCAGCACGTGCAGCAACAGCCCTGCCACCAGGATGCGCAGCGCGCGCTTCAGCAGTGCCGCGCGCAGTGCGGGCCGCGCGGACAGGTCCTGTGCACGGGGGGCCACGCTGAAGGCCAGCGAGACCCCGGCAATGAACAGGAACAGCGGGAAAATCAGATCGGTCGGCGTGAAGCCATGCCAGTCGGCATGCAGCAGGGGCGCATACACGTGCGCCCAGTCGCCGGGGTTGTTGACCAGCAGCATCGCCGCCACGGTCAGGCCGCGCAGGGCGTCAATCGAGCCCATGCGCGCTGCGGGGGAGGCGCTCATGCGTCCTCGCGCTGGCCGGCAATCCAGGTGGCACGCACCTGCAGTGCGTCGTCCAGCAGCACCAGGTCGGCCTGGTAGCCTTCGGCGATCTCGCCGAGGCGGTCGTCCAGGTTGAGGAACTGCGCGGGATAACGCGCGGCCATGCGGGCGGCCTCTGCCAGCGGCAGACCCAACTGCTGCACGGCATTGCGCACGGCGGTGGCCATGTCCAGCGCCGAGCCGGCGAGCGACCCGGCCGCGTTGCGTACCACCCCGTCCACGGCGGTGATCACCTCGCCGTAGAGTTCATAGCTGGGGTCGTCCGCGCCCACCGGCGGCATTGCGTCGGTGACCAGCATGACCTTGCCGCGCGGCTTGGCCGCCAGCGCCACGCGCAGGCTGGCCGGGTGCACATGCACGCCGTCGGCAATGATGCCGACCCAGCTGTCGCGGTCTTCCAGTGCCGCGCCGACCGCGCCGGGCTCACGCCCGGTCAGCGGCGACATTGCGTTGTACAGATGGGTGAAGCCACGGATGCCGGCATCCAGCCCTGCACGGGCTTCCTCATAGGTGGCCGCGGTGTGACCGGCGGCGACGATCACCCCGCGCTCGACCAGCGCGCGAATGCTTTCCAGCGGCACCCGTTCCGGGGCCAGGGTCAGCAGGGTGACGCCGTTGTCCAGCGAGGCCGCCATCGCGATCTCATCCGCATCAGGCACCCGGAACTTGTCCGGATTGTGCGTACCCTTGCGCGCCGGGGCGATGTAGGGACCTTCCAGGTGGATGCCGAGCACGCCCGGCACCTTGGCCGCGATTGCCTCACGGGTGGCGGCAATCGCCGTGCGCATGACCTCGACGTCGTCGCTGATCAGGGTCGGCAGCAGCCCGGTGGTGCCGAAGCGGCGGTGCGCGGCCGCCAGCGTACGCAGGCTGTGCACATCGGGCGTGTTGTTGAACAGCACGCCACCGCCGCCGTTGACCTGCGCATCGATGAAGCCCGGCAGCAGCCAACCACCGCCCAGGTCGACCTGTTCGTCGGCGCTGCCCAGTTGTGGCGCGGCATCACTGACCAGGGCCGTGATCACCCCGTCCTCGATCACCACGGCCAGGTCGTCGCGGAACTCATCACCGGCCAGAATGCGGGCATTGCGCAGAACGGTCTTCATCACACAGTTTCCGTAACCTTGTTCAGATGCGGCGGCAGATCCGGATTATGCCCGCGCCGCAGTGCCAGCGCGTTGATCGCGCGATAGAAGCTCTGCACCACCAGCAGCGGCGCGCAGGCCGGATGCGGGGCCTGCGGCTGGGCCAGGTCGCCATCGGGTGCGGCCAACCACACCTGCGCGTTGCGGGTAGCGAACTCCGCCGCCACCGCGCGCGTGCCCGCGCCGGTTTCATCGGGCTGGGCAAAGGCCAGCACCGGGAAGCCAGGGCCAACCAGTGCCATCGGGCCGTGCTTGACCTCGGCCGAGCTGTAGGCCTCGGCATGCAGGCCACAGGTTTCCTTGAACTTCAGCGCCGCTTCCTGCGCCGCGCCCAGGCCCAGCCCGCGGCCGATCACGAACAGGTTGTGGGCCGGCACCAGGCCATCGGTCAGCGCGCTCCAGTCGCTGTTCCAGGCGTCGCGCAGCGCTGCCGGCAGCGTATCCAGCGCGGCAATCAGGGCCTTGTCCTCGCTCCAGTACGCCACCAGCTGCAGGATCGCCGACAGCGACGCCAGATAGCTCTTGGTCGCTGCCACGCTGCGCTCTGCACCTGCGCCGAGCGGAATCACGGTTTCAGCCAGCTGCGCCAGCGGTGAATCTTCCACGTTCACCAGTGCGACCACGCGCGCACCGGCGGCGCGCGCCGCTTCTGCATTGCGCAGCAGGTCCGGACTCTTGCCCGACTGGGAAATCACGATGTACAGCGCACCGCGCAGCTGCAGCGGCGCTTCGTACACCGAGCCCACCGACGGCGACGCCGAAGCGGTCACCAGCCCCAACCGCGTTTCCAGCAGGTACTTCGCATAGGTGGCCGCGTGGTCGGAGCTGCCGCGCGCGCACGTCACCACGAACGGCGGCGGCGCGGCGCGCAGGCTGGCCGCCAGGGTCTTCACCGCCTGCTGGTTGCGCGTGAACTGCGCGGCGATCACGTCGGCCGCTTCGGCGGCTTCGCGGAACATCAGGGTGTCGTGGGGAGCAGGCAGTGACATGCGGGTCTCAGGGCGTTTCTGGAGAAGGAGGGCGCGCCCCGGCCGGGCGCATCGGGGCAGTGGATCCGCGCACCACCAGTTGCGGCACGAAGCCCTGGTTGTGCAGCGGCGAAGAGGATTCGTCGTAGGCGTCGCTGCGCAGCTGGGCGATCAGCAGGCGCGCGGCGTGGCGGGCAATATCTTCAGTGGCCTGCTTGGCGGTGGTCAGCGGCGGCCACGACTGGCGCGAGAACGGGCTGTCCTCGAAGCCGGCAATGGACAGGTCGTACGGCACGTTCATGCCGGCCGACTTCGCCGCAGCAAGCACGCCGGCGGCGATTTCGTCGTTGGAGCCGAAGATCGCGGTGGGCGGTTCGCGCAGCGCCAGCAGCCGGCGTGCACCACGGAAGCCGTCGTCGAAGGTGTAGTCGCCCGGCACCACCAGGTGCTTGTCCACGGTCATGCCGTAGTCCTTCAACGCCGCTTCGTAGCCGGCATAGCGCTCGCCGGAAGAGCGGTGCGACGTGCCCCCCCACAGGAAGCCGATGCGCTGGTGACCGAGCTGGATCAGGTGTTCAGTGATTTCATAGGCGGCCTCGCGGTCGTCCACGAACACGCAGGCACCATCGGCCGGGTCTTCAGTGGCGGCGATGATGCGCACCAGCTTGATTCCGCGCGCCGTGAGCGCGGCAATCAGGTCGCGGCGCTCGGACATCGGCGCGGTCAGCACCAGCCCGGCCAGCCGCGAACGCTGCACCCAGTCGGCCAGTTCTTCGGCCAGCATCGGTGAGCTCGAATCGCAGGGGTGGATCTGCAGCCCGAAGCCGGTTTCGCGGCAGGCCGCCAACACGCCGTTCTGAACTCCGATGATGTGATACGGGTTCGGGTTGTCATACACCAGCCCGACCACCAGGGTGGTACCGGTGCGCAGGTTGCGTGCGGCCGGGTCCGGTTCGTAATCCAGCTCGGCAATGGCGCGCAGCACGCGCGCACGCGTGGCCTGCATCACCGACGGTTCGTTGTTGATGACCCGCGAGACGGTCTTCAACGACACCTTGGCCCGTTCGGCGACATCCTTGATGGTCGCTCTGCGCATTGGGGTTTCCTGCGGGTTCCGTGGAGCGTCCATGATCGCCGATCAGGCCGCGTCGCGGGGCAGGCCAATCCGATAGCCGCGCAGGGAGTAGAACAGGATGTACAGGTAGCAGGGCACCATCAGCCCGGCGAACACCCACTGGAAGTCGAAATGCTGCTTGAGCACGGCGAATGCCTGCGGAATGATCGCGCCGCCGGCAATGGCCATCACCAGCAGCGCCGAGCCGGTTTCGGTGAAGCGCCCCAGCCCGCGGATCGCCAGCGGGAAGATCGCCGGCCACATCATGGCGTTGGCAAAGCCCAGCGCGGCCACGAAGCCCACCGACACATAGCCATGGGTGAACAGCGCACCGATGCAGAACAGCACGCCCAGGGTGGCGGAGATGCTGAGGTACTTCGACTGTGAAACCAGGTGCGGAATCACCGCCAGGCCCACCACGTAGCCGGCCAGCATCGCCGCCAGGGTGGCCGAGGTGAACAGCTTGGTCTGGTCCAGCGGCAGGTCGAAGCCGTGCCCGTAGGTGCCGATCGCATCGCCGGCCATCACTTCCACGCCCACGTAGACGAACAGGCACATCACCCCCAGCCACAGGTGCGGGAACTGGAAGATGCTGGTGCGCTCACGGGTGCCCGGTGCGGCCGGCGGGGTCGCGTTGGCTTCGGCGGTTTTCAGCTCCGGCAGCGGCGAGAACAGCACCCCCACCGCCAGCACCACCAGCAGCCCGGCCATGCCCATGTACGGAGCCTGGATCTTGCTGGCGAACCCGTCCAGCAGCGCGGTGCGGGTGGCAACGTCGGCCGCGGCGACCTGGTCGGCCAGGTCACCCACGCCGTGCAGCACCAGCGTGCCGATGAAGAACGGAGCCAGGATGCCGGCGATCTTGTTGCAGATGCCCATCAACGCGATGCGGCGGGCAGCGGTTTCAATCGGCCCGAGAATGCTGATGTAGGGGTTCACTGCGGTCTGCAGCAGGGCCAGGCCGCTGCCGATCACGAACAGGCCGCTGAGCGCGCCCGGGTACCAGCGCTGCTGCGCGTAGTGGGCAAACAGCACCGCGCCGGCCGCCATCACCAGCAGGCTCAGGCTCAGACCCTTCTTCATGCCGGTGCGCTTGAGGATCCACGAGGCCGGCAGGGCCAGGAAGAAGTAGGACAGATAGAACACCATCAGCACCAGGAACGCGCCCACCTCGTCCAGCTCGAAGGCCAGCTTCACGAAGGTGATCAGCGGCCCGTTGAGCCAGGTGAAGAAGCCGATCAGGAAGAACAGCACCCCGATGATGAGGATCGAGGTGGTTACGCTCGAACGCGCGGAAGCAGCAGGCACGGCAGACATCGGAAGGGCTCCTGCATCGACGGTGCGCGAAGGCGGCGTCGGAAGATGGCTGGGAACAACGTTGTCACATTTATTCGATGGGGCACCCGGGTTTGTCAACAAGCGCCGCAGCACACTGCTTATGTAATCGATTTCACCGGGGCCCGGGCGTTGCACTGCACAATCGAAAGTGCGAGGTTATCGTTGACATCGTTGTCAGAACGATTACAGACTCCGCCTCAATCGCCGGGTTTGTTACCTGGTCGTTACGAACCCTCAAGGGAGCCCGTGTGACCGCAGCCGCCCCAGCCGTACCGGCCAGTGCCGCCGCCCCTGCCCCGGTGCCATTCCTGGCCGCCGACGTGGGCGGCACCCACGTGCGCGTGGCCCGCGTGCAGGCCGGCACCGACCCGGCCCATCCGGTGCAGGTGCTGGAGTACCGCAAGTTCCGCAATGCCGAGTACCCGGGCCTGAGCGCCATTCTCGATACCTTCCTGGGTGACAGCACGCGCCCCGCCCACTGTGTGGTGGCGACGGCAGGCGTGGCGCGCGAAGACGGCACCGTGATCACCGCCAATGTGCCGTGGCCGCTGTCGGCGCGCCGCATCGAGCAGGATGTCGGGCTGGAGCACGTCTTCATCGTCAACGACTTCGAGGCCGTGGCCTACGCCGCCGCCCAGGTCGACGCCAGCGGCGTGCTGCAGCTCACCGGCCCGGCCACTGCCCCGCGCGGCCCGACCCTGGTGGTCGGCCCCGGCACCGGGCTGGGCGCAGCGGTGTGGATTCCCACCCCGCATGGCGCGGTGGTCCTGGCCACCGAGGCCGGTCAGCCGACACTGGCCGTGAGCACCGAACTGGAAATGGCGATCGTGCGCCAGATGCAGCGCGAGCACGCGCACGTATCGGTCGAACACGCCCTGTCCGGGCCGGGCCTGATGAATCTGTATCGCGCATTGTGCGCGCTGAACAACCAGAGCCCGGCACTGGCCAGCCCGGATGCGATCACCGCCGCCGCCATGGCCAATACCGATGCGCTGGCGCGCGAGAGCCTGCAGGTGTTCTGCGGGCTGCTCGGCAGCACCATCGGTGACATGGCCCTGCAGTACGGCGCGTCCGGCGGCGTCTACCTGGCCGGCGGGATCCTGCCGCAGATCCGCGAATTCCTGTTGAACAGCAGCTTCGTTGCCCGGTACCTCAACAAGGGACCGATGCGCGAGGCGCTGGAACGCATTCCCGTGAAGGTGGTCGAGCACGGGCAACTGGGCGTCATCGGCGCCGCCAGCTGGTACCTCGGCCGCAACAACGCCTGAGCGCGCCTTCTGGCGCACGGGACCGCAACACGCTCCACGCAATGCCTGTTCGAACCACCACACGCTGCACACCGCACGCCGTCGCTGGCGCACATAGATTGATGAGGAGAGACATCATGAACCACCGCATAAGCCTGCTTTCGGCAGCCATCTTCAGCTGTATGGCCTTCGGCGCGCACGCGCAGGACGCCGCCCAGACCAGCCCGACCGACCTGGACACCATCCAGGTGACCGGTATCCGCGGCTCGATGGAACGTTCGCTGGACACCAAGCGTGAAGCCAATGCACGCCTGGAAGTGGTCACCGCCGAAGACGTGGGCAAGCTGCCCGCGCACAACGTGGCCGATACCCTGCAGCGCCTGCCCGGCGTGAACATCAGCTCGGCCAGCGCCGACGAAGGCGGCTTCGACGAAGCCGACCGCGTCAGCCTGCGCGGCACCAGCCCGAGCCTGACCCAGACCCTGATCAACGGCCACACCGTCGGCTCGGCCGACTGGTTCGTGCTCAGCCAGGGCAACAACGTGGGCCGCAGCGTCAGCTACTCGCTGCTGCCGTCCGAGCTGGTCAGCTCGGTGGAAGTGAACAAGTCCTCGCAGGCCAAGCTGCAGGACGGCGGCACCACCGGTACCGTCAATATCATCACCCGCACCCCGCTGCAGTTCTCCAAGCAGTTCAGCGCCGAAGCCTCGGTGGGTGCGGTGCGTTCGGACCAGGCCGACTCGACCGACCCGCAGTACTCGGCGCTGTTCAACTACAAGAACGACGCCAACAACTTCGGCGTGCTGCTGCAGGCGTTCTACCAGAAGCGTGAGCTGCGCCGTGAAGCGCAGGAGATTCCGGGTGGCTTCTTCACCCTCGCCGCCGCCGACCCGGCCGTGCAGTCCAATCCGGACCTGCTCGGCGTGCGCGTGCCCGGCCTGCTGGGTTCAACCCTGTTCGAGCAGACCCGCGAGCGCAAGGGCGGCCTGTTGACCGTGCAGTTCAAGCCGACCGATGCGCTGAGCCTGGCGCTGAGCGGCTTCACCTCGGAACTCGAAGCGAACAACTACAACCGCAACTTCATGATGTGGGGTGGGCGGTTCGCACGTGCACAGGCTCCGGACCCGGGCTACACGGTTGAGAACGGTGTGCTGAAGAACGCCACCTATTCTCCCGCCGGCGGCGCTCCAGACCAGTACTACGCGGTATACGACATGATCTACCGCGAAGCCACCGCCAAGACCAACTACGTCACGTTCGATGCCGACTGGCAGATCAACGACACCCTGGACATGAAGTTCCAGGCTGGCACCACCAAGGGTGAGGGTTCGACCCCGCGCCAGTTCATCGCCGAGCTGAACATGGCCCAGGGCGGCGGTGCCAACTGGGCGCTGCACGGCAACGGCTCGCCGGCCGACTGGAACGTGGGTGGCGACCTGAGCCCAGCCGCTTCCGACTGGGGCGGCACCTGGGGCAACCAGGAAGTCACCGCTGAAGACAAAGAGAAGTGGGCGTCGCTGGACTTCAGCCAGTACTTCAGCGCCGGCACCTTGAGCTCGGTGGACTTCGGCGTGCGCTATGCCGACCACGAGCGTGAGGCGCTGTCGCCGGAAGGTGCGACCCCGGGCGATATCTGGGCTGCGCTGCAGGGCGGTGACACCGCCAACTACCCGAGCGGCTTCGCCAGCGGCATCGGCGGTTCGTTCCCGCGCGACCTGTGGTACTTCACCCCGGGCGCGCTGAAGAGCGCGATCATCAACAACTCCACCTGGCTGGCCGGCAACGACGGTCCGGACGGACGCCACAACTACGGTGCCGAGTGGCGAGTGAAGGAAAAGAATTTCGCCGGCTACGTGCAGGCGAACTTCACCGGCGACTGGTGGAGCGGTAATGTCGGCCTGCGCTATGTCAACATCAAGCAGGACATCGACACCTACAACGCCGTGTCCAATGCGGCCGACGCCGATGTAAGCAGCCTGTTCGGCATGTGGGAACGCACCGCTTTCCAGAACAAGCACAACCGCGTGCTGCCCAGCGCCAACATCAAGTTCGACCTGGATGATGACCTGGTGCTGCGTGTGGCAGCCTCGCAGACGCAGACTCTGCCGGACTACTCGGCGCTGGGTGCGTCGTCTTACGGTTCGGACCTGAACCGTACCGGTGGCGGTGGCAACCCGAACCTGAAGCCGGTTCTGTCGACCAACTTGGACGCCAACCTGGAGTGGTACTTCATGCCGCGCGGCCTGCTGTCCGTCGGTGCCTACCACATGGACATGAAGGACTACGTGGCCTTCACCGTGGTGCAGCGCCAGCTGTACAGCGAGCTGACCAACCAGCTGGAAACGTATGACATCTCCACCCCGATCAATGCCGACGGCAAGGTGACCGGCGTGGAAGTGGCCTACGAGCAGCCGATCGGCGACTACTTCGGCTTCAACGCCAACTACACCTACGCCAACGGCAGCACCGACCACACCTGGTCGGACGGCACCCACAACCTGCTGGGAACTTCGAAGAACACCTACAACGTGGGTGCCTACTTCGAGAACGAGCGCTTCGGTGCACGCGTGACCTACACCCGCCGCTCCTCGTTCCTGATCAGCCTGTCGGGCACCAACCCGTACTACCAGGATGACTTTGGCACGCTGTCGGCGTCGTTGAACTTCAAGGCCACCGACTGGCTGAGCATCAGCCTGGACGGTCTGAACCTCAACAATCCGACCTACAAGTACTACGAGAGCGCTTCGATCCCGACCTCGTTCTACTCCAACGGCCGCCAGTACTACCTGAACTTCCGCTTCAAGTACTGATGATGTAGAGCCGGGCTTGCCGGGCTTGCCCGGCTTGAACGCAACGCCCAAAGGGCCCGGACTTCCGGGCCCTTTTCGCAGATAGAATCAAATCCGCACCACAAGGAATGACCCGATGCCCATCCGCACCCGTCGTACCTCGCTGTCGCTGCTGTCGTTCGCACTGGCACTCTCTCTCGCTCCGCTGGCTCAGGCCGCGGACGGCCCGCGCGCCCTGCCCGGCTCACTGCCGCTGCTGCCGGCACCGGCGCATCTGGAACAACTGGCCGGGGCCGGCTACGCCGTCACTGCTGCTACCCCCTTGCACGCGCAGGGCGACGCCGCGCAGCGCGTGGCCAGCCTGTTCGCCACGCAGCTGAAAAACAGCGGCGGCCCCGCGCTGACGGTGTCGTCGGCGCGCGGCAAAGACGGCATCCGCCTGGTGCTGGACACCACACTCAAGACCGGCGCGGAGGGCTACCACTTGCGCAGCGATGCGCGCGGGGTCACCGTGCAGGCTGCCACCGAAGCCGGCCTCTTCTACGGCGCGGCCACCCTTTCGCAGCTGCTCACCAGCGGCACCCCCGGCCAGCTGCCGGCGCTGAAGATCGACGATGCACCGCGTTTCAGCTGGCGCGGCCTGATGCTGGATTCGGCCCGCCATTTCCAGAGCCTGGATGAAATCAAGCGCGTGCTCGACGCGATGGCCGAGCAGAAGCTCAACACCTTCCACTGGCATCTGACTGATGACCAGGGCTGGCGCATGGAGATCAAGCGCTACCCGAAGCTGACCGAAGTGGGCAGCTGCCGCCTGCCGGCCGGCGATGGCGGCCGTGATCCGGCCACCGGCGCTCCGCGCCCCTACTGCGGCTTCTACACCCAGGACCAGATCCGCGAAGTGATCGCGTATGCGGCCGCACGCCACATCCAGGTGATTCCGGAGATCGACGTGCCGGGCCACGCTACCGCAGCGATTGCGGCATACCCGGAGCTGGGCACGATTGACACGCCGCTGCTGCCGATCAGCGAGTGGGGCGTGTTCCCGAACCTGTTCAACACCGAAGAAAGCACGTTCGAATTCCTTGAGAACGTGCTGGAAGAGGTGATTGAGCTGTTCCCGGCCAAGTACGTCCATGTGGGCGGCGACGAGGCGGTGAAGGACCAGTGGGAGGCCTCCGCGCGCGTGCAGGCGCGGATGAAGGAAGTGGGCGCGGGCAACGAGAATGAAATGCAGGCCCACCTGATCAAACGGTTGGAAAAGTACCTGGAGCAGCACGACCGCCGCCTGATTGGCTGGGACGAGATTCTGGAAGGTGGCCTGCCCCCGGAAGCGACGGTGATGTCGTGGCGGGGCACCGAGGGCGGCCTGAAGGCGGCCAGCGAAGGGCATGACGTGATCATGTCGCCGGTGACCGACATGTACATGGATTACCTGCAGACGAATTCGGAGAACGAGCCGCCGGGCCGTCCGTTGAGCACGCCGCTGGGCCGGGTATACGGCTTCGAGCCGGTGCCGGATGCGCTGGCGCGCGACAAGCAGCAGCACATTCTGGGCCTGCAGGCGAACATGTTCACCGAGCACACGCGCAGCTATGCGCGCCTGCAGCACAACCTGTTCCCGCGCCTGGCAGCGGTGGCGGAAACCGGCTGGTCGCCGCGTGAGCGCCGTGACTTTGCCGACTTCCTGACAAGGTTGCCGACCCAGCTGCAGCGCTGGCAGGCCATGGGGATTGCGTACGCACAGACGCCGTTCGAGGTGGAAGCAGATGTGACCGATGACCGTACGGCAGGGACGGCCACGCTGGCATTGCGCACGCCGCTGAACTACGAGATCCGCTACAGCGTGGACGGCAGCCCGGTAACGGCGCAGTCGCCGCGCTACACGGCACCACTGACCCAGCCATTGCCGGTGGGCGTGCAGGCGGCGACGTTCTTCGACGGCAAGGCGCTGGCGAAGGCGGCGAGTCGTTTTGACATCACGGCGACGTCCCTGCTGACGCGCAATGACGAGCATCTGGACCTGTGCCCGGCCGAGGGCAAGCTGTTGCTGCGGCTGGAAGATGATGGCCCGGCGGACGGCAAGCGCGCGGTATTCAACGTGAACATCTTCAACCCGTGCTGGTTCTGGCAGGACGCGAACGTGGACGGCATCAGCAAGGTACGGGTGCGTGCGGGCAACATTCCGTACTACTTCCAGCTGGCCCATGACGAGCCCCAGCGCCGGTTCGAGAAGGCACGCAGCGCGCACGGTGAGATGGACATTCTGAGCGGCCAGTGCGATGGCAAGCCGCTGGCAACGGTGCCGCTGCCGGCCAAGCCGGATGCAGATGGCTTCATCACCCTGGAAGCCGCCCTGCCGCGTTCGCTGAAGGGCACGCAGAACCTGTGCGTGCGCTTCACCGGCGACACCCGCCCGACCATGTGGGTACTCGACGAGCTCACCCTGCTCCCA
Source organism: Stenotrophomonas maltophilia (assembly GCA_002387845.1). GTDB lineage: Bacteria > Pseudomonadota > Gammaproteobacteria > Xanthomonadales > Xanthomonadaceae > Stenotrophomonas > Stenotrophomonas maltophilia_AG. The sequence goes on along the minus strand of DGLB01000076.1, from coordinate 24,648 downwards.
CGCTGACCGCACCACTCCCTGATTGCTTGATTGCACGGGATCCGTAGAGCCGGGCTTGCCCGGCTGCTGCTGGATTCACGCGAACAACCCGCCGCCCACGCCTTCCCCGGCTGGGCGGGTCGGGGCGGGTGTTCCGGGGGACGCTGCAAGTACGTCCATGTAAGCTCGGTCGCCGCATCCATGCGGCTCACGCCCCCTCCAATCCACCCCGACCCACCCCCGACAGAAGGTCGGGGGCCACGGTAACAGCGGGCCACCGGACCGGTAGAAGCCATGCTGATGCCTGGGCTTTGGTGATGCCTGGGCTTTGGTGATGCCCGGGCTTTGGCGATGCCCGGGCTATGGTGATGCCTGATGCCTGTGCTTTGGTGGGATCGGTCGAAAGACGATCGCCGTGAAGCCACCCGCGTTCGTTAACGCATGGACCCCCAACCGAAACCGCGCCTCTCCGGCCCCAAATGTCGCACCCGCCCCACTACACCACGGCCACCCATCACCCAACGATCCGATCCGCAACACACATCAAAAATCGGAACCACCCTCATTCGGGTGTCATCCACGACATCACCCTACGCATTCAACGCTTCCACAAATCATCCCGCGCCAATTACGTCGCGTAGTTTGCGCATCCGGTACACAGCGACGACGATACGTAGGAATAGTCTGATTTGCATCGCCACTCATCTGCTGCAGTGTTGTCCCCGGAGCGTAGAAACTCCTAAGAGTCAGTAGTTGATGCCCTGCGTGGGGGATGTTGTGTCCCGCGTCGGGAGGGTGGCTAATAAAACACCCCCGCAAGGGGGGAATACGCCCGCCGTCTTTTGCTGACTCTTCGGTTTCTAACCTCCCGACCCCTCGTCACGCCGACAGGGGTCGCATCTCACCGGAGGCATGCCATGCAGACACACTGGCCAGACACACCCGCGAACGACGACGTCGCACCCATGCGACCCGAAGCCACCGCTGCTCCCAGCAGCCAATCGTCGCCGCCTGCGCACATTCACCAGGTCGAGATCCTGCTCATGCGTATTGGGTACCACTGTAGCGACGCGCCATGCGCGTCCGCCTGAAACCCAACCCATTCACGGTGCCCGCACGCACGGCGCATCCAGTATCCGAATAAGAACAACCATGAACAACCACGCCCCCCTGTGCAACGCCCGGGCAGGTCGCCGGTGCGCTGATGGATCGCGCCTCTCCGGCAGAGGTCATGCGCTACCGCGCCGATTACCGCTATCGGCGGTCGTCTTTCGAACGACCCTACCAGTTCCCATGCATCGTGTGCATCGCGTCCCTTCGGCGCACGGCGCACCCATCACGCGCCACATGCATTGCCCGCCCACATCTCGCGGAGGCTCCCATGAATCCATCTACCCACCGGTGCACGAATCGCCGCGCACCCATCATCAAACCGCGTAGCGAACACGTTCCTCCCCTGCACCCCGGCGACATCCTCACCGAGGACTTCATGCGCCCGTTGAAGCTCTCCGGCCGCGCCCTCGCCTGTGCCATTGGCGTTTCCCACACCCGCATCGCCACCATCGCCTCGGGCAAGGCCGCGATTACCGCGGACACCGCGATCCGCCTGGGCCACTACTTCGACACCTCGCCGTGGTTCTGGATGAACCTGCAGGTCCGGTTCGATCTGGAAATGGCGCAGGTGCGGACCAACCGCATCCTGCAGCATGGCTGCGAGGCGTTGCGCACATGGTGATCAAGCGCTTTCGCCAGATTCTGCCCGGTTACACGCGCCCTGCAACCACGCGCCCACGCCCGCCGCTTCCCCCGGTGCCACGCAGTTTGCGCTCCGCACTGAAGAACCACCCCGATCACATCGAGCGCCTGCAGATGGCATTGCATGGGGTAAGCGTAGCGCCCAGCACGCGCCTGCCCCGCATCGAAATGGCGGTGTGGGCGATTGAGGATCGCCTGTCGCGATTTCTGGCCGAAGCCAAACAGGAGCTGGATTCCGCACGCTGCAGCGGCAATGCTGAGCGTTTCGCACGCGCGGAGGAAGACGAAGCACTGATGACGCACCTGTGCCGAAAGAACACATGGATGGGCGACGAAGTCTTCGCCGCCTGGTTCCGCAATCTGTAGCGACGCGCCATGCGCGTCGAGACGGAACGCCAGCCCGGACGGCTCACGCATCATTAACGCCGGTTGGGCGCAGCATTTACCGGCGGGGGCGCAAGCGTCAGACGTTGATGGGGTGACAGAATGAGCACGTTATCGGGTGCCGATATTCAGGCAATCAACAGGCCGCCGCAGGTCGCCTCGCTTGAGGAGTTTGGAGATTACGAAGCGAGCTACAACATGGCGCGCTATCTGCAAGGAAAGTTCAGCGAGCATTGGAAGGATGGTAATCGGGTTGTTCTAAAAGTGGCTACGAAGCAAAGCGACGTCACCATCACAGGAACGGTGAATGACGCTGTACTGCATGAACAGCTCCGCGCCGCGATAAAGGACCAACGGGTCTCCGGGGTGAGGAGCGTGGATATATCGGCAGTAAACGTGAATTACGGGCTGACCTAGATCGAAATCGATGAAGCACGAAGGTAGGGTCGGTCGACAGACGACTGCCGATAACGGTGATCCGCACGGTAACGCGTGACATTTGTCGCAGAAGCGCGTCTCCGTTCGGAGGTCATGCGTTCCAGCAGCGATGGGTGCAATCGGCGGTCGTCTATCGACCGACCCTACCGCTTTCCTGCCTTGGGACGTCGCCAGCACAGGGACGGTGAGGTGCGTGGATCACGGACTGATCTGGATCCGCACGAAGGTAGGGTCGGTCGACAGACGACCGCCGATAGCGGTGATCCGCAAGGTAACGCGCGGTATTTGTCGCAGAAGCGCTTCTCCGTTCGGAGGTCATGCGTTCCAGCAGCGATGGGTGCAATCGGCGGTCGTCTATCGACCGACCCTACCGCTTTCCTGGCTTGCGACGTCGCCAGCACAGGGACGGTGAGGTGCGTGGATCACGGACTGAGCTGGATCCGCACGAAGGTAGGGTCGGTCGACAGACGACTGCCGATAACGGTGATCCGCACGGTAACGCGTGACATTTGTCGCAGAAGCGCTTCTCCGTTCGGAGGTCATGCGTTCCAGCAGCGATGGGTGCAGTCGGCGGTCGTCTATCGACCGACCCTACCGCATCTGTGGCGTGCCATCCCGGGTTCAGCCCTTCAACCGCAGCAACAGATCCCGCAACGGGGTAAAGCGAATGGCCATCCCGGCAATCACCCCGAGGGTATTGGCCACGGCATCGGCCGGGTCCGCGCTGCGGTTATCGGTCAACGCGCCCTGCGCAAACTCCACGCCAACCCCCATCAACACCAACCCCACAGCAGCCCACCACACTGCTGCACGCGTGCGGTAGATCTGCACCGCCGACCCCGCCAACAGGAAATAGGCCAGGAAATGCTCCACCTTGTCGCTGTTCTTCGGCAGGTCCGGCAGCGGCGGCGGTGGAATCAGGCAGACCACAATCACGCTGATCACCGCCAACCACCAAAGCCCCAGCCAGAACCGCGGCCGCCGCAGCGGCTTCAACATCCCTGTCATGGTCATCTCACAATCGCCAGGTCAGATCGCCAACCAGGAACGAGGCATCCATGCTGACATCGCGCTGGAAGCCCATCACCTGGAAACGCTCGCCCATTTCCGTGGGCAGTGTCAGTTTCTTTACCTGGTCACGCAGGCGCAGCTTGCCGACCTCGTCGGTGCGCTCCTCTGCCAGCGTGAGCAGGCGGTCCAGCCCGTTGCCGAGCAGGAAGCTGGACTGCGTGCAGTAACCGGCCAGGTCAAACCCGGCACCGGTTCCCGCTTCGGCCAGCGCGGTGAAGTCCACCGATGCGGTGATGTCCTGCAGGCCCGGCCATTTGTAGACGTCGTTGTGCACATGGTGGCGATAGAACGCACGTACCGTGCCGTCGTCGCGCTCGGGCTGGTAATACTCGTGGCGCGGGTAGCCGTAATCGACGAACAGCATCGCACCGCGCTTCAGTCCGCCGGCCACCGCCTGTATCCAGTACGGCAGCTGCGGCAGCAGTTCGGATCGGTAGCCGTCGGCAAACGGCTGGCCCAGGTAACGCTCCACATGGCGCACGGCGGCACTGAGCAGGGCATCGGCCGGCTGCGCACCGCGCATGAAGGCGCCTTCGGCATCCAGTTCCACGGTTTCCTCGTGGATCATGCCGTCCTTGGCCAGGAAGCGCGGCGTGGGCAGCGCGTCAATCACTTCATTGGCGAACACCATGCCGTCCCAGTCGTCATCGAACGGTCGGTCGAGCCACTCCACCAGCGCGAACACCGGCGGAATGAGCGCTTTTTCCAGCCGCTCGCGCTGGCGTTCGCGCAGATCCGCACTGGGCTCCAGAATGGCGTAACGCTCGGGCAGCGCATCCAGCTCCAGCAGCCGCTTGAGCATGATTTCAGCAAACGCACCGCTGCCGCCGCCCAGTTCCAGAAAGCGCGCCTGCGGGCCCAGCTGCTGCATCACCGGGGCCACGGCATTGGCCAGGGTGGCGGTGAACAGCGAGCCCATTTCCGGAGCGGTGGTGAAATCGCCCGCCGGGCCGAACTTGCTGGCACCGGCGCTGTAGTAGCCCCAGCCCGGCGCGTAAAGGCTCAGTTCCATGAAGCGCGAAAACGGCATCAGGCCGCCATTGGCGAGGATTTCAGCGGACAGCGCCTCGCGCAGCTGTTCGCTGTGGGCCAGGGCGTCGGCGTCGGGAAGAGGCAGGGAAGAATGCATGGCGCGGTCGATTGCGGTGACAATGCACAGCATAGCCGAGCACGGAGATTCCCCGATGACCGACAGCGCACCCGTGGTGCTGATCACCGGCAGCGCCCGCCGGATTGGCGCGGCCATTGCCCGCCAGTTCCACGCCTGTGGCTGGTCGGTGGTGCTGCATGCCAACACCTCGACCGCTGAACTGCAGCAGGCCGCCTTCGACCTGGACATGCTGCGCCCCGGCAGCGTGCTGGCCCTGCAGGCCGACCTGCGCGATGCCGCCGCCCTTCCCGATCTTGTGGAACAGACGGTGGCCCAGTTCGGGCGGCTGGATGCGCTGGTGAACAACGCCTCCAACTTCTACCCCACCCTGCTGGGGCAGACCACCGCCGAACAGTGGGACGACCTGTTCGCGGTCAACGCCCGCGCGCCCCTGCTGCTGGCCCAGGCCGCCGCGCCGCACCTGCGCCGCCAGCAGGGCTGCATCGTCAACCTGACCGACCTGCACGGCACCGACCCGATGCGCGACCACGCGGTGTACAGCGCGGCCAAGGCGGCGCTGGAGATGATCACCCGGTCACTGGCACTGGAACTGGCCCCGAAGGTGCGGGTGAATGCGGTGGCCCCCGGCGCGATCCTGTGGCCGGAACAGGGCAAGGACGACTTTGCCCGTCAGGCCCTGCTGGCGCGCACGCCGCTGGGGCGCACCGGCACGGTGGAGGAGATCGCCGAGGCGGTGTACTGGCTGGCCAGTGACGCGCCGTTCGTGACGGGGCATACGCTGCGGGTGGACGGGGGTCGAACCCTTTCATGAGGGCCGGTCGACAGCCGGCACCACCGGGTCCCGATTACGGGGTGAGCTCCACCACCTCGAATGCCTCGTCGTGCTGCCCATGCGCGCGCCACAGCTGCGCCAGGGTGAGCCCGCTGACCGGATCCACGAAGCCCGGGGCGATATCCGCCAGCGGCTTGATCACGAACGCATGCTTCAGCTCCGGGCGCGGAATGCGCAGGTGGCCAGGGCCTTCCACGATCAGGTCGCCATAGAACACCACGTCGATGTCCAGGGTGCGGTCAGAGAACCGCGGCCCGCTGCGATCGCGCCCATGGGCGTCTTCCAGCGCGTGAAGCCACGTATCCAGCGACGCCAGCGGCACCTCGGTCTCGATCGCCACCGCGTTGTTCAGGAAAGCGGGGCCGTCGAAGCCCACTGCCGCCGTACGGTAGGCCGGCGAGACCGCGATCGCGCCAAACCGCGCGCGCAGGGCCTCCACCGCGGCGTGAAGATGCTGTTGCGGCTGCAGGTTGCTGCCCAGGCTCAGAAGCACAGTGGTCATGGTGTTCAGCGTACGTGGGGCGAATCCACATGGTGCCATCACGGCCACCGCATAGAATCGGGGTGCACATCATAGAGGGTTGTCATGACCTATTGCGTCGGCATCGAGGTGGACGAAGGCCTGGTCTTCGCCGCCGATACCCGGACCAACGCCTCGCTGGACGATGTCCGCGTGCACCGCAAGCTGCACGAGTTCGAGTTTCCAGGCCAGGCGGTGTTCGTGCTCATGGCGGCGGGCAACCTCGCCACCACCCAGTTGCTGGTGTCCCGGCTGCGCCGCGATGCCGAGGAGCAGCGGGCCGAGAGCCTGCTGGCCTACCGCCACCTGTTCGAGGTGGCGGAGTACGTGGGCCGGGTGCTGGTGGACAGCCAGGTCAAAAGCAGCACCCCGGAGCACGGCCACGACGGGGTGAACACCCAGGCCACGCTGATCCTGGGCGGCCAGGTCGGCAACGAGCGGCCGGGCCTGTACATGATCTACCCACTGGGCAATGCCATTGCCGCCTCGCCGGAAACCCCGTTCCTGCAGATCGGCGAATCGAAGTACGGCAAGCCGATCCTGGACCGCATCATCCGCTCGCACACGCGGCTGGACGATGCGGCGCGCACCGCGGTTGTGTCGCTTGACTCCACCGTGCGTTCAAATCTTTCCGTGGGCCTGCCGTTCGACCTCGTGCTGCTGCGCGCCGGCGACCTGCAGATCACCCAGCGCATGCGCCTGGCCGCCGACAGCCCGTTGTACGCGGATATCCACGGCAACTGGTCGCGGCGGCTGGAGCAGGCGGTGGCCGCACTGCCGCGGTTCCCTTGGGAAACCGGTTGATCCATTGATCGTCTACGTTGCACGCGACCGATAGCGCCGGCCGTTGGCCGGCCCAAGGGGTGCGCCCGGCGCTACCGGCCCCACCACGCTGCTACAGCGGCTACGCGTCCTTTGGCAGGGACACGTCGGAGAAGCTCACACCTGAGACATCCACGTCCTTCCGGTTCCACTGCCGCATGACAACGTCCACCGCAAAGCGAAAGGCACCGTAGTCTTCCTTGTATTCCACGCGCCCTCTGATCCGTATGCCCTCCGTAACCTGGTCGATCTTCAGTACCCAGTAGGACTTGATCGCGCGCTTGATGTGCTGGCTAAGACTGGAAATGAAATCCCTTGTGTAGTCAGAGTAACCCTCATAGTTTTCTATGTGCGGATCCTTCGCATGGATTACATCCGTCGTATCTACTTCCTTGACCCCAACTGTTCCTTTCGTCGCTTCGAGACATTCAGTGAACGTCTCGAGCGCCTGCGCGGTTCGGGTGATGCCCACGATGCGGACCACCCCTCGTTTGGTAGTTACCGAGAAGAAGTAGTCCATGAGCGGCGTATCACTGTCCTCGTAACGATGTGAAATGAGGCCTGCTACACGCAGGCATAAGTCCTCATCGTTCCCGAGCGGCTTCTGGATGTCCGACTTATCGTCGTCCAGATCAACCTCGGGCGTGATCACACGACCACTTCTTACCGCAAGGCGAGAGGAATCGAAATCGAAGTAGACAAGGTGAGTGTTTGACATGACATTGAGCCCCATGGTCAACCCTTGAGCGCCCCCGCGCCGCCATGCTGCGCCTGTACGGTGTTAGCCACCTGTGAATCGGCCGGTCGTACGTCCGACCGGCGTTGCCTCGCCCGGGCAGAGCCCGGCGCTATGCGTTGAGGGCTTCGGCCACAGACCGGAACACCTGCTGCATCTCCAGCGGTTTGCGCAGCACATGCACCGGAATGCCCACCGGGAATCGCCCACGCCGCACCGGCACGTCCTCGCTTTCCAGCACCAGCACCGGGCCGTGATAACCCAAGGCTGCCATCTCGCGCAGCAACGAACTGGCCGACAGCAGCTTGGAGCCGGCGTCGGCAATCACCAGCGCTGGCATCGCCTCCTGCTGCATCCAGCGCAGTGCGGCGGCACCGTCGCAGGCCAGCTGCAGGTGATAACCCTGGCTGGACAAGGCATTGCCCAGCAGCGACAGGCGCGTGGCCTCGCCGTCCACCACCAGGATCGACTGGCCGCTGCCGGCGGCCACCGGCGGTTCGGACACCGGCGCGTCGGCCGGAGCCTCGTACGCGGGCAGCAGCAGATCGAACCGCGTGCCCTCGCCCGGCGCGCTCTGCACCTGGATGCGACCCTGTGCGCCTTCGATGATGCGCTTGCACGACATCAACCCCAGCCCGGTGCCGTTGGGTTTGGTGGTGAAGAACGGATTGAACAGGTTGGACAGCACCTCCGGGCTCATGCCGGTGCCCTGGTCGGACACCGCAATGCGCAGCCACGACAGTCCCTGCGCATCTGCATCGGCCTGCGCAAGCAGCGTGAGCTGACCGCCGTCTGGCATGGCCTGGATGGAGTTCAGGGCCAGGTTCAACAGCACCTGTTGAAGCTCGGTGTAGTTGGCATGCACGGTCAGATCGGGGTCGGCCACCTGCAGCTGAAGGTCGACCTCGGGCGGCAGGTTGCTGCGCAACAACAGCGCCACGGCCTCGAACAGCATGGCCACCCGGATCGGCTCGCTGGGCGTGCGCGAGCCGCGCACGAACGACAGCATGGACTCGGCCATCTCGTGCCCGCGGCGCCCGCACTCGGCGATGACGTCGGCCAGGTGCCGCAGTTGTGGGTCGTCGGTACGCGCCTTGAGCAGGTCCGGCATGATCAGCAGCGGCTGCAGGATGTTGCGCAGGTCATGACTGAGACCGGCGGCCAGCAGCGACAGGCTTTCCAGCCGCTGCGCGCGCATCAGTTCGGCCTCGACCCGGGCGCGGTCCAGCGCACCCCGCGCATCACGCACCGCCCGCGCCACCGCGGAGGGCAGGCGCGCCGGCTGGTGCTTGATGATGTAGTCGTTGGCCCCTTCGCGCAGCGCCGCCACGGCCGGCTCTTCACCCAGGGTGCCGGAAACGAAGATGAAGGGCATGTCCGGGTGGCTGTCGCGCACGATCCGCAGCGCGTCCAGACCGGAGAAGCCAGGCAGGCTCAGGTCGGACAGGACGATGTCCGGTGTACCGCGCGCCAGTGCCCGGCGCAGCTCATCCGCGCTTTCAGCCCGCTCGAAGCTGGCCTCCAGCCCGGCGGCCAGGATCTGCCCGCTCAGCAGTTCGGCATCGCCGGGAGAATCCTCCACCAGCAGGATGCTCAGAGGTCCCAGAACCGGACCGTTACGTGGCATGGAAACTCCCTTTCCGGCCGTCGAAGGCCTCTCCTGCGTTGAGATCGTCACTGAACCACAGCGCCATAGCCCCTCGTCAGAATGTCCGCACCCCCTGCTTCCCACCCCTGCGGGAAGCGATGCGGTGAATATACTCCACACCAACGTGAATGGGGATCCATTCAGGACAAATTAAGAAAAGAAAAGCGCGCCCGGGGGCGCGCCTGAAAACTGGACGAAGGAAACCGGTAGTCAATGCAGCCGATGGGGGCCAGCCAGATCCGACGGTGACGCCGGATCTACCGGCCGCACATGGGACGCGCGTTGCTGGACCGGTCAGCGCCTGTATCTTGGATCGCCTGCGACGACTCCTGCGGCATTCACACCTCTTGAGTGAATGGCCTTCTCAATCTTCGCCGCCTGCTCGAGCACCTTGGTCCGGGTTGCATCGTTCAGCACGTGACCGGTGACTCGGACAGCGCCATCGACGGACGACACCGTCAGCGTTCCCGTGTCGCTTTCCACGCCATGCTCAGCAAAGTACGCCCTGATCCCCACCATGACCTCCCTTGCCAGTTGATGGTCTTCGTCACAACCTTCCGCCATGTTTACGTCGAATTTTATTCCCATGTCAGATACTCCATTGTGATGTCTCGACTCTTATTCAATGACCAGCACAGCCCGCCCGCAAAGAAGCGTGCCGCCTGTTGCAGACACATCAAGAACCAGGACTCGAGACGCTGAGGTCGACGCTCTTCACCCCTTTGATCGACTTCATCCTTGGCACTCTGTCTTCGAGCTGGACAACCATCGAGATCGAGCTGGCACTGCCCGAGAGCTTGATTGCGCCATCGTTGTTGTCTATCCAAATCTGAAAGTAAGCGGTGGCACCGACAGCCTTCACCTCGTCAACGATGGCCCTCACCGCTTGTACTACCGGATCAACAGCCTGCGGCTCCGGCTCCGGTGGCGGGCCGTTCTGGAACAGGTGTGAAGTGTCCGGATCTCGAATGACCATGACCTGGCTCCTTTGGCTCAGCTAAGGCCCGCGCGAAGATGATGGCGTGGCGCGGTTACACGCCTGTTCGACCTTGACCTGCGGCAGGTCACTGCCAGCAAGCACGCATCATCACCATGACACCCGCGCCACGCGACACCGCCCGTCACCTCGATCGAGAATCAAGCGGCTGAAATCAATGCCGTCGACTCCAGCGATCGATGCCTGCATGACGGGAACCAGCCGGATCAGCTGCTGGTACAGCGACTCGGAGTTTGTTGCTCCGCAGATGCGGACCGCACCGGATATCGTGCGGACCTCCACGTCAAACAGCTCCCCTGCAGCTGCGCTTTCGCACATCCGGTCGAGATACTGATGGATGGACATGCTGATCCGTTGATCCGCGTCGACCGGCGCGTGCCCGCCGGCCACGCTGGCCGACGGGTACGGAAGATGCGTTGGGTCGATAAGCTGAGGGACAACAGCAAACCGGGTCTGCTCCATGAGGCGCGACTCCCCGCTTCAGTACCACGTGCGCCCCCGCACAAGCATCCTGCTACCGGCGCCCGTTATGTCCCCGTGAATGGCATCGGGCGCGGAATACGCAGACCGCTGTAGCGCGCGTTGCAACCGAGGCCGTAAGCGAGCCGGCTCTCTACAGCTTCACGCCGCTGTGGTCGATGCGCTTTATCTCGGGCGTGCCATCCTTTACCTGCGCTGCAAGCTCGCCCAATCGTCGATACAGCATCGGCGAGTTTGTGCTGCCCGATATGGACACCACACCGTTGGTGCACGTAACGACCAGCTCAATCTCCTCGCCCGGCAGGGAGGACGCCACCAACGGCCACTCCACCAGCGACTCCACGCGATCGACGATCTCGCCGTCAGTCAGAGGAATACGCTGCGGTGCCGGCTCCCCGGCTGTACTCTCCGGGGCCTTCACCCCGGAACTGTCCAGGCTGGTGATCCGTCCGCTCACGGCCTTCAATACATCGGCCTTCTCCACCACGCGCCTGCGAAGCGCTTCATTGCTGACTATCCCTGCGAGCTTGATCTTTCCTCTTGACGTCTCCGTCTTGAGCTTGATGATGTCACCCTTCCCACCTTCATTACTGAGATAGGTCAACATCGCACCACTGAACCACTCCGACAACGCAAAGTCATTGTTACGTTGTGCTTCGTCCGCTTCGTACGGATACGTCTGCTCGACCGTTACGGTCGCATGGACATCACTCGTCATGGCCATTCCCCTCGGGCAGCTTCAAGCCCTCGTGTGCGCCCCCGCACGCGTATCGTGGGCGCGGCGGCCGTTATGCACGCGTGAGGATTCCCGCAGAAGCGGCGCACCTTGATAGGTACGCCGCGTCCCACGCAACAGACGCAGCGAGCGCACTCATTCCACCCGGATTCGATGGCACTCACTGCCACGTGACTTGCTGACCGACGTCACCCTCAACGCTTCTGGCGCGCCTCGGAATCTGCGTCCCGCGCGGAAGGATGTGCTTCCTCCTGCACCGGTTCGTCGTCTGAGCGCGTCATCCAGTCTTCAACCTTCAACATTTCGCGCTGGATCTCGGCCATGAATGAATTTTCGTCTGGCAGCACGGGTTTACTGGTCATGACATGACTCCTCGTCACTTTCTACACCCCCGCGCGCGCATCGTGCGCCTGGCGGGTGTTATGCAGACGTGAGCAGAGCCATGGGAACGGCGCACCCCGAAGGATGCGCCGCCTTACGCGAACCTCACCACCCTGGGTTCTTAACGCCGCTCAGGTCGACGCTCTTCACCCCCTGGATCGCCTTCATTCTCGGCAAGCGTTCTTCCAGTTGCCTGAACAGCGCCAGCGAGCTTGTGCTGCCGGTGAGTCGGATTGCGCCGTTGTCGTTCTTCACCCACACACTGACGACCTCGCCTGCAACGACGCCATGAACTTCATCCACGATCAACTTTACCGCGTTCGCCAGTGGGTCTGTCGGCTGTGCAGATTCCATGGCTGCTGAACCGAATACCGCTACGTCGCCTGGATTTAGAATAACCATGAGCTGGCTCCATCATTCAAATGGCTGCCCCCGCGGCGAAATCGTATCGGCCCATGCGGTTACGTTGCTGTGATGCCCGACAGACGTCACGGCGCTTTCAACTTTCGCGCCCGGTCTTCTTCGCTTTTGCCTTCGCAGGGGCAACGGCTCCGCTCCCCGGCCCCCTGCCGATTGCGTTGTTTCCAGTACCGATAGTGCCTACACCAGTGCCGCCACCGGTGGATGGTTCACGGAGACCCTCTTCAGAATACGGATCACCAATTTCGGCACCAACGAGACCCGCAAGATCATCGGATTCTGAGGGCAGCTTCTTCTTCATCTCACACCTCCTGATCGAACACTGTGGATGACGCGCGCCCCCGCAGCAGAATCGTACCTCCCGATCAGGTTACGCAGCCGTGAGAAGGCCCACGAAAAACGGCGCACCCTCACAGATGCGCCGTTTCATAAAACCTGTTACGTGGATCAGCGGCTGGCAGCGGCCGCCGACACCTTCAGCGCGGTGGCATCGACGCTCTTCACGCCCTTGATGCCCTTGGCGGTGGTCACGGCCTTGTCGTGCTCGGCCTTGGTGGCCACGGTGCCCTTCAGGGTGACGACGCCGTTGACGGTGGTCACGTCCACCTTGGTGCCCGGCACGTTGCTGCTGGTCAGCAGGTCAGCCTTCACCTTGGTGGTGATCCAGCTGTCGGTCACCGGCTCGTTGGAATCGTGGGTATCCGCATGGGTCATGGCACTGTGGTCGGCACCCATCTTGTCCGTGGTCTTCGGCGGGTCCTTGGCCATCACCGAGGTGGTGGCGAAGACCATGCCCAGGGCGAGGGAAGCGGCAAGCAGATTGCGGGTCTTGTTGCTCATGTGCGGTTGTCTCCCGTGTTGGTGATGCCACTATCCGGGAGGCGTTGTACAGAGCGCGTCGGAGTTGGGTCATGCTGCCGTGAACCGTTCGGAAAACTCCGAAACGATTCAGTTTTGCGCGGCGCACAAACGCCGGTACGCTGTGCACGGGCACGAACCGATGCAGACAGATGAACACGACCGCACAAGTAGGTTTGGTGGGCTACGGGCTGGCTGGAAGCGTTTTCCACGCGCCATTGCTGCAGCATACGCCCGGTGTGGCCCTGCACTCGATCGTCAGCTCGCAGCGTGACACGCTGCGTCGCAGGTTCACCGACGTGTGCATTCACGAGACCGTGGAGCCCCTGCTGGCTGATCCAACCGTCGATGCGGTGGTGATCGCCACCCCGAATGCACAGCATGCGCCACTGGCGATCGCCGCGCTGCGCGCCGGCAAGCACGTGCTGGTGGACAAGCCCTTTGCCTTGAGCGTGGCCGAAGCCGAGGCCGTGATCGCTGCCGCGAAGGACGCCGAGCGGGTGGTGACGGTGTTCCAGAACCGCCGCTTCGATGCGGACTTCCTCAGCCTGCAGCAGCTGCTCGCCAACGGCACGCTGGGCGATATTGCCGAAGTGCATTCGCATTTCGACCGCTTCCGTCCCCACGTGCGCGACCGGTGGAGAGAAAGCGACGTGCCGGGAAGCGGATTGTGGATGGACCTGGGACCCCACCTGCTGGACCAGATGTTGGTGCTGTTCGGCTGGCCACAGGCGATCAGTGCGGACATCGCCGCGCAGCGGGAGGGGGCACGCAGCGACGACTATTTCCATGCGGTACTGCACTATCCGCGGATGCGGGCCATCGTGCATGCGGGCTCGCTGGTGAGCGCGCCCGCGCCGCGCTTCGTGGTGCATGGCACGGCTGGCAGCTACCTCAAGGAAGGTCTTGATGTGCAGGAAGACCAGCTGCGCGCAGGCGTGGCCCCCGGAGCGCCCGGGTGGGGCGTGGATCCGGTGCACGGGGTGCTTGCGACGCGGGACGCTGCGGACCGCGTTGAACGTCAGCGTATCGACAATGCGGTCGGCGACTATCGGCGGCTGTATGCCGCGTTTGCGGAAGCCATCGCCGGGCGCGGTGCGCCGACGGTGAGCGCGGCACAGGCACTGCAGGTGATGCGGTTGCTGGAGGCCGGGCGGGAGAGCAGCAACGGCGGAGTGCGGGTGAACCTCGCGTAGGGACACGCCGCGCGTGTCCATGGGGTGCCGGAGATCGCGAGGACACGCATGGCGTGTCCCCACGGCGATGTCAGGTCAGTTGCCTTCCATCTTGTGCCCGCCGAACTGGTTGCGCAGTGCCGACAGCATGCGGTCGCTGTAGGAGTTGCCTTCGCGCGAACGCAGGCGCTCCAGCAGCGACAGGGTAATCACCGGCGCGGAAACGTCCAGGTCGATGGCCTCGGCCACGGTCCAGCGACCCTCTCCGGAATCCGGCACGTACGGGGCGATGCCGTCCAGCTGCGGATTCTTCTGCAATGCTTCCACGCTCAGGTCCAGCAACCAGGAACGCACCACGCTGCCGTGCTGCCAGGTCTTTGCGACCTCGGCCAGATCGAGGTTGAACTCGGCCTTGCGCTGCATCAGCGCGAAGCCTTCGGCGTAGGCCTGCATCATCCCGTACTCGATGCCGTTGTGGATCATCTTGCAGTAGTGCCCTGCCCCGCTCGGCCCCACGTGCGACCAGCCACGGTCCGGAGCCGGTGCCAGGGTACGGAAGATGTCACCCAGGCGTTCGACAGCGGCGGTGTCGCCGCCGATCATCAGGCTGTATCCCTCCTGCAGGCCCCACACGCCGCCGCTGGTGCCGCAGTCGAGGAAGGTGACGTCCTCTTCCTGCAGCTGCGCCGCGCGCCGTGCCGCGTCCTTGTAGTACGAGTTGCCCCCGTCCACGACCACGTCGCCCTCGGACAGGTGCGGCGAGAGCGCGGCAAGGGTCTGGTCCACGACCTCGCCCGCCGGCACCATCAGCCACACCACGCGCGGCACCGACATCGCGGCCAGTGCGGTGGCGACCTCGGCATGCACCTCGATGCCGCGTGCCGCCGCGCTGGTCCGCGCGGCCTCACCGGGGTCCACGCCGATGACGCGATGGCCGCCGCGCGCAAGGCGCTCGGCCATGTTGGCGCCCATGCGCCCCAGTCCAATCATTGCAATTTCCATGACTCACCTTTGCTCGGGTTGCGAATGTGATGCCGACGCCGCCGCGCACTGGCGCAGGCGGGCGTCGATCCAACGGTGGTACAGCGTGGTGTGCAGATTGTGCAGCCCCAGCTCGAAGGCGAATGGCGTCCGCGGATTGCGGTCGAGCAGGCGCACCACGTGGTAGCCCACAGGACGTATACCGCGCGGGTGCACATAAATCAGGAACCCCTGATAGAACGGATCGTCCAGCAAGGCGTCCAGTTCAGCAAGCACCGGTTGCTGGGCGGCCGGCAGGGCCTGCCGCAGCGCGGGATCACGTTCGAACAGCAGCCGCTCGAAACGGCGGGCGCTGTGCCCCGGCAGTTGCGCGGCCAGTTCCCAGATGCGTCGGTTAAGGCGGTCATAACGGGCGAACCCGCCGTGCTCGCGCAGCGCCCGGGCCGCAGCGTCGCTGACATCGACGATGACGAAGTTCTCGGCCTGGTTGTTGATGTCGTCCAGGTAGGTCTTGTCGAACACGTGCTCGATGAAACCCGGTGCCCCCACGAAGGCCTGGCGGCCGCGTTGCGCGGTACGCACGGCCTTGCCATCGGCCAGGAAGCTGCCGGCATGCCGGCCGAGCAGAATGCTGTCGGTATCGTGCAGGGTCAGGAACGTGCCGATGGACAGTTCGCCGGCACTGAACTCTGCATCGAAGGCCGTATCGCCATACAGTTCGCGCTGTGTCGCCAGCTGCGCCACCTGCCGCCCGACCCCGCATTCGCTGCGCACGTTACCCGTGTAGAAGGCGTCCAGCGCGGTGCTGTTACGCAGGGCCGGCTGGTAGCCGCGCCCAAGACTGCGGAAGCCCTGCCAGCCTTGGGCCCGGCTGCCGCCGATGCCAAAGCCGATCCAGCCCAGCTGCAGCGCGGAAAATCGGTAACCCGCATTGTTCTGCAGTCGCGTGGTGGCGCGGCGGGTGGCCTGGCCAAGTTTGAAGGCATAGGCACACAGCGTGGCCGGGTCATCAAACAGCGTCTGCAGGTAGGTCTGCCGCTGCGGCGCATTCCATTGCTGCGGCAGTTCCACGCGCAGATCGCCCGCTGCCTGCGCGGCGGCCAGGTCGGCGCGCTCACACACGGCTCCACCGTGCCGCTGCGGTGCCGGCGATGAGGTCGAACCGATCTGCCAACCCAGCTCACGCAGCAACGCTTCGGTACAGTCTGCAGCCTGCGCAGCGGTCACCATTGCGCCGAGCGCGAAGATGATGACCAGCCGGCGCAGGCACTGCACGACAGCGCGCGCCCGCTCAGACCTGTGGGGCAGGAACGTCAGTCGAAGGGGCTGCCTCCGGCACCGGCTCGGGCGGGGTCGGTACCGCCGCCGGTGCCGGGGGAGCCGGCGGCGTGGCCGGAATGGGATCCGCCGGTGCCTCAGCGGGTGTCGGCGGTGGCGGCGTGCCGGCCGCGGCCGCCGGCAGGTACTGCTGCAGGCGGGCAAAGAAACGGCGATAGAAATCGGCGTCCTGCACGGTGCTGCTGGCCACCTTCACCAGTGAATCGTCATTGCTGCCGAACGGCAGCGACACCGACCCAAGCGCGCCTACACCCACACTGGCCGAGGTGGGGCTCTTCTTCAGGGCATAGCGGTCCTGCACCGCGCTGATGAACACCAGCGCTTCATCGCCGCGCGGCGCACAGGAAATACGCAGCACCAGCTGCTCGTGCTCGTCTTCGCGTGGCTGGAAGTTCTTGTTCGCCTCCACCGCATCCGCGCCGTAACGGGCGATCGCGTAGCCCTGGCTGAGCAGGGTGCGCCGCGCTGCTTCACAGGCGGTGGCCGGCGAGCCGGGAACGGTGCGCGAATAGGTGTCGCCCGAGTCGAACGATTCGCGCAGCAAGGTGCTGTCGGCGGCGCGACCGCCGCAGGCGCTGAGTGACACAGCCAGAAGGCCGGCCGGAAGTGCGTGGGACAGCCGCATGGGCGCTCCTGCAAGAACGGGATCGTTCCAGCTTAGTCACGCGGGCGTATGCGCGGGGTCTAGAACGCGAAGGGCCGGCGCACTGGCCGGCCCTTCGTTGTTGCTTGGTTCACGCCGGGCGTTCAGTCAGCCCAGCGGCCTGCGGCGGTGGACTGCGGCAGCACCTGCGCGGACAGCGGGCGGTCCTCGGCCAGCAGGTTCACCGCGTCGGCCAGGATCGAGGCCGATTCACGCAGCAGCGGGTCCGGGCGCTTTTCGGCAGCTTTCTCGCGGGCGGCGTCCTTGACGATGTCGCGCTCGTTGCCGGTGAGGCCGTCGTCATTGCTGTCGTCGGCCAGCGGGTCCAGGTCCAGCCCCAGCTCCTTGCGGATCGCCTGGCGGTCCTTGCGCTGCTTGTCCTGGCGCTCGCGTTCGGCACGACGTTCGCCTTCATTGAGCGAGATGTACTTCTTGGCCGCCTCGGTGCGGAACTGCTGCACGTCCTCGTTCCACCACTGGAATTCCTTGTCGGCGGCGATGCGCGCGGCATGGCGGGTTTCCAGCTTGGGCAGCAGCGGGCCGAAGTTGCCGTACTGGGTGTGCGGCACGGCGGCGATGCGGGTCCACGGCAGGGCGTTGTCGTAGGTGCTTTCGCCGTACTCGGTGGCGTCCACGCTGGCCGGGAAGGCCAGGTCGGGCACCACGCCCTTGTGCTGGGTGCTGCTGCCACTGACGCGGAAGAACTGTGCAATGGTCAGCTTGACCTGGCCGAAGCGCTGGGTCTCGCCACTCGGCCAACGGTCGAGGTCGACGATGTTCTGCACGGTGCCCTTGCCGAAGGTGGTTTCACCAATGACCAGGCCACGGCCATAGTCCTGGATGGCACCGGCAAAGATTTCCGAAGCCGAGGCCGAGCCACGGTTGATCAGCACGGCCAGCGGGCCGTCCCACGCCACCGCTTCGCTGCGGTCGTTGTTGACGGTGACGCGGCCACCGGATTCGCGCACCTGCACCACCGGGCCCTGTTCGATGAACAGGCCGGTGAGTTCAATCGCTTCATCCAGCGAACCACCGCCATTGTTACGCAGGTCCAGCACCACGCCATCGAGCTTGTCGTTCTTGAAGCCGGCCAGCAGCTTGGCGACGTCGCGGGTGGCCGAGGCGTAATCGGTGGCGTTGCGGCGGCGGCCTTCGAAGTCCTGGTAGAAGGTGGGCAGCTTGATCACGCCGACCTTGCGCTCGGGTTCGCCGTCCTTGCCGGGAATGGTGAGGGTTTCGCCCTTGGCGGCCTGTTCGGCCAGACGCACCTTCTGGCGGGTCAGCACCAGCATGTGGTGCTTGCCGTCGACGCCTTCCTCGGCCGGAATGAACTCCAGGCGCACCTGGGTGTCCTTCTTGCCACGGATCTTGGCAACCACGTCGTCAATGCGCCAGCCGATCACATCTTCCACCGGACCCGACTTGCCCTGGCCCACGCCGACGATGCGGTCGCCGGGCTTGAGCGTGCCGTTCACCGCAGCCGGGCCGCCGGCGATGATCTCGCGGATCACCACCATGTCGTCCTGGCGCTGCAGCTGCGCGCCAATGCCTTCCAGCGACAGCGACATCGCCTGGTTGAAGTTCTCGGCGGTGCGCGGGGTGAAGTAATCGGTGTGCGGATCCACCGCGCTGGTATAGGCGTTGAGGAAGAACTGGAAGACGTCTTCGCCCTTCAGTTCATTGACCGACTTTTCCAGCGTGGCATAACGCTTGTCCAGGGTCTTGCGGATGTCGGCGGGCTGCTTGCCGGCCAGCTTCAGGCGCAGCCAGTCGTTCTTGACCGACTTGCGCCACAGGTCGTCCAGTTCAGCGGTGCTGGCCGCCCACGGCACATCCTTGCGGTCGTAATCGAAGCGCTCGTCACTGCTGAAGTCGAAATCCTGCTTGAGCAGCTTGCGCGCGTAGCCGACGCGCTCGCCCACGCGCTGCTTGTACACGGCGAACACCTGGAACGCCGGTTCCAGTTCACCGCCGCGGATGGCGGTGGCAATGTTGGCTTCGAACGGAGCGAACTTGGTGATGTCAGCCTGGGTGAAGAACTGCTTGCTGCCGTCCAGCGACTCCAGGTAGCGCTTGAACACGTCCTTGGAGGTGGCCGCATCCAGCGCGCGCGGCCGGTAGGCGTAGCGGCTGTCCGAAAGCAGGCCATAGACCAGCTTGGAGGTGGTGGCCTGGTCGGCGGTAGCGGCCGAGGGCAGCGCCGGCGAGTCGGCATAGGCGGACAACGCCAGCGGCGCGGTCAGCGCCAGGGCCATCAGGAATGCGGGGGCTTTGAATTTCATCAACTTGCTCATGGCACCTTGCCAAGGGGAAGACTGCGTGCAGATCAGACAACACGACAGTGCCGAAAGTTGCGGCGGATTTCCAGCCTAAACCGAGGTGTGTTGCAAATTGTGAACGCCCGGGCGTCAGGCGACGCCCGCGCCCTTTGCCTGAACGTCGGCATGGTACGAGGAGCGGACCATCGGGCCGGAGGCCACGTGGCTGAAGCCCAGCTCGTAGCCGTACTCCTCCAGTGCCTTGTATTCCTCGGGGGTCCAGTAGCGCAGCACCGGGTGGTGATGGGCAGTGGGCTGGAGGTACTGGCCGATGGTGATCATGTCCACGTCGTGGGCACGCAGGTCACGCATGGTGGCGCGCACCTGGTCCATGTCCTCGCCCAGGCCGAGCATGATGCCGGACTTGGTGGCGATGGCCGGGTGCTGGGCCTTGAAGTTCTTCAGCAGGGTCAGCGACCACTGGTAATCGGCACCCGGGCGGACGTTGCGGTACAGGTCCGGCACGGTTTCGATGTTGTGGTTGAACACATCCGGCGGGTTGGTGGCCAGGATGTCCAGCGCGCGCTCCATGCGGCCCTTGCCCCGGAAATCGGGGGTCAGCACTTCAATGCGGGTGTTCGGGGACTTGGTGCGGATCGCGCCGATGCAGTCGGCGAAGTGCTGGGCACCGCCATCGCGCAGGTCGTCGCGGTCCACGCTGGTGACCACCACATACTTCAGGCCCATGTCGGCCACGGTCTGGGCCAGGCTGGCCGGCTCGCCGGCGTCCGGCGGCTTGGGACGACCGTGGGCGACGTCGCAGAACGAGCAGCGGCGGGTGCAGACCTCACCGAGGATCATGAACGTGGCGGTGCCGTGGCTGAAGCACTCGTGGATGTTCGGGCAGCTGGCCTCCTCGCACACCGTGACCAGGCGGTTTTCGCGCAGCTTGGCTTTCAGGGTCTGCACGGCATTGCCCGAAGGAATGCGCACGCGGATCCAGGAGGGCTTGCGCAGCACCGGGGCGTCGGCGAACTGCACCGGCGAACGGCCGATCTTGTCACCGCCCAGCTGTTTGACGCCCGCCTGCAGCGGGGCGGCGGACGGCGTGTCACCCTGCACAACCTGCAGGGGAATGATGCGAGCGGTGGTTTCAGTCATGGCCTTGGTCGGCGGCGGTCAGGCCGCGTCAGTCAGATCGGGCAGTTCAGAGGTGGGCTGGAGGTCCAGGCCGAACTGGCGGGCCAGGTGGCCCAGCAGTACCGGCTTGACGGCCGCCATGCCGGACGGCCCCCCCAAGTCTACCACCGAGGTCACCTGCAGCCCTTGGTAGCCACAGGGGTTGATGCGGCGGAACGGCTCCAGGTCCATGGCCACGTTGAAGGCCAGGCCGTGGAAAGTGCAGCCACGACGGACGCGGATGCCCAGTGCGGCGACCTTGGCCCCGGCCACATACACGCCGGGCGCGCCGTCCTGTCGTTCAGCGCCGATATTCCATTCGTCCAGGGTGTCGATGATGGCCTGCTCGATCCGGCAGACGTAATCGCGCACGCCAATGCCCAGCCGGCGCAGCTGCAGCAGCGGGTAGATCACGATCTGGCCCGGACCGTGGTAGGTCACCTGGCCGCCACGGTCGACGTGCAGCACCGGAATATCGCCCGGAGCCAGCACGTGCTCGTCCTTGCCGGCCTGGCCGAGGGTGAACACCGGGTCGTGCTCGACCACCCACAGCTCGTCGGCGCTGTCGTCGCTGCGTGCGTCAGTGAAACGCTGCATTGCATGCCAGACCGGGGCGTAGGGCTGACGGCCCAGGTCACGCACCACGGCCGGGCGGGCGGCGCGCTGCCCGGGGGCAGCGGCGTCCAGGGCGCAGTCGCTTACAGCGTCCACTTCACTTCCGGGTGGTCGCGCAGGGCCTGATGGGCAAGGTCGTACTGCTCGCGGTTCTCGGCCTTGAACACCAGTTTGACCGACACATACTTGCCGTTGGACGAGTGCTTCCAGTGGATTTTCTCGTTCACAACGTCCAGGCCGGCAGCCACCAGCAGACGGGGAAGTTCATGCTCCAGCCCGATGTTGGCCGCGCCCATGGCGCTGAGCTCGAACTGACCGGGGAACTGGAAGCCGTGTTCAGGGTTGTCAGACTTGATTTCCATGGCGGGATTATGGGGACGAAAACGACGAAACCCAAGCGTGGCGGGATCATGCGCACAGCGTCGCCCAACCGGACATGAAAATCCGTCTTCACGGACGGCACAGTCCAGTGCATGCGCGGCGTTGAGACCACCTCACGTCTTCACTACGCTGTCTGCGCATAAAAAGAAGCCAGTTCAGTCAGCGGAAGAATCATGCGTTTGAAGCCTTATGCGTTGCCGGCCGCGCTTGCCGGTGTGCTTGCCGTAGCCGCGCCTGTCGCACAGGCGGCCGAACAATGTGGTCCTGACGCCATGCGCGACCACCCGCCCCAGGTCAACTTCCGCGTCGACAACGACCTGTTCGGGGGGGCCGACCAGGACCAGGGCTACACCAACGGGGCCCAGATCACCCTGGTCTCGCCGAACCTGGTGGATTACACCGACGACCCCTGCCTGCCGCGCCTGGCGCGCTGGGTGAACCGCCATCTGGAGCGGCTGGCCCCGGGCGAGTTCGAGCAGCAGAACATGATCTTCAGCTTCGGCCAGGGCATCTACACCCCGAAGGACTTCACCCGCAAGGACCTGATCGAGGACGACCGGCCCTACGCCGGCGTGCTGGTGGGCAGCTTCGGCTACAACGCCCGCCGCGGCGATCGCCTGCAGACCACCCAGCTCACCCTGGGCGTGGTGGGCCCGTGGGCGCAGGGCAAGCAGGTCCAGAACGCCGTGCATGAGGCGCTTGGCGACGAAAAATTCCAGGGCTGGGACAACCAGCTGCACAACGAGCCGGTGATCATGCTGACCCACGAGCGCATGCGCCGCTGGCCGGCCGATGCCAGCGAGAACCTGGGCGGCTGGGGCTGGGATGCGATCAGCCACTACGGCGGCGCAGTCGGCAACCTGGCCACCCACCTCAACGGTGGCGGCGAAGTGCGTTTCGGCTGGAAGCTGCCGGACGACTTCGGCAGCACGCCGCTGCGGCCGGCCGGCGAAAACACCGCGCCGACCCGGGGCGGCAAGCCCAGCGGCTGGTCGTTCCATCTGTTCGCCACCACCGATGCGGCCTGGGTGGTGCGCGACATCACGCTGGACGGCAACACCTTCCGCAACAGCCACAGCGTGGACAAGCGACCGTTCGTGGCACAGGCCGGCTACGGCCTGGCGGTGATGTACAACCGCTGGAAGTTCGCCCTTGCCCGCTACCACAGCACCCGCGAGTTCGACGGCCAGGACCAGTCGCCGATCTACGGCAGCTTCACGATCAGCCGCTCGCTGTAAACGACCGGCGTGTCCCAACAAAAAAGACCGGCTTTCGCCGGTCTTTTTCTGTTTCTTATTCCGATTCCCACCACATCAGGAAGCTGTGCCACAGGCGCTTGAAGAAGCCAGCCTCTTCCACCGCGGCCACGGCCACCAGCGGGGCCTCCGCCACCACCTTGCCATCCAGGGTGACCTTCAGGGTGCCGATCGGCTGGCCGGCGGTGAACGGTGCCTCCAGAGTCTTGGGCACGTCGATGCTCGGCTTGAGGTCGTTGTAGCGACCGCGCGGCACGCTCACCAGCAGCGGCTGGGCCACGCCCAGCTGCACGTTGTCGGCCTGCCCCTTCCACACCTTGTGCTCGGCCACGGCCTTGCCCGGCTCGTACATGCGGTGGGTTTCGAAGAAGCGGAAGCCCCAGTTGAGCAGGGCCAGGCTGTCATCGGCGCGTTGCTTTTCCGACGCGCCGCCCAGCACCACCGCGATCAGGCGCTGGTCGCCACGCTGCGCCGAGCTCATCAGGCAGTAGCCGGCTTCGGAGGTATGGCCGGTCTTGATGCCGTCGACGCTGGCGTCGCGCCACAGCAGGAGGTTGCGGTTGGGCTGGGTGATGGTGCCCACGGTGAATTCCTTCACCTTGTTGTAGGCGTAGGTTTCCGGGTAATCGCGCACCATCGCGCGGCCCAGCAGCGCCAGGTCATAGGCGGTGGTCTGGTGGCCCGGCGCGCTCAGGCCGTGCGCGTTGACGAAGTGCGAGTTCTTCATGCCGATCTTGGCGGCATAGCTGTTCATCAGCGAAGCAAACGCTTCTTCGCTGCCGGCCACGTGCTCGGCCAGTGCGATGGCGGCGTCATTGCCGGACTGGATCGCCATGCCCTTTTCCATGTCTTCCAGCCGCGCGGTCTGGTTGACCGGGAAGCCGCTGTAGCTGCCGTCGGTACCGGCACCGCCCTCGCGCCAGGCGCGTTCACTCATCATCACCTGGTCGTCCGGACGCACCTTGCCGTTCTTCACTTCGGCGGCGATCACGTACGAGGTCATCACCTTGGTGATGCTGGCCGGGGCCAGCTGTGCGTGGATGTTCTCACCGGCCAGCACCTGCCCGGTGGCGTAGTCCATCAGGATCCAGGCCTTGGAGACGCTGGGCACCGGGGCCGGCGGCGTGGCGACGGTGGCCGGTGCGGTGGCCGCCGGCGCGGGCGCTGGGACGGGCTGCGGGGTCTGGGCGGAAACCATGCCCACGAACAGCGTCGTGGCCAGGGCGGCAGCGGCAAAGCGGAATTTCATCGGACAACAAGCTCCAGGGGCGCCAAGGGGGATGACAAAGGGGTGATGCGGGGCGGGCCATTGTAGGCCCATGCGCTCCCGGCACGCGGTCAGGCGCGCCGGGGCTGGCCATTCATTCTTTTACGATCTGCGGCGAGCCAAAGCCCAGACCCACGATACGGCCGGCAAGTTCCGCCGCGCTGGCGTGGTCGGCCGCCGGCACGCGCAGCCGCCACAGGGTGCGGCCGCCACTGACGATGTCGCTGATGCTGGCCCCAACGATGCCGGCGGTGGACAGCTGGCCCAGTGCGCGGGTGGCGTTGTCCCGGCTGGCAAAGCTGGCCACCTGCAGCAGCACGGTGCCGACCTGCTGCGAAAGCGTGGGATTGGCCGGCGCAGCCGGGGCGGCCGCCACCACCGGAGCCG
>DGLB01000079.1:26436-42672 GCA_002387845.1 Stenotrophomonas maltophilia | reverse complement strand
TCCGGCAAGGGCGGCGTCGGCAAGACCACTACCAGCGCAAGCCTGGCCTGCGGCCTGGCCGCCAAGGGCAAGAAGGTGGCGGTGATCGACTTCGACGTCGGCCTGCGCAACCTCGACCTGATCATGGGCTGCGAGCGCCGCGTGGTGTACGACTTCGTCAACGTCGTGCACGGCGAAGCCACCCTCAAGCAGGCCCTGATCAAGGACAAGCGCTTTGAGAACCTGTACGTGCTGGCTGCCTCGCAGACCCGCGACAAGGACGCGCTGACCCAGGAAGGCGTGGGCAAGGTCCTCAAGGACCTGGCGGCGGACGGTTTCGACTTCATCATCTGCGACTCCCCGGCCGGTATTGAAAAGGGTGCCTTCCTGGCGATGTACTTCGCCGACCGCGCCGTGGTCGTGGTGAACCCGGAAGTGTCGTCGGTGCGCGACTCCGACCGCATCATCGGCCTGCTGGACTCCAAGACCCACAAGGCCGAAGGCGGCCAGAACGTGCCGGCCTTCCTGCTGCTGACCCGCTACAGCCCGCCGCGCGTGGAAACCGGTGAAATGCTGAGCATCACCGACGTGGAAGAAGTGCTGGGGCTGAAGGCCATCGGCGTCATTCCCGAATCCGGCGACGTGCTCAACGCCTCCAACAAGGGCGAGCCGGTGATCCTGGACCCGCAGTCGCTGGCCGGCCAGGCCTACGGCGACGCCGTGGCCCGCATCCTGGGTGAAGAGCGCCCGATGCGCTTCACCACCGTGGACAAGAAGGGCTTCTTCAGCAAGCTGTTCGGAGGATAAGCATGGGCCTGTTCGATTTCCTCAAGACGAAGAAGACCACTGCCGAAACGGCCAAGAACCGCCTGCAGATCATCATCGCGCAGGAACGCAGCCACCGGGGCGGCCCGGACTACCTGCCGCTGCTGCAGCGCGAACTGCTGGAAGTGATCAAGAAGTACGTCAACATCGACGCCGACGCGGTGAAGGTCGACCTGGTGAAGGACGGCGAGCACGATGTGCTCGACATTTCCGTGGCGCTGCCTGACGGCCCGCAGTCGTAACCTGCCCTGCCCCTCTCTGCGGAGAGGGGCGATTGAACCACGCCCCATGACCACCGCCGCTGCTGACACCGAACCCTGCGTGACCCGCGTGGGCGATATCCGCTTTGATGACGCCGCGCAGTTGCTGGCGGCGCATGCGCTGCGCCTGCATCGGGTAGACGACGGTGCGGCCATTCCCGGCAGCTACTGGGGCGAGCCCGAAGCGGGCATCATCGGCAGCGACGTCTACGTGCGCGGCGACACGCCGGTGCATTCGATGCTGCACGAAGCCTGCCATCTGATCGTGCTGCCGCCGGAACGACGGGCACTGGTGCACACCGATGCCACCGATTCGGTGCCGGAAGAAGACGCTACCTGCTATCTGCAGATCGTGCTGGCCGGGCAACTGCCCGGCGTCGGCAGCGACCGGTTGATGGCCGACATGGATGCGTGGGGGTACACGTATCGGCTGGGGTCGACCCGGGCGTGGTTCGAAGAAGACGCGGAAGACGCGAAAGCGTGGCTGATCGAACGCGGGTTGTTACCCGCGTAGCGCGGATCACGCACCGCGAGGACACGCATGGCGTGTCACGGCATCATCCCGCGCCGGCCAGCGCCCGCAGCGTGATCCCCACGATGTAGGCCAGGTACGTCCCGGTCGCATAGCCCATCGTGCCCAGCAGCACGCCCACCGGGGCCAGTGACGGATGGAACGCGGACGCCACCACCGGGGCCGACGCCGGCCCGCCGATGTTCGACTGCGAACCAATCGCGAAATAGAAGAACGGCACCCGCAGCACCAGGGCCAGCGCCAGCAGCAGCGCGATGTGCACCAGGATCCAGATCATGCCCAGCGCGAACAGCCACGGCCGCTCCAGCAAGGCCAGCAGGTCCATCTGCATGCCGATGCAGGCAATCAGGAAGTACAGCAGCAGCGAACCCAGCTTCGACGCGCCCGCGCCTTCCAGGGTACGCGCACGGGTGAAGCTGAGCAGCAGGCCGCAGGTGGTTGAGATCACCACCACCCACACGAACGGCGCGTCCAGACTGAACTGCGAGGCCCACGCCACGTGGCCCTTGAACCAGGCCGAGACCGGGCCTGCAATCGCGTGCGACAGCCCGACTGCACCGAACGCCACCGCCACGATCAGCATCAGGTCGGTCAGGCTGGCCACGCGCTCATGTTCGGCCCGGAAGCTTTCGATGCGGCGCTTGAGTTCGTCGATGCCCGTGGTGTCGGCACCGGTGCGCGCATCGATGCGCGACGCCTGCCCGGCCAGGAAAATCAGTACGGCCATCCAGACATAGCCTACGCCCACGTCAACCACGGCGAACTGGCCGAAGGTGGTGGCATTGACGTCGAAGATCTCGCGCATGGCCAGCATGTTGGCCCCGCCGCCGATCCAGCTGCCGGCCAGCGCCGCCATGCCGGCCCAGGTATCACCGGCGACCGTGGAAGGATGGATCCAGCGCATCACCACGAAGGCGACCACGGCTCCCAGCATGATGCTCAGCGACGCACCGAGGTACATCAGGATCAGCTTCGGGCCCAGCCGCAGGATGCCTTTGATGTCGACCGCCAGGGTCAGCAGCACCAGCGCGGCTGGCAGCAGGATGTCGCGCGCGACCGGGTTGTAGAGTTTGGTGTTGTTGCCGTCGATCAGGCCGACGGTGTTGTAGATGCCCGGTAACAGGTAGCACAGCAGTAAGGCGGGCACGACGCTGTAAAAGCGCTTCCATAAACCGGCCGGGCGTGCGGCGGTCCAGAACACGAGGCCCAAGGTGGCGGCGATCAGGCCGAAGACGACGATGTCGTTCTGGATCAGGGCAGGCATGGGCAAGAGATCGTTCGAGGAGGGTCGTGGGCCGGCCAACGATATGCCCGCCGTCCTGGCGGGCACCCTTCGGGCCGTCGCTGCGCGACGTTGAGAACGGCTCCTGCCGTTCTCTTCGGCGCTACCGGGATCCGCACGGGCAATGCGGAAACGCCGCCCCGAGGGGCGGCGTCTGGGTCGGCATTATTCGCCGATGTGCTGCTTCAGCCAGCCATTGACGGTGTCATGCCACTGGATGCTGTTCTGCGGCTTGAGCACCCAGTGGTTCTCGTCCGGGAAATACAGGAACTTCGACTCGATGCCCTGGCGCTGGGCCGCGGTGAATGCCGCCAGGCCCTGCTCGACCGGGATGCGGAAATCGAGCTGGCCGTGGACGATCAGGATCGGCTTCCTCCAGTTGGCAACATGGTTGACCGGGTTGAACTTCTCGTAGTTGGCGGCCTTCTCGTACGGCGTACCCCCCTGCTCCCACTCGGTGAACCACAGCTCTTCGGTGGCATAGCCCATCATGCGCTGGTCGAACACACCGTCATGGTTGACCAGGCACTTCCACGGCTCGTTCCAGTTGCCGGCGATCCAGTTGATCATGAAGCCGCCGTAGCTGGCACCCAGCGCACAGGCCTTGTCGCCGTCCAGGAACGGATACTGCTTCTGCGCGGCCGCCCAGCCCTTCTGCAGGTCTTCCAGCGGGCGGTCGCCCCAATGCTGGCTGATCGCGTCGGTGAAGGCCTGGCCGTAGCCGGTGGAACCATGGAAGTCGATCATCACCACTGCGTAGCCCTGGCCCGCATAGGTCTGCGGGTTCCAGCGGTAGCTCCAGCCGTTGCCGAAGCTGCCCTGCGGGCCGCCGTGGATCAGGAACGCGACCGGGTAGGTCTTGCCTTCCTGGTAGTTGTACGGCTTCACCACGTAGCCGTGCACGGTTTCATTGTTCCAGCCCTTGAACTGGAACTGCTCGTAATCACCAAAGGCCACGTCCGGCAGCATCTGGCTGGCGCTGGGGGTGATCTCACGCGGGGTGCTGCCATCGGCCTGGGCCACCACGATCTGGTCACCGCTCTTGAGGCTGTTCTTCGTGTACGCCAGGGTGTTGCCGGCGATCACCGGCGAGCCGATGCTGCCGCCTTCGGCGACGACGGTGGCCTTGCCGGTGGCGATGTCGATGTTGAACAGGCGGTGTTCGCCCAGGTCATCGGCGGCCGTGTAGAAGCTGCTGCCGTCTGCGGACAGCACAATTTCACCGGCCGAGCGGTCCCACTGCGGGGCGATCTCGCGGGCCTTGCCCGAGGCCAGGTCCAGCGCCATCACGCCGAAGCGGTCGGCCTCGAAGCCCGGGCGCTTCATCGCGCGGTAGTACAGGGTCTTGCCGTCGGCGCTGAACACCGGGCCGGCATCCCAGGCCGGGTTGGCGGCGGTCAGGTTGACCGGGGCCTGCTTGCCTTCGGCATCAAGGCGGTACAGATCGAAGTTGGTCGACCACGGTTCCTTCGGGCCCTGCACGCGGATGCTCGCCACGACGCTCGTGCCGTCCGGCGACCAGGTGTAATCGTCATTGCCACCAAAGGGCTTGGACGGCGCATCGCCGGCCAGGGTGGCGCTGATCGCCGAAGCGCCCTTCACCGGGGCAGCCTTGCCCGACGGCAGCGGAGCCACGAACAGGGTGTTGCGGCGACCGTCGTTCCAGGTATCCCAATGCCGCACGAACATGCTGTCGAACACTTCACCGGTGTTCTTGCGCGCCTTGTGCGCGGCCAGCTTCTTCTCGGTGCAGGCCAGGTCCGAACCGCAGTCCTGGAACACGCCGGCGCTGAACGCCACGCGGTCGCCCTGCGGCGACAGCTGGTAGCTGTCCACGTCGACCGGGAAATCGGTCAGCTGGCGCGGCGCGCCGCCGCCCAGCGGCATCACGTACAACTGCTGGCTGCCGTTCTTCGCACTGAGGAAGTACACGTTCTGGCCGTCGGCCGACAGTGCCGCCGAATTGACGTTCCAGCCCGCCGGGGTCAGGGCCTTCGGCGGGGCCGCATCACGGGTGCGCAGGTTGCGGACGAACAGGCCGGTGCTGGCCTTGCTGTCCGCGCCCATCACGCGCTTGGCGAACACCACATTGCCGCCATCGGCGGTCAGCAGCGGGGCCGAGACACGGTCCAGGGCGACCATGTCGCGCACATCCAGGCCGCGGGTGGCGGCAGCGACCGGCAGTGCGGTCAACAGGCTCAACGGCAGCAGGGCGTAACGAAGCTTCATCGGGTTCTCCGCACAACGGCAAAACGCCGATGGTAGGGCCTGTCATCCCTGTGAAGCAAAGGCCACACGTCATGTGCCCTGAAATGGCAAACCCCGCCAGAGCGGGGTTTGCCGGTCTCAAACTGGCCTGAAATCAGACGTTGGTCGCGCGCTTGCCGGTGCGGTAGATCAACCACCCCACCAGGAACAGCACGGCCAGCCCGATCCACTGCGCGGCCGGCAGGTGGAACGGCACGGCCAGCACGTCGGCGCGGCTGCTGACCACGATCGGCACAGCGATCGCGATTCCCATCAGCGCTTCACCGGTGATCAGGCCCGCAGCGAACAGCACGCCCGGCTTGTGCACACGGTCACGGCCTTCCTCATCATCGGCACGGACCTTGTGGAAGCGCTCGACCAGGTAGGCGATCAGGCCGCCCAGGAAGATCGGCACCATCAGTTCCAGCGGCAGGTAGATACCGATGGCGGCCGCCAGCACCGGCACGCGGAAGCGGGCGTTGCGCGACTTCAACCAGCTGTCGAAGGCGATGATGACCGCACCGACCACGGCACCGATGCCAATGAAGGTCCACGGCAGCTCACCGCCGAACAGGCCCTTGGCCACCGAGGCCATCAGGTTGGCCTGCGGCGCGGCCAGCGCATTCGGGTGCAGGTCGGTCTTCACGCCGATGCCGTAGGCAGTGGCCAGCAGGTTCAGCACCGGGGCCATGATCAGTGCGCACGAGAACGCACCGATGCCCAGCATCAGCTGCTGCTTCCACGGGGTGGCACCGACGATGTAGCCGGCCTTGAGATCCTGCAGGTTGTCACCGCCCACCGCAGCGGCGCAGCACACCACCGCGCCGATCATGATCGCCGCCACCGCGCCCAGCGGTGCACCGCCACTGCCGACCGGCTTCAGGCCATCCGCGCCCAGCAGCACCACCAGCACCGCCGAGGCGAACAGGATGGTGGAGATGGTGATGCCCGAGACCGGATTGTTGGACGAGCCGATCAGGCCGGCCAGGTAGGCCGACACCGACACGAACAGGAAGCCGGCCACGATCATGATGATGGTCATCGGGATCGAGACATGCCACTGACCCACGATGGCCTGGTACAGGGCCAGCAGCGGCAGGACGAACGCGACCAGCGCCACCAGCATCCACTTCATCGGCAGGTCGCGTTCGGTGTGCGCCAGCACCGGGCCGCCGCTCTTGCGGGCTGCAGCGAAACCGCTCTTGACGCCGTTCAGAAGCGACTTGCGCAGCGAGATCAGCGTCCAGATGCCGCCGATCAGCATCGCGCCCACGCCCAGGTAGCGCATTTTCGCGCCCCAGATGGCAAAGGCCGCTTCGGTGGACGAGGCGGTGGCAATCGACGCCGCCAGCGCCGGGTCGGTGTTCATGAAGAACGCCTGGTAGATCGGGATGGCGATATGCCAGGTCAGGATCGAACCGGACACCACCACGATGCCGACGTTCAGGCCGACGATGTAGCCCACGCCGAGCAGGGCCGGCGACAGGTTGGTACCGATGAAGGCAGTGATCTTGGAACTGCCCACGTAGGCCGAGGTGGCCCAGGCATCGGGAATCAGGCGCATGCCACTTTCCGCGGCCAGCTTCACCAGCGCACCGATCACCGCCGACAGACCGAGGATCTTCAGGCCCGGGCCGGGGTTCTCACCGGCCTTGAGCACTTCCGCCGCAGCCTTGCCTTCCGGGAACGGCAGCGGGTCTTCGACGATCATCGAACGACGCAGCGGCACCGAGAACAGCACGCCCAGCAGGCCGCCCAGGCCGGCAATACCCAGCACCCACCAGTACTTGAAGTCCGGCCAGTAGCCCATGATCACCAGCGCGGGGATGGTGAAGATGACACCGGCGGCGATCGACGAGCCGGCCGAGGCACCGGTCTGGACGATGTTGTTTTCCAGGATCGAGCCGCCCCCCAGCAGGCGCAGCACGCCCATGGAAATGACGGCCGCCGGAATGGCGGTGGCGATGGTCAGGCCTGCGAACAGACCGAGGTAGGCGTTGGCGGCAGACAGCACCACGGCCAGCACAATGGCCAATGCCACCGCACGGAACGTGAGCTGCTTGGGCGCAGCGTCGTGATTCATGAAAGCCCCTGATGGGAAAAAACTGCCTCACGCTAGCCTTCATGTCCGGGAGTGTCCAGTGTCACCCGTCAGGCGCTACCGGCATCATGCAATGTTATATTCTATCAATGCAAACCACCCCCTCCTCCCGCCTGACCTCCATCGACCAGCTGCGCGGCACGGTGATCGTGCTGATGCTGCTGGACCATGTGCGCGAAACCTTCTATCTGCATCACCAGGTCCCGGACCCGATGCCGGTGGACACGGTGGAGCCGGCCCTGTTCGCCAGCCGGCTGCTGGCGCATCTGTGCGCCCCGGTGTTCGTGCTGCTGACCGGCCTGTCGGCGTGGCTGTATGGCAGCGCCCAGCCCGATCCCCGCCGCGCCGCCTCGGCCTTCCTGCTCAAGCGCGGGCTGTTCCTGATCGCACTGGAACTGGTGGTGGTCAACTTCGCCTGGACCGGGCAGTTCCCGCCCAGCGTGATCTACCTGCAGGTGATCTGGGCGATCGGGCTGAGCATGGTGGTCCTGGCCGGCCTGCTGTGGCTGCCGCGTGCAGCGCTGGCGGTCCTGGCGATCGCGCTGATCGCCGGCCACAACCTGCTGGACGGGATTCACGTCGAGGGCAACGGAGCCCTGGCGGTGCTGTGGAAAGTGCTGCATCAGCGCGACTGGATCGAGCTGGGCGAGGCGCTGAGCCTGCGCACCTCGTACCCCGTTCTGCCGTGGTTCGGGGTGATCGCGCTGGGGTATGTGATCGGGCCATGGTTCGTGCGGGGCGGCGAGACCCGGGAGCGCCAGCGCCGCCTGCTGTGGGCCGGTGGCGGTGCCGTTCTGGGCTTTGTGCTGCTGCGCGCGCTGAACGTCTACGGTGACAGCCCCTGGCAGCGGTCTGCCGACACCGGCATGACGGTGATGAGCTTTCTCAACGTCACCAAGTATCCGCCGTCGCTGCTGTTCCTGCTGCTGACCCTGGGGGTCGGGCTGTTGCTGCTGCGGCTGTACGAGCACCCAGCCGTGGCCCGGCGGCTGGCTCCGCTGGCCGACATCGGGGCGGCACCGATGTTCTTCTACCTGGTGCACCTGTATGTGTTGAAGCTGCTGTATCTGGGTGCGGTCGCGGTGTGGGGAACCCATCACGGCACCTATTTCGGGGTGGACCCGGTGTGGCAGCTGTGGGCGATCACCGCCGTGCTGGCGGTGGCGCTGTACTGGCCGACGCGGGCGTTTGCGCGGTTGAAGGCGCGGCGGAAGGATCTGGTCTGGCTGCGGTATCTCTGAGGGCCGGGCAACGGCCGGCGCTACCGATGCTGCAAACTCGCGCGGACGCCGAACCGTCATAATCGCGACCTGATCTGTCGCTTTCGACCCGATGACCGCCACTGCCCTGCCCGCTTCCGACGACTTCCTCGGCCACCCCAAGGGCGTCTACGTCTGCTTCTTCACCGAAATGTGGGAGCGCTTCTCCTTCTACGGCATGAAGGCGCTGCTGCTGCTGTACCTGACCAAGTACCACCTGTTCGGCGACAAAGCCGGGCTGGACCTGCTGGGGGCCTATGGGGGTCTGGTGTACTGCATCCCGGTGTTCGGCGGGTTGCTGGCCGACCGCTGGCTGGGCATGCGCAAAGCGGTGGTGTTCGGCGGCGTGCTGCTGGTGCTGGGGCACCTGGGCATGGCGTTTGAAGGGCATGCGGCGACGCGGGTCAATGGCGAGGTAATCCGCGACACCACCGCGCTGGGCGTGACCTACCTGTCGCTGGCGCTGATCATCATGGGCGTGGGCTTCCTCAAGCCCAACATCTCCACCATTGTCGGCAAGTTATATCCGGAGAACGATCCGCGCCGCGATTCGGGTTTCTCGCTGTTCTATGCCGGCATCAACCTGGGCGCGCTGTTCGCCTCGCTGGTCTGCGGCTTCCTCGGCGAGGCCTACGGCTGGAAGTACGGTTTCGGCGCGGCCGGCATCGGCATGGTGGTGGGCCTGGTGATGTTCCTGTGGGGCCAGAAGTACCTGCATGGCCACGCAGAGCCTGCAGACGCACCGGCGCTGCGCGAACGCGTGCTGGGCCTGCCGCGCGAATGGCTGATCTACTGTGCCGCCGTGCTGGGGGTGGTGCCCGTCGCCGCCCTGATGTGGGCCGCCGCCAACGGCGCGTTCGCACTTGGCGGCGAAATCAGCCTGGCGCTGATGCTGATGATCGTGGTGCTGGGCGCCGTGCTGCTGTGGTTCGCCTGGTTCACCGGTACCCGCTGCACGCCGGTGCAGCGCCAGCAGATGATCGCCTTGATGGCGCTGATCTTCATGGCCCTGGTGTTCTTCACCCTGTACGAGCAGACCTACGGCTCGTGGGTGACCTTCACCGACCGCATGCTGACCAAGGACCTGGTGCCCGCACTGGTGATCCAGGGTGGCACCCCGCTGCCGTGGTCCATCGCTTCGCTGCTGCTGGCTCCCCTGGGGTTCGTGGTCGCCGCCCGCCTGTCCGAACGCAATCCCACCTCGTCCGCCCCGCGCACGGTGTTCATCGCCATCGTCGCGCTGATGCTGGTGATGCTGGTGCGCGACTGCCTGGTGATTCCGCAGACCGCCGGTTCGATGACCTATCTGGGTGGCCTGTTCCTGGTGGTCCTGGCACCGTTGTTTGCCGCCCTGTGGGCGTGGCTGGACCGCCGCCGGCTGGATCCCTCCAAGCCGTTGAAGTCGGCTTACGGCCTGGTGTTCGCCGCGCTGTCGTTCATTCCGCTGGCACTGGCGGCCCAGCAGGTGGGTGCGACCGGGCAGATGGCCAGCGTGTGGTGGCTGGTGCTGGCGTACCTGGTGCTGGAAATCGGCGAGATGTGCCTGTCGCCGGTGGGCCTGTCGGCCGTCACCCAGCTGGCCGCGCCGCGCGTGGTCAGCCTGATGATGGGCACCTGGTTCCTGGCCACGGCGTTCTCGGAAACCCTGGCCGCACTGTTCGGCAAGCTGGCCGCGATTGAGGTGCCGGAAGGCGAAACGCTGAACATCGCCAGCGCCGCGGCCAGCTATGAACACCTGTTCTGGCTGCTGATGTGGATCGGGCTGGGCTGTGCAGTGGTGGCGCTGCTCAGCGCCCCGCTGCTGCGCCGGATGATGCACGGCGTGCGATAGCGCTGGATGACGCACCGACGTTGGCAGCGCCGGCCATTGGCCAGCGCTGCCGATGAAAACTACGGCTGCGCGGCGGCCGCGGCGGTCTGCCCGCCCAGGCTGCGCGACAGGAACGCCAGCAGCTTGCTGTAGTACTCGCGACGATGCGGGTCGGTGTAGAAGCCGTGTCCTTCGGTGGAGTAATACAGCGACTCCACCGGCACGCCGGCCTTCTTCAGCGCCGCTTCCATGCGCTTGGTGTGCTGTTCGGGGGCGCGCTGGTCTTCACCGCCGGCGGCCAGGAACACCGGCACCTTGATGCTGGCGGCCAGATTGACCGGTGACACCTCGCCCAGCTGCGCCGGGTCGCCCAGCCATTCCCTCAGGAAGGTCTCGCCCGAGCCGGTGCGCTGGATGTCCCCCCGGCTGAACATCATCGGCAGGTCGTACACACCCACATAGCCGGCCGCACACTTGTACAGCCCCGGTTCGCGCGCCGCGCCCATCAGCGCGGCGTACGCACCGTAGCTGGCTCCGTAGATGCAGATGCGCGACGCATCGGCGTGGCCCTGCTCGATCGCCCAGCGGGTGGCATCGGTGACGTCGTCCTGCATGGTCCGCCCCCACTGCTTCGCGCCGGCGGCCTGGTAGGCCCGGCCGAAGTTGCCCGAGCCACGGAAGTTCAGCTGCAGCACCGCGTAGCCGGCAGCGGCCAGCATCTGCGATTCGATGTCGTAGCTGCCATCGTCAAACACACCGAACGGGCCGCCATGCGGCAGCACCACCATGGGTTGCCTGCCACTGCTGCCGGCGGGCGTGGTCAGGTAACCATGCAACTGCATGCCATCGCGCGCCTTGAAGGCAAACGGCTGCACCTTGGCGGTCTTTTCCGGATCGACCCAGGCACTGCGGCTGATCAGGTGTTCGGCCTTCTTGGCGACGGTATCGAAGATGTAGAAGTCGCCGGGGTTACGCCCCGACCAGGCCTGCACCAGCACCTGGCTGCCGTCGCGGGTACTGGAGGTGATGAACACCGCGTCGCCGCCAAAAGCAGCTTCCAGGCTGCGGTACAGGCGCGCGTCGGCCGACTGCTCGTCGAAGAAGCGCGTACGCGGTTTGTCGCCCAGGTAAAGCGCGCCCACCGGAATGCGGGTACCCGGCCGGTAGATCAGCCGATCCGGGTCAACCACCGGGTCGCGCAGCAGTTCCGTGCGCTTGTCGGTGACCGGATCCCAGCTGACGATGGCATCGGGGCCACGGGCCTGCTCCACCCGCAGGTAAGCCTGCTTGCCGTCTTCAGAGAAACCCAGCGCGCGCTCGATACGCTTGTTGGCCCCTTCGTCGTTGATCAGCAGCCAGTTGCTGGTGCTCGACTCACGGTAGTAGAGCTTGTTGTTGTTGTCCGCGCCGGAACCGTGCGCGAAGCGGATCTGGCCCTGCGCGTCGCTGACGAAATCCGCATTGCGCACCGGCGAACGCGCCACCGTGACACGCCGGCCACTGTTGATTTCCAGACGGTCGACGCGGGTGAACGGGTCTTCGCTGAACGGCCAGATGGAGACCAGCACGTTGCGGTCGTCCTGCGGCACCGTGTCGATCAGGAAGGCGGCAACGTCTTCCACCTTCTTGGGCTGGATGCGGGAACCGGGGCCCTTGCCCTCCACCCGGTAGCCGACCAGCAATTCGCCACGCCCGCCGTTGGCGTTGATGGCATACAGTTCGCCGGTCAGCCGCGGCTCGTCCAGCGCGCCGAACTTTTCGGCCAGGCCGATCAGCACGCGTTCGTTGTTGGCCCAGCTGAAATGGCTGGCGTGGTTGTCGCGCGGCGGCACGAATGAGCCCACCACCTTGCCGGTGCTGCGGCTGAGGATGGCCAGCGCGGTGCGGTCTTCCATCGGCACCGTGGCGGCGTAGTAGTCGCCACCGGGGGACAGCTTGATATCGGTGAACGTGTCGCGCTTGAGGTACTGCTCCAGATCCAGCGCCGTCGCCGAGGCCACCGGCAGACACAGCAGCGCTGCGGCGGCCCATGCCGCCAGGCTCGAGTAACGCATCCTTCCCCCTGTTGAGCCGGACACCTTGTCCGGAATAGTCGATTCTAGTCAGACGCGCACGGGCGGTGCCCGTGCGCGTGTCGGTTATGGCGAGGCGGCGGTGCCGGCTGGCGTGGCGGTTTTCCCACCCAGCGTCCGCGCCAGAAACGCCAGCAGGCGGGTGTAGTACTCGCGCCGGTGCTCGGGCGTGTAGAAACCATGGCCCTCGGTCTTGTAGTACAGCGCTTCCACCGGCGTGCCGGCTTTTTTCAGCGCCGCTTCCAGCCGCCGCGTGTGCGTGATCGGGGCGCGCTCATCCTCGCCACCTGCCGCCAGAAACACCGGTACCTGGATGTTCGCGGCCCGCGCGATCACCGAGCGCGGGCCCAGGTCCTTCTGCTCGCCCACCCACTCGCGCAGGTACACACGCCCGGTCTTGCTGTCGCCGGTATCGCCGCGGGCGTACATCAGTGCCGGGTCATACACGCCTACGTAGCCGGCCGCGCACTGGTACAGACCCGGCTCGCGGATCGGCCCCATCATGGCGGCATACGCACCATAGCTGGCCCCGTATAGGCAGATGCGGGCGGGGTCGGCAATGCCCTGCGCAATGGCCCAGCGGGTGGCGTCGGTGACGTCATCCTGCATGGTTCCGCCCCACTGCTGCTTGCCGGCCACGGTGTGCGCGAAGCCATAGTTGGACGAGCCGCGGAAGTTGATCTGCAGCACCGCGTAGCCAGCGTCGGCCAGCATCTGCGTTTCCCGCTCGTAGCCACCGTCGTCGAACACTCCGAACGGCCCGCCGTGCGGCAGCACCACCAGCGGCAGGCCCTTCGCGTCCTTGCCATGCGGCACGGTCAGGAACCCGTGCAATGCCAGGCCATCGCGGGCCTTGAGCGATACCGGCTGCACCCGCGCGGTGGTCTCCACGTCGATCCAGTGGCTGCGACTGGTCAGCAGGGAGGCATGCTTCTTGACCGTGTCGTACAGATAGAAGTCGCCCGGATTCTGCCCGGACCAGGTCCGTACCAGCACCAGCCCTCCGTCGCGGGTGCTGGAGGTGATGAACAGCGGCGACTTCAGTGCCGCCTCCAGGCTGCGGTACAGCCGCGCCGTACTGGATCCTTCGTCGAAAAAGCGGGTATGCGGGGCATCACCGAAGAACAGCGCCCCGACCGGGGTACGGGTTCCCGGCTGATAGATGATCCGGCCCGGATCGACCACCGGGTCACGCAGTACGATCTGGCGCTCGTCGGTCTTCGCGTTCCAGGCGACGATGGCGTCAGGCCCCTCGGCCTGCTCCACCAGCAGGTAGGGCTGGCCATCGGCCCCGAAGCCCACAGGCACCTGGGCGCGCCCGGTGCGCGAGGTTTCGTGCACGGGCCGCCATTCCGCCCCGGGGTCGCGGTAGTAAAGACGGCTGACGCGGTCATCGGCGAACCCGGTGGCGAAGCGGACCTCGCCCTGCGCGTCGGTTCGGAAGGACGCTCGTGGCACCGGTGAACGGATCACCAAGGTTCGTTTGCCGGTGGCCACGTCCATCCGTTCGACCTGGGAAGATGCCTTTTCGGAGAACAGGCTGACTTCGATAAGCGCGCTGCCGTCTCCGGCGGGTGCCGCTTCCATCAGTTCGGCGGCAATGCCCCAGGCCAGCCGTGCTTCGGCATGGTTGCCCGCCGCCTGGCTGCCCTTGCGGTAGCCCACCAGCAGTTCGCCGTCCTGGCCATCGGCATTGATGCCGTACAGTTCGCCGGTCGCCTGCGGCGCATCCAGCCGGCCGAACTTCTTGGCCAGGCCGATCACCAGACGCTGGTCGCTGACCCACTCGAAGGTGTCGGCATGGTTGTGCTTCTGCGGCCGGAATGCCCCGACCAGCTTCATGTCGCTGCGACGCAGGATCGCCACTGCGGTGGAGTCCTCCATCGGCACGGTTGCGGCCAGGTATTCGCCGGTTGGCGACAACTTCATTTCATTGAAGCTTTCCTCGCGCAGGAAACGCTCCAGATCCACCGCCCCGGCCCATGCCGGCAGCAACACACACACCACGCCCAGCAGCGCGGCGCTCATCATCCTGCGCATCCATCCCCCCCCAGGGCCGGACCCCATGTCCGGAGTCGCGATTCTAGCCGCAACCGGCCGCACAAATAAAAATGGCACCGCTTGCGCGGTGCCATGGGTGACCTGCACTGACGGAGAGAGGTATCAGTGCACGCCGCGGAACGCGAGGCTGAGCGCCAGCACCGACAGGATCACCGCGATGGTGCCGTCGAGGATGCGCCAGGTCTTGGGCTTGGTGAACAGCGGAGCCAGCAGGCGGGCCCCCAGGCCCTGGGCGGTCAGCCACAGGCAGCTGGCGGTGACCACGCCGGCGGCGAAGGCCATGCGCTCGGTGCCGAAGTTGTCGGCGATCGAACCGATGACCATCATGTCCAGCCAGAAATGCGGGTTGATGAGCGAGAAGCCAACCGCAGCGGTCAGGACCGCACGGCGCGACGTATTGTCGCTGTCGTCCATCTGCAGGCCACCGGTACCGGCCAGCGCACGGCGTGCCGACTGCCAGGCGTACCACGCCAGGAAGGTCACGCCGCCCCACAGCACCACGGTGGTCAGCCACGGCAGTGCACGGGTCAGGGTGTTCAACCCGGCCACGCTGGCAAAGATGAAGACCGCATCGATCGCCGCGCAGGTCGCCACCACCGGCACGATGTGCTTGCGCAGGATGCCCTGGCGCAGGATGAAGGCGCTCTGCGCGCCCACCACCGCGAACAGGCCGATGCCTGCGGCTGCGCCACTGAACCACGCGGCCAGACCGGGGCCGCCGGAGATGAAGGAGAACATGGGAGTACCGCCTGTCTTGCCATGGGGGTGGTGCCTCGCCAAGGCGTACAGCACCGGATGGCGCGTATTGTCGCGCCGCAACATGGAAAAGTAGAGCTAAACTTGCTAAACCATCTTTAGCGGAACTTAAGACGATGCGCATCGACCACGCCCAGCTCCGCGCCCTGGCAGCCGTCATCCGCGAGGGCAGTTTCGAACGCGCCGCGCAGTCGCTCAATGTGACTGCCTCGGCGGTGTCGCAGCGGGTCAAGGCGCTGGAGGACCGGGTCGGGCGGCTGCTGGTGAAGCGTTCCTCCCCGGCGGTGGCCACGGACGAAGGTCAGGTGCTGGTGCAGCTGGCCGAGCAGACCGCGCTGCTGGAGCACGATGCGCTGCACCGCATGGGCATCGCCGACGAGGACCTGCCACAGGCCAGCATCCCGGTCGCGGTCAATCACGACAGCCTGGAAACCTGGTTCACCGAAGCCGCGCTGCGCTTTGCCGAGCAGACCGGCACCACCCTGGACCTGCGCCTGGAAGACCAGGACCATACCGTGGCGCTGCTGCGGCAGGGCGCGGTGCTGGGTGCGGTGACCACCCTGGACGAACCGGTGCAGGGTTGCCAGATCCATCCACTGGGCAGCATCCGCTATGCCGCCACCTGCACCCCGGCCTTCCACGAGAAGTACTTCGCCAAAGGTGTCAACGCGCAGTCGCTGGCCCAGGCCCCGGTGCTGGTGTTCAACCGCAAGGACGACATGCAGGCGCGGTTTGCCCGCCGCCTGGCCGGGGAAGAGCTGCCGATGACCGCACCGACCTGGTGGATTCCATCCACCCGCGCGTTCGTGCAGGCCAACCTGGGCGGGCTGGGCTGGACCATGAATCCACTGCCGCTGGTGAAGCGGCACCTGGAGGCCGGCCGGCTGGTGTTGATGAAGCAGCGCGCGTGGGAGGACGTGCCGCTGTACTGGCAGCACTGGAAGGGCGATGTAAAAACCATGGCGCTGCTGACCCGGGCGGTGCTGGCGGCGTCGGCCGGGCTGGTGAGGAAGAAGCGCTAGCAGGCGGTGCGGCGGATCGGCTCTACCCGG
>DGLB01000079.1:23663-26393 GCA_002387845.1 Stenotrophomonas maltophilia | reverse complement strand
CGGCTCTACCCGGTTGGACGGTGCACCGATGCTTCAGCCGGGCAAGCCCGGCTCTACGGGGCGGTCGGCGTTCATCCAGGCGGAACCCGGTGATACATCATCCGGGCAAAGCCCGGTCGTACACGACGCGCTGACCGGCCCGCGCGCAGCATCCGGGGCATGGACAGCGAGCCGGTCTACCTGCACATCCGGGTGGTGCTCAGCATCATCCTCGGGCTGAGCATCACCACCCTGCTGCGCGGGCTGGCGCAGATCATCGAGAACCCGGCACGCCGGGGTTGCTCGTGGCTGCATATCGCCTGGGTGCTGTGGGCGCTGATCTCGGTGGTGACCTTCTGGTGGTGGGAGTTCCGGCTGATCCAGGTACATCGCTGGACCTTCGGGCTGTACCTGTTCGTGCTGGCCTACTGCGCCAGCTGGTACATGCTGTGCGTGCTGCTGTTCCCTGACGACCTGCGCGATTACGACAGCTACGAGCACTACCTGCTGCAGCGCCGGGGCGGGTTCTTCGGGATGCTGGCGCTGGTGACCCTGCTGGACCTGGGCGACACCGCGATCAAGGGCCACAGCCGCTGGGTGATGCTGGGCGAGGCCTACCCGGTGCATACGGCGGTGATGCTGGCGGTGGCGGCGGTGGGGATGGCCAGCCGGAGCCGGCCGGTGCACGTGGGATTGGCAACAGCGGCGCTGCTGTACCAGTGCGGCTACTTCCTGGCGGAGTATTTCAGCCTGGCGGCAGATTGACCGCCGGCGCGCCACGCGATGCTGCGCTGCACCAAATCCGTACCGTTTCGGGCTAAAATTGGTCCCAGGATGCGCCAAACGGTTGTTTCTTCACGCTTCTTCCCCAGGGCGTGGTCATCCTCCTCCCATCTCCCCCTAAGAGATATCCATGAAAAAGTTAGCCAAGGTCGTCCTCGGCCTGCTCGTGCTGTTGCTGCTGGCAGCGGCCGTGTTCCTGTATTGGCCCCTGTTCCAGCGCTCGGTCCCGGCGGCGGAAAACGACAAGCCGGTCGACGTCGTGCTGGTCGGTGGCGGCATCATGAGCATCACATTGGCCACGTTCCTGCAGGAACTGCAGCCGGACTGGAACATCCAGATCTATGAACGCCTCAACGGCGTGGCATTGGAAAGCAGCGACGGCTGGAACAACGCGGGCACCGGGCATTCGGCCTTCGCCGAACTGAACTACACCCCGGAACTGCCGGACGGCAGCATCGAGACCAAGCGCGCGGTGGGCATCGCCGAGCAGTTCGAGGTGTCGCGCCAGTTCTGGTCGCACCAGGTGAAGGAAGGCCGTCTGAGCCAGCCGAGCGACTTCATCAACCCGACCCCGCACATGAGCTTCGTGTGGGGTGATGACAACATTGCCTACCTGCACAAGCGCCAGCAGGCGCTGTCGAAGAACCCGCTGTTCTACGGCATGCAGTACTCGGAAGACCCGGCGCAGATCAAGGCCTGGGCCCCGCTGCTGATGGAAGGGCGTGACCCGAACCAGAAGGTGGCCGCGACCTGGATGCCGCTGGGCACCGACGTGAACTTCGGCGTGATCACCCGCCAGCTCACCACCGGGCTGCAGCGCAGCCCGAACTTCAAGCTGCACCTGGAGCATGAAGTACGCGCGCTGCGCCAGAACGACGACAAGAGCTGGAACGTGACCGTGGCCGACCTGAAGTCGGGCACGGAATCGACGGTGAAGTCGCGCTTCGTGTTCATTGGTGCAGGCGGTGCGGCGCTGAAGCTGCTGCAGCTGTCGGGCATTCCGGAATCGAAGAACTACGCGGGCTTCCCGGTCGGCGGCCAGTTCCTGGCGTTCAAGAACCCGGCAATTGCCAGCCGTCACAGCGTGAAGGCCTACGGCATGGCCGAAACGGGTTCGCCGCCGATGTCGGTGCCGCACCTGGACGCACGCAAGCTGGACGGCAAGCCGGTGGTGCTGTTCGGGCCGTTCGCGCTGTACAGCACGAAGTTCCTGAAGCACGGTTCGTGGTTCGACCTGTATTCGTCGGTGAACCACAACAACGTGGCGGGCATGCTGGACGTGGGCCTGGAGAACCTGGACCTGGTGAAGTACCTGATGGGCCAGGCGCGTCTGGAAGATGCGGACCGCCAGGCCGAACTGGTGAAGTACTTCCCGACCGCCAAGCGCGAGGACTGGGAGCTGGTCACCGCCGGCCAACGCGTGCAGATCATCAAGAAGGACCCGGAAAAGGGTTCGGTGCTGCAGTTCGGCACGGAGATCGTGACCGACAAGGACCACACCATCGCCGCCCTGCTGGGTGCCTCGCCGGGCGCGTCGACCTCGCCGCCGATCATGCTGGATCTGCTGAAGAAGGCGTTCCCGGAACAGATGGCAGCCGGCTGGGAAGCGCGCCTGAAGGAAATCGTGCCCTCGTACGGTCGCAAGCTCAATGACAGCGCCGCGCTGACCAACGAGATCCGAGGCCAGACCAGCGCAGCGCTGAATCTTCCGTTCCTGGAAGTGCCGGCCGACACCAGCGCGGCAGTGATGCTGACCCCGCCGGCCCCGGCCGCGCCTGTCGCGCCGGTCAAGGAAAAGCGCAACGCCAACGAAGAGATGCAGGCCCTGTAACTGCTGCATCGCTCCATGTGAGTCTTGAGAAACCGGCTTCCTTCTGGGAGCCGGTTTTCTTTTGCGCGTGCGTGGATGCTGTTGGATTTGGGCGAACAGCCGGTGGTCACTGATTTCCGTGCTTGGGCGTGCCGGGG
>DGLB01000079.1:600-23650 GCA_002387845.1 Stenotrophomonas maltophilia | reverse complement strand
CCAGACAGACGGCCGGTGGCCAGGGGCGATCAAAAACCCGTCCGCACGATCCCATTGCATGAGGTCCGGTAGGGTCGGTCGCAAGACGACCGCCGTGAAATCCCCCACATTCGTTGACGCATGACCCCGGATCGACACCGCCGTTGATCTGGCATTTCCCTTGGCCACCGACCCACTGTCGAGGGCGG
Organism: Stenotrophomonas maltophilia; assembly: GCA_002387845.1. Lineage (GTDB taxonomy): Bacteria > Pseudomonadota > Gammaproteobacteria > Xanthomonadales > Xanthomonadaceae > Stenotrophomonas > Stenotrophomonas maltophilia_AG. Next base: position 23,462 of record DGLB01000079.1, on the reverse strand, counting down.
CTCGGGATGGGCTGGAGGGGGCGTGAGCCGCATGGATGCGGCGACCGAGCTTACAAGGACGTACTTGCAGCGTCCCCCGGAACGCCCGTCCCGAGCCGCCAAACCAGGGACGCCGTGAACCGAGGGCTGTTCGCCCAGATCCAACAGCAGCCGGACAAGCCCGGATCCACGAAACGAGTTGTTAAATTCTTGTAATTAGAATGCGAACGATTTACATTTGCGTCCCGTTGTGCCCTCCCCTTGGGCTTCTCGAGACCTTCGCATGTCCTTACGCGCTGCTTCGCCCCACTCTTTCCGTCGCGCCCCGCTGGGCGTTGCCCTGCTCGTCGCCCTGGCTGCCGCCGCGCCGGCGGTTGCCCTGGCTGACACCGCCAGCGCCGACGCCTCCGATGCCAAGACCTTGGACCAGGTCAACGTGGTCGGTACCCAGGCGGTTCCGTCCAGCACCACCCGCCTGCCGATCACCCTGCAGGAAACCCCGCAGTCCACCAGCGTGATCGGCATCGACCGGCTGCAGGACGAAGCACTGTTCTCGATCAACGACGTCATGCGCAACGTCACCGGCGTGAGCGTGTCGTTCTACGACACCCAGCGCCCGCTGTACTACGCGCGTGGTTTCACCATCACCGATTTCCAGGTCGACGGTCTGCCCACCTACAGCGGCTCCACCAACCAGGAATATGACACCGCCTTCTACGACCGCGTTGAAGTCATCCGCGGTGCCAACGGCCTGCTCAGCGGTGCCGGCATTCCCTCGGCAACGGTCAACCTGCTGCGCAAGCGCCCGGGCAAGGAATTTGATGCCTCGGTCGCGGTCAGCGCGGGCAGCTGGGACTTCCGCCGCATCGAAGCCGACGTCAATGCGCCGCTGACCCGTGACGGGCGCTTCCGCAGCCGCGTGGTCGCCGCCTATACCGACCGGGATCTGTATTACGACCGCTACAAGGAAGACAAGATGGCCGGCATGGCCGTGCTGGAAGGTGACATCACCGATTCCACCACCGTCACGGTCGGCTATCAGCGCCAGGACAACAACCCGGTCGGGTCCACCTGGGGCACCGTGCCGTTCTTCAACAGCGACGGCACCTTCGCCCACCTGCCGCGTGAGACCAACATGGCTCCCAAATGGAGCTACTGGCAGCGCGAAACCAGCACCGTCTTCAGCAACCTCGAACAGCGCTTCGGCGAGAACTGGCTGCTCAAGCTCAACACCGCCTATACCCGTGGCAACGTGCAGAACGTGCGCGTGTACGGCAGCGGCTATCCCGACCCGGTGACCGGTGCCGGCATGTACCTGCTGGCCGGTGCCGGCGACGCCGAAGACACCCGCAAGGGCGCGGACCTGTTCATTTCCGGCACGTTCCCGGCCTTCGGCCGCGAGCATGACGTGGTGATCGGCGGCAGCTGGAATGATCTGGAAGCCACCACCTGGACGCTCACCTCCGTGGCCAGCTGGCGCTACAACATTCCCAACATCCACACCTGGGACGGCGACATTCCGGAATTGCGCGCCAGCCGCACCGGTGCGCGCCGAATCGCCCATACCAAGCAGAGCGGCGTATACGCCTCGACCCGTCTGCGCCTGGCCGACCCGCTGTCGCTGATCGCCGGTGCGCGCCTGAGCCGCTGGGAAACCCTGAGCCGCAGCTACAACGCGGCCGGTGCCTATACCGGTACCAGCGGTGCCTACAAGGTGACCGACGAAGTCACCCCGTACGTGGGCCTGGTGTACGACATCGTGCCGGATTTCTCGGTGTACGCCAGTTACACGGAAATCTTCAATCCGCAGAACTACAAGGACCGCAACGAAAACCTGCTGGCCCCGGTGGAAGGCTCCAACCTGGAAGCCGGCATCAAGTCGCAGTGGTTCGACGGCAAGCTGACCGCCAATGCAGCGATCTTCGAAGCCAAGCAGGACAACTACGCGGTGCGTGACATGAGCCTGCCGGACGGTTCGCTCAGCGACGGCAGCTCGGCCTACATCGGCGTCAACGGCACCAAGTCGCGCGGCTGGGAAGTCGATGTCAACGGCGAAATCCTGCCGGGCTGGACCGTCAATGCCGGTTTCACCCACGTCAAGGTGACCCGCGCCGCCACCGACCTGCTGTACGCCAACCCGCCGGAAGACCTGCTGCAGCTCAACACCAGCGTGCGCCTGCCTGGCGTGCTGGACCGCCTGACCATCGGCGGTGGCGTCCAGTGGCAGAGCAAGGTCGAGGGTTACAACATCCCGTACCCGCTGGGCGGCACCCGCACCGTGGCCCAGCCGTCGTACATGCTGGTCAACCTGCACGCCAACTACCGCATCAGCGACAGCTGGACCGCCTCGCTCAACGTGCGCAACGCGTTGGACAAGACCTACTGGGCGAACCTGGACTACAACAACTACGGCGAGCCGCGGTTTGTGTCGGCCAGCCTGCGCTGGGCGTTCTGACCTGACGTAGCGCCGGGCTTGCCCGGCTTCGGTTGGATCCCTGCGAACGGCAGCCGGGCAAGCCCGGCGCTACGGATCGCGTCGATCACGTGAACATGAACAGGGCCCGCCACCGGCGGGCCCTTTCTTTTGCTGCACTGCGGGTTGCATCCGCCGTCGTAATTATGCCGTAATTACGTCAACACCCCCGGGATGACTGCAATGACCCCCAGCTGGGACAGCAAGGCACGCGGCCGCCAGGCCCGTCTGCAACGGGCAGCCGCCTTCGCCCGCGGCCATGAGGTCGCCGCCGACGACGTGGTGGACCTGCTGCACGCGGTGCTAGAACCAGGCGACAAGGTCTGCCTGGAAGGCAACAACCAGAAACAGGCCGACTTCCTGGCCCAGCGCCTGGCCGAACTGGATCCGGCGCGCGTGCACGACCTGCACATGGTGCAGTCGGTGCTGTCGCTGCCCTCGCACCTGGATGTGTTCGAGCGCGGCATCGCCTCGAAACTGGATTTCTCCTTCTCCGGCCCGCAGTCGGTGCGCCTGGCCAACCTGGTCGCCGAAGGACGCATCCAGATCGGGGCGATCCACACCTACCTGGAGCTGTTCGGCCGCTACTTCATCGACCTCACCCCCGGCGTGGCGCTGGTGGCCGCGCAGGCCGCTGACCGCCACGGCAACCTGTACACCGGCCCGAATACCGAAGACACCCCGGTCATCGTCGAAGCCACCGCATTCGGCGGCGGCATCGTGATTGCCCAGGTCAATGAAATCGTCGACACCCTCCCCCGCGTCGATATTCCGGCCGATTGGGTCAACTTCGTGGTCCAGGCCCCGCGCCCGAACCATATCGAACCGCTGTTCACCCGTGACCCGGCGCAGATCTCCGAGATCCAGGTGCTGATGGCGATGATGGCCATCAAGGGCATCTACGCCGAGTACGGCGTGAACCGTCTCAATCACGGCATCGGCTTTGACACCGCCGCGATCGAACTGCTGCTTCCCACCTACGCCGAATCGCTGGGGCTGAAAGGCCGGATCTGCCAGCACTGGGCACTGAACCCGCATCCGGCGTTGATTCCGGCCATTGAATCGGGCTTCGTGAAATCGGTGCACTCGTTCGGCTCGGAACTGGGCATGGAGAAGTACATCGCCGCGCGCGGCGACGTGTTCTTCACCGGCGCGGACGGTTCGATGCGCTCCAACCGCGCGTTCTCGCAGACCGCCGGACTGTATGCCTGCGACATGTTCATCGGCTCCACCCTGCAGATCGACCTGCAGGGCAACAGCTCCACCGCGACACGTGACCGCATTGCCGGCTTCGGTGGTGCGCCGAACATGGGTTCGGACGCCCGCGGCCGCCGCCACGCCAGCGAGGCCTGGCTCAAGGCCGGCCAGCAGGCTGCGCGTCCGGGCGAGATGCCGCGTGGACGCAAGCTGGTGGTGCAGATGGTGGAGACCTTCCGCGAGCACATGGCCCCGGCCTTCGTCGCGCGCCTGGATGCCTGGGAGCTGGCCGAGCGCGCACAGATGCCGCTGCCGCCGGTGATGATCTATGGCGACGACGTCAGCCATGTCCTGACCGAAGAAGGCATCGCCAACCTGTTGCTGTGCCGCACACCGGAAGAACGCGAACAGGCGATCCGCGGGGTGTCCGGCTACACCGCCGTGGGCCTGGGCCGTGACCGCGCGATGGTCGAAAACCTGCGCGACCGCGGCGTGATCCAGCGCCCGGAGGACCTGGGCATCAACGTCCGCGATGCCAGCCGCGATCTGCTGGCCGCGCGTTCGGTGAAAGACCTGGTGCGCTGGTCCGGCGGTCTGTACGACCCGCCCAAGCGTTTCCGCAACTGGTAAGGAGCGCAGATGGAAACCCTCGACTATCGTTTCGACGGCCGCACCGACGTGCAGTTTCCGCCAGCGGCCGTGCTGGTCGGCGTGCTGGCGTCCGGAAACCTGGAAGTACTGCTGGAACCGGCTGCGCTGGGCGGTGCCATGGATGTCCGCATCATCACCGCCGCCACCGGCTTCGGCACGATCTGGCAGGCGGTGATCGCCGACTTCGCCGCACGCCACCCGCTGCGCGACGTCCGCGTATCGATCAACGATGCAGGTGCCACCCCGGCGGTGGTCAGCCTGCGCCTGGACCAGGCCGTGCAGGCCCTGCGCGAAGGAGCCCCGCAATGAACAGCGCCCATCGCCACAGCTACTACGAAGCCGACGCCCGCGAGCGCATTCATGCACTGCTGGACAGCGGCAGCTTCAGCGAGTTTCTCGGCCCGGCCCGACGGCTGACCAGCCCGCACCTGGCACAGCTGGATCAACCGGCCGCGTTTGATGACGGGATCGTGGTCGGCAGCGGCACGCTGCGCGCAAAAACCGTATTGATCGCCGCCCAGCAGGGACCGTTCATGGGCGGCGGCGTGGGCGAGGTGCATGGAGCCAAGCTCACCGGCCTGCTGCAACGCGCCGCGCAGACCCGTCCGGACGGCGTCCTGCTGCTGCTCGACACCGGAGGCGTGCGCCTGCACGAAGCCAATGCCGGACTGATTGCCATCTCCGAGATCATGCGCGCCACCCTGGCCGCGCGTGCGGCGGGGGTCCCGGTGATTGCGTTGATCGGCAGCGGTAACGGCGCGTTCGGCGGCATGGGCATCGTGGCGCGCTGCTGCACCACGGTCATCATGTCCGAGGAAGGCCGACTGTCGCTGTCCGGCCCGGAAGTGATCGAAACCGTGCGCGGCGTGGAAGAGTTCGATGCCCGCGATCGTGCCCTGGTATGGCGGGTCACCGGCGGCAAGCACCGCTACCTGATCGACCAGGCGCAGGTATTGGTGGCCGATGCCATCGACGCCTTCGCCGAAGCCGCCTTTAATGCACTGCAGCCGGATACCACCGGTTTCGATACCGACGACGCCCTGCATGTGCTGCAGGCACGGCATGCCGCGCTGCAGGCGCGTGTGCAGGCATGGGGCGACTGCCGTGACGGGCTGGAGATCTGGGCCCGTCAAGGCATCGCAGCCCCCGAAACACTGCCGTTGCTGGACACCGACGCCTTCCTTGCCGCCACCGCGGACCGGAGCCTGCCATGACTGTCCCCCTGCAGACCTTGCTGGACGCCCTGTTCCCGCTGGGCCATGACGTCCAGGTCACGGATTCGGTACTCAGCGGAAGCGCACGCACCGACGATGGCGTGGTCACGGTGATCGGCACCACCGACAAGATCGAAGTGGGCGTGGACCATGCGCTGGCACTGGCCGACACCGTGCTGGCCAGTACCGCCGAACATCCGCAGCGACCGATCGTGATGCTGGTGGATACCGCAGGACAGCGGCTGGCACGCCGCGACGAACTGCTGGGCATCAATGGCTACTTCGCGCACCTCGCACAGACGCTGGACCTGGCACGCCGACGCGGCGCGCTGCTGGTGACCCTGGTATACGGCGAATCGGTCAGCGGTGGCTTCCTGTCGTTCGGGCTGATGGCCGACCACATCCATGCGCTGCCCGACGCACAGGTGCGGGTGATGGACCTGCGCGCGATGGCACGGGTGACCAAGCAGCCGCTGGAAAAGCTGCAGGCACTCAGCCAGAGTTCGCCGGTGTTCGCGCCGGGAGTGGAGAACTACGTGGCGATGGGCGCGGTGGCATCGCTGTGGCCTGGTGATCTGGCCCGGCATCTGCTGCAGGCGCTGCGCACGCCCGCTGCCGGCGACCGCCGTGCCGCGCTGGGCGCGGAGCGCGGCGGTCGCACGCTGGCAGCGAAGGTGGCCACTGAAGTGGCCAACGGCAATGCCTGAGCGGCTCGCCCGTCACACGCTGGTCTGGCTGTCGGCACAGGCCGATTGGCGGGCGGACGTGGCCGCACAGGACCCGCGCCTGGCGCAGTGGTTCACACAGGGGTGGCCGGCGGTCGTGGCGCGACGTGCCGCCGATGATGCCGACCCACGCCTGCGACTGGGGGTGCCCCTGCCACCGGTCGAGGGCAAGCAGCGGCTCGCGCTGCGCGTGCCGATGGACGATGTGGTGAAGGTGCAACCGCCGGTGTCACTGCAGGCGGTGCTCGCGCATCCGCTGGCCGGTGCCGCTGCAGCGTGGTCGCTGCCATTGCAGGCGCTGCACGCGATTTCACCGGCACGTGTGTTCGGTGCCTTCGCCTGGCAGATGCTGACCGGGCTGGAATATGTGCACGCACGCTCGGATATCGACCTGCTGTGGCAGATCGAAGACCGCGATGCGGCCGATCAACTGGTCGCCCGCCTGCGGGCCTGGGAGGGCACCTTCGCGCGCCGCGTGGACGGCGAGCTGTGCCTGCCGGATGGCGGCGCGGTGAACTGGCGTGAATACGCCGGCGACGCGCGGCAGGTGCTGGTCAAGCGCGTGGATGGGGCGCTGCTGGCGCAACGCGATGACCTGTTCCAGCGCATCGAGGTGAGTACATGAACGCGGTGCGGCAGATGCTGTACCGGGTCGACAGCGCGCGACTGGGGCGGCTGGCCATTGAGAGCCTGCACACTGAACTGGCGTGCGCGCCCAAGCCGGGCCTGGTCACCCCGTTCAGCACCGGCAGCCATGCCGACATGGACGCGGGCACGTTCCTGCGCAGCTTGTTCGCGCTGCGCCACTACTACGCTCAGATCGCCTGCGCCGGCGCACAGGATGCATCGTTCGAGACGCTGCGCACGCTGGGTATCGCTGCCGAAGCGGCGATGCTGCGCGCCACAAGCGGGGTGAACACCCACCGTGGTGCGATCTTCAGCCTTGGGCTGCTGGTGGCCGCGGCTGCGCGCGGCCGCGCGCACACCGGCACCGCGCTCGCGGCCGAACAGGTCTGCCTGCAGGTGAGGGACTGGGCCGACGACCTGATGCAGGCTCCCTTGAACGCGGACAGCCCGGGACAGCGCGTGCGTGCGCAGCACCGCGTTGCAGGCGTCCGCGAGCAGGCCGCCGACGGTTTCCCGCTGCTGCGCGAACTGGCCGTGCCTGCGCTGCGCACCGCGCGGGCCGCGGGCCTGCCGCGCGAGGCCGCACTGTGCCACACCCTGATGCAGCTGGTGGCGGCGGTGGATGATCTGAATCTGCTGCACCGCGGCGGCGCTGCCGGGCTGGCCTGGGCCAAGGCGCACGCGGCCACCTTCCTGCGCGACGGCAGCGTGTTCACCTGCGACTGGCAGCAGCGGTTGACGCAGATCGATGCGGCCTTCGTGACCCGCCGGCTCAGCCCGGGAGGCAGCGCCGACCTGCTGGCCTGCGCCTGGTTCCTGCTGCAGCAGGAGGGCGCATGAGCCTGGCCCTGCTCTGCCCGGGACAGGGCGCACAGCATGCGGCGATGTTCGAACGTGCGCGCCCCTACCCCGCTGCGCGCGCGATGATCGAGGCCGCATCGTCGGTACTCGGCCGCGATGCGATCGATGCGGCGGCGGCTGACGACCGTTTCGACAATGCACAGGCCCAGCCGCTGCTGTGTGCGGCAACCCTGGCCCACTGGCAGGTGCTGCGTACGGCGCTGCCTGCACCGCTGCTGGTGGCGGGCTACAGCATCGGCGAACTGGCCGCGCATGCGGTTGCGGGCAGCGTGGATCCGGTGACGTGTCTTCAGCTGGCAGCGCAGCGCGCACGGGCCATGGACGCTGCCAGCCCCGCGGACGCCGGACTGCAGGCAGTGCTGGGGCTGACCCGTGAGCCGCTGCAGGTGCTGTGCGATGCGCACGGCGTGCATATCGCCATTGCCAATGGCAGCGACCATTTCATCGTCGGCGGACGCTGGCCGGCATTGCATGCACTGGCCGAGGCAGCGCGTGCACACCCGGTGGAGATCCGCCCGCTGCCGGTGCACGTGCCGGCGCACACACCGTTGCTGGCCGAAGCCAGCGCCGCATTCGCCGTGGCGCTGGCCGAGGCCGGGCTGACGGCCCCCCAGCTGCCGCTGCTGGCAGGCATCGATGCACGCCTGGTGCGCACGCCCGCAGCGGCGCAGCACAGCCTGGCAGCGCAGCTGTCACAGACCATCGAATGGGCGCAGGTGATGCGCCAGGCCTTCGAACGCGGCGCACGGGTATTCCTGCAGCTGGGTCCGGGCACGGCATTGGCGCGCATGGTGGCCTCGGCCTACCCCTGCTGCGAGGTGCGCGCGGTGGAAGAGTTCCAGCACCTGGACGGTGCGGCGGCCTGGGTGCACCGCGCCCTGGAGCGCCAGTAACGCCAGGCAAGCCCGGCAACCCGCGTAGTGCCGGGCTTGCCCGGCAACCCGCGTAGTAGTGCCGGGCTTGCCCGGCAACCCGCGAAGTAGTGCCGGGCTTGCCCGGCAATCTTTACCCCGAGGATGGCGGTTCCCCATCCGTGCTGTACGCGAGTCAGGTGTCTGGGAGGGCGCATGAGTCCACAAGTCGCAACGATCATCGGTCTGGTGATCATGTTCATCATCGCCACGGCCCTGCCGATCAACATGGGTGCGGTGGCGTTCGCATTGGCCTTCATCATTGGCGGGCTGTTCGTCGGGCTGGAGGGCAAGGCCGTACTGGCCGGGTTCCCCGGCGACCTGTTCCTGACCCTGGTCGGCATCACCTATCTGTTCGCCATCGCACAGAAGAACGGCACCATCGACCTGCTGGTGCACTGGGCGGTACGCGCGGTACGCGGACGCATCGTGGCGATTCCATGGGTGATGTTCGTGGTGACGGCGTTGCTGACGGCGTTTGGCGCGCTGGGCCCGGCGGCGGTGGCGATCATCGGCCCGGTGGCGTTGCGTTTCGCCAAACAGTACAAAATCAATCCGCTGCTGATGGGGCTCCTGGTGATCCACGGTGCGCAGGCGGGTGGGTTCTCGCCGATCAGCGTGTACGGCAGCATCACCAACGGGGTGGTGCAGAAGGCCGGGCTGGAAGTCACCGAGATGGCGGTGTTCCTGACCAGCCTGGGCTTCAACTTCATGATGTCGGTGATCTGCTTCTTCGCCTTTGGCGGCGTTGCGCTGATGCGGCGCGGTGCGGTCACCGCAGGCGGCGGCGAGCTGGCGCTGGCCGGTGGCCCGCAGGCGTCGTCACGGCAGTTCGCGATCGAGGGCCACGGTGCACTGGTTTCGGCCGGCGGCGGCACGCTGTCGAATGATCCGGACGCACTGGAAGCCGTGGGCATCACCCGCGAGCGCTTGTTCACCCTGGTCGGCCTGGTCGGCCTGGGCGTTGCGGCGTTGATCTACAACCTCAACGTGGGGCTGGTGTCGATCACCGTGGCGGTGGCGCTGGCGCTGTTGTCGCCGAAGAGCCAGAAGGGCGCGGTGGATGGAATCAGCTGGTCGACGGTGCTGCTGATCTGCGGCGTGGTGACCTATGTGGGCGTGCTGGAGAAGGCGGGCGCGGTGGACTTCATCGGCAACGGCGTGTCGGACATCGGCATTCCGCTGCTGGGCGCGCTGCTGGTGTGCTACGTGGGTGGCATCGTGTCGGCGTTCGCCTCGTCGGCGGCGGTGCTCGGCGCAACGATTCCGCTGGCCGTGCCGTTCCTGATGCAGGGTCATCTGGGTGCTGCGGGCGTGATCTGCGCACTGGCGGTGTCCTCGACGATCGTGGACGTCAGCCCGTTCTCGACCAACGGCGCACTGGTGGTCGCGTCGGCGGCGAAAGAGGAACGCGAATCCCTGTTCCGCCAGTTCCTGATCTACAGCGGCCTGGTGGTCGCCTTCGGTCCGCTGCTGGCCTGGCTGCTGTTCGTCGTCCCCGGCTGGATGTAAGCAAGGCGGGATGGGCGCGACCGACCCTGACGGCAGGGTCGGTCGCAGGACGACTGCTTCCACCCCGTCAAGCGACTACAATTACGACATGGCCATCGCCCCTGCCCCGCGTTCATCGAAGAAGCGCGCGCCTCTGTATGAAGAGGTGGCGGAGCATGTGCGCGAGCGGATCTACGACTACCGGCTGCCCCCGGGTGAATGGATCGACGAGCCCGCCCTGTGCGAGGAACTGACGATCAGCCGCACCCCGCTGCGCGAAGCCCTGAAGCTGCTGGCAGCCGAAGGGCTGGTACAGATCGACGCCGGGCGCGGCGCGCGGGTGACGCGGCTGACCCTGGAAGACCTGAACCAGCTGTTCCCGGTCATGGCGATGCTGGAAGGCCGGTGCGCGCATGAGGCGGTGAGGAACATCGACGACACCGGCGTGCAGCTGCTGGAAGACCTGCATGCGGCGATGGAGGCGGCGGCAGCGGACGGCAACATCGCCGAGTACTACCGCAACAACTATCTGATTCATGAGACGGTGCAGCACTACGCGGGCAACCCGTGGCTGATCCGGATCACCCATGACCTGCACCGCATTCTGAAGATGCACCGTGGCCGCCAGTTGCTGGCACCGGGCCGCACCGCGCAGTCGCTGGCCGAGCATCGGGAACTGATGGAATGCTTCCGCCAGCGCGATGCCGTGGCCGCGGAACGCACGATGGAGCGGCACCTATTGAGCCAGGGTCAGGCGCTGGCGGCCTATGTGGCGGCGGGCGGGTTGCTGAACGTGCCGGCCCCGTTGCCCACCGAAGGCGGCAGGTAGCACCACGCCCTGCGCGGCGCTACGCCGGGCGGGTTTCGCGCAGGGTCCATAGCGCCGGCAGCACCAGCACCGCGACCAGCGCGATCATCGCGCCGGGGGCTGCGGCCCAGCCGGTCTGGCGAACCAGCAGCTCGGCAAGCAATGGGGTTGCCCCACCAAAGAACGCCGTCGCCACCGTGACGCCCAGCGCCAGACCGCTCAACCGCCCCTCGCCGGGAAACTGCTCGGCCGTCGCCGGCGCAGCGACCGCACTGACACCTCCCGCCAGCGCGGCCAGCACCACGGCCCCCACCGCGATCTGCACCACGCCGCCCTCGCCCATCAAGGCAAACATGCCCAACGGCAGCAACGCGGACAACACCGCAAGCGCGATCAGCAGGGGCCGCCGCCCTACCCGATCTGACAACGCACCGAACACCGGCGTGACCAGGATCACCGCGACTGCCGCCACGGTGGACAGCCACAAGGCCGTCGCCTCATTGACCTCGCTCATTGAACCCAGGAACGCCGGCACATAGGTGATGCCCACGTAGTAGGTGATCGAACCCAGTGCCGATACCGCAAAGGTCCTGATCACCGCACCGCGATGGTTCTGCCAGGTATCGCGGATCGGCGTCTTCGGCACCGTGCCGACCTCACGTTGGCGGATGAACTCGGGCGACTCATGCAGGGTCGAACGCGCCACCAGGATGACCCCGGCCAGCGCCGCGCCGACGAAGAACGGAATTCGCCAGCCCCATGCGGCCAGCTGCGCATCGCTCAACAGGGCCACGGTCAGCGCCGAGACGCCGACGGCCAGCAACGCGCCAATTTCGCTGGCCGCCGATGCCAGCGAGGTCACCAGGCCGCGCCGACGAAGGGGGGCGCTTTCCAGCAGATAGGCCACCACGCCGGTGTACTCGCCACCGACCGAAAAGGCCATCACACAGCGCAGCAGCAACAACAACACGCCCGCGCTCACGCCGATGCTGGCAAACGTCGGCAGCAACGCGGTGGCCAGCATCGCCGCCGTCATCAGGATCATGGAGGCCAGCAGCATCCAGCGCCGGCCGATGCGGTCGCCCAGGCTGCCGAAGCACAGCGCGCCCAGCGGACGCATCAGGTAGGACACTGCAAACCCGGCCAGGGTGACCAGCAACGCCACCTCGCCGCCGCCGAAGAACACCCGCGACAACACCGTCGCCAGGTACAGATACAGCGTGAAGTCGTACCACTCCACCACCGTGGACAACCCGGCGATCACCATCGAGCGCGTGTGCGGGGACGCGCTCAACGCAGGATCTCACCCTCGTCTTCACCGTCCCAGTAATGGATGCGCACCGCGCTGATCCGGATCAGCACCAACCCGGGGGTGTCCACGCCCTGCTCGAACCAGCGCTTCAGGTCGCTCACCCAGTGTTCCTCCATCAGTGTCCGGCTGCGGATCACCATGCCCCGGCCCTGCACCGCCACGAACAGCGGCGGCTTGCCCAGCAGGGACTTGTTGCCGGTGAACGACAACGCCACTTTCGGCTCGCGCATGATCTCGCCGACCATGTCCGCCGATTCCAGCGCGAAGAACCAGCTGTCGCCATCGTACTCGACGTCGCCGTTGTTGCTCATGGGACGCGCGGCGATCTCGCGGTCGTCCGCGTGGGTGTGCAGCAGGCAGAAGTCGATGTGTGCCATCTTCTTCGCCAGTTCGGGCAGTGTCAGTGTGGTCATGGGGGCTCCGCAGTTGGCAGATCAACGCCCCCAGACTCGGCGCAGGCGCGTGACCGTGCCGTGCACGGCACACGCGCTGCCATTCACAGGGCTCAGCGCACCTGGACGAACACCGGATTGGAATGGAACCACAGATCCTGCCACGGGTCCTCACCAGGGATATCGGCCAGGGCCACGCGTTCACCCGTGCTGTTGCCACGGGCTCGTACGAAGCCCCCCTGGGCCGGTGCGGGAAGCGTCCATTGCACGCTGATCCAGTCACCGTCCCGCTGCCAGTCGCTGGCAGCGAAGTGGCGTGACTGCATCTGCAGCTGCCCGTCGCTGCCCTTGCCGCCCACGATCAGCTCGACCAGCTTCAGTGCCGGCAGGTCGCCATTGGCATTTTCGACCTTCGGTACGCGCACACGCAGGCTGATCTGCAGCGTGCCATCGCGCGCCACGCGCAGCGTATCGCCCAGGGTCGCATCCTGCCCGCCATCGCCCACCCGCAGTTCCAGCCTGTCGATCAGGTCACCGGTGACCGCAAAGGTGCGCCCGTGGCGCAGGCCGTCCAGAATGTCGTCGGCCTCCGGTCGCGCCCAGGCGTAGGTCTTGCTGTACTCGCCGGGATCATAGTCACGACCACCGTCGCGCACGTTGACGTGCGAGTCCGAGCTGGCGGTGATCCAGAAGCGCAGGCCGTCGGCCAGCATCTGATCCCAGATGCCGCCCACCTGCGCCGTCATCTGGTCGAAGCCGCCGAAGGTCGGTGCCGCCTTGTTCCGGTACAGCCCGCGCTCGCTGCGGATGCCCTGGTGGCCCGGTGCCCCCTCCATGCCCACCAGCACCCGCGGGGCAGCCGCATGCCAGCTGCGCAGCTCTTCCGGGGTGACCTTGCCCCACACGTCCACACCGGTAGCCGTGCGTGAGGGATGGTTGATCAGCATCAGCGGTTGTGGCTGCAGTCCGTCCAGGTAGCCCAGTGCCGCCAGCATCTGCTGCTGGGTATCGCGGCTGCCCTGCAGCGGTTCGCTGCGGCTGTAGTCGCGCTCGGCGGTGACCAGCTGGTCGCGCTCGTCAGGGCCCGGCGCGATGATCAGCGAGGCGTGCTCACCGGCGGGCACGTCAAACTCCATGCCGTTGAACTGGATGACCTCGGGAACATCCGCACGGGCCTGCAGCAGTGCCGGATAGGCGTGATCGCGGGTGACGCCTGAATGACCTGGGCCACCGTGATCGGTATGGACCATCCAGCGCAGGCCGAAGGCCTTGGCCTGGGCGGCATTGCGGCTGCGGCTGTAGGAGGAGTCGCCGCCGCGGATCGGCGTCGGCGGGGACGTGCTGCGGTCCCACTCCACGCTCCACTCGCTGTGGACGTGGTGGTCGCCGGCCAGCCATTGGCGACCGGCATCGGGGGAGGCGGGCGCGGACACCGCGGGAGCAGACGCTGCAAGCAGCGCCAGCAGGAGACAGTTCTTCATGACGTTACCTCTGAAAAGCGTACGGACGACGCGCGGACCCTCTCCGATCCGCACGCCGCCCGCACTTGAAGCCGAACTTAGAAGTCGGCGCGCAGGCCGAGGCTGATACGACGACCCGAGGTCTCGTCCATGGTCGGGAACGACGGATCCATGGTGTAGCCGGAGGTGCGCTCGTTGGTCAGGTTGATGCCCTTCAGGCTGATCTTGATGTTGTCGGTGATCCGGTAGCCGATCGACACATCCATCTGGCCGTAGGCGTCACGCCAGATCGGGTACAGGTTGTAGCCGATCGACTCGACGTACTCGTCCTTGTGGTTGTACGAGACGCGGGCATCGAAGCGTTCGTTCTCGTAGTACGCGGTGAAGTTCCAGGTCTTCTCCGACAGGCCCGGCATCGGGGTCTTGATGCCCAAGTCGGATTCGCCGGCCAGCGAGCTGTCGAGCATGGTGTAGTTGGCATTGATACCGAAACCTTCCAGCCAAGGCGTGAACATGCCCAGCGGCATCTGCGCGACCAGCTCGATGCCATCGACCTCGTAGGCTCCCTTGGCATTGACCGGCTGGTACACGTCGAAGTCGTAGATGCCATTGAGGCTGCCGTTGGCGTTGTACACCGCGACATCCTCGACCACGCCGGTCAGCGAGTTGATCACCACGCCGTCGATGTTCTTGCGGAAGTAGCTGGCGGCGAACAGCGCACCGTTGTCCAGGTACTTCTCGACACCGATTTCCCACTGCTTGGCGTATGTGGGCTTCAGGCCCGGGTTGCCGTCAGTGAAACGGTAGGAGCTCCAGCTGGCGGTACGCTTGTAGGCGATGTCGGTCAGTGCCGGGCGCATCATCACCTTGGACGCTGCCGCACGCAGCAGCAGGCCGGGCGACAGCTCGGCGGTCATGTTGAAGCTCGGCAGCAGGTCATCGTAACTGCCATCCTGCGAGACCGGGGTGTCGGTGTAGCCGGTGCTGCCGTTGGGCAGCTGGATGGGGTGATAGCCGAACGAATCGACCTTGGTGTCCACGTAGCGTGCGCCGGCATTGACCGTGAACGGCACGTTGCCGATGTCGAACGCGAAGTCGGTCATCGCATAGAAGCTCATCACCTTCTCGTCGACCTGGTAGAACTGGCCCGGGTCGAAGGGGGTGTAGAAGCCGTCGTAGCGGAACGTGCTGCGCGCGTAGTCGTTGGACACCTGCTGCCAGTTCAGGCCGTTGTTGGAGTAGCTGCCACCCGGCGCGATGTCGCCGATCCACTGCAATTCGCTGTCGGCCATGGTCCGGGTGTTGACCCAGGCCGCACTGCCGGCCGTCGGCCCGGTGATTTTCAACTCGCCGTACTGACGCTCCTTGGAACGGTCGGTATAGCGCGCACCGAACCGAACCGTGTGCAGGGCCGGCAGGAAGGCCATGTCCAGCAGGCGGGTCACGTTGACCTGGGCGGCGTACTTGTCGTCCTGCACCTTCTCCAGCGTGGTCTCGTACGCTTCGAAGAGGTAACGGCCCGGATCGTTGTACATGTCGAAGCTGCCGGCGGCGGCAGTGGGGATGGTTTCGCCACTGTTCCCGGTCCAGCGGGTGCGCGAGGGCGCATAGGCCACGTGCTTCAGGTTGGAGAAGTCCGAGGTCTTTTCCGCACCGGAGTAACCCACCAGCGCGTCCACGTACCAGCTCTCGCCTTTCCAGTCCATCGCCATGCTGTACTGGCTGTAGTCGGTCTTGTTGATCCGCTCCTTGCTCAGCATCTCGTGCTGGGTCGCGGTGTAGGACACATCGCGCAGCACCACCATGCCGTACTCGGACAGCGTGGTGGCATCGTACTCATGGATGGTGTCGAACGTGCTGCGGCTGGACGCCGAATACGCGGCCGCGTCGTACTCGTCCTCGGTGCTGTCGTAGCCCCCCACCATCGCATCGAAGGTCAGGCTGAAGTTGTTGCTGGGCTTGTACTGCAGCGAACCGGTTGCGCCCCACTTGTCCTGCTCGTTGATGTAGACGCGGTCACCGACCTTGTCCTGGAACACCACGCGGTTGGTCTGGTCGGCGTCGTTGCGGTTGGTGATGTTGACGCCGGCGTCGCGCAGCAGCACCGACTGGGCCTGGGTGCCGCGGGTGCCCGAGGCGGTCAGGAAGCGCGAGGACGGACGAAAGTTGATGCCCGAGGTGGAGTCGGTACGGTTGGTGCGCTTGGACTGCGAGTAGGACACCAGCGCGCCCCAGTCACCCCAGGTATCGGCAGCGAGGAACGCGAAGCGCGGGTCGACTTCCTCGGAAATGCTGTTGTGTGCGCCTTCGGCCGAGAACACCAGCTTGCGCTCGTTGTAGTCGAACGGACGTGCGGTGGAGATCTTCACCGAGCCGGCGATGCCGCCTTCCTCGTCGGCCGCGGTCGGCGACTTCTGCACGGTCACCTGCTGGATGATCTCCGAGGCGAACATGTCGAACTCCACGTCACGACCGCCGCTGCCCGACGCCGTGGCCAGGTCGTTGATCGACACGTGGGTGTATTCGGACGGCAGGCCACGCACGTTGACCTTGGTGCCCAGGCCCTTGCTGCGTTCGATGGTCACGCCGGGAACGCGCTGCAGCGCTTCGGCCAGATTCTGTTCCGGGAAGTCGGCCACGTCGGTGGCGACGATCGAATCAGAGAAGCCCACGGTGGCACGCTTGATATCCACCGCCTGTTCCAGGCTGCGGCTGTAGCTGCCGGTCACCTGGATGGTTTCCAGGTTCTGCGCCCCTGCCCCGCCCGCCGGTGCGGCGACATCGGCCTGCAGCGGGGCACTGGCTTCGGCGGCGATCCCGGCCGGTGCCACCGCGCTCGACGCAGGCGCCGGCGATGCGCTGTCCTGCGCCTCGATGGTGACCGTGGTCGCATTGAGGTAGCGGTAGCGCAGGCCGGTACCGGCCAACAGGCGGCTCAGTGCGGCGTCTGCACTGAGACCTGCCGGTGCGCCGGGCGTACGCGGATTGCCGGCGCTCTGCGCGTTGTAGACGAACTGCAGGCCGGTCTGGCGCGACAGTGCGTTGAGCGCGGCGTCCAGCGGCTGCGAAGCAATCGCCTCGCTGGCCACGCGGGCCGGTTCGGCCCCTTGTGCATGGGCGGTGGCGGTGACCTGCAGGGCCAGGGCAATGGAAAGGAACAGTGTGCGGCGCATCGTGGGATCCAGTGAGGGAATGGCGGTGGTCGCGGAACGGGGTTGTTCCTGCTTTCCCCAACTACGAGTGCGCAGCGCGCGGATCGGGCACCGCTTTTTCAATGAATTTTTTCTTACAGCGCCAGCGGCGATGCCGCGCGCAGGCGCACGTGGATGCCGTCGGCTTCGCGCTGCGTCACCAGGGTCGGTTGCTGGTCCAGGAACGCACGCAGCGACGCCACGTCGTCCGCACGCAGGTTGCCGGTCATGCGCAATGCACCCGCGTCGTCACTGACATGCAGGCGCAGTGCATTGCGCCGGTTGAAGCGGTCGGCCACGTCGCGCAGTGGCTCGTCGCGGAACACCACGCGCCCCTGCCACCACGCGGTCATGCTGGCGGCGTCCTCTTCGCTGACACGCACGCGCTGGTCGCGGTAGTCGACCTGCGCCGCCTGCCCCGCCCCGAGGTCGGCCAGCATGCGTCCGCGTCCGCCATCGCCGCGCACGTGCACCCGCCCCTCGCTCACGCCGATGCGCGCCTGCTCGCGCAGCAGCGATACATCGAACGTGGTGCCGATGTCGGTCACCTGCAGTCCGGCCGCGTGTACCGCGAAAGGACGCCGGTCCTTGGCGACGACGAAGCTGGCCTGGCCGCGTTCCAGTTCCACGCGCCGCCCCAGCAGGGTCATGCGCACCGATATCTCGCTTTCCGCGTCCAGGTGCACCACGGTGTGGTCGGCGAGGGTGATCTGGCGCGGTGCGCCATGCGCGGCCACGTAATGACCGGTGCGCGGCCAGGCGACGGTGGTGCAGATCCCAACGCCCACCATCATGGCGGCAGCCACGGCGATGCGCGGCAGCGCGCGCGCGGGTCGTGCCGGACGCGTGGCCGCTGCGGTGGCGGGGCGCGGTGAAAGACGCACCACGTTACCGTGGTTGTCGGCCGGCGCGGGGGCCTGCAGCAAGCTGTCCAGGTCCAGCGGCATGTCGCGCAGGGCATCGCCCAGCGCACCCGCCACTTCGCTGATGGCCATGTACTCGCGCAGGTGCGCGGGCGAGACCAGCAGCCACTGCATGAAAGCCTGCTGCTGCGACGGGCTCAGGTCGCCCTCGCGCTGCAGCGCATGCCAGTGCGCGGCCGCCTGGGTCAGCGCCGACGGATGTTCAACCGGGATGGTCACGCGGCCCCTCCGGCCGGCTCGGCCATCGCCCGCCGGCACACCGAAAGCCCGCGCACCACGTGCTTCTTCACCATGTGCGGCGAGACGCCCATGCGCTCGGCGATCTGCTTGTAGCTCAAGCCATCGCGGTACTGCATGACCAGCACGGCGCGGGTGTGCTCCGGCAGGGTGGCCAGCAATGTCTGCAGGTGCTGGCGGCGCTGTTCGCGTTCGGCGGCATCTTCCACGCATTCCCCGCTGGCCAGGCTCTGGCCCAGATCTTCGAGTTCTTCGATGGGCAGCGTCGACCAGCGTCGACGCGCGGCCTGTTCGCGCGCCAGGTTCTGCGCGACGGTGAACAGATACGCTTCCGGGTTGGCGATCGGCTCGCCATTACCCTCGTGTGCGCGGAGCAGGCGCAGATAGGTTTCCTGCACCAGGTCCTCGGCGTCCTGCCGCGCGCCGCGCCGCACGAAGAAGCCGCGCAGCAGTGGCGCGTGGTCCTCGAACATGCGCGCCAGGCGCCGTCTTGCCTGCTCGGCCACCTGTGTCGCCTTTACCGCTGAAGTGCGCCGCAAGGTAGGCGATGCAGATGACGGGCGCATGACGGTTCCGGCACGTTCTCTCATGCCAGGACCCTGCTGCGGCCACGCTTTGCGCGCCGCAGGCTCGACCTGCCTTCCGCCAGTGTGCAAGGTCCGCCGCATGCACCCGACTTCATCCCATTGCGCGCCTGCGCACCGGCCGCCGCCTCCAACCGCCCTCCCTTCCACGCAGCGCCCTGGGCGTGCGCGGCCGCATCGCGTCGACAACCGACCGGCCGCCCTTGGCCGGGCCACACCGATCAGCGCTGTCCCTGTGCGTCCGTGGGTCTTGCGGGAAGTGCCGGTCGCCACGCTGCAGCAACTGCAGCACACCCTCCAGCAGGCGCGTATCGACCAGGCGCTGGTGTGGGCCCTGATCGAGGGCGGGTTCGGCGGCAGCGATCTGGCGCACTGCCTGGCCGACCCGTTGCTTGCTTCCCTGCAGGCCACCGAGCCGGTTCCACCGGAATGGCAGTTGCTGGTGCTGCAGGCGCTACGCGATCCGCGCGCGGTGTGGGAACCGGCGTTCGTGACCGATCGTGCGCGCCTGCGCCGCCATCTTCAATCGCATCCCGGCGTGCTGTTGCGCCGGCTCTGCGAGCAGCTGGAGCGCCCCTGGAACGTGCCGCTGCAGACCCATCGTGCGACCCGGCGCATCGATGCGGGGGCCCTGCCAACCGGACCCGCCCTGCTGGACCTGCAACAGCGCTGGCACGCGTGGGCGAACGGTGCTCTGCCCGATGACCTCATGGCGCGTTGCGTGCGGCGCGCCTGCCGTCTGCACCGGCAGGAGCCGGCGCGATGGGAACCGCTGGTCGCCGTGGACCCGCTGCGCGAGCACCTGCACGGCAGCGACGCGCTGCACGCAATGCTGGAACGCACCCACCTGGCACCGGCAGCGCCGTCCTCGTCGCGGCACCCGGTTGCCAAACAGGTGCTGGCAGTCGCAGCTCGCGCGCGGCTTGACCCGCTGCCGGCTGTCCCGTTCCCGGTGGCGGGCGCGCAGCGTCGCGGCTGGTCGGCAGCCGCCTGCGGCATGCTGCTGCTGCAGTCCGTCCTGCCGGCAATGGCCCCACGATCGCTTCGGGTCCGGGCAGATGCCACCTCCCTGGTCCCGCGGCCAACGCCGGAGCCGGCCTGGTGCGCCGGTGTGCAGGCCGCGCCGTCTGCCGGACTGAGCGTGGATTTCCGTTACAGCAGCGGGGTGAGGCCGGACGAAGCCCTGCGTACGGTGGCACGCAGCTTTACCGACACCGTCTGCGCACGCTGGCTCGGCATCGCCGGGCGCACTGCCTCGGACTTCAACGAGGGCCTTCAGCAGGTGATGCGTCAGGCCAACCTGAGCGCCGCTGCCTGCCCTGACCCCGAGGACGCGGTGACCGCGCTGTTTGAACACCGGCAAGGCGCGCTGGAACACCTGATGTCACGCGTCCAGCTGCCGTTGTTCGCGCGCCAGATGGTTGACCGCAGCAGCCATCTCACACGCGTGTTCCTGCTGGCCCGTGCGGTGAGCCGGCAGTTCGCGCTGATCCGACCGCGCACCGCCGAAGATCCCGCCCTGCGCGAGGCCGCACAGTGGATGCAGGCCATCCACGATGGCTTCGTGGACCTGGGCTACAGCGACGCGGTGCGCGCCACGGTCAGCGTCGGTGATGCCGCGCAGTGGTTGGCACCGCCCCGCCCCTCCACGCCGGAGCCGTCCTCAACGCCGTCGCCCACGCTGCTGGAGCAGATCAACGGCACTGCGCTGGCGCAGGCAGTGAGAGCGGTGCTGCCGGGCAACGGCACGGTGTTGCAGGACGTGCTGCTGCATGTACTGGGTCGTGCCGGGTTTCCGGATCCGGCCGACCTGGAGCTCACGCTGGGACAGCTCCATGCCAGCAACCGGACACGTGAGCTGGTCGCCCGGATTGCCACCGTGCCGTTTTCGCAGGTCGACGACGCCTTGTGCGCGCGCTTCTACCAACGGCTCGCCAGCGTGTCCGGCCCCACTCCGGGAACCGCAGCCGCGCAATGGCAGGCGCAGCTTGGCCGGCACGAGACGCACCGCGTGCTGCGCGGTGCCTGGATTGCCGGGCTGACGCCCCTGCAGGCCGCGACGCTGTTCCATCAGGATCCGCAGGGCAGCGTGGATGCCCTGCTGGACGAGGTTCTGGCCGCGCCGGCGCAGCCCTCGACCGGGCAACCGTGGTCCCTGCGGCTGCAAGGCACCGAACGCCTGACCGCCTGGCTGGACAGCACGCACGGGCAGCAGCGGATGGCCGGGCTCCTGCACGCCCAGAACGCGTCCCTGCCGTCGACGCCCTCGTTCCTGTTCGAAGCGGACGGCCTGCCGACCGACATCGCGCTCGACCTGCTGCGCCGCGCCGTTTCGCACCACCTTCCGGGAAACGGCACGGACACGCTGGACGCCACCCTAGCCGACGCACGGCAGGCACCGTGCCCAGCACTGTCGCTGGCCGTGGCACTGCGAGCGCGGTATCCCCTGCTGCAGGCCAGCGCGTGCTTCTCCTACGCCGCCGTGCTGCTGGCTCCGCGCCCGGCGGTGGCCGCGCAGCAACCGATGCAGGGGGTACCGGCATTCCCGCTACCCGTGTTCCCCCGCAACGTAACGTTGCCGGCGCTGCACCTCGACAGCTTCCTGCGCGACTGCGGATTGCCGCTGTTCGAAGCGCTCGACGCCACGCTCACCGCCAGTGAGGCGTGGCACCTGATGGCCCGTACCTCCGCGTTCCAGGCGGCGGCGCGCCCCCTGCTGCACGCACTGCACTGGCACGGCGGCGTCGCCAACGCGGTCACGTCGCCGCTGGCGGAGCAGTCGGTGGTGGCCGGCTGGATGTTGCAGCGCGGACTGGGCGAGGTCCGGCTTGCGACGCTTGTGGCAGGGCTGGATGACGCGCGTGCGCGCGACCGGCCGATGCAGGCCACGCGTGAGGCATTGCAGGCGCAGCTGCCGCAGCTGACCCACCGCACCGGTGCGTCGCTGTTGTGGTGGCTGCTGGTGCAGCATGCCGGACGGCCCGAATGGGGCGTGGACGACATTCCCGCCTGGCTCGACTATGGCCGTTCGCTGCAGAGCATCGCCTTCCTGCACGGGGTCGGGTTGGCGGAAGCCGCTGCGGCCGGCGCGACAACCCACCTGGACTACGGCACGCTCGTCGGCCTGCCCCGGGCGCTGGCGGCACACGCCGGCGACGAAACGGGCGGGCGGCACCGCCTGCTGGTCGAGGCGCTGGTCCGCCCGGCACTGCTGTACGCGCAGGTGCATCTGCGCGCAGGTGGCAACCGCACGTCCACCGATGCGGACAAGGTCAGCGCCGCGCTGGACCTGGTCGCGCGTCACCAGAACGCGCTGGCGCTGGCCGCAAGCCAGCTGGCCGCCCGGGCGCCGCAGCGAAGGGTGCTGGCGGCACAGCAGCTGCGCGCGGCCGGTGTGCCGGAGCGCTATTGGAACCAGACCCTCGCGCACATTCCCGCCACCACGCTGACCAAGGCCGGGATTGCACGGCGGGTGCAGATCGACCCGCAGCCTGATCCGCATGTCGTCGGCCTGCAGTTGCTGGTGCGCAGCGTCGACGAAACCATCGCGCAGGATTCGCTGTTGCTGCTGCTGGTCGGCGGCATCTACGAGGTGACCGGCCAGCCTTCCATCACCCGCGCGTTCGAGCAGGCCTTCGTGCAGTACCGGCAACAGATGACCCAGGCACTGGAAGGCCTGCTGGACCGTGCACTGGACATGCTGCCCGGCACCGACCTGGCCCTGCTGCGCAACGCCACGATCACGCCCCTGATGGTGCCCGACGGCGCGCACGGCGTGGTGCTGCGCTGCACATCTGTCACCGTGGATTCCACGGCTTCGAAGCCG
>DGLB01000079.1:0-504 GCA_002387845.1 Stenotrophomonas maltophilia | reverse complement strand
CGCGGCGTGTTGTACGACCCACGTGCGTTTGCCAGCGGGGAGGTGAACGACCGGGTGGTGCCTGAGAACCAGCGCTTCCTGCCGCTCGACGCCTGCACCGCCGGAGCCGCGCTGTCGCCGCCGGCAGAGGGCGGCCTCGATCGCGCTGCGCTGTTGCGCGCGGCCGCCGGACTCATGCACGGCGACTTCTTCAACCGCGTCCGCAACGCGGAACTGGCCCAGCGCACCGGCCTGGAAACCCTCGCCGACGCCGAAGCGGATTTCGCCGAGGGGCTGGCCCGCTTCGCCGTGCCGTTCTACGGCTGCGTCCGCGACGTGATGGAGGGGGACGCGCCGGGTGCCGTCGTCGACTGCACCCTCGACGCCGCCGGCCTGCTTCTGCCCGGCACGCAGCTGGCGCGGTTCCTGCGCAGCACCACCGCCCTGGTCCTGCGCGGCGGTGAAATCACGGCGGGCGCATTGCTGCGCGGTGCCGGTGTGGCGCTGGTGCAGCTGGGCAAGGAG